>NZ_CADEAJ010000003.1 GCF_902825235.1 Bartonella vinsonii subsp. vinsonii | reverse complement strand
TACACCTTCTCTGCTATGTGTTGAGGATTTTCTTGATGGCTTGAAATGGGCAAAGGCGCAGGGAGGTTTAAGGGCATTAATGGCGCGCGTTGAGAAAAACTTTTCTGTACTTGATGCTTTTGTGCGTAAAACTCCGTGGTTAGAATATTTGGCAAAAGATCCTCATGTACGTTCTCATACATCTGTTTGTTTGGATATTGTTGATCCAGTTATTACTGCTTTAGAGAGTGAAAAGCGGGTATCTTTTATAAAAGCGTTGGTGAATCGTCTTGATGAGGAGGGGGCTGCTTATGATATTGGTTCGTATCGAGATGCTCCTCCGGGACTGCGAATTTGGACGGGTATAACGATTGAGGCTTCTGATCTTGAAACTTTAACACAATGGCTTGAATGGGCATTTCAAGTTGAAAAAGCCCGACTTTAAGTCGCTCCTAGCGATTTTTATAATGCGTTTTTTCCAGAAAAAAGAATACGGGAGATTATCATAATCTTTTGTATTCTTATATCGTATAAACAATTTGCAAATGCTACATAGATTGTAAAAAACTACGAGAGAGGATGGAAGCTTTGTCAAGTGTTGACGACAAAACTACTAAAAGCGCTCAATTTTTTACTGTTTGTGAAAAAATGACAGATTTAAAATAAAGATGTATTTTATAATCCTAGTATTTTTTTGCCTTTTATTATCGTGAATCTGAAAATTTAATGACTTAAAGATTGGAAAAAAGCTGAAATGAAGAGTCGCACTTGCTCTAAGGTTTCGTTATAAAGAGACATTTGTTTTTGAATGCTGGTTTTATTTG
Source organism: Bartonella vinsonii subsp. vinsonii (assembly GCF_902825235.1). Lineage (GTDB taxonomy): Bacteria > Pseudomonadota > Alphaproteobacteria > Rhizobiales > Rhizobiaceae > Bartonella > Bartonella vinsonii. The sequence continues at coordinate 181,650 of NZ_CADEAJ010000003.1, read as the reverse complement.
ACAAAACGCGACGGAGAAAGTTATGGCCAATGTAGTAGTTGTTGGTACACAATGGGGTGATGAAGGCAAAGGTAAAATTGTAGATTGGCTGTCTGAACGGGCAGATATTGTGGTGAGATATCAAGGGGGGCATAATGCAGGTCATACATTGGTTGTTGATGGGGTTAGTTATAAATTATCGCTTTTACCGTCTGGTTTAGTTCGTGGGAAGTTATCAATTATCGGTAATGGTGTTGTTATTGATCCCCACCATTTTGTAGCAGAATTAAAAAAACTACGTGATCAGGGTGTAAAAATTACTCCAGATATTTTACGTATTGCTGAAAATGCTCCGTTGATTCTTTCTTTGCATCGTGATCTTGATGCAACTCGTGAAGGCAGTTTATCTGGTTTAAAAATTGGTACGACAAAGCGTGGTATTGGTCCAGCTTATGAAGATAAGGTGGGGCGTCGTGCTATCCGTGTGATGGATTTGGCAGAATCTGAAACGCTTATGGCTAAGATCGAACGGCTTTTGGGACATCATAATGCTTTGCGGCGTGGGATGGGTGTTGCAGAGATTGATTCTCAAATGCTTTATGATGAGTTGATGCAAGTAGCGGATGAAATTCTACCTTTTATGGATTGTACGTGGCGTCTTTTAGATGAAAGTTATCGAATGGGAAAGCACGTTCTTTTTGAAGGTGCACAAGGTGCTTTACTCGATAATGATTTTGGAACTTATCCTTATGTGACGTCATCTAACACAGTTTCTGGACAGGCATGTACTGGTTCAGGTATGGGGCCTAGCGCAATTCATTATGTTTTGGGGATTGCAAAAGCTTATACAACACGTGTTGGAGAAGGACCATTTCCAACAGAGCAGATCAATGATATTGGCGAATTTCTTGGGATGCGTGGGTGTGAATTTGGTGTTGTAACGGGTCGAAAACGCCGATGTGGTTGGTTTGATGCTGTCTTAGTACGACAGATGGTAACGGTTTGTGGTGTTCAGGGGATAGCGCTGACAAAGCTTGATGTTTTGGATGGTTTGGATGAAATTAAAGTTTGTATTGGTTATGAGCTTAATGGTAAAAAAATTGATTATTTACCCTCTTCCATGGGAGCTCAAGCCCGTGTAAAACCTATTTATGAAACATTAGAAGGTTGGAAAGAAGCAACGGCACATGCGTTGAGATGGGAGGATTTACCGGTGCAGGCTGTCAAATATATACGCTATATTGAAGAACAGATTAACACAAAGGTGGCTTTATTATCCACAAGCCCTGAGCGTGAAGATACGATCCTTATTACTGATCCTTTTCAAATTAATCATTATTTATGATTTCTATACCGTTTTTTCTGTGTTTTTCTACCAAGAGAGTTTTAAGAGCAAAGGAGAGAAAAGTATAAAATAGCATTGTTTATTTTTCACATTCATTTTAAATTATTACGATAGTTGTATCGATATAAATGGCAATCAATTTAGAAGGTTAAAATGAGGGCATTTTTAGCTTTATGGTTGGGATTTCTTTTTTCAGTCTGAGAAAGACATAGACGATATGGTAGATTTCGTTGGAATCTTAAAAAAGGCAATTAATGCGCAGAGTCATGGTACACCACAAGTGCGTAAGCGGATTTATAAACGGGCTATCGAAACACTAGAACATCAGTTTGTAGCAGCAAAAGTACCACACGCAATAGTAGATGAGCAGAGAAAGATTTTACAAAGTGCCATTGCAACTGTTGAAGAAGAGTATTTAGCAGTTGAAAAAAAGTTGCTTTCTTCAGTAATTGGATGGAATCCTACACACAGTGGTGAAGATGACAAGCACATACAAAGTTCCCTATTGCCGCAGAATGATGTGCTTTCAGAGGTAGAAACAAAAGAAAGACAGGGGTCTGTTATAAGTTCAAAGGACAAAAAGGCGCTTAATAAGCCTTATGTACCAGTTATGCCAGATGCAGAGCCTGTCAATATGAAAGCTGATTTTCCTTCTCAACATATTGATGACGATATATTAAAAGTTCCCCTTTTAACTTCTTCCTCGCAAGGAGATAATCCGCACATTGTTTCGCATATTTTTTCTCAGGCTTTGCGTCGTGCTCATCGGTCGTCGATGCAAAAGCGTATTGTGATAAGTACTGCTGCTTTTGCTAGTTTTGTTGTTTTAACTGCTGGTATTTGTTTCGTTGGGGGGCGTGTGTTTGTATCAGATGATTACGAGTTGACGGGGCAAAATCTTCAAGTTTCTCATGCATTACCAAAGGCAATGTCAGTTAACCAAAAGTTAACGAAACGCTTATTAGAGGATGGAAGCGAAGTTGATGTTGGTTTAGATAAAACAGCAGATTCTTCGAATAAAGAAGGAACTTCAACAGTTGTTGCGAATAATATGCAATTACCTGAGCAACTAGGTGAAGCTGTTTTTTATCAAGCGCGTACAAATTCTGATACAGAAAAAGTGGCGACAGGGAGTGCTCGTTGGACGCTTATAAAGGAGTCTCGTGTAAAGGGGGCTCCAGAAGAATCAGCTATACAAGGTGATATAACAATTCCAGATGAAGGGTTATCATTGCGGTTAATTTTACGCCGTAATACCGATATGTCTTTTCCTGCTGCCTACATGATGGATCTTATTTTTATTCCTTCTGATAAATTTTCAGGTCAAGCTATAAGTAATGTTCAAGCATTAACTTTTAAAGCAAGTGAACAATCCATTGGACAGGCTTTAACAAGGGCTGTTGCAGCGAAGATTGACGATGATTTTTTTCTTGTTGCTTTGAGTGGCAATCGTCCATTTCTTGACCGGAATTTACAATTGATGCGGGAATTAGATTGGGTACGTTTGGTGTTAACTGATAAAAACGGGCGTATCAATGAATTAACCTTTGCAAAAGGGCCAACAGGTGAGTCTATTTTTAATGAAGTTATTGGACAATGGCTTGCGCAACCAGATAAGCTCACAGTTCTTGGTCAGAAAAAATAAAACATCAATGTAAGTAATGCATAAAACTCTATAAAGAACCCCTTCTCTCAAAAGGATTCTTGTTAACCGGTCCAAGAGCATAAAGCCAATACAGCTTTCTTCTTATCAAGAACATGCAACAAATTGAATTTATATCTAATTTTGTAAGCTCTACACTTAACTTTGGGATAAAGCAGAAGCTTGGATAGAATTTTGTACTTTTTCAAATGCACGCATTTCAATTTGTCTGACGCGTTCACGACTGATATTAAATTCACTTGAGAGCTCTTCTAGCGTTAATGGTTTATCGCTTAAACGACGAGCTTTAAATATACGCTTTTCACGTTCATTCAGATTATCCATAGCATTTATAAGCATGGAACGACGATTTTCCAATTCACTTTGTTCAATCAAAGCCTGTTCCTGATTGTCGGAGTCATCCACCAACCAATCTTGCCATTCACCGTTTTCCCCTTCTTTTGTGCGAAGAGGTGCATTAAGTGAAGTGTCACCACCAAGTCGGCGGTTCATAGAAACAACTTCATCTTCTGTGACATTTAATTGGGTTGCAATTTCTTTTACTTGTTCCGCGTTAAGATCGCCACTGTCAAGGGCTTGAAGTCTACTTTTTAATTTACGAAGATTGAAAAACAAACGCTTTTGATTAGCGGTTGTTCCCATTTTTACCAAACTCCAAGACCGCAATACATATTCTTGAATTGATGCCTTAATCCACCATATTGCATAGGTTGCAAGACGGAAACCGCGTTCCGGCTCGAAACGCTTAACAGCCTGCATAAGTCCAACATTGCCTTCTGAAATGACTTCCCCAATAGGCAGCCCATAGCCTCGATATCCCATGGCGATTTTGGCGACAAGGCGCAAGTGACTGGTTACCAGTTTATGCGCAGCTTTTAAATCATTATGTTTACGATAACGCTGAGCCAGCATGTACTCTTCCTTTGGCTCAAGCATTGGAAAACGACGTACTTCTTCTAAGTAACGATTCAATCCTCCGTCACCTGTTGTGACTGATAGCAGATTCATATGGGCCATAAAGCACCCTCCTTTTGTATGAATTCCCTCATAAGGCAAATTCTTCTTCTAGATATTATAAACATCTTTTCAACTCTATCCTAGCATAATTTTCAAATTTGTTCAAAAAGAGATATCTATTGTGAAATCCTGATACGGAAAAAAGTTTCAATTTATTTTTTAAAATGCTTGATAAGTTCAGCCATATCTTGAGGGAGCGGTGAAGAAAAAGACATAATTTGGCTTGTCGTAGGGTGTTCAAAAGTAAGGCTAGCGGCATGGAGTGCTTGACGTTTGAATTGATCGATTGCGTTTTTAATGCTGGGATTAAGCATATTTGATTTTGTTCTAAAAGCATTTCCATAAACAGTATCACCTATAAGCGGGTGTCCAATATGAGCCATATGAACACGAATTTGATGCGTGCGTCCAGTTTCCAAACGACATTCCAGAAGACTGGCAAAAGGGGGGGTATTTGCACAGGTTCTATATTTTTCAAGGAGAGAAAAATGTGTAACAGCATGGCGTGCATGAGTATTTTGATTATGAACGACAGCTTGCTTTGTTCGGTTATGGGGAGAACGACCAAGAGGGGCATCAATTGTCCAAACATCACGACTAGGAGATCCCCAAATCAAGGCGTAATAACGCCGATCTAATGCGCAGGTCCGTCCATGGTCAGAAAATTGGGCACTGAGACTTTTGTGAGCGAGATCATTTTTGGCAACAACCATAACTCCACTTGTGTTTTTATCGAGACGATGGACAATACCAGGGCGCTTAACACCGCCGATACCAGACAAACTGTTCCCGCAGTGATAGATAAGAGCGTTAACCAATGTGCCAGTCCAATTACCATTGCCGGGATGAACAACAAGACCAGCTGGTTTATTGATGACAATAACATGATCATCTTCAAAAAGAATGTCCAAAGCAATGGATTCACCACTAGGTTCTGCATCACGAAGGACTGGCATTGTCAATTCAATGATTTGATTGGGTCTTAATTTTGTTTTTGGTTCCTTTATGAGTTGACCATCAACTTTAAGATAGCCTTCACGGATGAGGATTTGTAGGCGTGAACGTGACAGCGCATTATGGTATTGTTTAGCAAGCCACTGATCGAGTCGTTGCCCAAGAGCATCTTCATCCGTTATTTGCTGTGTGATCATATAATTCCTATTAAGCTTTTAATAAGATTCTTTTACCAATATGAAATTGCTTTGGTATCGAGAAATTCTTTAATTCCCCAGTGACCACCTTCACGAGCACGTCCAGAAAATTTTACGCCTCCAAAGTAACTCCCACTAGGCAACCCATGTCCGTTAATTTCTACCATACCGGACCGTACTTGCGCTGCGATACGACGACATTTGCTACGATCTTGTGATTGTATATAGTTTGTAAGACCATATTCAGTGTCATTGGCGAGTGCTACCGCTTCATCTTCTGTATTAAAGGAAAGAATTGAGAGGACTGGACCAAAGATTTCTTCTCTGAAAATACGCATATGAGGTTTCACATCAGCAAAAACTGTAGGGCGTACATAATAACCGCATTCCATTCCCATTGGTAAACCAGTTCCACCTGCAACAAGAGTTGCACCTTCATCAATTCCGGATTGGATAAGATCTTGAATTTTGTCGTATTGTTGTTTTGAAACTACGGGACCAATATGATTTCCTGCTTGATGGCTTGGTCCCACTTGTGTCTGTTCGGCAATCTCTTTAGCTGTTTGGATAGCTCTGTCATAGAGGGCTTGTTCCACAAGCATACGGGTTGGTGCATTACAGCTTTGTCCACTGTTATAAAAGCAGTGTCGTACTCCACGTTGAATAGCGTCTGTATCGGCATCAGCAAAGATGATATTAGCGCCTTTACCTCCAAGTTCCAGACAGACCCGTTTTAAAGTATTGCTGGCATTTTTAGAAATATCTTTTCCAGCTCTGGTTGATCCGGTGAAACTAATCATTTCGAGATCTGGATGAGCAGAGAGGTAAGAGCCAACATTGGCACCATCACCATTGATTAAGTTAAAAACACCGGCAGGCAAAGCAGCTTCATCTAAAATTTCAGCAAAGAGCATAGCAGAAAGAGGAGCAATTTCAGAAGGTTTTAACACCATTGTGCAGCCAGCTAAGAGAGCAGGGATGACTTTAAGTGTTACTTGGTTCATAGGCCAATTCCATGGAGTAATGAGTCCTACAATGCCGATGGGATCATAATGAAGAATTGCTTGTTCATTTCCTTCTATTAAAACTTCTTGGAATGAAAACTCTTTATAAGCTTTGATAAAGTTGCGAATATGAGAACTGCCGGTTGCTGTTTGTGCATTGAGTGCCATATCAATCGGTGCCCCCATTTCCATTGAAATGGTTTTTGCCATATCTTCCGAGCGTTTTTCGTAGATTTCTAAAATTTTTTCAACGAAACCAAGACGTTCACTAGGCTGGGTTGTTTTCCAAGTTTGAAAAGCTGCTTTAGCAGCGTTAATTGCTTTGTCTGCATCTTTTACGCTACCAAGGCTAATGACAGCACAAGCTTCTTCTGTCGATGGATCAATGACGTGTAGATCGTGAGGAGTGCTTGGATCATCCCATAGACCGTTGATATAAAATTTCCGCTTATTAAACATGAACATTCCCTCATTTTTCTCTTTGTTATATTGTTAAATTTTATCCTATTTGATCCTTTTTAAACAAGAATAACAAGGATAATTTTATCAAAGCAAGAAATTGATTTATTTTTATGACAACAAAGCACGGAGAATTGAAAGAGCACTTATCATACTAATTGTGTGTATTATTGTCCTCATCATTTTTATGAAAGAAGCAGGAAAGAGAATAATTGACAGTTTTTTATCAGAGAGTTTTCTTCAAAATAAAGAGAGTATAGCTTTATGACATCATGAATTTTGTAATTTACTCAGTGTTTACGGAAACAATCTCATGAAAAGGAATTATGGCATTATTTTTTGTTAAAAAGTGACAGCCAGCAAAAGGTTATTAACCTTCATGCTATAGTCTCTATGTATTCTTTTTGAAGAGGTAATTGTTTTCATTATTATAAGTTTGTTGGGTATCATGCATAATTCGAAAAAAAAATCTGTTTCTACGCCTTCTTTTTCTGATGAGAATCCACAAAGTGCATCAGAAGGAAATACATCTACTAAGATTGTTGAGATATTTCCTTATCCGGAAGTATGGAAGAAGGCGTTTGCTTTGGGGCAGAATGTGCGTTTTACGCGAACACCAGAAGTTGAAATTTTACGTCGTCGAATAGAAGCAGATCCAATTTTTGCAAAACAGTTTAAAATTTTTACAAAGCAAGAGCAAAAAAATCTTACAAACATTACACATACACACAAAAAACCAAAAAATCTCTCATCAACAAAAAGAGTCATTAATTCTCAATCGATAGAGAATAAAGCGTCAATTTGTCATTCAGCGGTTTTGAAGCAATTATCACGGCAAGCTGTTAGTACGCCGCTTGAGAAAGATACAGAGAAACATAAATTACAAGTAGAAAAAGTGGTGAAAAAAATAAAACCTGTTTTTCATCTTTCTGATGATGCATTTTTTGAGTGTGAATCCTTTATGCTAGAACAAGTTGATGTTCAAATTTCAGGAGAGGATTTGTCAATTGATCGCATGAATAATGAGATTACATCCGATACGCCTTCTGCCTTTGAGGAATCCATTACTGCTCTCTACCGTGTTCTTGAATACCGCTTTCCACAATTTTACGATTCAATTACAGCAGAAACTCCAGTGGGAGGGAGTCGGGAAAGAGAGCAAATTTCTGATTTAATGCATGCAAAGAATCATATTGTTAAAGAAAATCAAGAGTGTCATTCTAAGCTTGTTGTTAAAGACTCTTCTGATAGGTTAAGCGATGGAGAGGCTCCTATAGAAACCAAAAATACGAGCAATATTACTTGCTCTACATCAAAAAATATCACAAAGAACTCAAAAGATTTTTCTGTAATGAAACCAAAAGGCAAATCATTACGATCTGCGAGCACGTCGTTAAGCAATTATAATTCCGCTTTTAGGTCAAATGTTCAATCTTTTGATGATGCTACTTATGAATTTCCTCCAATCAATTTATTGCAGGAACCTGTTTTTCATGAAGGCACGGTGATTCCACAGGAAACATTAGAACGCGGTGCTGGACTTTTAGAAAGTGTTTTGGAAGATTTTGGCATTAAGGGTGAAATTATCCATGTTCATCCAGGACCAGTGGTGACAATGTACGAGTTTGAGCCTGCTGCTGGAGTAAAATCATCGCGAGTCATTAATCTTTCTGATGATATTGCGCGTTCTATGTCTGCTATTTCTACACGCGTAGCTGTCATTCCTGGACGCAATGTTATTGGAATTGAGTTGCCAAATGCGGTTCGTGAAACCGTTTATTTACGAGAATTAATCCAAACAAATTCTTTTCGCGAAAGCCAATTTAAACTCGCTCTTGCTTTAGGGAAGGGGATTAATGGTGAACCGGTCATTGCAGAATTGGCAAAAATGCCTCATTTATTGGTTGCAGGAACAACAGGATCGGGAAAATCCGTTGCAATTAATACAATGATTTTGTCGATTCTTTATCGCATGACACCAAAGCAGTGCCGTTTGATCATGGTTGACCCTAAAATGTTAGAACTCTCTGTTTATGATGGTATTCCTCATCTTTTAACGCCTGTTGTGACGGATCCGCAAAAAGCTGTCACAGCTTTAAAATGGGCGGTTCGTGAAATGGAAGAGCGTTACCGAAAAATGGCTAAGTTAGGTGTGCGTAATATTGATGGTTTTAATGCCCGTGTTGCCCTTGCAGCACAAAAAGGCGAAACGATTATGTGTACTGTACAATCGGGTTTTGATAAGGAAAGTGGGGAAATACTGTATCATGAAGAAGCTATGGATTTAACGCAGCTTCCTTATATTGTTGTGATTGTTGATGAGATGGCTGATCTCATGATGGTAGCAGGGAAAGAAATTGAAAATGCCATTCAGCGCTTGGCACAAATGGCGCGTGCAGCGGGAATCCATCTTATTATGGCCACACAACGTCCTTCTGTTGATGTCATCACTGGTACGATTAAAGCAAATTTTCCGACTCGTATTTCTTTTCAGGTTACATCGAAAATAGATAGCCGTACAATTTTGGGAGAACAAGGAGCTGAAACACTATTGGGGCAAGGAGATATGCTTCATATGGCAGGTGGTGGACGTATTGTACGCGTTCATGGGCCTTTTGTTTCTGACGAAGAAGTTGAATCCGTTGTGGCACATCTTAAAATGCAAGGAAAGCCTGATTATTTAGCAACGGTAACGGATAGTGAAGACGAGAACAAAGAAGATGAGTTGGCCGCTTCAGTTTCTGGAGTTTCAAAGGAAGAAAAACTTAATGAAGATGGTGAAGAACTTTATATGCAAGCTGTAAAGATTGTTATGCGTGATAAAAAATGTTCAACATCTTATATTCAACGCAGGCTTGCAATCGGTTATAATAAGGCAGCTTCTCTCGTTGAGCTCATGGAAGAAAGAGGCGTTGTTGGAGCTGCTAATCATGTAGGGAAACGTGAAATTTTACTCAATGAGTACACGTAGTAAGCAAGACAATTTTGAGAATATATGGCTTTAAAAATGCCTCACGATCGTTATTTTAATGGTTAATGCTTGCTTTATGTTATGAGAGCGGGGGGGCTGTATTTGTTTTTAAACTGTGGAATATTGAAAATATTGAATGGGGAGAGCCAAAATAGAAGCGATATTTTGTATTAAGGTTATTGGTAGGTAGCATAAATACAAAGAAGGGTTGGAGATGTCTTTTACATTTTTAGATTATCTGGAATGTGAAGAAATTAAACAAGCCTTCATGCGAGGACAGAGAGCTTTTGTTCTTTCCTCTGATTGCAACAATCTTCTTTGGTCCAATGGAGCCGCGGCGTATTTTTTTGGTTTTTCTTCTATAGTGGATATGATGAAAGACCGGTCTTTTTTAGACAAAGTGGAGCATCATAAAATATTGAAGAGTGCTCAATGTGCACGTTCTGTTGCATTAGATGGTTTAAAGCATACTGCTGAATTTTCTGTAGTCTCTGTTGATATTATTGGTTTAGGCGAGGCATTTTTATTAGAAGCTTCTCTGGAAGAGGAAGAGATTTCTCTTATCGCTGGCTTGGATGATGCAACAATATCCGTCGCAATAATTGATGAACATGCAACAATATTAGAGGCTTCCTCTCATTTTTCTTTTGTTGATGAAACAATCCAAATTCTACTACAGACAATTGATCATGAAAAGCCAGTCAAAACCATTTTATCCATAGCGGGTGTTTATACACAAGTTGGTATTATTCGTTTAGAAATAAGACCAGCAAGTTTTTTGGTTTTATGCATGCCATTAAAAGCGGAAGAGTTGAAGAGTAAACAGGAGCTTTTTCATTTTAGGGCGGAACTTTTACCACAACGGTTTACTTGGAGAATGGATAAAAATGGACGATTTTGTGATGTTTCAAAAGAGTTAGCTGAAATTGTTGGACCTCTATCGTCTTCTATTTTAAGGTCTGATTTTTGTGAACTTACCAAGAGATTTAGTGATGAGCGGTATCAACTCTTAAGCGGCTTTATTGAAGCGGCTGTACCTTGGAGTAAATGGACTGTTCAATGGCCTATTGATAATTATCCAGATTGGCTTGATGTTGAATTATCTGCTGTGCCAATTTTTGATAACAAACAACGGCTTGAGGGATTTTATGGCTTTGGTATTTTGAAAAAGCAAGAAAAGGGACAAGAGAAAAAGGATGAGAATCTGGAGAAAAAACCACCAAGTCTTTCAGAGATAGAGCGTTCAGCATTTCGTGAAATTGCACAACGGTTGCGTGGAGAATTGGATTCATCGGTAGGATGTGATCATTTGGTTAAGGAGACAGCTGTTTTGTTGCCAAGCACACAGACATTCCCAGAAAATATTATAGAACAAACTCTCATAAAAGAACCAGCAGTTGTTTTATCATTATTGGATACAGCAACGGATGGCATTTTTTGGTTGGATGGACAGGGGGATATTCGAGCGGCAAGCAGTGCTGCTTTGACATTAACTGGCTATGAAATCAACGAATTACTGGCACAGCCATTATCATCATTATTGACTTTGCAAAGTCGATTTTTATTTGAAAAATATTTTAAGTTGATCCGTGTGAAAGAAAAAAATCAGGTTTTTCATTGCGGTAAGAGAGCAAAACTCGTGACGAAAAGTCATAAAAATATAACGGTTTCTATGACGATTGTACCTTTGGCACGACAAGATAATTATGCTGTTATATTGCATAATATGACAGGGGTAATTCTACCAGTAGATAAAAAAGTAAAAGAGAATCAAATGGTTGGAGTGATTCATGAAATACGAACACCTTTAAATGCTCTCATTGGTTTTGCAGAAATTATGAAAGATGGCCGTTTTGGTCTGATAGACAATGAGCGGTATCGTGGATACTTACGCGATATTATCTCATCTGGAAAACATATATTATCGCTGGTTAATCAATTACTAGAATGCTCGAAAGTAAATTATTCTAGCTCAAATAACAAGATTAATATGTCCGCGGAAGCGTTTGATGTGATATCTTGTTTACGTGCCAGTATGGCTTTTCTTGAAACACAGGCTAATCATAATGGCATTATGATGCGTATTGCTGCTCCATCTCATGTGCCATTTATTCGTGTGTCGCAACAGATATTTCGGCAAATTATATGGAATCTTCTTTCCAATGCCATCCGTTTTACACCATCAGGCGGACAAATTATTGTTCACGTTTCTTATGGAAAAAAAGAGCGCGTAAAGATTTCAGTAAGTGATAACGGTGTTGGGATGAGTGATGAAGAGATTATACAAGCACTGCAACCCTATGGACAGGTAGAGCGCAAAGATGGACGTTCTGGCGACAGCGCTTTTGTTGGAACAGGTTTAGGTCTCCCGATGTGTAAGGCAATGGTAGAAGAAAGTGGTGGTCAATTTTTGTTATTTTCAAAACCGAATCATGGAACAACTGTGGAAATGTTTTTTCCAGTGTCCCATGAGTCAAATGTTCCATGAGTCAAATCACGCATAAGTTTATTTTTTCTTGGCTAAAAGATCTCTAATTTCTGACAGAAGTTGTTCTTCTAGAGACATTTTTTTTAAACTTTCCTCTTCTTCTTGTTTTCGACGGAGCTTATTCATAGCTTTAACAAATAGAAAAAGGACCCAAGCAATAATGAGGAAATTAATAAGTAAAGTTATAAAGTTGCCGTAGCTAATGGTTGCTCCCACTGCTTTAGCGGCACTCAATGTAGCTTGTTTCTCACCAGCAAGCTGAAGAAACATATTAGAAAAGTCAATTCCACCGGTAATAAGCCCAATAATTGGCATAAAAATATCGTTGACAATTGAATTGACCAAACCACCAAAAGCCCCTCCTATAATCACACCGATGGCGAGATCAATCATATTACCTTTTAAAGCAAATTCTTTGAATTCTTTAAGCATTGCGTCTTCCCCTTTATGTATGCGACAGATGCTCATTTTAATTATCGCTTTTGATCAAAAAGAAAAGGGCAGTTTTTATTTTCTTGGTAGGTATTATATTATAATACGAAAATTCTTTTTTGAAAATATTATGAGATATTTAAAAATTAACAAAGGTCATTGTTTGACTTCATATAAAAGAATATCGCATAGAGTGCAGAATGATAAAACGCTTTTTTAAAGCTGTATTGACTCTCCTTTTAAGCTAGAAATGAAAAATTGTGGTTGAGTTATAATATCGTTTCAAGCTTTTTATAATAAAATTTAAGAAAAGTGCTTCACTGCACAATATGAACAATTGTAAAAAAAAGAACATTTTTTTAAAGCAGAAGAATCTTTTTTGATCAATATTCATAAAGAGTATGAGCGATAATGTTATAAACTCTTTTGCCAGTGGGATTTGCATTCTTGTTTGAATAGCATGCCATCTCTTATGAAAGGTTATGTATGTCAAAAAGAAAGTTTGTGCGAGATGTAAGGGGGCGTTTTTATGTTGTGGAGAAAAATAAATGAATTTTTTTCGTTGTATTGGTCGTTCTGCTTTATTTATGTTGGATCCAGAACATGCACACCGTTTAGCCATTATTGGTCTGAAAAGTGGATTGAACAGGTATAAAAAGATCGTTGATAAGCGTTTAGGTGTGACTGTTGCGGGGCTTGAGTTTGAAAATTTTGTTGGTCTTGCTGCGGGTTTTGATAAAAATGCAGAAGTTGTTGATGCTGTTTTTCAATTAGGATTTGGTTTTACTGAAATTGGTACAGTAACGCCGAAGCCTCAGGAAGGAAACCCTAAACCACGGCTTTTTCGCTTAAAAGAAGATGAAGCGATTATTAATAGAATGGGATTCAATAATGATGGGCATCACGTTGTTTACAGCAGACTTTGTGCATGTAAACACCTTGGTATTGTAGGAATCAATATTGGTGCCAATAAGGATACAGTTGATAAGATTAACGATTATACTGCTGGTATTGCTCATTTTTATGATGTTTCGGATTATTTTACGATTAATATTTCTTCACCTAATACGCCGGGGTTACGCGCTTTACAAGCGCGTGACAGTTTGCATCTTTTGATGAATGCAATTTCGCAGGCGCGCAATGAGCAAAAGAAAAAACATGGATTTTCCGTTCCCATTTTTTTAAAAATTGCCCCTGATTTATCAGAAAAAGAATTGGATGATATTGCTGAAGAAATGAAGTCTTCTGATTTTGATGGGCTCATTGTTTCTAATACCACTCTTTCACGCCAAGGAGTTAACAATAGTTTTCTCAGTAGTGAGGAAGGGGGGCTTTCTGGACATCCACTCTTTGAGCGCTCTACCATTGTGCTTGCAAAAATGCGTCAAAAATTAGGTAAGGAGATAGCAATTATTGGCGTTGGTGGTGTAAGGGATGCACAAACGGCTTTGGAAAAAGTTAAAGCTGGTGCAGATTTGATTCAATTATATAGTGGGATGGTTTATGAGGGACCAGACCTTGCTGTCACTATTCTGAAAGAGATTTTGCAGTGTATGCAGCAAGATGGGGTTGAGAGCATAAAAGCTTATCGTGATCATAGTGTTGAGTATTGGGCAAAGCGTGCGCTTCCTTTATAAAAAACTCTTTTTTTTGATAAAAAATGCGGGATTTTTTTAAAGGGGCTTGCAAACTCTTTTGATCTTCCTTATGTCACACAGAAAGAGAATGAGTATTTACGAAATAGTAAACACTTGTGATGCATTAAGTTTTTATGCGGTTGTAGCTCAGTTGGTTAGAGCGCTGGTTTGTGGCACCAGAGGTCGTAGGTTCAAATCCCACCAACCGTACCATGTTTAACATAATAGTCTCTTTTATTCCGTGGAGTATTTACTCTTGGGTTATCAATGGAAACGTTTTAACTCTGGTCGAACGCTCTCTCATCTTAACTGTGACTTTATTGTCCATTATTGCTGTGAATATTAAAATTGTCCGACAGGGGGAACCAGTGATGATTACTAACATTCTGACAGTTATTGTCCTGTTTGTTAATTATTTCGCTGGATGGTCTACATTTTTACTGAACTACCCCACAGTTTTTTGCTATCTGTCACTTGCTCTGGTTTCATTGATTAGCTTGCTGGTAAAGAAACCCTTTACCATTTTTTATGCCAGTGCTGGTGTTTCTGAAGAAAAACGCAAACATATCCTATTTTATCTCATCAATAAATATATTACATGGATTTGGGTAATCATCTTTTTTGCCAATGGTCTTCTAGTGGCTTTTTTTGCATGGACCCCCCAGCTTTTGTGGGGCACTATGGGTTTAATTTGTGTTGGTATTCTTTTTTCTAAATATTTTCCTAACATCATACAATATTTTTATCGTGTCAAACATCATGGAGCATAATATGTCATTGTTTAACATTCTGACTGGAACTCCTTTATGGGCCTAGATTTTGCTTATTTTTCTCATCGCGAGGGGAATAATCGCATTGAAAGATAGGGAAATGAAGGTTAACCGCCTTTTTCTATTGCCGTTAGTCTTTCTTTTTTTGGGCGCAAGCGATGTGATTAAAGAGCTGGCGTTCCCGCGCTGGGGAGCAATCTCAATGTTGGCAGGGCTGATGATCGGCGTTGGCGTTGGCTGGTTGCTCTGGCGTGCCACTCCGCGTTTAAAAATCAAAGAGGGAACGGATTTAATTATTCTGCCTAGTACGCGGTTGACGCTGACATTTATTCTTATCGCTTTTGTCATCAAATTCACATTGATTGTTTTTCTCAAGATTGAACCTGATTTGAAATATGCATTTGATTTTAACCTTCTTTTTGGTCTTTTAAGTGGGTTCACTGGTGGTGTGTTGTGGGGCGGCACATTAAATTTATATACAACATTTCGAAAGAATTCAAATTAATCCCTATACCATTAGCTGTGGGTGCTTCCCATTAGAACTATCTCAATAGAAGCTTATACCTAACAACAACGCTGCATACAAATGCAGCGTTGCCTCGTAGTTTCAGATTTTTTTATCCCAGCGCGTGAATACGTGACGGAAGTGATATATCTGACTATGCCCCCTTTGGGGGCAGAGCGAGCCTAAAGGTTTAGAATGCTATGAGTTTAAGCTAGCTGGACTTTGAGAAGATGGTTTATCGCTAATGATAAATCATTTTGTTTTACGATTCAAAAAGAGGATAGTGATGGTCTCATTGGCGTAGGTGGGCAAGAAAACTCTTAGCTTAGCAATGCGTCAACAATTTGTAGAACTATGTTGTGGAATCCATACGCAAAGCGGTTGCTATGATGGCATGATGCTTTTGTCAAGCATTATGATATGGTAGGAACCAGTGTTTAAGGGGGCAACTGCGGTCACTGTACGATCCAGTAGCATTACGTCTGAGTATTTAGGAGCGGCAGACTCCGTAAAGGCTATGCGTACAATATGTGAAGCACGCTTGTGGGAATCAGTGTGCCATTATTGCGTTGTGCACGCAACCCTCTAGCTAGTACTTCATTGGTAAGGCTGTTTTTTGAAGCTGGTTGTAATTATCTGTGTGTTTTTAAAGAGAACGTTAGCACCGATGTATCGCGTGCAGTATCATTTTTTTCTCTATTTGATAGTGTAAGCAGCTTATAATGATGGTAAGGTCTCTTTTACCTTGATGGAAGTTATGGCATTCTTTAAAAATTACATTGATAAAGTTTTTTCGTGACGTTCATAGATGGGGTGATACCATAAGGGCGGGATGTGGTTATTTTTTTTGAGTTAGGGTGTCATGGCTGTGAAAAATGGTAAACAAATAAAAAATAAGGGTTCTAAACCTGTTTCTGGCTTTCTCAAAAATTTACGTGGTGTAAACAATTGGGAGCAAGTTTCTCAGTGGCTTGCTTTCCGTAATGTAGAAGATATTGAGTGTATTACGCCTGATCAAGCAGGTGTACCGCGTGGCAAGATGATGCTTTCTAAAAAATTTACATCAGAAACATCCTTGGCATTGCCTTCAGCCGTTTTTGTGGCAACAATTTCAGGCGATTATCCTGAAGATGGACATGGTTTTGAATATCCCAAAACAGATGGAGATTTACGCCTTGAGCCTGATCTTTCTACGTTAAGCATTGTGCCATGGGAAGATGCGCCTACCGCACAAGTGATTTGTGATCTTGTGTATCAAAACGGGCAGATTGTGGATTATACACCACGCAATGTTTTGCGAACAGTGATTGATTTTTACACAGAAATGGGTCTAAAGCCGGTTGTTTCACCAGAAATCGAGTTTTATTTAGTAGAGAAAAATCCTGATCCTGATTATCCTTTAGTACCTCCAGTTGGTCGTTCTGGACGTTCAATTGGTGGGGGACAGGGCTATTCGATTGCCGGTGTAAATGAATTTGATGAGTTCATTGATGATATTTATCATTTTTCAGAAGCACAAGGGTTGGAAATTGATACGCTCATTCATGAGGAGGGGGCCGGCCAGTTTGAAATCAATTTACGCCATGGTGATCCAATTGAATTAGCTGATCAAGTGTTTATGTTTAAACGCACAATTCGTGAAGCGGCACTTAAGCATAATATGTATGCGACTTTTATGGCCAAGCCCATTCAAGGACAGCCGGGTTCTGCTATGCATATTCACCAATCGATTGTTGATCAGAAGACGGGTATGAACATTTTTACACGAGAAGATGGTGAGGAAAGTGTCTTTTTTCGCCATTTTATTGGTGGATTACAAAGACATATGGCGGGGGGGCTGGTCATGCTGGCTCCTTATGTAAATTCTTATCGACGTCTCATGCCTGATATTTCAGCACCTGTTAATTTGCGATGGGGATATGATAATCGTACCACGGCTTTTCGTGTACCTCGCTCTGCTCCACAAGGACGGCGTGTTGAGAATAGACTCCCTTCGTCAGATGCTAATCCCTATTTAGCTCTTGCAGCTTCTTTGGCTTGCGGTCTCATTGGATTACAGCAAAAGCTTGAACCCGATGAGCCAACAACAAATAATGTCAATACTGATAATATTGAATTACCACGTGGACTCATTGAAGCAGTCAACTTATTCGAACAAGATACAGCGATACGTGCAATTCTAGGAGATGTATTTGTCAGTACTTATGCTGCAATCAAACGACAAGAGTTTGAAACTTTTATGGAAGTGATTAGTCCGTGGGAGCGCGAGTATCTCTTGCTTAATGTTTGAGGTTTATCACGATGATGAATGACAATCCGATTTCTCCGGGAATTTCTTGGTATGAAGATAGTTTAGAAGAACGCCCTTCTTATCCGTTTTTGGATGAACACATACAGTGCGATGTGGTTATTATCGGCGGTGGATTTACAGGGCTTTCAGCAGCGTATCATTTAGCTAAGGCTGGAGTCCATGTTGTTTTGTTTGAAGCTTCACGGTTTGGTGATGGTGCTTCAGGGCGTAATGGTGGGCAATTAGGTACGGGGCAAAGACAATGGGTAGAAACACTGGAAAAAAAATATGGTTTTGAGCGAAGTAAAGTCCTGTTTGATCTCGCTGAAGAAGCCAAAAGAGATATTCTATCTTGGTGTGCGATGTCCGATTGTCAGTGTGACTTTATGGAAGGACATCTTTCCGTTACCCATAAAAAACGTAAACTCACATCTTATCAACGGCATGTAGAAACGATGCAGCGTTATGGCTATCATGGTCTTACTTTTATGGATAAGGATGAAATAGCTAAGCGACTTGGCTCTTCTTTTTATCATGGTGGTATTTATGATGCGAATACGGGTCATATAAATCCTCTAAAGCTTGTTGTTGAGTTAGCAAAAAACGCAAAAAACGCTGGCGCTAAGCTTTATGAGAAGACACAAGTAACTGCAGTAAAACGCGATGGTAGCCATTATAGCGTGCTAACAGAACGGAGCAAAATAAAGGCTGAGCATGTTTTATTGGCGACCAATGGTTATAAACTTGGACTTCAACATTTTATTGAAAAAAATATTTTTTCTATCCGCTCCTATATTGGAGCAACGGAACCATTATCAAAAGACAGTTCGATTCTTCAGGGAGGAGAATCGGTAGATGATTCCCGTTTTATGGTACGCTATTTTCGTAAAAGCATTGATAATCGCCTATTATTTGGTGGAGTAGAAAGTTATGATAATCAGTATCCTGTAAATTTAGATGAACGTATACGACGGCAGATTATTGAAATTTATCCTCATCTACACTCTATAAAGCTGACACATCATTGGGGAGGAACGGTTGCAATCACAGTTGAACGTATGCCTTATGTTCGCCAACTTCTTTCGGGTATAACTTATTGTGGCGGTTATTCAGGACATGGGGTTATACTTGCTCCTTTTATAGGGAAATTATATTCTGAGTGGCTTACAGGGAAACATGAGCGTTTTGCGTTTTTTCAGGATTTAAAGATTTCGTCTTTTCCAGGTGGGAAAGTTCTGCGTTATCCGCTCGTGTTTTTGGCAATGCGCTGGTTTTCTTTAATGGATCATTTGTAACTGGATATTGTTTAAAACGAAGAAAATTAATGGCTTGTTTAAGATCTGTCTGCTTTAATGATTGGAGCTTCTATAAAGTGTTTAAGCTTTTATAATTAAATAGGAAGAGAGACAAGTTCATGGTGAGTCAAATTATTCCAGTCTCTTCCTTTGATTGTATTGTTTTTGGTGGCAATGGCGATTTAACGTCACGCAAACTTATTCCAGCTCTCTATCATTGCCAGTGTGTTGGACAATTGAGTGAGCCAACACGTATTATTGGGGTTTCACGCTCTTCACTGAGTAGTGAAGAATATCAAAATTTTGTTCGTGCTTCTCTAGAAAAACATGTTCATTCAAAAGATCTCAACCAAATTGAACTGAACCGTTTTCTTTCGCGTTTAACCTACATTTCTGTTGATATTACATCAGATCGGGGATGGCAGGATCTTGCTCGAGTTTTGTCAAAAAATCCAGCTGATATTCGGGCTTTTTATTTAGCGATTGGTTCGCACCTTTTTGATGATATCGCGATGAGATTAGGACAAAATGGCTTGGTAACGCCGCAAACACGGATTATTATTGAAAAACCTATTGGCCGTGATGTAAGAACAGCAATTGCACTCAATGATATATTTGCAAGAGTGTTTGAGGAAGATCAAATCTTTCGCATTGATCATTATCTTGGCAAGGAAACAGTTCAAAACTTAATGGCATTGCGGTTTGTCAATACACTCTATGAGCCGTTATGGAATTCCAATTATATTGATCATGTTCAGATAACGGTTGCTGAATCTTTAGGATTGGAAGGGCGTGCAGAATATTATGAAAGTGCGGGTGCACTACGCGATATGGTACAAAACCATATGCTGCAATTGCTCTGTTTGGTTGCTATGGAAATACCATTTACCAATAGAGCAAATGCTGTGCGTGATGAAAAACTGAAAGTCTTACATTCTTTAACACCTCTTGATGTACATAATGTGGAGCAATACACTGTACGTGGGCAGTATCTTTCTGGTATCTTGAATGGTGTTTCTGTAGGCTCTTATCTTGATGATTTAGGGAAAAAAGTCAGTAAGAGCGAAACATTTGTCGCACTTAAGGTTAAGATTAACAATTGGCGTTGGGCAAATACACCTTTTTATTTACGAACCGGTAAACGTATGTCTACACGGATGTCTGAAATTGTTGTCGTTTTTAAACCTATTCCTCATAATATTTTTACTACGAATTTGGATGAAATTTTTTCTAATCGGCTCGTTATTCGTCTCCAGCCTAATGAAGGGGTAAAACAATGGTTGATGATTAAGGATCCAGGTCCTGGTGGTATGCGATTTCGTCATATTCCATTGGACATGAGTTTTGCATCTGCGTTTTCTGAACGTAATCCTGATGCTTATGAACGCCTCTTGATGGATGTTATTCGTGGAGATCAAACACTATTTATGCGTCGAGATGAAGTTGAGGCTGCTTGGTGTTGGATTGATCCTATTCTTGAGGGGTGGCAAGCAATAAAGCAGCCTGTTCATGGATATAATGCTGGTTCGTGGGGGCCATCTGCTTCGACACTTTTGATGGAACGTGATGGGCGTATATGGAACAACTTAGTTTAGAGCAATAAGTGTGTATGGAATGAATATTGACCGTTTAAATTTTGAAACACCGACGACCCTAGCTTTAGCATTAGCTGATCGTGTTGCAGCAGAGCTTAGTGTGGCTGTCCTTGAGCGTAAGCGTGCGATTTTGGCAGTTTCTGGTGGTAAAACACCAGAATTGTTTTTTCATTATTTGTCAAAGGCTGATATTGATTGGCAAAATATTGTCATCACTTTGGTTGATGAACGCTTTGTACCTACTCAGCATGAGCGTTCAAATGAACATAAGGTGCGGCGTCATTTGTTACAAAATTTTGCAGCTAAAGCACATTTTGTAGGACTTTATCATAAAGCAATCACTGTTGAGCTTGCTGCTTTTTCGGCTGCTAGTCGTATCAACACTTTGCCTAAACCATTTGATGTTATTGTTCTAGGAATGGGGGAGGATGGACATACTGCTTCTTTTTTTCCTGATGCTAATCGTTTGAAACAAGCACTTGATCTTCAAACGCAAGCACTTGTTTTACCACTTCATACAAAGAGTGCTCTTGAATCAAGGCTTACGCTTACTTTGCCAGTTATTATACAATCTCGTTGTATTATTCTCCATTTTGAAGGTTTTCAGAAACGCGATTGTTTTGAAGAGGTTTGTCAGGATGGGGATGAAATAGAAATGCCTGTTCGTGCGGTTTTACGCAATGCCCATCATCTTGTTCAGGTTTATTGGTCACCGAATGAAAATGAAATAAGTGAAGTGAAAATGTGATACAGATGTAGAGGATACGCAATCTCTCGTTCATAATGGAAAGCGTAAATAAGGGGGGCATAAAACTATGGCACTTTCTAAGACAATTGCTACGGTTACACGAAAGATTTATGAGCGTTCTCTACCAACACGAGAAATTTATTTAGATCGCATTGCGAAAGCGCAGGAAAATCGCCCCAAGAGAAGTTTTTTAGGATGTGCCAATCAGGCTCACGGGTTTGCAGCCTGTGGTCAAATAGACAAAGAGCGGCTAAAGCGTAATATTGTTAGAAATATTGGTATTATTACCGCGTATAATGATATCCTTTCATCACATCAACCTTTTTCGTCTTTTCCTCACCTCATTAAAGAGGCTGCCCGTATGGTTGGCGGTGTTGCACAAGTGGCAGGCGGTGTACCTGCGATGTGTGATGGTGTAACACAAGGAAATGCGGGAATGGAGCTTTCTCTTTTTTCGCGTGAAGTGATTGCAATGGCGACAGCTATAGGCTTATCACACGAACTGTTTGATGCTGCATTGTATCTTGGGGTTTGTGACAAAATTGTACCTGGTTTAGTAATTGGGGCGCTCACATTTGGTCACTTGCCAGGAATTTTTGTTCCAGCTGGGCCCATGACAAGTGGGCAAGGCAATGATGAAAAAGCCAAGATACGCCAGCTTTACGCAGAAAATAAGATAGATCGCCAAACATTGCTGGAATCAGAAGCACGTTCTTACCATGGACCAGGAACATGTACATTTTATGGGACTGCTAACTCAAATCAAGTAATACTGGAGATGATGGGGCTACATATGCCGGGAAGTTCTTTCATCAATGCGAATACTCCGTTGCGTGATGCTTTAACAAAGGAAGCCACTCAGCGTGTACTTGAAATGACAGCTCTTGGCGATGATTATAGTCCCCTTGGTATGATAATTGATGAACGGTCTTTCGTGAATGCTATTGTAGGATTAAATGCGACAGGAGGATCGACCAACCATGCGATTCATTTGATTGCTATGGCTGCTTCTTGCGGTATTCAATTGACATGGCATGATATTGCAGAAATTTCATCAGTTGTTCCTCTTTTAGCACGGATTTATCCTAATGGTTTAGCTGATATTAATCATTTTCATGCCGCTGGTGGTATGGGATTTGTTATTCGCGAGCTCATTGAGGCAGGGCTTGTGTATGAAGATGTCTGTACAGTTTTTGGTAAAGGCCTCAATGCTTATGCAATTGAAGTAAAGCTTTCCGCTGATGGTAGCGTGATGCGTGTACCTGCTCTCAAGGAAAGTGGTGATCAGAAGGTATTAGTAGGGTGGAAAAAACCCTTTCAACCTGATGGTGGTATTCGTGTTTTATCAGGAGATTTAGGGACAGCTATTATTAAAATTTCCTCTGTTAAATCTGAACATTGGCGAATTGAAGCACCAGTTCTTGTCTTTAATGATCAAGAGGGGTTGCAAAAGGCTTTTAAATCTGGAGCATTGAATGACAAAGACTTTATCGCTGTCATTCGTTATCAAGGGCCAAAAGCCAATGGCATGCCAGAACTTCATAAATTAACGACAATTTTAGGTCTTTTACAAGATCGTGGTCAAAAGGTAGCGTTGATAACGGACGGTCGTATGTCAGGTGCATCAGGGAAAATTCCTGCCGCAATCCATGTGACACCAGAAGCTTTGGAGAGTGGTCCCCTTGCGCGTTTGCAAGATGGTGATATCGTTCGTCTTGATGCGCATGTGGGAGAATTGGCTCTTTTGGAAGATTTGTCAAAATTTAATGCACGAACGATCATACTTCCTGATCTTTCAAAGAATGAATATGGTGTTGGACGTGAACTTTTTCGTGTTTTTCGCCAATCCGTTAATCGTGCAGATCAAGGAGCATCTGTTTTGATAGCATGAGTAAAGGAATATTCATTGCAATAAATATGAAAAATATGCGTAAAATTTCTTAGAATTTGGGTACAGGTAGATTGTGTGCTCGAGCAGCTGCTTTGAGCGTATTAACCATGAGCATGGCAATTGTCATAGGTCCAACTCCTCCTGGAACAGGGGTAATTGCAGCAGCTTTTCCTTTTATTTCTTCAAAATCGACATCACCAACAAGACGTGTCTTTTCTACACCTTTTTCTGGAGCTGCAATGCGGTTAATGCCAACATCAATAATAATGGCACCATTTTTAACCCAGTCTTTTTTAATCATTTTTGGGCGACCTATAGCTGCTACTAAAATATCCGCGCTACGACATACATCATCAAGGTCACGGGTACGACTATGGGCAATTGTTACGGTAGCATTTGCTGCTGTTAAAAGAGCAGCCATAGGTTTTCCTACAATATTAGAGCGTCCAATAACAACGGCATCAAGACCGGATAAATCTCGTCCGCATTGTTGTTCAATCATCATCATAGCGCCTGCTGGTGTACAAGGAATGATAGCGTCCTCAAGGTTATTGGTTGCGAGTTTTCCTACATTGATATAATGGAAGCCATCAACATCTTTTTGGAAAGCAATGGCTTGTGTTATGCGGTTTGTATTAATATGGGCAGGCAGGGGAAGTTGCACTAAAATGCCATGGATTTTAGGGTCAGAATTTAATGCGGCAATGCATTGAAGAAGTTCGTGTTCTTGTGTTTCTTTGGAAATCATATGTTTAATCGAAAGAAAACCACATTCTTCGGCTTTTTTGCTCTTCGATGAGACATAAACCTGACTTGCAGGGTCATCTCCGACAATAATGACAGCAATACCAGGTTGTATATTATAGTGATTGCGGAGTTTTGTTGTTTCAGCCTTAACTTTTACAATAATCTCTTCAGCAAGCTTTTTCCCGTCGATAATATTATTCATTGAGAGAGATCCTTTCAATAGGGCTGTTTATTTTTTTGTAAAGCATTTGTTGACAATACAATAGCGTTTTATAGCAATATTCCTATGAAAACAGTAAGAATGGTACGATAATATTATGTATTTTATAATTTTTGACAGCTTTTCAAATAATCACTTTGTAAAGAAGCAGCAACATTGCTGTTCTCATAAACTTTGGATAAGAACAAGAATAATGAAGTTGTTAAATGAGATAAGATGAAATTTAGGATTATAGGAAGTTTTTTAATGATCATTTAAGTTTGCTTTTAATCTTGTTATAGGAGTGAGAGTGTAGAAGAAGGTTGTGTGCATCAGAATAATAAAATTTTTGAACGGAATTTTTATTACAATTATTTTTTTGTTTGGAATTGGTCTTTTTGTTTTACCTTATCTTGTTTCTACTGATACGATTCATATTCATGTTAGCACAAGATTTGAGTGCGTGGACAGGTTATAATGTGCAATTGCGTGATCCACCACAATTGAATCTTTTTCCTTCCCCTAAAGCACTTCTTTTTGGTGTTATTTTAACATCAAAGATGAATCATGTTGTGCCGTTGATGGAAGCTAAAATCAATTGAAGTCGGTCTTTCTTTGATAGATCTTCTTTCCGGACATGTTTCTTTTCAGAAACACGAATTGTGCGCCCTCAGTTTGTTATGGAAAAGCCCGTTAAAACAGCCGCAGATTTTTTTGATAGGTTTTCACGATCACAAGGTGCATTAGGATTAGCAATACGCAGTGCTCGTGAAATATTGAAGCATAATCCTGACCATCCAGATATAGAGTGTCTTTTAAAGCAACTGTTTGGGCGGATTGTGGTCGAAAATGGTGTTCTTGTGTATCATGATCGTATTTCCAGAGTAGCAGAAAAAATAATGGGTCTAAATGCGACCTTAGATTGGCCTGAATCGACACAGGAAGTAAAATTTCGTGCCGATGCTCGTTGGCGCGGAGAGTTGACAAAATTATCAATTGATGCCGATCAAGCGTTGCTGCTTTTAGCAGGAGGGAAAAGCCAGATTAAGGCAAGTCTCAATTCTGTGCGTGGTGGTGTAACCTTTATAGGGCAGGCACGATTATCTGAATATTATCGTTTTGATGGAAAGGTATCGATGCGTTCTCCTGGTTGGGATCAGACATTGTCTTGGATTGGAGGTAATCAGTTTTGGGGGCATAGATTAAAAGCACCTATTGTATGGGAGTCTGGTTTTTTAGCACAGCCAATGCATATCCAAATGAATAATGTTATATTTACGATGGGTACAGCAAATGCGCGTGGAGCTTTAGAAGTCGATTTTCAGGACTATGTACCAATTGTAATGGGGTCTTTAGCATTTGATAACCTAGATTTTAATGTTTTGGAATCAATGTTTCCTTCGGTTAAAAAACAGGATTCATATCCTTGATAGGGAAATTTTTGATCGTATTGGGGTGGATATACGGCTTTCTTCGTCACAGGCAAAAGTAGGGAAATTCGCACTTACGAATTTAGCTGCTGCGATACAAATAAAAAATGGGCTTGGTATTTTTGATCTTGGACATGCAAATGTTTTTGGTGGTTCATTTCAAAGCAATATTGAAGTTATACCAGCTGAGAAGAAAATGCGTATTAAAGGACGCGTTTCAGGGACTTCTGTTGATATACAAACTGCTACAAAGGCTCTGGGAATGACTCCATTTGTACAGAGCAAAGCAAACTTTACTATGACGGCAGAAACGCTTGGTAGTTCTTGGTCAGAAATCTTTTCGAAGATACAGGGTAAATTAACATTAAATATGTCTTCTGGTCGATTATTAGGATATGATTTGAATGATTTACAGATGAGACTTTCAAAAAATGAGCAATTTCTCTTAATTGGGAACGAAGCCCTTTCAACAGCTTTTGATCTCTGGGATATTCAAACAAGTTTTTCAGACGGTACAATGAAGGGAACAGAATCACTGATGGGGACGGCAGATTGGAGCTTATCCATTTGGGGGACAATTTCATTTGCTGTTATGCAAGATCTCCAAAACGAGTTTAGATTGCTAGCACGGTTGCGAAAAACACATAGCTCAGAAACACTCTGCCAAGATGTCCAATGCCTTGCTAACAGTCTCGTATGTCCTTTTACTTTTTCTCTTAATTCTAAAGAACAAGAACGCGGAATTTTTTTGGTCAAAAAAGGCGTCTATGCAAATTGATCGCTATTTTTCATATTGGGATTGGTGAACATTTTAGAAAAACTGTTAGTCTTATGTCATTATAAAATTTTAGAGATAAGCTGGCTGGAGCTTAGAGCTTATTGAATCTCTGAAGAAATACCATAGCCATCTTCAGTGACGGTAAACTTTCCATCTGCTCCTACAGAGCCTATTCCTACAGTGATAACAACAAAAGCCAGAAGGCTAATAATAGTGATAATTGTGGCTTTTTTAGCAGACATATTTTTCCTCAAACCATGTTGACCTATGACTGAATGCAATGGTGAATAATGTATTTTTATAAAATTTCAGATAAGCAGAATCACTTAGTGACCCATTTGTTCCCACTATTATCTCATAAAGCGAAAAAACTCTATAATTCTTAAATATATTACAGTTCTATAGATATAATTCTCTCTTTTTGTTATATGTTTTTTATCTGCTCGATGATTATAGTTAATTTTGGCACAATTCTATGCGCGTAAATTATAAACTTAAAAGGTTATTTATCCGACAACCACTTGCTTTGAATGAAGTAATCAAGATAGAGGGGGCGCAAGCTTTTTATCTTATACATGTTTTGCGGATGCAAGAAGGCGCTGAAATTTTACTTTTTAATGGACAGGATGGTGAATGGCTTGCTAAATTCATTGACATTAAGAAAAAATTTGTTGTGCTTCAGCTTATTCATCAAGAAAGATTACAAACGACGCATTCGAATCTCATTTACTGCTTTGCTCCACTGAAAAACGCGCGTTTAGATTATATGGTGCAGAAAGCTGTTGAAATGGGGGTATCGATTTTGCAGCCTGTTATAACGCATCACACACAGGTTACGCGTATCAATATGGCGCGTATGAAAGCGAATGTTATTGAAGCTTCCGAGCAGTGTGGTATTTTATCTGTACCTGAATGTGTATCTGCTGTCTCGTTAGCGGAGCTCTTGGCACATTGGGATGAGGTACGACCTTTGTTCTTTTGTGATGAAGCGCACAAACCGCATAATCCATTACATCTTTTAAAAAAGTATGACATGACAACATCTGGTGTTCTCATTGGTCCAGAAGGTGGATTTAGTGAGGAAGAGCGGAACTTATTAAAAAAACATCCATTTGTGATTCCTATATCTTTGGGGCCGCGTGTTTTACGTGCTGACACTGCAGCTGTTGCTGCTTTGGCTCTTCTTAATGTTACCGTGGGGGATTGGTCAATTAGTTGAGAAGTTCGTAGAATCATTCTAAATGATTCATTTAAAATAATGGAACTGATGATAGGATATAATAAGTTATGGCGCTTGATATAACGGATGAAAGTGAAATTTATAACTTAGATTCCTTGGTTAGCTATTTCCAAGGGGGGTGTAAAGCAGAGCATGATTGGCGTATTGGTACGGAACATGAAAAATTTCCGTTTTATATAGATGGTTTTCGGCCTGTTCCCTATGAAGGTTCTAAAGGGATTCGCGCACTTCTAGAGGGAATGCAAGAAGCTTTAGGATGGCAGCCTGTTGTGGATGAGGGAAATATTATTGGGCTGATAGGATCAGTTGGTCAAGGCGCCATTTCTTTAGAACCTGGGGGACAATTTGAATTATCTGGTGCACCACTGAAAACCATTGGTCACACTTATTGCGAGGTGACGGAGCATTTAGCTCTTCTCAAAAAAATTTCAGGACCATTGGGAATTGGTTTTCTTGGTATGGGGGCTAGTCCAAAGTGGACTTTAGCTGAAACGCCGCGAATGCCTAAGTCACGTTATCAGATTATGACAAATTATATGCCAAAAGTTGGTCATAGTGGACTTGATATGATGTATCGCACATCAACGGTTCAAGTGAATCTTGATTTTTCATCTGAAATTGATATGCGGCGAAAAATGCAAGTATCAATGAAACTACAGTCTATTGCGACAGCCTTATTTGCTAGTTCACCTTTTACAGAGGGAAAACCTAACGGCTTTTTGTCTTGGCGCTCTGAAATTTGGCGTGATACTGATAATCAGAGGTCTGGAGTCCTTCCTTTTGTATTTTCTGAGCGTTTTGGTTTTGCGGATTATGTGGAATGGGCACTTGATGTTCCCATGTATTTTGTCGTGCGCGACGGTCGTTATTATGATTGTACACATATAACTTTTCGTCAGTTTATGAAGGGAGCATTAAGAGGGGAAGTTACGAATTCAATCCCCAATATGGGAGATTGGATTAATCATCTCTCAACTTTGTTTCCCGAAGTGCGCTTAAAACGATTTTTAGAAATGAGAGGTGCTGATTGCGGTTCTTGGAAGCATATCTGTGCGTTGTCGGCTTTTTGGGTTGGACTTCTTTATGACAGTGAAGCATTGAATGAAGCAGAGGCTTTGACAAAAGATTGGTGTTTTGAAGAAGTTCTGGATATGCGCAGACGTGTTCCTAAAGAAGGATTAAGAACACCTTTTCGTCAGACCATAATTTTAGAAATAGCTCGTCAGACTGTTGCTATTTCACGCAAGGGTTTAAAAAATCGCAGACAGTATGATGCGGATGGTTTAGATGAGACAAATTTTTTGGTTCCTTTAGAAGAGGTGATTGCAATGGGCCAAACAAATGCCGATAGGTTTTTGTCTCTTTATCATTCTATTTGGAATGAGACTGTGGAACCTATATTTTTAGAATGCGCCTATTAATTTTTTTAACAAAAACTCTCTTTTATTATATTGAATAATATATACAGTACATAACGTCTTGTGTTTCAAGATGATGTCATGAATTCAAAAATTTTTGCGTTTATATTTTTTGTTATTGAAAAGAGCTATTTTATAACAACAGAGAATTCATCATAGAGATTTCAATAACAGAAAACAGAATTCTACCAAGAATTGGAAAAAGAGAGGCTATTTCAAATGAGATAGGACGTATTAAAAGAGATCATAATCAAAGCAGTTAAGGGGATATTGGTAATAAAATTAGCAAAACCTCCTTGGTATTGTCTTTTAGAAAAACAAGTCATGAGATTGTTTAGCAGTCTATTTATGATTGATAGAAAAGATTTTATTGCTTTAAAGAGAGAGAATGGTGAAATATCATTCAAATGATAAGGTCTATTGAAAATACTCTTTTAGTGTTAAAGTGTAAAAGAGAGCCGTCGTTATTTTATTTCCGATAACAAATATTTTATTTGCAAAGAGAATTTTATAAAAATGGATAAGTAAGTTTATTTGATTTTTTATCTCCTTTAAAGAGTTATTAATAGAAAAAAAATTCTCTTCTAACCTATAAATTAAAAAAATAATGATTTTGTAAAAGCGTTGCAAGCTTTATATTCCATTTTCGAATATCAGGCATTGATTTTGAGCTATACAGATTATTCAATATCAAGCATAACAATAGTGGACATAAACAATGGCATTTAATTTTTTCATCAATTTATTTCTATTTGTTATTTTTTTGTTATGGCTTACTCAAATTAATAGGATGAAATGGAGCCTTTCACTCCGTGTTATGCTGGGACTTGTCTTTGGCATGATTTTTGGCAGTGTTTTACAGATTGTTTATGGAGAAGGCGAAGCCACTTTATTGAAATCCGTTGAATGGTTTAACATTGTTGGTAATGGCTATATCTTATTACTACAAATGATTGTTATGCCATTGGTTTTTGTCTCTATCGTCTCAGCGGTTGCTCATTTACATTCTGTTTATGCTGTTGGTAAAATGAGCACAATGACCATTTCAATATTGCTTTTTACAACTGCTCTTTCAGCACTTGTCGGTATTTTTGTGGTTAATTTCTTTGGATTAACAGCGAATGGTTTGGTACATGAAGGGCAAAAAGTTTCAGCTCTTCTCGATGATCGTATTGCCCAACTTGGAGATATGAATGTTCCAAAGATGATTTTATCCTTGATTCCTAAAAATCCATTTGCTGAATTAAGTGGAGCCAAGCGTACCTCAATTATCAGTGTTGTTATTTTTGCATCCTTTTTAGGAGCTGCAGGTCTTCTTTTAAAGAAAGATGATCCAGAAAAGGGAGAAAAAGCGCTTTTATTCATTCAAGTGGCACAAGCTTGGATTTCGCGGTTAGTCCGTATTGTAATTGCTTTGACACCTTATGGTATTTTTGCCCTTATGACGAAGGTTGGAGCAACCTCACATATTGCAGATATTTTAGATTTATTTGTTTTTATCATCGCTTCCTATGTTGGAATTCTCCTTATGTTTGGAATTCATGCTGTGTTGCTTAGTATATCAGGAATTAATCCTTTTCGTTTTTTCAAAAAGGTTTTGCCTGTTTTGACATTTGCTTTTAGTAGTCGTTCCAGTGCGGCAAGTATTCCTTTGAATATTGAGGCTCAAACGCAATGGATTGGTGTACCGCAGTCAATTGCGAGTTTTGCAGCCTCTTTTGGGGCAACAATTGGACAAAATGGTTGTGCAGGCCTTTATCCAGCGATGCTTGCGACTATGATAGCACCTTCTGTGGGTATTAACCCCCTTGATCCTATTTGGATTGCTACTCTTGTTGGTGTTGTAACACTGAGTTCTATTGGTGTTGCTGGTGTTGGTGGTGGAGCTATTTTTGCTGCATTGATCGTGTTGCCAGTTATGGGGCTTCCTGTTTCTTTGGTTGCTGTTCTTATGTCTATCGAACCCTTAATTGATATGGGGCGTACAGCTCTCAATGTCAGTGATTCAATGTTGGCAGGAACTATAACCAGTCAAATGTTACGGACAACGGATAGAAGCATTTTTGAAAAATAATTTTCCATATTGAGGCTATGGTTTTTGGGGGTGTTTTACTAAAGCATCTGCAAGAGATATTTGTGCCGAGCCAGGTTGGAGAGGTTTTTGCTGATTTGGGTGAGGTGACCAACCAGAGAGCCAGATGAAAGAAAAATGCGCGCGAATGCGTCCATCAGAATCACTAAATCGTTGTGCATAGATTTCAGCTGCGCGGAGAAAGAAGCGCTTGGATACAGGGCGTCGTGAGCGATTGATAAGCGCATTTTGCATTCCCATAGCTTTAAGATCATCTATAAGGTCAAACATTGTATTGTAACGTATTGTGATATTTTCAATGTCTGCTACAGGGAGAGCAAAACCAACACGTTGTAAAAGAGTTCCTACATCACGAATATCAGCAAAAGGATAAATTCTAGGGCTTGCACCACCATAGATTTCCATTTCAGCTTGTAATAAGCATTCACGTAATTCTACAAGTGTACCCGCTCCCGCCATAACAGCCAGAAATAAACCATCTGGTTTAAGGGTGTTTTTTATCTGACGAAGAACACCAGGGGTATCATTGGTCAATTGTAATGAAAGAAGTGAAACGATAAGGTCACAATAATTTTGAGGAAAGTCGAGAAATTCTCGAGGGCGTAAATGAAATTTTTTATCATGGCTTTGATAAAGAATGTCCGTTTCAACGCGTTCTATGGAATGGACTTTTCCCGATTGCAAGAGAGCTTGCGCTGCAAGATCTGTATGACTGTGTAAATCAAGAGCTAATGTAAAGAGACGATCAACGGTACTGAGACGTTTACAAAGATCCTCAGCTATGTAGGACAATAAAAAGTCACACCCTTTTTTTGCTTTTTTAAAAGCGCGTTTGCGGAATTGTTCAATCCGGTCATGATCAAAAATTAAAGGATATGGCATATAGGTAAGGTCTTTCGATCTATGATTAAAAGTCTATTTTGCAAAGGTTCATTTTTGTGCAAGCCCTGTCAAGCTTATGATGTAAAAGAACAACAAATTTATAAAAAGTAAGGGTTTTTAAAGGAATTAAAATTAAAAAATATAAAAGATTTTTTTGTGCAGGGAAGCTGTAAAAGCTTCAATTAATGATGTTATGCTTTCAAGGAATAGCTTTAAATAGCGGAAATATATTAAGCAAGTTTATTGAGCGTTTTCTAACAATTTTGTATCCGCCGATTTGTTTTGGATGTAAGCAAAGCGTTTCTGCTTATGGTACGATTTGCTCTGTGTGTTGGAAAGATCTTCAATTTATTACAAAACCTTATTGTCCTGTTATGGGGATCCCTTTTGTTTGTGATATGGGGGATGGTTTTCTCAGTGGTGAAGCTCTTCAAAATTCTCTTCCTTTTTCGCGTGTTCGCTCGGCTATTGTTCATAAGGGGGTGGCGCAAACTTTGGTAACGCGATTGAAATATGGTGATCATATAGAACTCGCATCTTTTATGGCGAATTGGATGGCGTTTGCTGGGCGTGAGATTATTAATGATTGTGATGTTATTATTTCCGTTCCTTTGCATTTCCGTCGTTTTTTGAAGCGGCGTTATAATCAATCTGCTGAGCTTGCTCGTTATATTGCACGCACACAGAAAAAAATTTTTAAGCCCGGCTGGCTTGTGCGTTGTCGACATACTTGTCCACAAGTTAGTTTATCTGCTAGGGAACGAAAATTAAATGTACTGAATGCTTTTGAGGTGCCGCGTAAAGTTAAAAAATATCTAAAGGGGCGTTCTATTTTGTTGATTGATGATGTTTTCACAACCGGTGCGACAGTTACAGCTGCGGCTGCGACATTAAAACGTGCAGGTGCGCGACAGGTTGATGTGTTAACATTTTCGCGTGTGCTAAAAGAGGCTTCTATGTTTCCGAGCTCTTGAGAGAAACTTAAAGTTGATACTATTTTGAAATGATTGGAGAATAACTATGAAAGAGATAATACTTTATACACGTCCTAACTGTCCTTACTGTACGAAAGCACGTGATTTGCTTGATAAAAAAGGAGTAAAATATACAGATATTGATGCATCAACTTCTCTTCGCCAAGAAATGGTGCAGCGAGCAAATGGGCGTAATACATTTCCACAGATTTTCATAGGTGATTATCATGTTGGTGGTTGTGATGATCTTTACGCTTTAGAAAATGAAGGGAAGCTCAATTCTTTGTTGCAAGACGTATAATTATTGTAGATTATATTCGCTTAAGACTTTTTTGCGAGAAGCATATAGTTGACGCCCATATCTTTTGAGCGATTCCAGCTGTCGTTTAATGGATTATAAGTAATACCGACTTGATCAATGACAGTCAGAGCGTTTTTTGATAAAAGCTTTTTAAGTTCCTGAGGTTTTAAAAACTTTTTATAGTCATGGGTTCCTTTTGGAAGCCAGCGTAAAATATATTCAGCACCTACAATAGCGAATCCCCATGCTTTCCATGTACGGTTGAGTGTTGAGACAAACATCAATCCTTGTGGTTTGAGGAGTTTTGCTGTGGCTCCCATGAAGAAGTTAACATCAGCCACATGCTCAACAACTTCCATATTGAGGATGATATCAAATTGCTCTTCTTCATTGGCCAGTGCTTCTGCAGTCGTTGTGCGGTAATCAATAGAAAGGCCATTTTGGGCGGCATGGGTTTTTGCGACTTCAATATTCGTTTGTGCAGCATCAGCTCCTACAACCGTAGCGCCAAGACGTGCCATTGGTTCACATAACAAACCACCTCCACAGCCAATATCAAGAATTTTTAAATTTTCGAAGGGTGTCAGTGAGACAGGATCGCGATTAAATTCTAAACAGATTTTTTCTCTAATGTAAGCAAGACGTGTTGGATTAAACTGATGAAGTGGGCGAAATTTTCCTTGCGGGTCCCACCATTCAGAAGCAATATGTGAGAAGTGATCAATTTCATTCTGATCAATTGTGGTACGTGTTTCATCTATCATATCGCTTCCCTTGTATTTTAAATTCTCAAGTCAGATAGGTTTTATCTAAAGTCAAGAGAAAATAATATAAATATAACTAAACTTGCACAAATGGTAGATATTCTATATGTGAAAAAATGGTTTGTTGATATGGGAGTAAGTTCTTATTCTCATTGTCACTTGAGATAAGAAATGTAAAGGTAAGAGTGTTATTGATGGCGCGCATTGTCATGAAATTTGGCGGAACATCTGTGGCAGACATTGAATGTATTCAGAATGTTGCACGGCATGTTAAAAGAGAGGTGGATGCAGGCAATGAGGTTGCGGTTATAGTATCCGCGATGGCTGGAAAAACCAATGAGCTTATTCAGTGGACATGTGATGCTTCACCAATACAGAGAGATGCTTATGAATATGATGTTGTTGTTGCTTCTGGTGAGCAGGTAACAGCAGGTTTGTTGGCTCTTACACTCCAAGCAATGGGAGTCAATGCACGTTCATGGCTTGGTTGGCAAATACCTATTCACACGGATAGTGCGCATAGTCGTGCGCGTATTACAGATATTGATGGATCTTTTTTGATACAGCGTTTTCAGGAAGGTCAAGTAGCAGTTATTGCTGGTTTTCAGGGGTTAGCTCCGGATAATCGGATTTCCACCTTAGGGCGTGGGGGATCAGATACGAGTGCTGTTGCTATAGCGGCGGCGATACAAGCTGATCGCTGCGATATTTATACAGATGTGGATGGTGTTTATACAACGGATCCGCGTATAGAACCTAAGGCACGTCGTTTACCAAAAGTTGCTTTTGAAGAAATGTTGGAAATGGCTTCTCTTGGGGCGAAAGTTTTACAGGTGCGTTCTGTTGAATTGGCAATGGTTCACAAAGTTCGTACCTTCGTGCGCTCAAGTTTTGAAGATCCCGATGCGTTAGGCATGGGTGATCTCATGAATTCTTCTGGAACACTTATTTGCGATGAGGATGAAATTGTGGAACAACAAAATGTTACTGGTATTGCTTTTGCTAAGGATGAAGCGCAAATTTCTCTTCGTAGACTTGCTGATCGTCCAGGGATCTCCGCAGCAATTTTTGGTCCTTTAGCTGAAGAACAAATTAATGTCGATATGATTGTGCAAAATATTTCTGAAGACGGCTCAAAAACTGATATGACTTTTACTGTACCGTCAGGGGATGTAGAGAAGGCCGTTGCACTTCTTGAGAAAAATCGCAAAGAGATTGGATTTGATGTTATCCAATTTGAAAGCGATCTTGCCAAGGTATCGGTTATTGGGATTGGAATGCGCAGTCATGCAGGTGTTGCGGCTACAGCATTTCAGGCTTTGGCTGAAAAAGGTATTAATATTCAAGCAATCACGACTTCCGAGATTAAGATTTCTATTTTGATTGATAGTGCTTATACTGAACTTGCAGTCAGAACATTACATGCTGTTTATGGGCTTGATAAAGTTTAAGTATGTTCTAACAAGCTTTCCAAGTAATATGAAGTACTCATATATAGAGAGAGGGGAAATGAAGGACTCCTTATATGAGTGTTTGTGAGAGAAAAGTACGCTATTTGTTCAGATATGTCTGTTAGAGAAATCTTTGTGAAAGCTGAGTTAGATTATAGAGTTCATAGATTTTATTATTCACGCAATGGTAATATAGATTCGATGAAATATATTCCATCTATGTTTGCTTTTCTCAAATGATTGTTGAGAATTTTCCGTATTTCTTGCAGATTTAATCTTATTCTTATTTGAGGGGAAATAAATATCTCAAGGGTTTGTGCCGCAATTGCTCATAGAGAAATACTTCAATTGAGGGAATACGCCAAGCTTTTTTGCATACAGAATTTATCGCTCTTAATTTGTCTTCTCTTGCCCTTGGATAAGAGATTATTGACATCAAGCGTAGTAAAAAAATCCTCTTATTCTTCAATAAACAAAATAATATGTGTTATATTGTTGGAGATCAGAAGTTTGCACAGTTATAGTAAGAGTAAATTGAGACACTTGAAATTTCCATCTACGATTTTAATACAAACAGTTACAGGGAACAATTTGTTCTATATTTTCTGCCTGTTCATTATCTGGCAACACATTATGCATGTACATTGATCGGTCAAGATTTCAATGTTTCAATCATGTGAAGACATATTTTAACATGCAAAATCACGCGTTCGTTTTGTTTAAGTTTCTTTCATAAAATTTATCAGTGGAATGAAATAGGTTTTAGGGAGTGAGCTTTTTTCACTTATTTATCAATAAAGAGATAAAGTATTTCCATTAATTTGTCTCTATAATTATAAATGAACGGTGCACAACAAATAAACTAAATCATTTTTCTTAAAGTTCGCATAAAAACGTATTGTTACTTGGTTTATTGCGAACTATGGGGATTTTTTTTGCTGCGTTTGATGTAAATCACTCCATATCCAAGACCGACAAGAGCAGATAAACCTGATCCACAAAGGACACCAATTTTTGCAGAATCAAGTAGGATAATATCTTTAAAAGCAAGCATTGAAACAAAGATAGACATCGTAAAGCCAATTCCCGCTAAAAATCCAATGAGCAAAATACCTGTCCATGTCATATGAGGAGGCAGGCGGCATAACCCTGATTTTACAGCTAGATAGCTAGCAGCAATAATTCCCAAAGGTTTTCCAACAAAGAGACCAATGACAACACCAAGCACGATTAAGAATGATTCATAAGAAGAAAGATCGAAGCTTGCAAAACTAACACCAGCATTTGCAAAAGCAAAAATTGGCATCACACCGTAGGCAACCCACGGATGCAATGCTTTCTGAACACGCGTTACTGGCGCAATCATATCACGTTGTCCTTTGCGCATCTTTTTTAATGCAGTTGAGATATGATGTAGATCTGTTTTTGTATCTTTTTCTTGGAGAACTTGCATTGCGTTGCTTAACATGGTGAGCGGAGCTACCAGAGTACGGGTAGGAAAAACGGGAGTCATCATGCCTAAAATCACACCAGCAAGTGATGGATGAACACCTGTTGCCATTAAGCCCCACCAGATGATTGCGCCAGGTAGAATGTAAAGCCATGCCGAAGCGAGCCCAATCCATTGAAAAAATAACACTAAAGCAATACCTGCTGCTGCAATAAAGAGACCACTCGGATCAATATCCGTTGAGTAGAAGAAAGCAATAATAAGAACAGCAATAATATCATCAATAATTGCTAAAGATAAAAGAATGATATGCAGATTAGAAGGAATTTTTTTTCCAAGAAGAGCCAGAATTCCGAGCGCAAAGGCAATATCTGTAGCTGTTGGTACCGCCCAACCATGCGTATGTCCCCCCTTAAAGTTAAAACTGAGATAAATAATTGCAGGAAGACAAACTCCACCTATTGCCGCAACAATTGGCAAAACTGCTTGTTTAAAATCGGCAAGAGCACCTTCATGAATTTCGCGTCGGATTTCCATTCCCGCAACAAGAAAGAAAATAGTCATGAGAGCATCATTAACCCAGAAATGTAAATCCCAGGAGAGGGTAAAATGACCAAAGTTAAAGCCAAAGGGTGTATGCCAGAAGGATTCATAGAG
The DNA here is from genome assembly GCF_902825235.1 of Bartonella vinsonii subsp. vinsonii. Lineage (GTDB taxonomy): Bacteria > Pseudomonadota > Alphaproteobacteria > Rhizobiales > Rhizobiaceae > Bartonella > Bartonella vinsonii. The sequence continues at coordinate 144,027 of NZ_CADEAJ010000003.1, read as the reverse complement.
AGAAGCATATTGAGAATTGGCAAAAATGAGTGCGGCGGCGGCGGCTAATAAAAGGACAATACCGCTGAGAGCTTCAATATGAAGAAAGCGCTCAATAGCGGAAAGCGCTTGATTTGTGACACGAGACGCGCGATTAGGCAAACGATTTGAAGATAAATCAGACATGAACAACTCCAAGTGTCGACGATTTTACCAATGATATTTTTTATATAAACTACTCTGTATGATGTTTTTTATATCATACAAAAGAAAAAAGGGGAATAAAGCTCTTAATTTACAAACAAGATCATCATGTTCAAAGCTGAACGCTATTTTTTTTAAGGTGATGCTTCATTCTTGACAGTGAGATGCACTTTATCCAAAACTGTGGACAAATCGTTTTGCAGAGCAGTTTCGAGATCAGCTATTGTAAGTCCTTTGTTATCTTTTGCTTTGATTTGAATGACCAATGTTTTTGGATTTTTAGCAAAGTCACCAAAAGCTTTTGAAATATTTTCAGCTTTTTCATGGTCTTTTAGCAAAATTTTGGGAGTTTGTGTCATCATCAGATAGAAATTGTCATAGAGTTCTTTTTTGAGATCATGTTTTGTGTCACCAAGATTTTGTGCGAGATAAGAAAAAAACTTATTAATGAAACCAGCATCTGTATAGCGTATGTCAATTTCATTGATGCCAAGGTCCTGAGAGGCTGCAATCATCACGTCTTTCTGACCAGAAAAGAGTTTTTCATCAGCATCAATAATTTTAGCAGATATTTTTCCAGAACCAACACCTTTTATGTTGAAAGACATACCATTAAGAGAGAGCGTACGTTTCCCTTCATCATAAGCAATATCGAGTTTTCCTGAAATATCAAAACGCTCAAGGTTCATTTTTTTGAAGAGATCTAAGTCTTTCTCTTCTATTTTTTTAGGTACAATCGAAAAGTTATCAAGAGAAAGAAGCATTTTTTTGGGTATGGGATGTTTCCACAGACTTGGTTTAAATTGGAAGGATTGGAGCGTTGTTTTCAACCGCGGTATATCAACGACAACATTATCAATTTTCGCATCAGCTGAGGTAATAGCGAGCAGTGTGTTTAAGAGGATACCATTTCGTGCTGTTTTTTCAGCAACCGGATTATTTTCTTTTCTTGCATCAAGATAAGCTTGAATCAATTTCTCTGGTGTTTGTTCGAGCGGTTTCATCTTTAGACCAGACGTTTTAAATTGACCGAGAGAAAAAGAAGCATTTTGTTCTGTTTCTTTGAAAATATTGACACTTATGTTATTCAGAGAAATGGGACCGGTAACGGTTTTTCCTTGATTGAGCGCGTTGTTTTTTCCAAAAATGATAGAATAAGCGTAATTGATGTCAATATCATGCATTTTCATTGTATCACTTTTGGCGATAAGATACATCTGTTCAGCATCATTTGCAGCGATCGTTGTAAGATCGATATTTTTAACGCTAACAGAACGAATACGACCGTTTCTAAAACCAGAAAGCTGAAAATTCTTTACTTCAACTTTTTCTGTTTCCTTATTTTTATCTTTTACAGAAAGCTGTATATTAGGAGCAAAGATTGATGCAAGTTCAATACGCATAATTGTTTGCAAAAGGTGTGATGTAATTGCTGTATCCTTCTCTTTTAATGACACGCTTTTAAGAGAAATCTGGGGAATGTGTACATGAATATTCTTATGCTTTAAATCAACATTATAAAGTGTAAACGTCCCTGGAATAAAAGAAAGTGGAGGACGAGCAGAAATAGCCCCAATTTTAAGTGATATATTGGCAGGAACTGGCAGTGTAACATTCGTCAAATTGACTTTTCCTATGATGCTAACTTCGGCTGTTTCTGCTTTTATAGAACGGCGGGCTATTTCTCGTCTCACAAAACTGTCAAGATAGGGTTTTGCCATATAAAAAGCACCGACAACTATAATTGCCAAGATAGCGACAAATCCAATAATACAAGTCAACCAGTATTTTAGATTACCTCTATACCCATTATTAAGATTGTCCATCATTTCTTCTTTCGTCTTTATCGCTCCCTCGTGAGAGTGGAGATAAATTCCTTTAAGCAACAACAAAAGTTAAGATAGAGTGTGCATCAGGTTCAACAGTTATCTACTCTCTTTTACATGTAGAGTCATTTCTGTTTTTTTTGCAATACGCTTTTATTAACTGTTATCAATTTTCTTTAATTTCAACAAAACACTTAAAGAATAAGCAGAGAGAAGTATATACCATTTATCACTTTAAAGTGTGCTAACGTTTGCTTTTATCTTGCCGCTTTTTATAGGAACAGTTAAAACAATATATGTGTTTATTGTAATCTAATGGGGAGAGATGGGTATCATGACAGGAAATCAAATAATGGCTTTTTCTATCATTGGTCTCATGATGGTTGTTTTTATTTGGGATCGATTCCGTTATGATCTTGTCGCTCTTTGTACATTATTGGTTGCTTGCATTGTGGGACTTGTTAGCCCAAAGGAGGCGTTTAGCGGCTTCAGTAATGATATTGTTATTATTGTGGGGAGTGTGTTTGTTGTCAGTACAGCTGTATCACGTTCTGGTATAATGGAATTTATTATTCAACGGATATGGCCAGATGTAAAATCAGTGCGTCTTCAATTGGCTTTTTTGGTTATTTCTGTAGTGTTTTTATCAATGTTTGTTAAAAACATTGGTGCTTTGGCTATCATGCTTCCTATTGCTTTTCAATTTGCTCGTCGCTCTCAGATTTCCCCTTCTATCTTTTTGATGCCCATGGCATTTGGTTCTTTGTTGGGTGGTCTTATGACACAGATAGGGACTTCTCCTAACGTTGTTATTTCAGCTATGCAAGAACGTTTAACGGGGGCTTCTTTTACCATGTTTGATTTTACGCCGGTTGGTGCCGCTGTTGCTACTGCTGGTGTACTATATCTGGTCTTTTTTTCTTGGCGTTTACCTGTACGTGTACGTTCAGGTGTATCGTTTGATGATGCTATTGATATTCGTAACTATGTTTCGGAAGTGTATATTCCAACAAATTCACCGATTGTGGGAAAAACTATAGTGGACCTTGTTAAACCATCAGGTGGTGATATCATGGTGGTTCAAGTTATCAGAAATAAAGTCTCTATTTCGCCATTGCCAGATTTTGTTTTGTCTGAAAACGATATTATTTTGTTGGAGGGTTCACACACAGGGCTAGATAGTGTGATGAATTCTGCTCGTTTAGAGTTTCTCTCTGATCGAACTATTTCCACGGGAGACAAGGACAGCGACGTCGATATTATTGAGGCAGTTGTCACACATAATTCACCCCTCATTGGCATCAGTGCGAAAGAGTTTTCGTTCTTTGATCGCTATGATGTGAATTTTCTTGCGTTAAGTCGACAACATGAAAGAGTACGGGGGAGGCTTGAGGATATTGTTTTCCATCTTGGAGATGTGATTGTCTTGCAGGGACAAGAGAGGGTTATTCCAAATTTATTACGGGAACTGAAATGTTTACCCTTAGCAAAACGCAATATTGTGTTCGGCAATTTACGTCATGGTTTTGTATCTTTAGCTATTCTCTTTATAGCGATCATTTGCACGGCTTTTCATATTGTTCCCGTTTCCCTTTCTTTTTTCTCTGCTGCTACTGCTATGGTTATCTTTCGAGTTTTGCCAGCGCGTGACTTATATCAAGCATTAGATGGCCAAATATTAGTTTTATTAGCGACTCTTATTCCAGTGAGTGAAGCACTAGAGAAGACAGGATGTACGGATCTCATAGGTCAATGGCTGAGCCAATTGGCGGTGTTTTTCCCACCCTCTGGCGCATTGGCGCTGATGTTGGTTACAGCCATGTTGGTAACGCCATTTTTGAATAATGCAGCGACAGTTATGATGGTCGCACCAATCGCATCAAGCTTTGCTCATTCTCTTCATTATAAGCCTGAAGCTTTTCTGATGGCTGTTGCAATTGGTGCGGGATGTGAGTTCCTCACGCCTATTGGACACCAAAGTAATATGCTCGTGATGGCACCAGGGGGATATCGTTTTAGTGATTATCCACGCTTTGGTGCTCCGTTGGCGGTATTGATAGTCATTGTTGCAGTTCCAATGCTCATGTGGATTTGGCCATTACAATAAAACATTTTTAGACACGGTAAGTGACAGCCTCAAAAGGTTATCAATCGAGTAACAATAAGTTAAAGAGAAATATTTTGTACACAGAGTTTTACTTGAAGTTTGAATTTTAAATTGATTTTTCTCATGGAGTTTTGGCATTTCTTCCGTTCTGGATAACAAAATTTGTTTATTTGGTTAAAAATATTTTCAATCATGGAAATTAAGTAATATCTCTTTGTAAAAGTTTTTTTAATGAATTGTTTTCTCACTGAAATTCTACGATTAAGGGCTTTAAAAAATGCAATAGGATTGTTGCTTTTAAGATTTGAAAAGGTAATTCTCGTATATATAACGAGAAGGAGGGGATACAAATAGCTCTTGAGATTATAGAGAGGCTTGTATAATGGGCATGAGGGGTGTGGTAACAGTTTAAAAAGGGATGTAAAACTATATTATGAACCAAAATGCGGTTCTATCGTTTTTGATTGATGGAGTTGCAAAAGTCCAAGTGGTTTGGATACACATTGATTTGCAATAAATAAGTTAGAAATTTTAAGGTTTTTAGTTTATGAGAGCTACCATCTTTATACATTTATGCGTAAAAGCACAGAAAGTAATTTTTTCCAAGGTATGATATATGTCGTATGATAGTTTTATTGCTGAAGTTAATGCAGAGGTTCGTCAGGAAAAAGCTCTTGCTTTTTGGAGACGTTATGGTTTTGCGGTTATTTTTGCAATTGTTGTTTTCATTTTGATGGTAGTGACTTATCAAATTTACCATCATGAACAAATAAAGAAAGCTGGTCATATTGGTGATGCATTTGTAAAAAGCCTTGATTTTGCGGATACACGTCATTTTGATGAAGCGATGAAGCAATTGGAAAATGTTAAAGTCTCTAACTTTGGAGGATATCCTTTTCTTGCTCGTTTGCGTGAAGCTTCTTTATTCATGGAACAAGGTGATACTGTTAAATCAGTAGAAGCCTTTGATTCTGTTGCGGCTGATGAAAAGGCACCACAAATTTTGCGGAAAGTTGCAAAAATTCGTGCAGCTTATATTTTGGTTGATACAGGGACTTTGGATGAGATTAAAAAGCGCGTTGAAGATATGGCAAATGATATTGATCCTATGCGTATGTCTGCAAGAGAGGCTTTGGGCTTAGCTGCGTATAAAGCCGATAAGGTAAAAGAAGCGGTTGATTATTTTAGGAAAATTACTGAAGAAGGTGCTTTAGGATCAAAAGTAGCAGATCGGGCTCGTATGATGCTTGAGCTTATACAAGCAGAGGGCAAGGTAAGTAAGGAATGAATTTATGAGCCTTACCATTGCTATAGTTGGTCGCCCCAATGTTGGGAAGTCAACGCTCTTTAATCGTTTGGTTGGGCAAAAATTGGCTTTGGTTGATGATAAGCCAGGCGTTACACGTGATCGGCGTATTCATGCAGGAAAACTTCAAGATCTGCGTTTTGATGTGATTGATACAGCTGGGTTAGAAGAAGCGGGTGATCATACACTTGAAGGTCGTATGCGTTCTCATACAAAAGCTGCTATTGAAGAATCCGATCTTATTTTATTTGTGTTTGATGCTAAAAGTGGAATAACGCCGAGTGATTTAAGTTTCGCTTCATTGGTTCGCAAGTCAGGCAAACCGATAGTGCTTGTTGCCAATAAGTCTGAGTCAAAAGCAGCTACAGGGGGAGAGTATGAAGCGTGGTCATTAGGTTTGGGGGAGCCTTGTCCCATATCTGCTGAACATGGTCTAGGGCTTACGGATCTTCGTGATGCAATTGTAGATGCTGTTGGTATGCAACGTGCTTTTGAACATAAAAACGAAGAAGAATATACTGCTGTACAACCTGCATCCGTTGGTGATGATGTGGATGATTTGGAAGAGGGATTTATTTACGATGAAAATAAGCCCATTCGGATCGCAATTGCAGGGCGTCCAAATACAGGGAAGTCAACGCTCATCAATAGTATGTTGAAACAAGATCGGTTGTTAACAGGACCAGAGGCAGGTCTTACACGTGATTCTATTTCTGTAGATTGGGAATGGAGGGGCCGTCATATTAAACTTTTTGATACTGCAGGTTTACGCCGAAAATCAAAAATTCAAGAAAAATTAGAAAAACTTTCTGTTGCAGATACTTTACGTGCAATTCGTTTTGCAGAGGTGGTAGTGATCGTTTTTGATGCAACGGCACCGTTTGAAAAGCAGGATTTGCAAATCACTGACCTTGTGATTCGTGAAGGGCGAGTTCCTCTTATTGCTTTTAATAAGTGGGATCTTGTTGAAAATAGTCAGGAGACATTGATTGATTTGCATGAGAAATGTAGCCGCCTTCTTCCTCAGGTTCGTGGTTTGAGAGCTGTTCCTTTATCGGGCCAATATGGTCAAGGGATTGATAAACTGATGGAAAATATCATGATGATGCACCGTGTGTGGAATCGCCGTATTTCCACGGGAAAACTGAATCGATGGCTTGAAACTGTTGTTGCACATCATCCACCACCTGCAGTTTCTGGGCGTCGACTTAAGATTAAATATATAACACAGATTAAGACGCGTCCTCCTGGATTTGTGATTTCTTGTTCGCGACCACAGGTAATGCCTCAATCGTATTTACGTTACCTTTCCAATGGATTACGTGATGCGTTCGATATGCCTGGTATACCAATTCGCATATCATTACGCGCATCTGATAATCCTTTTGCGCCACGTTCCAAAAAGAAATGATTCTTCTCTGTTTTTTTAGTGAATGAAGTCTATATTTAAGAACCAGTTTAAGAAAATAGACTTTTTCATAAATGATTATGTTTTAATATCGAAAATGAACTGCGTATTATCACCAAATAATGATATTATTTTCCATAAAAGAAGAAACATTTTTTATTGAGCAATATATTGATTTATAAAAATAATTTTATCATTCTCTCTATTGGATGAAGAGGTCTCATATGGCGCTATTTTCTCGTTGCAATTTCTCTTAATCTTAAAACAAAAAATCCTGTATTGATGCGTTATTGAAAGGAATAAATGTATGAATCAGAATTGTTTGAAGCAGAAGTCTCTTTAATAAAGCATTTTAATCAAGAGGAGTTGCATAACTGAGGATCAGAGAGTGTATTATAGTGCTGGGTAAAAGAAGTTCTCATATCTGTAATTATTAAGGAGAAAGCCGATTTGCGGCGGTTGTTCTCACAAAAAGTAGAAATATTTACCATATCTAAAACATTCGAAGTGGTGTAGTGCTAGTATCTAAGATTTTGTTTTACATAGTCTTTTTTACATAACATAATTCATTACAGTTCTATGTCGTACATTAAAAGATATGGAAGAATCATAGATATCACCCTTTATTTGTGAACAGGGATAAACACTGTAAAAGAGGGTATTTTCTCACTATGTTTCTTGATGTCTTGACATGAAGGCTGGTATGTTTTGCTAAAGCTGAACAGCGACGTATTCTCTGTAGGTTGGGGTGATTATTTAAGAATACATAAGGGGTGAGGATTCATAAAATTAAAAGACATGTTATTTATGGGATAAATTGTGATAGATTTCTTTTAGCGTCTTGACGAATAAATGCGAGAACAATATGATGCGCACGGTTTTGTAGATTAACCTTTTACTTTGCTTTTTGATTAAGGAGCCAATGATGGCAAAGGGGAGTGAACCCATTGTGCCACTGCAGGGAACTGAAGCGGAAGAAGAAGGGCAAAAAGACTGTCTTCATTCAGAGGATTTGGAATGTCGAAGTAAGAAGTTAGGTAGAGCTTTAATGCATAAGAAAGCATTAAAGAAGCAGGGGTATGGAAATGAGGGGGGAGTGTCACAAGGAAAGATGGCACATGCAATTAAGCTTTCGAGTGAGTTTCTTGCAAGTATCATTGTCGGTGTGGTTTTGGGGGTGGGGTTTGATAAGTTAGCAGGTTCATGGCCATGGGGGTTGGTATTTTTTCTTTTTCTTGGATTTGCTGCTGGTGTATTGAGTATTCTTCGGTCTGTGGGATATATTTCCTCCAGTCCATTAAGGCAAAGAGGCGTATTGCGCCAAGATAAAAGGTCCGATAAAGGGCTTGATAAATGAGGTTGAAGTGACATCACACACTCCAGATCCTATCCATCAGTTTGAGATTTCACGACTGATTAAGATTTCCATAGGGAATATGGATTTGTCCTTTACGAATGTATCATTTTTTATAGTAGCTACAGTTGTTGTAACTTCGGTTTTTCTCTTTATTTCGTCATCAAGTCGTGGGTTAGTTCCAACACGGATGCAGTCTCTTTCAGAAATGGCCTATGAGTTTGTAGCAACGACTTTGCGGGAATCCGCTGGTGTGCAGGGGATGCAATTTTTCCCCTTAGTTTTTTCCCTATTTACTTTTATTTTGGTTGCAAATTTTATTGGTCTTTTTCCCTATTTTTATACGATCACCTCTCAGATTATGATTACGTTTTCATTGGCTATGGTAGTAATTTTGACAGTCATTGGTTATGGTTTTTATAAGCATGGGATCAATTTTTTGAAACTTTTTGTTCCCAGTGGTGTGCCTGTTGTGGTTTTGCCTCTGGTTACGATGATTGAGGTTATTTCTTTTCTTTCTCGTCCTATCAGTCTTTCACTTCGTCTTTTTGCTAATATGCTTGCTGGTCATATTACCCTCAAAGTATTTTCTGGTTTCGTTGTCTCAATGATTGGAGTAGGGGTTGTAGGTGTTGGTGGTTCAATTTTGCCACTTATCATGACCGTAGCGATTACTGCTCTTGAATTTTTGGTAGCATTTCTTCAGGCATACGTCTTTACGGTTTTAACTTGTATGTATCTTAATGATGCAGTTCATCCAGGACATTAATAAAACTGGCGGTTTTCCGTCGAATAGTGTAATTTTGCTTTAAAGGAGAATAATATGGAATTAGTGCTTGCAGCAAAATATATTGGTGCTGGTCTTGCTTGCTTTGGAATGGCAGGGACAGCTTTAGGCCTTGGAAATATTTTTGGTAGCTATCTTTCTGGTGCATTACGCAATCCATCAGCAGCAGATAGTCAGTTTGGCCGTCTTGTCTTTGGTTTTGCTGTGACAGAAGCTTTGGGCATTTTTTCATTGCTTATTGCTTTATTGCTTCTTTTCGGAGTTTAATCATCATCAAAAAGGGATACCTGTTTTCTGTGTGAGAGGTAGGTATGCCTTTTGTTTCTTAATGAGAAGAATGTTAGTCCATTACCATCGGTTTTAGGGGGAGTGAGTTGTTGAAGGATGAAAGAAGATGTTTGTTTCCAGCGCTTATGCACAAACCACTGACAAGCCGATAGAACATGTACAAAACGTGGCAGGGCATGCAGATCGTGTGTTTCCGCCTTTTGATTTTGTGCATTTTGCTTCACATTTTTTTTGGTTAGCAATTTCTTTTGGGCTTTTTTATCTCTTTATTTCTCGTGTGATTGTGCCTCGTATTGGTGGTGTTATTGAAACACGCCGAGATCGAATCGCATCTGATTTAGATCAGGCGATGCGTATGAAGCAGGAAGCAGATACTGTAGTTGAAACTTACGAGCGGAAATTGGCAGAAGCGCGTTTGCAGGCTCATGTTATAGCACAAGCAGCTGGTGAAGAGTTAAAAGAGAAGGCTGAGCTTGAACGAAAGGAAGTTGAAGAAAGTTTAGAAAAAAAGCTAGCAGATGCTGAAAAACAGATCACAAAAATTCGGGATAAAGCTATGCAAAATGTTGGCTCTATCGCTGAAGAAGTAGCTCTTGAAATCGTAAAAAAGTTGACTGATGTTCATGTCAGCAAAGAGTCTGTTCGTTCAGTTATTAAAGTTGCGGATTACTGAAGGATACGAGAATGACAGATACTTTTTGGGCGTTTGTTGGATTAATTCTTTTTTTGGCTCTTTTGGTTTATTTCAAAATTCCGCAGAGAGCTGTGCGTCATCTTGATGCGCGTGCAAAGCGTATTAAAGATGAGCTTGATGAAGCCCTTCGTCTTCGTGAAGAAGCGCAGGAAGTGCTTGCTGAATATCAGCGCAAACATGCGGAAGCAGAGAAGGATGCACAAGAGATTATTGCAGCGGCTAAGCATGAAGTTGCATCTATTATCGCCGAAGCTCGTACAAAAGCAGAGGAATATGTAAAAAACCGCAATAAATTAGCAGAGCAAAAAATTGCTCAAGCGGAAGCTGATGCGGTACGTATGGTTTCTTCATCTGCTATTGAATTGGCCGTTTCTACTGCTCGTACGCTTATCGCAAAAGAATTAGATTCTCATAAAGCGAATGAACTTATTAAGGAGTCTCTTTGTGAAGAATCTCTTAATAAAATGAAAGCATATCTTAATTAATAGCAGTTAAAGTGCTTAAAGAATCAGTTTTTTAGGGGAGTAGTTCCTTTTTAGAATTGAGTATTTCTTTCAACTTTTTCTTGCATGAGTAATTATTTACTTATTTTGGAAAGACATCTCTCAAACTTTTTTATACTGTCTGTGAAGGGTATTGTACAAGATATCATGGGATACCCTATCCTGTGCTTATGAAAGCATAAATCACCATTATTATCATCTCAAAATATTGCCATTTCTTTTGTCTTGAGACAGTTCAAAACGTATTTTTCTCAAATAGGTTTTATCCATATGTTAATCCCAGTTTGAATGTACAAGCAGACGATTTTTGTTATATAATCTTACGAGAGAGTTTGAGATAAAAGATTTGTATTGCTTTCGCTTTTCTCATTTAATATGTAAATGGATAAACTATTATTATAAATAAAATGGTTGTATTATAATAATTGACTCGATTTTTTTATCAGTTACTATAAAGTATCATTTACGCTACAAACTCTACAACTCCTACAAATTGTCTCGAACTTCATGTAAGAAATTATAATGTCTTTTTAGGTTTGATAACAAAGATACTCAAAAATAGAAAAATTGTCTTTTTATTATTTTTCAATTTATAGAGTGTTTATTTTTAGACTACAAGTTTTGAAAAATCTGCGACTGTTTCTGTAATGTTATGGATCTGTTTCAGAAGAGCGAGACGATTAGTGCGAATATCGGGATTTTTATCGTTCACTAATACTTTTTCGAAAAATATATCGATAAATTTTCCGAGTGGCGCTAGCGTATTGAGTGTGTATGAAAAATCTGTTGCATTGATGTGCTCACGAACTTTGCTTTCTATCTTCATAATTTCTTGATAAAGTTGTTTTTCTTCTACTTCAATAAAGAGTTCAGGGTTAATTTTGTTTGTTATGATTGTCCCTTTTTGAACTTCATTCTCAAGAATGTTTACGGTCCGTTTTACAGCGGCTAAAAAGCTGTTCCCATCGCTTGTATTGATAAAGGCAATAAGTGCTTCAACACGACGGGCGATTAATAAAAGATCACCAGTATCTTTGTTTAAGATTGCGTCAAGAGCGTCATGACGGGCTCCTTGTTCTTTTAGATAGATTTTCAGACGTTCATGAAAGAAAAGTAACAGATCTGATAAAATATATTCTGTTTTTTCTAGAAATAAATTTTGTGATTGCGTATCTTCTCTTTGAGATGTTTCATATTGCGTTTTTTGTTGCGAAAAAAGATTTGTTGCCAATTTAAACAATGGCATAAGATTAATTTTCCAGTCACGCGAAAGCACAAGCCTAATAATCCCCAATGCGGCTCGTCTTAATGCGTAAGGATCTTTGGAGCCGGTAGGTTTTTCATTAATGAGCCAAAAACCGACGAGCATGTCAATTTTATCAGCCAGCGCAATTGTGATAGCAACAGGTTCTTGCGGAATACGATCTGTTGGTCCTAGGGGTTTATAGTGGTCTTCAATTGCTTCAGCTACGCGAGGATCTTCTCCCTGAAGGAGGGCATATTTTCGTCCCATAAGTCCTTGCAGTTCAGGAAACTCTCCGACAACTTCTGTTTGCAGGTCAGCTTTTGCAAGTATTGCAGCACGTTTAGCTAAGAGAGGGTCTGCTTGCACTAAGGGAGCAATTTTTTGTGCTAGGGCAGCGACGCGTTCTACTCTTGCACCTTGTGTTCCTAATTTTGCATGGAAAGTTACATTTAAATGATCCAATCGCGCCATTCTCTGATCGAGAGGTTTTGTTAAATCAAGATCAATTTTTTTTGCAGAAGATTCTAAATCTTTGATATCAGGCAAATTATGCTGGTCCGTTTGCCAAAAATAAAGCGCATCAGAAAGACGAGCACAGACAACTTTACTATTTCCTTTAGAAATTTCCTTGCCTTCATCGCTTGCAAGGATATTAGAGACAAGAATAAAATGATGAGAGAGTGTGATCTTTTCGCCTTGTTTGCGGGTTACAAAACATTTTTGATTAGCTCGAATGGTCAAACGAATAATTTCTGGAGGAATCTCGAGGAAAGATTTGTCAAAATTGCTCATAAGAACAACAGGCCATTCAACGAGTCCTGCTACTTCTTCTAAGAGGGCATTGTCTTGAACCAGTTCTAAACCGTTTGCAAAGCAAAGATTTTGAGCATCAGCCAAAATAATATTTTTTCGCCTTTCTGCATCGAGAATAACTTTATGGGCTTCAAGTTTGGTGATATAATCATCAAAGCGGCGGATTTGGATAGGGTTTCCATCACTTAAAAAACGATGACCATAAGTTAGATTGTTACTTTTGAGAGAACCGACAGTAAACGGGATAACATGCGTTTCACCGATTTCTGGTCCGAAGATGCAAAGAATATTTTGTAAAGATCGAATCCATTTCAGTGCTCCGCTTTTTGCTGAATCTTCGCCCCAACGCATGGACTTCGGCCATGGAAAATTACGGATAATATCTGGTAAAATATCAGCTATAATTTCTTCTGCCTTTCGGCCTTTTTTGATGATTTTAGCGATATAAAAATCGCCTTTTTTACTATCATGTGCAATATCTGCTTCAGAAATATCGCTTAGCCCCGTTGTGCGCAGAAAACCATCAATCACATGTTGTGGTGATTTTGTACTGGGACCTTTACGTTCTTCATGAATATCTTTTGAGCATAGAGATAAACCTCGTATGTCTAATGTTAATCGACGGGGGGTCCAATATTCCTGAGCAGCTTTATAGGTTAAGCCTGCTTTCACAAGTTGATCTGTGAGACATTTTTTGAGATCAGCCGCAGCTTTTCGTTGCATACGCGCAGGGATTTCTTCGCTGAAAAGTTCAAGAAGAAGATCAGACATGAGATTTTTCCTTTAGTGCGATTTGTCCAGCTTCTGTACGTAAGAAAGCTTCTCCACAACGGCGTGCAAGATCGCGAACGCGAAGAATATAACTTTGTCGTTCAGTGACAGAAATAACGCCACGTGCTTGCAAAAGATTGAAGAGGTGGCTCGCTTTAATACACTGGTCATAAGCTGGGAACACACACAGATGTAAGACATTTTCTTTCTTTGGTTTTCCAGCTTCAAGGAGTGCAATGCATTCACATTCTGCATCAATAAAATGTTGGTGTAATAGTTTAGTGTCGGCAAATTCAAAATTATAGTATGAATATTCTTGCTCTGCTTGTAAAAAAATATCTCCGTAACTTATTTTATTTTCGTCATCTAAACCATTAAAGTTCAGATCATAGACGTTATCCACACCTTGTATATACATTGCTAAGCGTTCAAGTCCGTAGGTGAGTTCTCCTGAAACTGGAGCGCATTCAATGCCACAAACTTGCTGAAAATAAGTAAATTGAGAAATTTCCATTCCATCACACCAACATTCCCATCCAAGTCCCCAAGCACCAAGCGTTGGACTTTCCCAATCATCCTCGACAAAGCGAATATCATGAAGCTTTGTATCAAGACCGATGGCCTGTAGCGACTTAATATAAAGCTCTTGTAAATTGGGAGGGGAAGGTTTGATAAGCACTTGGAATTGATAATAGTGCTGTAAACGATTTGGATTTTTACCATATCGTCCATCTGTTGGACGTCTGGAAGGTTGGACGTAAGCGACTTTCCAAGGGCGCGGTCCTAGTGAACGCAATGTTGTGGACGGATGAAAAGTTCCAGCCCCAACTTCCATATCATATGGCTGTAAAATTGCGCATCCATAATGAGCCCAATAATTTTGCAAAGTTAAGATAAGTCCTTGAAAAGAACGTTTTGGATTGAGATGTTCAGGCAGTTTCACGCTTTATACTCTTTTAATATTTAACTTATAGATAGCGACCAAAAGGACTTCATCTTCTATACTTGTCTATTGTCTCATAGGGTTATGGTCAAGCATCGTTATTTACTGTAAGCCATATTTTAGTTTTTTTTGGATTTTTAAGAAGTCTTTTGATTCCCCATCAATTGCATGATTCCACTGAAATATTGCTTCACGTTTACGCCCAACTTGCCAATAAGCATCGCCTAAATGATCATTCAATGTGGGATCTTCAGGTTGCAATTTGACAGCGGTTTCCAATATTTGAACAGCTTGATTATATTGCTTAAGCTTATAATAAGCCCATCCTAGAGAATCTAAGATATGACTATTTTGAGTTTGTAATGCAGAAGCTTTTTGCAGCATATGCAGCGATTCTTCAAGTTTTTGATCACGTTCAACAAGTGAATAACCCAAATAGTTAAGGACTTGTGGTTGATCAGGGAAAAATTCAAGTGCTTTTCGCAAATCAATTTCAGCTTTTTGCCATTGCTGTAAACGCTCGAAAGCGATACCGCGCTGATAAAAAAGTTTCCAATCATCGTGTTGAAAATTTGTTATTTGCGCAATAGCGCGATCCATAGTTTTTGCAGCTTCAGCAAATTTATTTTCCTGCATATAAAGAGCAGCTAACGTTATCACAATATGGTGATCGTGAGGGAATTTTTTCTTTAATGCGTGAAGTAATTTAATGGCTTCGTTATGCTTGTTGTTATTTGCAAGAATGAAGGCAAGCCGTAGCTGCCCACCTTTATAATAAGGAGAGCTCGGTGATAAAGCTTGGTAAAGCTTAATGGCTTGATTAAGATCATTCAGTTTTGCAGAAATATTTGCTAGTTGAAACAGTGTTGCCTCATTTTGAGGAAATAAGGCAAAAGATAATTGTTTAAAAATACGTGCAATTTGTCCTGAATTTTTGTGGTTTAAGGCTGTTCCAAAGTTATATAATACTTCACCTGCTCCTTGTTGGGGTGTTTTAACCAATCTTTCTAAGGAGGCCCCTTTTTCAACTTTTTCTCGGATATTTTTAAGTATTTCTCGACCTGGCAACATCTTTTCGCCATGCTTGAGAGTCTGAAGAGCTTGATTGCGCATTTTATGACGCAATTGGAATGAAGCATAAGCTATGACAATACGTTCATAAGTATTGGGAGCTATGAGAATAGCTTGTCGGTTATTAAGTGCTTGAGTGAAATATTTTTCTGCATCCTGTGTGTGTCTTGCTAGATCACTCATGAGTGCAAGATGGTAGCGTATAAAAAGACCATACCAAGCAGGCCCTTGGATTTTTTCAAGATCAGCGATTGCTTGAGATTGTTGTCCAGCCCCGAATGTAGCCCAAGCGCCGATGAGTTCAGGTATTGGATTGTTTGCAGCAGGAGGTGCTTTCAATTGTAGAAAAAGTCTGGCATCTTGGTAGTTTTTTTTGATGAGATTGTCTATCGACAATGTTAAGGAAACAAAGGGAGTTATAATACCTTGCTCTTTAAGTTTTTTTGCTTGTTGAACAGCTTCTTTGAAGATTCCCACGGAGAGCATAGATTCAAGGAGTTCTTTTTGTGTTTCGATGTTATCAGGTTTATAAACAAGTGCTTGTTTAAAATAATTGATGGCAAGATCTGTTTTGTTTTCATAACTCGCAATTCTTCCAGCTAGATAAGCGCCTGTAAATGAGGTTGTATTAATTGTGGCGTTTATTTTGCCGTAGGTCGCTGATGGCATCAGTATGATACCCGCGATAAAGAGAGTAAAAAAGCGGGATACTTTTGCACTGCACATAGAGTTAATCCTTTTCAAGATAATCAATCGATTGTATGGGTTATAGATCATATCCGATTACTTTATTGAAAAATACTGTGATTCTTGCAAACAATCAGTTTACGCGCGCAATACAAAAATCAACAGTTTCAATGAGAGCATGGTAAGCAGGGTTTTTGTTTATTGAAGCAAGTGCATTGGTTGCACGCTTACCATAGATGCGTGCTTGCTCTATTGTATCTGTGAGGCTATCATATTTTTCTATTAAGTGTTGTGCATGTGTGAAAGCTTTATCATCGTTATTACCGTTTTCAAGAGCTTGTTTCCAAAACGCTTTTTCTACCGTATTACTCCGTGCATATGCGAGGATAACAGGCATTGTAATTTTGCCTTCTCTAAAATCATCTCCTATATTTTTTCCCAAATGTTGTGTAGCACCACCATAGTCTAGTGCATCATCAATCAATTGAAAAGCAAGACCTAGCAATGTTCCATACTCACGCAATGCAGAACGCTCTTTCTCTTTATAGCCAGCGATAATTGGTCCCACTTCAGCAGCAGCTGAAAAAAGTGCTGCTGTTTTTGCGTTGATAACTTTGAGGTAGTCTGAAGCACTTGTTTCTACATTTTTTGCGGCAGAAAGTTGCATCACTTCTCCTTCAGCGATGATTGCAGCAGCATTTGCTAGGACAGAGAGCGCTTCTATAGAACCAACATCAACCATCATTTTAAAAGCTTGTCCTAAAAGAAAATCTCCAACAAGGACGCTTGCTTGATTTCCCCAGATCATACGTGCGGTAGATTTTCCGCGTCGTAAATTACTTTCATCAATCACGTCGTCATGTAACAAAGTTGCCGTATGCATAAATTCAACAGCTGTTGCGAGTTTTATATGTCCATCACTCTGATAACCAAACATATGAGCGGAAGCTAATGTAATCATTGGGCGTAACCGCTTTCCACCTGATGAAATCAGATGGTTAGAAATTTCAGGGATCATTTCAACCTCTGATTTTGCCATAGAGAGAATAAATTGATTCACACGCTCCATATCATGTTGGGTAAGGTTGATAAGGGATTGGAGAGATATTTGATTATTGCTTGTCTGATTTAATTTTGTGGCGACACTCAATGTGTTTGCTCCTAGAAGTATTGCAATGGACAGATATGAATTCTATTTTTATTTGCTAGCATAAAGGGGGTTTTGTTTTGACTCAAGCTTTTGATGCCATTTTTAGGAGCAGAAGTTTTGAATGATATTGGCAAGGAATATTTTAAAAGCTGGTGTGAGGTGATTGTTATGAAGTTGTGGGAAAAATTTAAAACAGCTTTTTAAACAACAGTTGATAGGAAAAAGTGCAATTCATAAAGATGAACATTAGGCTTGTAAATGAATGATATAACGAATCAGTGTGATGACACAATTGACAGTTTTCATCATGGAAAGTTTTATTTGGTGCAACCACGTAAATATGGCCATCGTTCTGGTATGGATGCTATGTTATTAGCCAGTTTAGTTCCCAATGATTTAAAGGGGAAGGTTGTTGATTTAGGTGCTGGTGCTGGTGCAGCAGGGTTGGCAGTTGCTTCGCGTTGTTTAGAGGTTCATGTTACATTGGTTGAGCGATCAGCTTTTATGGCATCTTACGCGCAAAAAACGCTTATGCTAAAACAAAATGAAAAACTTTCTGAGCGAATTTGTTTATTAGAAGCAGATGTTACTTTGAAAGGTAAGAATCGCTTAAAAGCAGGATTGGCAGATAATTCTTTTGATTTTGCAATTATGAATCCACCTTTTAACAGTCCCACGGATCGCCAGACGCCTGATAAACAAAAGTCTGAGGCACATGTTATGTCTGAAGAGATGTTTGATCATTGGTTGCGCAGTGCAGCAGCAATTGTGAAACCAAGTGGATATTTAGGGTTAATTGCCCGTCCACAATCACTGACTGATATTTTGCGTGCTTTAGAAGGGCGCTTTGGTGGTGTTTGTATAATTCCCGTTCATGCACGCGCGAAAACAGCAGCAATTCGTCTTTTATTTTATGCAAAGCGGGGAAGCAAAGCAGCTTTATCCATATTGCCGGCGTTGGTTATACACGAGGGTGATGATCATGCTTTTTCACCGCGGGTGGATGCAATTAATAATGGCTGTATAAGTTTGTGGGAACTTTTGAAATGATCTCTTGTGTTTTCCGGTTTATTGCTTAAATTCAAATTAAAGCTTCGTTTTTTAGGAGACTTTAAACTTTGTATGAAGTTTTATTTCTAGTTGTGATGTGGGGGGTGGTTATTGCTTTTGGAGGTTACGGCGTTCTTCCTTTCTGTTGTCCTTACTTATTTGGTTTGTCTTAATTCATTGAGGAGATTTTGTTTTGTTAGACGTTATTAAAAATCTTGTTCCACGTCGTTTTTGTTCTAGTAAACTTGAAATTCCTGTGGTGCGCCTTCATGGGGCAATTATGGATTCAACGTCACCGATAGCACGGTCGCTTTCATTAGGCAGGTGTGCGAGTCTTTTGGAGAAGGCTTTTGCACATAAAAAAGCACCGGTTGTTGCACTTATTATCAACTCTCCTGGAGGGTCACCTGTGCAATCGCGTTTTATTTACAAGCGTATCCGTGATTTGGCAGAGGAAAAAAATAAACAAGTTCTTGTATTTGTTGAAGATATAGCGGCGTCAGGTGGTTATATGATTGCTTGTGCAGGGGATGAGATTTTTGCTGATCCTTCTTCGATTATTGGTTCTATCGGCGTTGTTTCAGCATCCTTCGGTTTTCCTGAGCTTTTGAAGAAAATTGGTGTTGAACGACGTGTTTACACAGCAGGAAAGAACAAGGTTACCTTAGATCCTTTTCAGCCTGAAAAGAAGGCAGATATTGAGCATTTGAAATCTCTACAACTCGAAGTTCACCAAACTTTTATTGATGTGGTTAAAGAACGGCGTGCAGCGAAGTTATCAAATGATCCGAACATTTTTACAGGAATGTTTTGGAGCGGAAAGAAAAGCATTGAACTTGGACTTATTGATGGATTGAATGATGTGCGTTCCGTTATTAAGGAGCGGTTTGGGAATGATACCAAGCTTCGATTAATCACACCTCCAAAAAGCCTTTTAGGACCTAAAATTCCTTCAGGAGTTGCTGCTCATGCGGTTTATACAGCGGTTGATAGTGCTTTGATGCTAGCGGAAGAGCGAGCACTTTGGCAACGTTATGGTTTGTGATGAAATGCTTAAAGAGAGTTGATAATTTTGCTTCAAAAGCGATTATGAGAAAGAGAAAGCATGAAATGATGTGGATGATTGCATTCAGTCTATTATGTATAACAGCTTTTTATGTTTATCGTTTGTTTAAAAAACGAGTACAGGAGATGTTACAGGATATTTATTGTAGAGAATCTAAGCCAAATAGAGGGGAAAGGGGCACATTGGTAAAAGATCCCTGTACAGGTGAATATTACGTAAGATGATATCGGATGTGCAAGCTTCATTCAAAAGGCATTCCTATGTATTCACGCCTATTAAGTTGAATTTAGCTTTGCATGTTGTTGGGCAGCGCGCGGATGGTTATCATTTAATAGAAAGTTTGGTGTATTTTAGTCTCAGCGGAGATCGTCTAGACTATGCGCCTTATGAAAGGGATCACTTTGTTTTAACAGGTCCTTTTGCCAATAAGCTTGTTTCTCATTCAGATAATTTGGTTGTTCGCGCACGTGATTTTATGCAAAAGGCATTTCCCAAAAGTGCTCAACCGGTTTCTTTTCAACTTGTTAAAACCTTACCTGTTGCTTCAGGCATTGGTGGTGGGTCAGGGAATGCTGCCGGTGTTATAAGCATATTGCGTCAACAGTGGAATCTTGATTGTTCTTGTGAAAAATTAGCAGAAATGAGCTTAGTTCTTGGTGCTGATGTACCAATGTGTCTTTTTGCTTTGGAATATCAGCAGCCACTTTTGGTGCAAGGAATTGGCCAAGATATTATACGATTAAAAGAGGCTTGTCCTCTTGCAATGGTATTAGTGAATCATGGTCAACAGATTGAAACAAAAGCTGTTTTTGAGGCTTTGGAGAAGCATGATTATCCTTCCTTAAAAATTAATCCAGAAGCTCTTAAAACAGTTTATTCATTGGTTGAGGCTTTACAAGAAACGCGTAATGATCTTTTTGCTCCTGCATTAAAAATTGCACCTCAATTAAGGCAAGTGTTATCTCTCTTAGATGAGAGTGGCTCTCTTTTTTCTCGTATGTCAGGGACGGGAGCAACTTGCTTTGGTATTTTTAAAGATCAGAAAGCAGCTCGAAAGGCAGCTCTCTTTATCAAATCAACGCACCCAAGTTGGTTTGTAAAACCTATCGTGACTTTAGGAAAAATGTGAGAAATAAATTAAAAATAAAAGATTTTTTGGGGTAAAGATTCATCATATATAATAGAGAGATTAAGCAATGGCATATTTTTTTCCAGATCAAATTCTTACATGCTAAGATAATGTTTTAGGAGAAGGTTCGGATAGCAATGTGGAAGACTGCGTAATTGAGTTTTTTATTTCTGGTGCTTGTGCAAGAGTTTATGAAGATGTTTGCTGGTCTATTTTTATTGTAGAGTTTGTAGAAAAGAGGCTATACGCAAAAATAGCTGTCTGTTCCATTATATTTGTGTTTATCAAAAATGTTTAATTTACCACTTCAGCCAAATTTTTCGTATGAACTAGATTTGCAGAGACAGGGTTTTTTTTATATAGCAGGTGTTGATGAAGTAGGACGTGGACCTCTCGCTGGGCCGGTTGTAACAGCAGCAGTTGTTTTGGATAAAGATCATATTCCTGAAGGGCTGAATGATTCAAAAAAGCTTTCTATTTTACAACGCGAAAAACTGTACGATGACATTTTGCGAAATGCATTAGCGGTTTCACTTGCGAGTCTTTGTGCCCATACAATTGATCAGTCTAATATTAGAAAGGCAACTTTGGAAGCGATGCGTCGCAGTATTATAGGGCTAGCAGTTCCAGTTCACTATGCATTGGTTGATGGACGTGATATTCCCTCTGAACTACCATGTCCAGCAGCAGCTTTGATTAAAGGTGATCAACGTTCGGTTTCAATTGCAGCGGCATCTATTATTGCCAAAGTAACACGGGATAGGATGATGGAATGTGCGGGACAGGTTTATAAAGATTATGGTTTAGAAAAACACGTAGGTTATGCAACGTTAGCACATCGCGTAGCCCTTCATAAATACGGACCAGTTGTAGGATTACACCGATATAGTTTTTCACCAATCAAAGAGAACTATAGGGATGAGGTGTCATGACAATTTTGCCTCTCAATAGTGTTTCAATAAGGGAAGCAGTTACACTTCTTGAACAGGGAAGGTTAGTAGCGCTGCCGACAGAAACTGTCTACGGATTGGCGGGTGATGCAACCAATGGGAGGGCAGTTTCTTCTATTTTTTCTACAAAGAAGCGGCCACAATTTAATCCTCTGATTGCTCATGTAAGCGGCATCGAAATGGCGGAACACTACGTTGACATTGATGTTCTTTCACGTCGATTGATGGAGGTATTTTGGCCCGGCCCTTTGACATTTGTCTTACCTTTAAAAGTGCATCATGATATTCATCCTTTAACCACTTCTGGTTTGGATACATTGGCTGTTCGTTTTCCAGATAGTTGTTTTGCAGAAGTTGTGCAAAGTTTTGGTCGTCCTCTCGCTGCTCCCAGTGCAAATCAGTCTGGACGTCTTAGCCCGACTTCTGCTGAAGCTGTTTTAGAATCTTTAGGAAGATCTGTTCCTTTGATACTTGACGGAGGACCTTCTAAAATAGGACTTGAATCGACGATTATTAAGGTATGTGGTGAAAGACTTTATCTTTTGCGTCCAGGAGGACTTGCGGCTGAAGAGATTGAAAAAATTGCGGGAAAATCGCTACAACGAATAGATCAGCGGGCTGCAATTGAGGCACCAGGGATGTTAAAATCGCATTATGCACCCAATGCCGCAATTCGTTTGAATGCACAAAAGGTGGAAAGCGGTGAAGCCCTTTTAGCATTTGGTCCCAAACGTATTATGGATGTTGAAAATGCTGTTTCTATTTTAAATCTGAGTGAGAGTGGACAGTTGGAAGAAGCAGCCTCTCATTTATTTCAATATATGAAGCAATTAGATTCATGCAAAGTGAGATCTATTGCAGTAGAATCGATTCCATCATACGGATTGGGTGAGGCTATAAATGATCGTCTCATACGTGCTGCGGCTCCAAGGGGGAAATGAAGATGGAGCAGGAAGTAATTGAAAGATTTAGAAGCATTGTTGGTGCGGCGCACGCGATAACAGATCAAGCGCTGATTGCCCCCTATTTGCTTGAAGAACGCGGACGTTTTCATGGAAAAACACCATTACTTTTACGTCCGTCTTCTAATGCAGAGATATCGTCAATTATGCAATTAGCCAGTCAAACGCGCACACCAATTGTGCCTCAAGGAGGAAATACAGGTCTTGTGGGTGGTCAACAACCAGATGAGAGTGGGAAGGACGTTCTTTTATCCATGGAAAGATTGAACAAGATAAGATGTATAAATCTTGAAGGTAATTTTGCCGTGGTAGAGGCTGGTGTTATTTTACAGGATTTACAGAAAAAAGCAGATGAATTAGATCGTTTTTTTCCTCTCTCTTTGGCTTCAGAAGGTTCTTGCCAGATAGGGGGAAATCTTTCATCTAACGCTGGAGGGACAGCTGTTTTAGCTTATGGCAATATGCGTGAACTTTGTCTTGGCTTGGAAGTCGTTTTACCTGATGGCCGTATTTTGGATGATTTGCGTTTTGTAAAAAAAGACAATAGCGGTTATGATTTGAAAAACCTTTTTATTGGTGCAGAAGGTACTTTAGGCGTTATAACAGCTGCAGTTTTAAAGCTTTTTCCAAGACCAAAAGGAAAAGCAGTTGCTTTGGTGGGGTTAAGTAATCCAGCGAAAGCTCTCGAGTTTTTATCTCTTGCTCAATGTTATGGAGGAGAGATGTTGACAGGTTTTGAGCTTATGGGACAACTGAGCTTACAAATGGCTTTAGACTATAAGATGTGTGAGAGGTCTCCTCTTGAACATGAACATGAATGGTATGTATTAGTCAATATTTCGTCATTACAAGGTGAGGTTGAGGCACTATCAGTACTAAATATTATTTTAGAAGAGTCTTTTAAAAATGCTGTGATAGAGGATGCAGTTGTTGCACAATCATTAAAGCAGCAAGATTTTTTTTGGCAATTGCGTGAAAGTATATCCTCTGCACAAAAGTTAGCAGGAGGGTCTATTAAGCACGATATTGCGGTGCCTCTTGCTGCTATTCCTGATTTTATTGCCGAGGCAGCACATATCGTTGAAGAGATTGCTCCGGGGGCGCGGGTGGTTTGTTTTGGCCACATGGGAGATGGAAATTTGCATTATAATATAACCCAACCTGTGGGAGCTGATCCTGTAGTGTTTTTGCAGTTATGGTCACGAATGAATCATCATATTCATAATTTAGTGATGCACTATCAAGGTGCTTTTTCTGCTGAGCACGGAATTGGTCAACTGAAGCGCGAGGAACTTCGCACTTTCAAATCACCTGTTGCTTTAGATATTATGCAAGGGATTAAGAAAATGCTTGACCCTTTAGGGATTATGAATCCCAAAAAAATATTATAATTCAAAGAGAGATAAATTTTATCACGTGTTTTTGTTTAGATTTTAATAACCAAAAAAGAAACCAGTTGTTTTTTATTCAATCTTTTAATAATCCAATGGGGAAAAGCTGTTAAAGGGGGTATATTATTAGAATAAATTGGGACACTATATATGGCTAATCAATGCTTTAATCAGGCAAAAGCGGTGCTTGAATTTCGGTTAGATCCGTGCCATTTGCCACAAACAACGACATATTTCTCTTCAAAAACAGGCAATCAAATAGTTTGTTCGTTAAGTGAGCGCGGTGTTTTTTTTAAAACAGATACTCCCTCAAGCTTGTCACGTTTAATACCATCTTATCACTTCAAAGGAATTGCGGCACGTACTGTAAAAACGTGTTCAGGGGAGAGAGCCGTTGCATTAGAGTTATTTCATACAGATAAGGAATCTTGCATTCCGCTTCTCGTTTCTAGAGATTTAAATAATGTTCTTCTGGATTGGCGATTATGGGCGGATATTTATGATCTTCCTATGCTTATGATTAATGAAGATCATCGCATTATGGTTGTTAAAGATCGCTCTGATTTACGTCGTTTTTTGGGGACAACACTGCATTCTAAACAAAAGCGTTTTTTACTTCGTTATAGCAATCCATTGGGTTTGCGTTTGGTGATCGGGAATCGCGTTGCTCTACAGTAGTACTGATGTGCATTCATTTTTTACTATTGTGCTGTTCTATGCATTTATTTACGCTACATTCTGCATTTTATTGACTGTAAATTAAAAGTTTTTTGACAACCTAGGTTTGTAATAGGTGTTGAGTGTATGAGACTTCTTTCCTTTATGCTTAATAATACCAAACGCTTTTTTTCAAAGCATTTAAGTCATGGTTTTAAATACAGTGAGAACATGCTTCTTGACAATGGAGGTTTCGTTTTTGCGCTTATCATGAAAGTATTAGTAAGTAAAAACAGAAAATTGATGGCTTTCTCTATCAAAGGAAAATGACAGTATATAATATTTGTTTTCAAGCTTTTGTAAGCAAAAGATGCGTTGTAAAAACTGGCAAGCAAATGAATTTTAAATCAATATAACACAAGATAACTATGTGATTGCAATCATAACTTTATAATAAGTTTTTTGTTTTTCCTACTTTGCAATGGGTATGAATAGCCTATTTATGTGTTTTATTTTTCAAGTAAAATTCAATATTTTTAAATCGCAAAAAATATAAAACAGTAAACAGATTTACGCATTATATTATCACGGCCGGATTTAAATGATAAAAAAAACTTCTCGAAGGATTTAACTTTCTCGTGCAACGGCTCGCCATCCGATATCACGGCGGACAAATCCTTCTGGCCAATCAATACAATCGACAGCTTCATAGGCACGTTTTTGAGCTTGCGTAACGCTTTCTCCTGTTGCCGTTATATTTAAAACGCGCCCACCATGAGCAATGAGCTCTCCATTGTGTAATGTTGTGCCAGCTTGAAAAACCTTCACATCAGGGAGAGTATTTAGCTTATCAAGATTACGGATAACAGTACCTTTTTGAGGAGAGTCTGGATAACCCTTGGCAGCCATAACAACAGTTAAAGCAGTTTTTTCAGACCATTGAAGGGGGGTATGTTCAAGCTTTCCTTGAGCTGCGGCAAGAAGAAGCGGAAGAATATCCTCTTTGAGACGCATCATTAAAACTTGACATTCAGGATCACCGAAACGTACGTTAAATTCAATAAGTTCAGGTCCTTTTTTCGTTATCATCAATCCAACAAAGAGGATACCTTTAAAGGGAGCTCCCATTGCATTCATGCTGTAGAGAGTTGGTTCGACAATTTCTTTGAGAGTACGCTGAACCATTTCCTGTGTCATGATAGGAGCTGGTGAATAAGCTCCCATGCCACCAGTATTTGCTCCTGTATCACCATCACCCACACGTTTATGATCTTGTGCAGATCCAAAGGGAAGAGCAGTTTTACCATCACAAAGACAAAAGAAGCTTACTTCTTCACCTTCAAGAAAAGATTCTACAACAATTTTTTTTTCTACATTATCAAAGGCATTTTTGAAGCAGGAATCAACGGCGTTAAATGCTTCGTCTATAGTTGTTGCAACAACAACACCTTTACCAGCAGCTAAGGCATCGTCTTTGATAACAATAGGAACACCTTGTTGACGAATATAGGCTTTGGCTTTTACAGCATCATTAAAACATTGGTAGGATGCTGTAGGAATGTTATTTTTATGGCACAGATCTTTTGTAAAAGCTTTTGAACCTTCTAGCTGAGCAGCCTTTTGAGTCGGTCCAAAGACACATATATGCGCGTTATGAAGAGAGTCTGTTATACCAGAAACGAGAGGTGCTTCTGGTCCAACAACGACCAAGTCAATAGAATGGGTTTTACAAAAGTTAATAACGAGAGAGTGGTCATTAATGTTCAAATCAATATTTTCACCCAGTTCCATTGTTGCAGGATTTCCAGGAGCACAATATAATTTTGTTAGCAGTGGTGATGCTGCTATTTTCCATGCTAAAGCGTGTTCTCGTCCACCTGAGCCGATAAGAAGGATGTTCATTGTTTGCTCCTATCATAGAAGATGATTAAATACGTTTTCTTGTCATAAGAATGAAATACCTGTATCGCAAGACTAAAGGTAAAACTATTTGATGAAAAAAAATAAAAATATTGCACATATTCAATCTCCTGAGAAACAGGGACGTGTTATGGATGCATCCTCCAAACAATGGGTTTATTATTTTCTACCATCTTCTTTGTGGTTTTATGCTCAATTGGCACGTTGGGATAGACCTATTGGATGGCAATTGTTGATGTGGCCTTGTTTTTGGTCAACAACAATGGCTTTTGTCTCTTATGAAATGCATAAATTGCCTTTTTTAACCATGCTCTTTCATTGGTTCTGGTATCTTTTTCTTTTTTTCCTAGGATCTATAGCTATGCGGGGTGCAGGGTGTACTTGGAACGATCTTATAGATCATAAAATTGATTCTCAGGTAGAAAGAACACGTTCTCGACCATTGCCAACAGGGCATGTGAGTCGGTTTCAAGCAAAAGTTTTTATATTGATGCAATGTTTGGTTGGTTTAGGTGTTTTATCGCAATTTAATAGATACAGTTTTTTTCTAGGGATCTCATCACTTATAGCAGTTGCGGTATATCCTTTTATGAAACGTATAACCTATTGGCCGCAGTTTTTTTTAGGTATTGCATTTAATTGGGGGGCATTAATGGGGTGGGCAGTTGTGTGTGGAAGTTTGAGTTGGGCACCCATTTCACTTTATGTAGGATCTATCTTATGGACGATAGGATATGATACAATTTATGCACATCAAGATAAGGAGGATGATGCTACTGTTGGTGTAGGTTCCACGGCACTTCTTTTTGGTAAAGGCACTAAGCGCGCTTTGGTGTTTTTATATAGTGGTTTTGTAGTTTTTGTCAGCCTAGCATTTTATTTGGCACAGGTTCCTCTCCTTAGCTTTCTGGGAGTTATTGTTGCAAGTATTCATATGTTTATTCAAATTAAAACGCTTGATGTAGATGACAATTCACAATGCTTAAAGCTTTTCAAATCGAATTCGTTTATTGGTTTTGTGGTTTTCGTTGGTTTAGTATGCGGTGGTATATGGATGATCATTTACCCAGCCGTTTAACAACAAGCTAAAAGAAAAAACATATGTATGTGATTTTAAAGTGAAGGGAATGAAAGTCTAAAGATGCTTTTAGTGATTAAAAATCTCTTGTTTTTTTGCAATTTTTATAGTCAATTTGCACTCTATGTGATTTTTTGTTTTTGTTCTCAGAAAACTTTCCCGTGTAAATGGTGGCCTCGTCAAATTTTACTTATTTCTTAAAGGAACTGAAAACAGACTTTAATGGGGATACCAAAATCAATCACTCTCATTCAAATTCTATTCTGTTTTTAAAGTTTGAAGAATTAGGGATAAAGTTTTTGTTTTTGCCAATTGTCATGTTCTACAGAAGGGCGTGTAAAGAGCAGGCGTTCATGTAAACGAAAGGGGCGATCACGCCAGAATTCGATAAAGAGGGGTTGAACGCGAAATCCGGACCAATAAGGTGGGCGTGGGATATTTCCTACTGCATAACGCGTAGTATATTGAGCAATTGCTTTTTCGAGGACAAAACGGTTTTCTAATGGTCGAGATTGTTTAGAGGCCCATGCACCAATTCGACTCCCCCGTGGTCGTGATTGGAAATATGCATCTGCTTCTTGAGTACTGACTTTTTCAACAATTCCTCGAATTCTAACTTGACGACGCAGCGATTTCCAATGAAAACATAAGGATGCTTTCATTGATTTTAAAATTTCTTGTCCCTTGCAACTTTCATAGTTGGTATAAAAGACGAATCCTTGAAGACTGTAATCTTTGAGAAGAACCATACGAACATTAGGCAAGCCCGTTTCATCAACTGTTGCGAGTGCCATAGCATTGGGATCATTTATTTCACTCACTGTTGCTTCTTCAAGCCATTTTGTAAAAAGTGCAAAAGGGTTTTGCATTTGCATAAAACCGTCGTCTTTTTGTACTTTATCGTTCATAATAACTCCAAATGTCAGTGAGTATGAGTGGTGCACTCTTTAATTTACTTTGTTGCCAAGAAATAAAATGCTGTTTTTTCTTCTTAAAAAAACAATACCGCCATGTACTCTTGTGGTATCTTAATCATTCTTGTTTTTAGTATAAATGCAATAAGTTATAAAATAAAATATCTCTTTTATCTGGTATTTTGGTTTCTTTATAGACATATAAAGAGAGAAAAAATCATTCTTGAGAGTAGTTTGATAAGGCTGTGAAAAAGATTAACAACATACCAGTTTTGATATTTTCAAAACGAAAAAATTGAAAAGAGGGCAATATGCGTGATCCGTACGCAATTCTGGGTGTGGCACGTACCGCAAAACCGCAAGAGATTAAATCGGCATTCAGAAAATTAGCAAAGAAATATCATCCAGACCACAATAAGGATGATGTAAAAGCTAAAGAGAAGTTTTCTGAAATTAATCAGGCTTATGAAATTATAGGTGATAAAGATAAAAAAGCCCAATTTGACCGAGGTGAGATTGATATGGAAGGAAAGCCGCTTTATCAAGCTTATGGTACTGGTGAAAACTTTGGCAATAGTCACAATCCTTTTTCAAGAGGGGCGAAGGGGTTTGATTTTGGATCTGCAAGCGATGCTAGTTTTGATGCGAGCGATATTTTTCGCGATTTGTTTGGTAGAGGAGGGAGCTTTTCAAATTCTAGACAATATACGCATTCTCAACAAGGTGCTCATGTTCGTGCCAATCTTGCCATAACATTGGAGCAGATGGTTGGAGCAGAAAAGGTGGAAGCTGTTTTTCCTAATGGAAAAAAGTTAAAAATTAAATTACCAGATTATGTTGAAGATGGACAAACTATTCGTTTAAAAGGTCAAGGAGAAGAGGCGCCTTTTGGGCAAGCAGGGGATGCGTTGATAACCATTCAGATTCAAAAACATCCTCGTTTTCGGGTTGAAGGAAGGGCGCTTCATCTTGATTTACCTGTTTCCCTTCAACATGCTGTTTTGGGAGCAAAAGAAGAAGTAGAGACTTTGGAAGGGCGTGTAGTTTTAACTCTTCCTGCTTGGTCAAGTTCTGATCGTGTTTTACGGTTGAAAGGAAAAGGGCTTCGTTTAAAAAACGGTACAAGAGACGATCTTTATGTGCATGTTCGTATCATGTTGCCGGAAGGTGGGGATGCTGCGTTAGAACAATTCTTGCAAATGCGAAAAGGTTAATTTTTGAATTATATATAAAGCGTAGTTTTTGTTTTGATTTTAAACCAATTGCTTGAAGAAAAAGTTGACCTATGCCATAGGCAGATAAATAATATCATTTTTAAGTAACAATGGGGCAATGCTAATGGCTAAGGGTAATGGTTTATTGTACGGCAAGCGTGGTTTAATTTTGGGGTTGGCCAATAATCGCTCTATCGCTTGGGGAATAGCTAAAGCGGCGTGTAGTGCGGGGGCTCAGCTTGCCTTTACCTATCAAGGTGAGGCAATGAAAAAGCGTGTTGAGCCTTTAGCTGAAGAAGTAAATGGGATTGTTTGTGGTCATTGCGATGTTTCTGACAGTGAATCGATTGATACAATCTTTAAAGTAATAGAGAAGAAATGGGGCAAACTCGATTTTCTAGTTCATGCTATTGGTTTTTCTGATAAAGATGAATTAAGCGGTCGTTATATTGATATTAGCGAATCAAATTTTATGATGACCATGAATATTTCTGTTTATTCCTTAACAGCTTTAGCCAAACGTGCAGAGAAATTAATGTCGGATGGCGGTTCAATTTTAACATTGAGCTACTATGGTGCAGAAAAGGTTGTTCCCAATTATAATGTAATGGGAGTTGCAAAAGCAGCTCTTGAAGCCAGCGTGAAATATCTAGCAGTGGATTTAGGTCCTCAGCATATTCGTGTTAATGCTATATCGGCTGGTCCAATTAAAACATTGGCCGCTTCTGGCATTGGTGATTTTCGTTATATTTTAAAATGGAATGAATATAACGCTCCTTTACGTCGTACGGTGACAATTGAAGAAGTAGGTGATTCTGCTCTTTATTTTCTTTCAGATTTGTCTCGTTCTGTTACGGGTGAAGTGCATCACGTGGATTCAGGGTATAATGTCATAGGCATGAAAGCTGTTGATGCCCCAGATATTTCCGTCGTTAAAGAATAAAGTTTGGTTTATAAAATTTTACTCAGCAGCGGTGATTTGACCGAATTTAAAGCGGCCAATGTTATTTTTGAAAACAGGTTGTTTTGTATAACTTAACAGAGGCTGTCGTTGCGTATATTTTGACGGAGAAACGGGTCATTTTTTATGTCACATAATACATTTGGTCATTTGTTTCGTGTAACAACATGGGGTGAAAGTCATGGCACTGCTCTTGGATGTGTTATCGATGGTTGTCCCCCAGGAATTATTTTTACGCGTGCAGAGATCCAAACTTATCTTGATAAGCGCCGACCAGGACAAAGCAAGTATACAACGCAGCGGCAAGAATCGGATCAGGTAGAGGTGCTTTCAGGCGTTGTTGTTCAGGATGATGGAACAACATTGATGACAACAGGGACTCCAATTTCCTTGTTGATTCAAAATACAGATCAGCGCTCGAAAGACTATGGCTCGATTGCCCACCAGTATCGTCCTAGTCATGCAGATTATACTTATGATGTTAAATATGGCATTCGTGATTTTCGAGGGGGTGGGCGTGCTTCAGCGCGTGAGACGGCAGCACGTGTTGCGGCAGGTGCGCTCGCACGTAAAATTGTTTCTGATTTGATTGTACGGGGAGCTGTCATAGCAATTGGTCCCCATACGATTAATCGTGAACGTTGGAACTGGTCAGAGATTAATAATAATCCTTTTTTTACACCTGATGCAGAGATGGTACAGGTTTTTAGTGATTATATAGATAAAGTACGTAAAAAGGGTTCATCTGTTGGAGCTGTTGTTGAGATTATTGCAGAAAATGTGCCAGCAGGTTTAGGAGCACCTATTTATGCAAAACTTGATCAAGACATTGCTTCATTACTCATGTCGATTAATGCAGTAAAAGGTGTTGAAATAGGTGATGGTTTTGCAGCAGCACGCCTGACAGGAGAAGAAAATGCAGATGAAATGCGGATGGGCAGTGATGGAAAGCCACTCTTTTTATCCAATCATGCGGGCGGTATTTTAGGTGGAATATCGAGTGGGCAGCCAATAGTTGCACGTTTTGCTGTGAAGCCTACTTCATCAATTCTAACACCTCGTCGTTCAATTGATATTGATGGTCATGATGTAAATGTTGTAACGAAAGGACGCCATGATCCCTGTGTTGGGATTCGTGCTGTTCCTGTTGGTGAAGCGATGGTTGCTTGTGCTATTGCTGACCATTATCTAAGACATCGCGGTCAGGTTGGAAGCTTTGAGGGGTAAATAATGGCATATGATGAGAAAAAAATTGTTTCTGCACTTCAAGCTTTTGAACGCGGTGAAATTGTTGTGGTTACCGATGATGATGACCGTGAAAATGAAGGTGATTTAACGGTTGCTGCTAGCCATTGTACAGAAGAAAAAATGGCATTTATCATTCGTCATACAACGGGTATTATTTGTGCCCCTCTACCAAAAGAAGAAGCACAACGGTTTAATCTTGTTCCTATGGTGCCAGATAATAATTCAGCGCATCGTACCCAGTTTACTGTTACTGTTGATTTTAAACATGGGATAACAACAGGGATTTCAGCACATGACCGTACATTAGCAGTGCGTAATCTTGCGAATTCAAATGCTGGTCCGAATGATTTTGTCCGTCCAGGACATATTTTCCCTTTGATTGCGCATGAAGGAGGAGTTCTTATGCGTTCAGGACACACGGAGGCAGCTGTTGATTTATGTAAATTAGTTGGTTTGCCGCCAGTTGGTGTTATCGGTGAGTTGGTCAATGATGATGGAAGCGTTAAACATGGAGATGAGATTACAAAATTTGCACAAGATAATCGTCTGCATATCATAACGGTTGCAGATTTAATTGCTTATCGCCAACGTAAGGAAATGTTGATCAGGCATGTTGGAGAAATGCATATTGAGACATCAGTAGGTCCCGCTATTGTTCAAAGTTATCAACTTCCTTGGGAAACAGTTCAGCATGTTGCAATTGTTTTTGGAGATATCCGTGATGGTGTAGATATTCCTGTGCGTTTGCACCGTGAAAGCGTTATAAATGATGTTTTTTGTCAATCTTCAGAGATTATGGCTATCATGCAACGTATGATGGAACGAGAAAAGCGTGGAGTGTTTGTTTATTTGCGTGAAGGATCTGTTGGTGTACAATCAGCTATTGGCATTCAGGAGATGGTAAAAGAAGGTTCAGAAAGCCACATGCAGGCAATTAAACGCGAAGAAGAATGGCGCCAAATTGGTTTAGGATCACAAATTTTAAAACATTTGGGGATTCGTTCTGTTATTGTGTATGCTTCTAGAGAGCGCCATTATGTAGGTTTAGAAGGTTTTGGAATTCGTATATCCAGAACAGATATCTTGTGAGGATTGCATGAAACAAGAGATAAATAAGGGGGATATTACGGCTTTAAGTTTTGAAGAAGCACTTAAGCAACTTGAAGTAATTGTCGAGAATTTAGAACGCGGGGATATTCCTTTAGAACAATCAATTGATATTTATGAACGTGGTGAATCTCTTAAAAAACACTGCGAGAAACTTTTGAAAGTTGCTGAAGCTAAAGTTGAGAAAATTCAGCTTTCAGAGGGAGGATCCCCAGAAGGAGTAGAGCCTCTTGATTCTGAATAATAGTTAAGTAATTTGGGGATATTTATTGCAAAAGAGGTGAGCAGTGACTTAGTTTAAAGGGAAGGGATTTTATCAGTTTCTTTTTTATGAAATAAGTGAGGAAATGGGGAAAAACCATAAATCATCACCAGTAGAAAATATTTTCCAGTAACAATATGCTAAATTATATATAGAAGAGGGGAGGAGGTATATTTTTACTATCTCTTGATGCGATAATATTAAGGAGCTTTTTTTGTCTCAGGTCTTAACGCCATTGCTTGATCGTATTTGTGTACCGCATGATTTGCGGGCATTATCTGAGTCTGATTTGGTAAAATTAGCCGATGAGTTGCGGATGGAAACAATTGATGCGGTTTCCGTAACAGGTGGTCATCTTGGTGCAGGACTTGGTGTTATTGAGCTCACGGTTGCATTGCATTATGTTTTTAATACACCTGAAGATAGGATTATTTGGGATGTTGGTCATCAAGCTTATCCGCATAAAATTTTAACAGGGCGTAGAGATAGAATTCGCACATTACGCCAAGAGGGTGGGTTATCAGGTTTTACGAAGCGTTCAGAAAGTGTGTATGATCCATTTGGTGCTGGTCATTCTTCTACTTCTATTTCAGCTGGACTTGGTATGGCGATAGCGAGTGCTTTAAAAGCAGAGGAAAAGCGGAATATCATTGCTGTGATTGGTGATGGTGCTATGTCTGCTGGTATGGCTTATGAAGCGATGAATAATGCTGGTGCCTTGAATGCACGTTTGATTGTTGTTCTTAATGATAATGATATGTCTATTGCACCACCTACAGGTGCTATGAGCGCTCATCTTGCACGATTGGTTTCTCGTCCTGCTTATCGTAGTTTGCGTGAACGGATCAAGGTACTAGGCGAAAAATTGCCTAAGTTCTTTTTAGATAAAGCACGTCTTTCAGAAGAATTTGCGCGTGGCCTTTTGGTTGGAGGAACTTTATTTGAAGAGCTTGGTTTTTATTATGTGGGACCAATTGACGGACACAATTTAAAGCATTTATTGCCTGTTTTGAAAAATGTTCGTGAATATCCTCATGGGCCTGTTTTGGTACATGTGGTGACGCATAAAGGAAAAGGATATGCCCCTGCAGAAGCGTCATCTGATAAATATCACGGTGTTAATCGTTTTGATATTGTAACAGGTAAACAGGTTAAAGCGCAAAGCAATGTTCTCCCCTATACTAAGGTGTTTTCTAAGGCTTTAATAGAAGAAGCTAGTCATGATGATAAGATTGTGAGTATAACAGCAGCAATGCCGGCGGGGACAGGTCTTGATGCTTTTGCTGAAAAATTTCCTGAAAGAATGTTTGATGTTGGTATTGCTGAACAGCATGCGGTCACTTTTGCTGCTGGCATTGCTTGTGAGGGGTATAAGCCTTTTGTCGCGATTTATTCTACTTTTTTACAGCGCGCTTATGATCAGATTATCCATGATGTATCGATTCAAAAATTACCTGTGCGTTTTGCGATTGATCGAGCAGGCTTTGTGGGGGCAGATGGCGCGACGCATGCTGGTAGTTTTGATATTGTTTTTTTAACCACTCTTCCTGAATTTGTTGTGATGGCGCCGTCTGATGAAATTGAGTTGATGCATATGGTGCGTACTGCTGCAGCTTATGATGAGGGGCCACTTTCTTTTCGTTATCCACGTGGTGAAGGTGTTGGCATGGATTTACCGCAGCGTGGTGAATTGTTAGAGATTGGAAAAGGGCGTGTTCTGCGTGAAGGCAATAGGATAGCTTTAGTATGTTTTGGAACACGGATGTCAGAAGTGTTAAGAGCTGCTGATGCTTTGGTTGCGGAAGGGTTGTCAACAACGGTTGCAGATGCACGGTTTGCAAAGCCTTTGGATAAAGATTTGATGCGTCGTTTGGCACGTGAGCATGAAGTATTAGTGACAATTGAAGAAGGTGCAATAGGCGGATTTGGAGCGCACTTATTACAATTTTTAGCGCAAGAAGGGCTTTTAGAGCATGGTTTGAAAGTTCGCACATTAAAACTTCCTGATGAATATTTAAACCATGGTTCACCAGAGAAAGTTCTTTCTCGTGTAGGACTTGATGCCGTTGGTATTGTTAACACGGTTTTTACTGCTTTAGGACGCAAGATTCGGACAGTGCAGAAATTTTGAGTATGAGATGGCTGTTAGGAAAAGGCTTGATGTTTTTTTAGTTGAAAAAAACTTTTTTACAACACGCTCGCGAGCGCGTGATGCTATTATGCGCCAAACCGTTAAAGTTGATGGCAAAGCAGTTTTAAAAGCTGGACAAACCATTTCTGATGACGCAGAGATTGTCGTTTGTGATCCAGCACAGGGTTATGTTTCACGTGCAGCGTTAAAATTGATTTGTGCACTTGATGCTTTTCCCATTATAACAGATCAAGTGACCGCCATTGATATTGGTGCATCAACAGGTGGTTTCACACAAGTTCTCTTAGAACGTGGAGCAGCTCATGTTATTGCGGTTGATGTTGGTCACCACCAATTGGATGCACGTTTATTGAACAACAGTGCAATAACCTTATTAGAAGGTTTAAATGTCAGAGATTTGAAACAAGAACATCTAGGTGGACGAGAAATTGATCTCATTGTTTCAGATGTCAGCTTTATTTCTCTTAAACTTGCATTACCTCCTGTTTTGTCTTTAGCCAAGAAGGGAGCTCAAGCCATGTTATTAGTAAAGCCTCAATTTGAGGTTGGTCGAGAAGCTCTTGGCAAGGGTGGAATATTAAAAGATCCATTAATGGCGAAAGAAAGTGCTGAAAGACTTTTTGATTGGTTAAACATGCAAAGAGAATGGAGTGCAAAAGGTTTGCTTCCTTCACCTATTGCAGGTGGTGATGGTAATTTAGAATATTTGTTGTTTGGAGAAAAACAAGAGTGAATGACAATGTCATAATAGACCATATGGGGATGAATGGTCATGGTGTCGTCAAAGCATTACATGGTTTGGTTTACGTTCCTTTTACTTTACCAGGAGAGTGTGCTGAAATCACCGTTCATGGAAAATATGCTACACTCAGAGCATTAAAGGAAAAATCATCAGAACGCATTGATGCTCTTTGTCGGCATTTTGGAAAATGTGGGGGATGTGCACTCCAGCATTGGCATCCTGATGTTTATCGCGAATGGAAACGACAATTGGTTATTGATTCTCTTAAAGAATATGGGCTTGATGTTGTTGTTTCTCCTTTAATCGAATGTAAGCCCTATAGCCGGCGGCGGATGACTCTAACAGCATCTATGACACCGCAAGGTCAGAGAGTTGGCTTTAATCGTCACCTCTCTCATGAGATTGTAGCTCTTGAGGAATGTCCAGTAAGCCGACCAGAGCTTATGTCTAAGCTAGATGATATCAGGATCCTTTGTGCTTGTTTAAGCAATTATGCTAAACGATTTCATGTCACAATCACACTTGTTGAAAATGGTTTTGATGTTGCTTTAAGTGGTTGTGCTGTACACAATGAGTCAATTCGTCAGAAAATGGTACGTATAGCTCTTTCGTGTGGGATTACGCGTTTGTCTGTTGAAGGTGAAGTTTTGGTTGAACAAGAAAAACCATTGATATACTTCGGAGATGTCTGTGTTGAATTTCCGGCTGGTGGATTTCTCCAAGCAACTTTTGCAGCAGAAAATATAATGGGTGATATTATTTTGACTCATTTTAAAAAAGCAAAAAATGCTCTTGATTTATTTTCTGGGGTAGGAACATTTACATTGCGCATGGCTAAAAAAATGAACGTCCATGCAGTAGAAAATGATGAGCGAGCATTAACAAATTTAGATTCCGCAGCACGTTTTGCAACGGGTTTAAAAACAGTAACTTGTGAAAAACGTGATCTTTTCCGCCGTCCACTTTCTGTGAAGGAACTTGAATGTTTTGAGTGCGTTGTTTTTGATCCTCCACGCGCTGGTGCAGAACAACAAGTGCGTGAATTAGCGAAGACAACAATATCTCGTGTCGTGGCTATTTCATGCAATCCTACTACATTTGCGCGTGATTTATCTCTTCTTGTAGCAGGTGGCTATACAATAGAAAAAATCATACCAATTGATCAATTTTTATGGTCACCCCATGTTGAAATTGTTGCACTCTTGAGTAAACGCAAAGCAAAGGCAAGTTGGAAGCTTTAGCCTCAATTGAAGAGTTTTTTGACAGCTTTATTGAGAATGTTAAATGAGTTGATTTGGTATATTTTATGAAAGTGCTGTTCCACCAATTGTCATATTATTAATTCGCAGATGAGGTTGCCCAACGCCAACAGGAACGTTTTGTCCAGCTTTTCCGCACATACCGATACCATTATCAAGTTTGCTATCATTGCCAATCATGGTAATGTGTTTCATGGCATCTGGTCCGTTTCCAATAAGGGTTGCACCTTTAATAGGTGCTACGATTTTACCATTTTCTACTCTGTAAGCTTCAGTGCATTCAAAGACGAATTTTCCAGAAGTGATGTCGACTTGTCCTCCACCAAATGAAACAGCATAGATACCGTTTTTTAATGAGGATAGAATTTCTTCAGGTGTTTTATCGCCTCCTAGCATCATAGTATTGGTCATCCGCGGTATTGGCGCATGTGCATAGGATTCACGCCGTCCATTACCGGTTGGATGAACACCCATAAGACGGGCATTTAGTCTGTCTTGCATAAAACCAATAAGTTTTCCATCTTCAATAAGAACGTTATATCCTGATGGGGTTCCTTCATCATCGACAGTGAGTGAGCCACGGCATTGAGGAATTGTACCATCATCAACAACTGTAACACCTTTTGCAGCAACTTGTTGGCCCAAAAGTCCAGCAAAAGCAGAGGTTTTTTTGCGGTTAAAGTCACCTTCCAAACCATGTCCTATGGCTTCATGAAGCATAACACCGGGCCATCCATTAGCGAGGACAACATCAAATGTTCCTGCTGGGGCTGCTTCTGCCTCTAAGTTTATAAGAGCCATACGCAAGGCTTCATCAGCAGCCTTTTTCCAGTTTTCTTCATGAATAAACTGGCTAAATGCTTGGCGCCCACCACATCCATAGAAGCCATTTTCACGCCGATTACTGTCAGCAGCAACTACAGATATAGACAGTCGTACAAGAGGACGAATATCACGAATCAAATGACCATCGGCGCGTAAAATTTCAACATGCTGGAGAGAACCAGAAAGAGAAACAGTTACTTGGTGCAATTTATCATTTTTTGCACGTAAATAGGCATCAATTTTTTGCAAAAGCATACTTTTGTCTTCAAATGATGGAGCGTCAAGAGGATTAAGAGGTTGATAGAGTCTTTTGTTTGTCTGTTGAGGTGCGACACTATAAGGTCCTGTATGATTATTATAGGTAACAGCTTTAGCCGCTTCACTGGCACGTTTGAGTGCAGCAGCGGTTAATTCACTAGAATGCGCATATCCAGTAGCTTCTCCAGCAACAACGCGCAGACCAAATCCCATATCTTGATGAAATGAGCCATTTTTAAGCTGTCCATTATCGAATAAAAGCGTTTCACTTTCTGTATACTCAAGGTAAAGCTCACCATCATCAGCATGATGAAGTGTTTCTTGTACAAGTGATTGCACTTTAGATGAATCAATATCAAAATGGTCAATCAATGATTTCATGGTGATTATCCTATTTTCATGGAGAATTGGAAAACTTCCAGTTATCTTTTTTAGAAGCTGTAGAGTGCGTTATGAGGTTGTAATTATGCAATACGCATAAAGTTGTTAAGTTGGTAGAGTTGCATAAGCATCACTAAGTCCTTTAAGGTCAATGATTCCCCCAACGGCTTGCTCAGGAGTTGTAAAAATAAAGTAGGTTGCCATTTTGCCCTTAAAAAAGAGCTGTAATATGTCTTTTTTAAGGACAGCTTCAGCAACACAATTATCACCAAGGCATCGGCGATATTCCACTCTTCCCATATTTTTATCGTCAATTTTGAGACCAACACCAGGACGTAATTCCACGCGGATTGGAACAAAAACACGCATCAAAGCTCCTTGATCTTTAGGGAGTTTATAAAACGTAACGCGGAGAGTAATGTCATGACGATTTTGTGTGTGTACATTTTGGACAACTTCACATTGCATGTTAGGTGTACCTGGTGGGAGAGAACAAACTTTTGTCCATGCACCGTAAGCTTGTGGGGCGGGGACACTTTGTATATGAGATGTTTGTGCAAGTGCACGATGAGCAGAAACATTACAGAGTGCACAAAGAAGAACACCAACAAAGAAAGTTTTTTTCAGCAATTTATAAAGTACCACAGAAAACCCTAACCGCATCATCACTACATTATATAGCTCTGTATAAAAATGAACCATCAAAACTAAAATTATAACACAAAACTATTATCTCCCCAAATATATTAATCCATATG
Organism: Bartonella vinsonii subsp. vinsonii; assembly: GCF_902825235.1. Classification (GTDB taxonomy): domain Bacteria; phylum Pseudomonadota; class Alphaproteobacteria; order Rhizobiales; family Rhizobiaceae; genus Bartonella; species Bartonella vinsonii. Next base: position 104,606 of record NZ_CADEAJ010000003.1, on the reverse strand, counting down.
CACAAGATAAAATATGTTATAAAAAAGAAGGCTTTTAGTTGCTTTATGATGTTTGGTATGATGTATAGAGTATGCTTGTTATTTAAGAAATAATGTGTGTTGAAAAAATGTATTTTCATTGCAAAAATCTTCGTCTGTTTTTGGAAGATATATTATTTTCAGAAACATTGTGCTCTTAATTTGTCATTCCCATATGCTAAGCAGTCTTTGTGCGTGGATGACAGAAATAGAAAAGGTCTTTGAGTGGAATGTTTGTTTCAGAAGGATTATCAGCTGCAAGTGATAAATCAATTCCGCCAAAATCTGGTATTGGTGATTATATCACGCTCTTAAAACCACGGGTTATGTCACTTGTTGTATTTACAGCTTTGGTTGGGCTTGTGGTGTCACCAGTTCCTATTAATCCATTTTATGGTTTTTTAGCAATTTTATGTATTGCTCTAGGTGGTGGTGGTGCAGGAGCACTTAATATGTGGTATGATGCTGATATTGATGCAGTGATGGAACGTACCAAAAATCGTCCCATTCCCACTGGTAAGATCAGCTCTCAGAAGGCGTTTATTTTTGGTATGGTTCTTTCTGTGCTTTCTGTGTTTCTTATGGGAAGCTTCATTAATTGGTTTGCAGCATTTTTTCTTGCCTTTACAATTTTCTTTTATGTCGTTGTCTATACAATTTGGCTAAAGCGTATAACGCCACAGAATATTGTGATTGGCGGTGCATCTGGAGCTTTCCCACCAATGATTGGATGGGCTGTGACAACGGGTACAGTGAGTATTGAGAGTTTTTTATTATTTTTAATCATTTTTATGTGGACGCCACCCCATTTTTGGTCTCTTTCTTTATTTTCATCTCTTGATTATGAGGCAGCAGGCATTCCTATGATGCCTAATGTACGAGGTGAACATTCAACAAAAAAACATATCTTGTTTTATACTGTTCTGATGGCCATATGTGCTGCTGGGCCCTATATTATTGGTCTTGCAGGAACTTTTTATGGTATTTTTTCATCAATCTTGAGCGTTATTTTTATTTATTTCGCTTACCGTTTGTGGAAAACTGACACACATAATGCGACTCTTGTAACGGCAAAAAAAACGTTTTTCTTTTCGTTATTTTATTTGGCTGCTCTCTTTGGCACTCTTTTAATGGAAACTTTGATATTCTATCATTTTCTAGCATAGTGAAATGAGCGAGCGAGCTTTAAAAATGGCTTTGCCTGAAGAAAATATGATAAGAAAGTGCCATATATTAGATGCTTTTACGGGGGAGGGGAGTATTGTCTAGTATTTTTCTTGACACCATTTGTGTCATGCATAACAAGAGTTCGTTTAAAATTTTAGTAAAAGTTATAGATATTAAGGATGGTTTATGTCTCTACGTCCTCCTTTAACAATACGTCTTTGCGGTCCACGTGGATTTTGTGCAGGGGTTGATCGTGCTATTCAGATTGTTCTTCTTGCATTAAAAAAATATGGTGCTCCAGTGTATGTTCGTCATGAAATTGTACACAACCGCTATGTTGTTGAAGGATTGCAACAACGCGGGGCTGTTTTTGTTGAAGAACTTGATGAGATTCCAGAAAAACACCACAACCAACCTGTTGTATTTTCTGCCCACGGCGTGCCAAAGTCTGTACCAGAAGAAGCCTGTCGCTATAATTTGTTTTATCTAGATGCAACATGTCCGTTAGTTTCTAAAGTTCATAAGCAAGCGATACGACATAAACGGCATGGTCGTCATGTTATATTAATTGGTCATTCTGGTCATCCCGAGGTAATAGGAACAATGGGGCAGCTTGAAAAAGGGGATGTAACATTAATTGAAACGATTGAAGATGCTTTATATTATCAACCTCATGATCCAGATAAATTAGGATTTGTGACGCAAACAACACTTTCTGTTGAAGATACAGCAGAGATTCTTGATGTGTTACAACAGCGTTTTCCTGCATTAGAAGCTCCAGCTGCTGAATCGATTTGTTATGCCACTACGAATCGACAAGATGCTGTTAAGGCAGCAGCACTAGGGAGCGATTTATTTCTAATTGTTGGAGCGCCGAATTCTTCTAACTCACGACGTTTGGTAGAAGTTGCTGAAAGATTTGGTGCGCAGCGGGCTGTTTTAGTTCAGAGGGTTGATGAAATTGATTTTGATCGTCTGGGAGCTCTTTCTGTTGTAAGCCTTTCAGCAGGAGCGTCTGCTCCTGAAATTATTATTGAAGAAATTGTTTCAGCTTTTCGTGAACGTTATGATGTTACAATAGAATTGGCTGAGACAGTGGTGGAAACGGAAACATTTTTGGTGAGTCGCGAATTACGTGATGTCGCTTTAACGCCTCAAGATACGGCTTTTGTCAATGGTCGAGCTGAGATGTTGAAAAATGAAAATCAAGATATGCCTCTAACGAAAGCAAAATAATGGCAGTTTATACAGATATTCATCCAAATGATTTGAAGGCATTTTTGACACGTTATTCGATAGGTTCACTTTTATCTTATCAAGGTATAGAAGAGGGGATCGAGAATTCTAATTTTATGCTGTATACAACAGAGGGAAGGTTTGTTTTAACGCTTTATGAAAAACGTATTTCAAAAGATGATTTGCCTTTTTTTTGTAATCTTATGCGGCATTTAAGGCAGCGCGGAATTCCTTGCCCCCAACCCGTTGTACAAAATGATGGGACAACGATTGGTCAATTAGCAGGGCGCCCTGCTGCCATTATTACTTTTCTGGAAGGAAGGTGGATTCATCAGCCCAATATATATCATTGTGGTGAAGTGGGATCTAGTTTAGCGCAATTGCATTTAGCAGGACAGGATTTTACACTGAGTCGTAAAAATACTCTTTCTGTTATGGGCTGGAAATTATTATGGGAACATTGTCAAACGAGCAAAGATGCGTTGTTAAAAGAGTTTGAACAAAAAATTAGTATGGAATTGTCTTTTTTACAAGAAAATTGGCCGTCAAATTTACCAACAGGTGTTATTCACGCTGATTTATTTAATGATAATGTGTTTTTTTTGGACCATCGTCTTTCTGGTATTATAGATTTCTATTTTGCTTGTAATGATTTTTGGGCTTATGATTTAGCTATCTGTTTGAATGCTTGGTGTTTTGAACAGGATCATTCCTATAATCTTACCAAAGCACGCAAGTTATTGGAAAATTATCAAAAAGTAAGGCCATTGATACCTGTAGAAATAAAGGCAATTATTTTGTTGGCGCGTGGTGCTTCTTTGCGTTTTTTACTTACACGTCTTTATGATTGGTTCAATACACCGACAGATAGCTTTGTCGTTAAGAAAGATCCATGGGAATATTGGCATAAGCTTTGTTTTTTCAGTAATGTAGATTCATTGAGTGAAGTGGGTTTCTGAATTCTATGTTAAATCAACAAAAAGTCGTTGAGATTTATACAGATGGAGCTTGCTCTGGTAATCCTGGAGTTGGAGGATGGGGAGCAATTTTACGTTGGAATGGTCATGAACGTGAACTTTATGGTGGAAAAGAGCACACGACCAATAATCAAATGGAATTAATGGCAGCAATTCATGCATTAAAAGCACTTAAAGAACCTTGTTCAGTCGATCTTTATACGGACTCAGTTTATGTACGCAATGGTATTTCTCTGTGGCTTGAAGATTGGAAGAAAAATAATTGGCGTACGGCGTCAAAAAATCCTGTGAAAAATATGGAGTTATGGCAGGCTCTTGAAGATGTTTGTTCTCGCCATACTGTCAGATGGCATTGGGTAAAGGGGCATGCAGGGCATCCAGAGAATGAGCGGGCAGATGCTCTTGCTCGAAAAGCGATAACTGAATATCGCGAAAACGGATGTTTTTAGAAAGAGTACTTTTTTCAAACTTTTCTCTTTTATTGCGGAGTAGCAAGAGGGGTTTGTTACGGAAAGAGTGTAAATGTTCCACTTAAAGCATGACTTTTAAAAGAAACTGTATAAAAAATGGTGTGGTTTGTTTCATCTGGTGTGAAATAAATTGGAGCGCTAAAAAGTGTATAGTCTGTATTTTTAGTTACTTTTTTTGCTGGTCCAATTTGCATTTCTCCTCCATCTAAAAAGAGAGAGTAAGGGGCAATCCTATTGTTATTTTGTATTTTAATGAAGAGGATGTTTTTCTTTTTTTCAGCACTTATTTTTAATGCATCATGCGTTGTACGAGGTAAAGTATCTTGAGCTTTCTTTAACAAGGATAAAGGGAGACGTTTGTTTTTTTGAACCGATGGAGAAAAATCAAAGGGAACAGTAAAGGGAAGACAGATTTTGTGACATAATCCAAGTGTTAAAGTACCACTTAAATTTTTGCTTGAACCAGAAAGACTGAAGGGCAAGACGACTTTGTCTTTATAGCCTAATGACCAGTCATTTTCTGTTTCATAGAGCTGTGGTGTGGGATAAAAGATTTCATAAGAAACCTGTTGGTTGAAGGTAAAAAATGGTGCCATACCGGAATTACCTGGATTGCGCCAATAGGTTTTCCATTTTGGTTTGAGAACAATTTCAATAATACCCTCTCTTATTCCAGAAAGAGATGGTTCTGTAAGAGCTAATCTGATACGTCCACCGTCTGATTCATACCAAGATGTTGCTAAAAGAGATGCGTTTTGTTTTGTGTGTGCTCTGACAGGGAAGTTAAGGAATTCTAAAATTATAAATGTTAAGCTAAAAGTAACCAAAAGTTTTTTATAAAGGGAAATTGCGGTATTTTGTAATCTTGTAAATATTAGAATTTTTTTCATTGGAGCTTTATCTTCCTATTGCACTCACTAAAGTGACTTTTATCATGTAAATTATGGAGAATAGCAGATTGATGAAGCAGTGTAACGGCTTTTTGGGGGGACAGTTACTCATAGCAATGCCAGGGATGAATGACGAACGTTTTGTTCGTTCTGTTATCTATATTTGTGCGCATTCTGATGCAGGTGCTATGGGAATTATTCTCAATCAATTACACCATATTGATTTTCCAGAGCTTTTGCTTCATCTTGGTGTGATAAAAAGTGGTCAAAAAAAAGGACTTTCTGAACCGATACAAAAGTTTCCAGTACGCTATGGTGGACCTGTTGATCCCTCACGAGGTTTTGTGCTGCACTCTGATGATTATGCTTGTAAAGAAACTGTTTCTATTGCAGATAAGGTCTGTTTCACTGCAACGATTGATATATTAAAAGCGATTAGCTGTGAACAAGGCCCACAGCATGCATTGATAGCATTAGGTTATGCTGGATGGAAAGCCGGACAACTCGAAGCAGAAATTTCTACGAATGGTTGGCTAATTAGCTCGACATCACCCAGTTTTCTTTTTGAAAGCGATTTAAGTCGCAAATACGATGAAAGCTTAATCCGCATGGGAATCAATCCAACCTATCTCGCTTCTGAAATGGGGCATGCGTAGAGTCTAAGTATTTGATTGTACACAATGTCCTATTCACTATATTTTGGTTGTATAAGGGAAATGGTTCTGAATGAGAATGATTAATTCTTCGATGGCAATTGGCTTAGTCACAAGTGTGCTTTGAACATATTTGCATCCTTCTTGTCGTAGAAAGATAGCTTCTTTTTCATTTTCAACGCCTTCTGCGATAATTTGCAAATTAAGGTCAATTGCCATATGAATAATGGACTTGAGGACAAGCTTTTTCTTGAGAGAGTCTATTGAGATAAGCGAGCGATCCAATTTAACCATGTCGAAAGGATAACGCACGAGATAAGCAAGTGACGAATACCCCGTTCCAAAATTATCGAGTGCAAGATTGATTCCAAGAGCTTTGATTTGTTCAAGAAAGTGTGCTGATTGTTCAGGATTCTTTCTTAAGACAAACTCGGATATTTCTATCATCAAGCCTCCTTTGTTGAGAGGGTTGCGAAGTAAAGCCGAGCGCAATTGACTGATAAAGCGCGGATGAATCATTTCTGTACTTGGTAAATTAATTGAAATAAAGAAGGATTGTTGAGAAAATTTTTCTTGTATATTTGTGAGATCAATAACAGCATGATTGATAATAAATTGCGCCAAATCCATAACGATTTTTTCATTTTCTACGATCTTAATAAAATCAGAAACATTTAAATTTCCGTAACTTGGATGATGCCATTCTATAATTGTTTCACAACCAATAATGTGTCCATCTGATAAATTAAGGATAGGATGGTAGAGGATTTTTATTTCATTGCGCTTTATGGCAGTGTGAATATCTTTCCCCATAGTGTTATGTTCAATGCCTAACGTGCGAAAACTGGGGCTAAAAGGTTCAATATGGTTACCACCCATTTGTTTTGCACGGATCATCGCGAGTTCGCTGTCATTTAAAATATCTTTAGCAGTTGATCTACTTTCATTCCATGTGACCAATCCAATTGATGTTGAAAGCATTATTTTTTTTTCTGTGAGTGAAATAGGTGCTGAGATTGTTTTATGCAGATGATCTGCAAATGCTGCAATTTTCTGTGGCTCGGTCTCACTGAGTAAAATGATTGCAAAACGATCTGCGGAAAGGCGTGATAAGGTATCTTGAAAGTTAATAAGCCGGCTTAAACGGCGTGCAATAATGAGCAGTACAGTATCACCAACAGCTATGCCTAATTTGCGATTAATTTGACGGAAATTATCAAAGTCAATCATAAAGACAGTTGGTCTAATTTTGATATTTGCTTTAGCTAAAGAAGTATAGTTTTGTAGTCTATCGAAGAAAATTTGTTGGTTAGGAAGACCTGTTAAGCTGTCATGGATGGCATCATACAATAAGCGTTCTTCGGATTTTTTGTGATTGGTAATATTGACAATGGTGCCAATGACACGCGTAATTTTTCCATCTTTTTGCATAGCTGGCCGTGCGCGAAGGGAGAACCAATGATAATAGCCACCACCGGAAGACAAACGAAAGATTTGATCGATACGTCCTTTTTTATTTTTAAGAATGATATCCAATATAGCCTGAAAGCGCTCACGATCATCATGGTGCAAGGCTGAAATCCAGTTACGCATAGGACCATTAAGTTTGTGGCTTTCAATACCAAAAAGAGTGGTCATATTTGGGTGTACAACAATGCGGTCACGCTCGACATTCCAGTCCCAAATAATATTTCCAGCTCCCTTTGCTGCGAGCACTTGTTGTTCAAGGTCGGAAAATATTCCTTCATGGAAAGCATCATTGGAAAAAGTTTGTTGCATGACAGTGAAGCTGATAAGAAGAATAATGAGTACTAATCCTCCTGCTAATGCGGGTTGGATAATATCATTATTTAAATACCCAGCTATGCAGGCATAAGCTCCAATACACCAGAAGCTAATGAGCAACCATGTTGGGATGAGCATAATTGCACGGTCATAGTTGCGGATAGAAAAATAGCTGATTAAAATTATACCAAGTACAGCGGTGAGGCCAAAAGACATACGGGCAATGCCAGCTGCTCTGGTTGGATCATAAATAGAAAATGCTCCCAGACCACAAAGAGAAATGGTCCATATAATTGCACCATAACTGAAGTGATAATGCCAACGATTAAGACAGAGATAGGTAAAAAGGAAAATGAAGAGTGTAGCAGCAAGTGCTACCTCTGTAGCAGCACGCCAGATCGGCTGCGTTGTTAGGGTAATTGCAAAGAATTTATTTAAAAAGTTAAAGTCGATGCCAATATAAAAGAGTACTGCCCAAGCGATAGCTGCTGTTGCAGGAAAGAGTCCTGTTCCACGAACGACAAAGAGAACAGTTAACAAGAGCGCTAAAAGACCTGATATACCAAGAAGGATACCATGATAAAGCGTATAAGAATTGATTGCATCTTTATAGGCTTCAGGTTGCCATAAATAGATTTGTGGTAGATTTGCAGAGTTAAGCTCGGCAACAAATGTAATGACAGCACCAGGGTTCAGTGTAATACGAAAGATATCAGAGTTTGCACTAGGCTGGCGATCGAGAGAAAAACCTTCACTTGGAGTAATGGACTGAATTCGTGCTGATCCAAGGTCTGGCCAAAGAAATCCTGAATGCGCCATACGATAATGGGGGGCTACGATAAGACGGTCAATTTGTTCATCTGTTGGATTTGCAAGAGAAAATACTGCCCAGTTGCCAGAAAAATTTTCACTTTTTGCCTGGACCTCAATGCGCCATACAATACCATCTGGTCCTGGTGCTGTGCTTGTTTGAAAGATAGAGTTATTGGTATGATGAATTTCAATTGCTTTTGAAAGGTCAAGAGCGGCATCTTGAGAAGAAATTTTGACAGGCTCGATTGCCTTTGCTGACGTAAGGTGGATAAAAGAACTGACGATTATAATGAAAATGATGTCAATGATTTTACGCAAACTCTTCACAATGTCCCACTCTCAGTATTTTAGGATGTTTCAGTTTAATTTAGATTTTCGAGAAAAAACGTCCACCTTTTATAATTTGTTCTACACAACAAGCGGTTATTATTTTCTTTTGAAAAGTTATACGATTTTATACAAAAATTAAGTTAACCTCCCATTTGCTTCAGTGAAGCTTGAAGCCAATAGAATCCTATATTTTTGTAAGGCAAAATTAAACCATGAGTTTTCAGATTTCACAGATATACCTTTGCTTATCAAATACTCTATCACATGAAGCAGGAGTTGGGTAGTTTTGTACAGCGCTTTGATAAATATTTCCCAAACTTATTTAGTGAGAAGAACATTCGTGGTAAATATTATTATAAAATCTGTGCAAGTTATGATGTTACTGCTTTATAAAAAATGACATCTCCAATATGCACGAAAACATTTTTTGCAGTCTTTATTTAATCCTATTGCATTTTGTATGAAAGAATTGATGTTAAATCATCAAAATTCATGAGCGATCCAACAGAACCGACAGCGGCTAATGTTGGAGTGGAATTGTTAACAAGACGATGGGCTAAATCAGTTAATCTTGCAGGAGTAATGAGATCTAAGCGTTCCATTGTTTCAGATATTGGAATTGGTCGACCATAAAGAAGCATTTGGCGAGCAATGAGATGCGCTTGACTAGATGGATTTTCCTGTGACATTGTAAGGTTAGCGCGATATTGCGCTTGTGCACGTTGAAGTTCATGAGCGTGAATATTTTTGCTTGCCTTAGAAAGCTCATCAAGAATCACGGGAAGCAGCTCTTTTAGTCCTTTTTGTCCAGTGGCAGCATGAACTCCAAAAAGCCCAGTATCTGAAAACCCCCAATGAAAAGCATAAACAGAATAGCATAATCCACGTTTTTCTCTCACTTCTTGAAAGAGGCGTGATGACATGCCTCCGCCAAGAATAATTGAAAGAATTTGAGCAGCATAAAAGTCACGTGCATGATAAGCGCGCCCTTCAAAACCAAGAACAACTTGTGTATCCATTAAATCGCGATATTCACGAAAATCGCCACCAACATAATTTGCAAGATTGGTGAGGGGGGCTGTTGCATGGGGACGAAAAGTGCTCAGGCGGCTTTCAACTTCTTGCAGAAAATTTTCATGCTGTACAGCTCCTGCTGCGACCACAATCATACGGTCTGCACTATATTGTTGCTTCATAAAATTGTGGAGGTCAGCAGATGTAAATGATTGAATTGTTTTTGGGGTACCTAAAATAGAGCGTCCGAGCGATTGGTGACGAAAAGCTGTTTCAGTAAAGTGATCAAAAACAATATCATCAGGAACATCACGAACGGCACCAATTTCCTGAACAACCACTTGTTTTTCTCGTTCTAATTCATTTTCATCGAATTTTGAATACATCAAAATATCGGCTAAAATATCAATGGCAAGTGGCATATCGTTTTTGAGTACGCGTGTAAAATAAGCAGTTGTTTCAGTACTGGTTGTAGCATTAATTTCACCACCAACATCTTCGATATCAGCTGCAATTTGAAAAGCTGTACGGTTTTCCGTTCCTTTGAAAGCCATATGTTCTAGAAGATGTGCAATGCCGTGTTGTGAGCAGGTTTCATTGCGAGAGCCAACCTTAACCCATATTCCGAGAGCTACACTCTCAATTTGTTGCATTGTATGTGTGGCGATAGTCAAACCATTGCTAAGGCGACTGATGTCTACACGCATGTATTTATGACTCCATTAATAAGCCAAATACCTTATTTGTAAGGGCATTGGAATATTGTTGATTTGACTCAATGCAGCTAACTTCAATAAGATGCACATGATTTTAAAGAAATGTAATCTTTTACTATTTTTTCGTTATTAGCAAGATTTATAAAATGTTCTTCGCGTTCCATTAAATTGTCTAGACAAGATGGACGGGGGACATTAAGTCCACAGGCACTTTTTATGGCGTCAGGAAATTTTGCAGGATGCGCAGTGGCAAGGACAATCATTGGAATATGTGGCTGCTTGTTTTCGCGTGCTACTTTAAGAGCAACAGCTGTATGTGGATCAGCAAGATAACCACTTTCTTTATAAATATGGTCAATCATTTGTGCTGTTTCAGTTATACTACTTTTCCCAGCAGAAAAGAGAGAACGAATATTCTTAAGCTGTTTTTCATCAAGATGAAAATATCCTGATTTTCTCAAATTTTCCATTGCATTGCGAATCCATACTGGGTCACGTTCGCCACTTTCGAAGAGCAAGCGTTCAAAATTAGAAGAGATTTGAATATCCATGGACGGTGATGTTGTGTGGGTTATCGGCTTTGTTTCATAAATACCGCTGGTTAATGTGCGTGCGAGAATGTCATTATCATTTGTTGCAATGACCAGCTGTGCAATGGGTAATCCCATACGGGCTGCAACATAGCCTGCAAAAATATCACCAAAATTTCCAGTAGGAACAGTAAATGAGACGGATCTATCAGGGGCACCGAGGGAGAGTGCAGATGAAAAATAGTAAACAATTTGCGCCATGATACGCGCCCAGTTTATAGAGTTAACACCTGAAAGCGCTCTTTTTTGTCGAAAATTATGATCGTTAAACATTGCTTTAACGAGAGCTTGGCAATCATCAAAATTTCCGTCGATGGCGATAGCGTGAACATTACTACTTTGATTGGTGGTCATTTGTCGTTGTTGAACAGGTGATACACGTCCTTGAGGGAATAAAATAAAAATATCTGAATGCTTTCTTCCAGCGAAGGCTTGTATCGCCGCACCACCAGTATCCCCTGATGTAGCAGCAATGATTGTTGCTCGTTTGTTTTTTTTAGTGAGAACATAATCCATCAATCTAGAAAGAAACTGCATTGCAACATCTTTAAATGCCAAAGTAGGACCGTGAAAAAGTTCAAGGATAAATTCATTTTCTCCAGTTTGTTGTAACGGACAGATCGCTGGATGATGGAACGTGGCATAAGATTCAGCAATCATATTTTCAAAAGAGGTATATTCAATTTCATTATTCACAAAGGGCCAAAGAACTGTTTGAGCAATTGTCGTATAGGATTGTCCGCGGAGCGCTCGTAATGTATCGGGTGATAATTGAGGGAATTTTTCTGGAAGATAAAGGCCACCATCATGAGCGAGACCAGTCATGATAGTTTCAGTAAAGCCTAAAGTGGGGGCTTCACCTCTTGTGCTGATATATTTCATAAGTTTTTTCTTTCATTTATTTTCAGTAAACTGAGGAAACTCTATATTTCATGTTTTTAAAGAGATTGAAATTATTAAATGAATGAAAGTTTATTTACTTATGCTTGTGAATAATGAAAAATCAATGGCAGAAGAATAAATAATCTTAACATTTTTAGATGTTTTGATATAACATATTGAATAATAAGAAAATTTTATTTTATTAAAGTTTAACTCTTTTATTTATTATTTTATAATTTATGTTGTTATTCTAAATACTTTGATCATTATACAAGATAATATTTCTCGCAGAAAATTCATTGCGAGTGCTTATTTTTTTTTCAACCTTGTATAATCAAAAATGCATATGATAATTAACCTCTGCGAAGTGGCAATTATGATTCATGCTGGGGATTTATGAGATAATTTCATGGTATTTCGTGCGTAAGCTGTACATCGGAAGAACTATTTGTTCAGTTTAAATTATCTGTTTCTATGCTAAGAGGTATTCTATTTATATTACGAGTATTATGCGTAATGAGAGAATTTATCCATAGAAAGCACAAAAAACCTGCCCCAATTCTTTGAAGCAGGTTAGAATTTAAAAATGTTTTGGAATTATTTGGTTTTTTAGGTCTATTTTTTGGTTTTTCCTATTCCTATACCGATTAGCCCACTGAATATAGCCATAAGAAACCCAGTAAAGTAACCAAAAAGCATGGATCCTATTGTCGTAAAAGTTCCTAGTGTAATAGGTTCAAATACTTTCTCAATTTTACCTTCAGTGGTATCTTTATTTTCTGTTCCATGATTTAAACTTGGAACAGAAAGAGTAGCTATATTGATTGCCTTCTTTTTTGCCTGCTCTATGATAGAAACATCTTCTTGTTGTGTGTTATTGCTCAAATGGTTTGCGTGAACATTTACGACTTGTGAAAGAAAGAAAGCACTTGCTATTAAAATATTTAACATATGATTTTTTAGAACTTTAATCATAATTCCACCTCAAATATTTTTTAATTTTATCTTTAATGAAGCAAATATATTGATAGAGCTGCTCAACACGCTCACTATAGGAAATGTGAGTGGCTCTTGTTGCTTTTAACAGAGGGGCCGCTGTGCATTTTTATTTTAAATAATGAACAAGTAATGCGGCTGTACTCTGGTGTTATGTTGAAAGATCTTGTTCTTATAAATATTTCAAATGTTTAAGCACGAGATTTGGTGAGTGATATTATGCCATTTATCATCCATGCTAAGAACATACCCATTATAGATGTCCCATATCCAACTAACACCGAAAGACCAAAAGTTCCCAGTGTAAGGGGCTCCAGCACCTTTTCGACTCTTCCTTCAACAGCAGCCTCATTTTTTGCTCCATCATTTAAATTTAAAACATAGAGAGCAGCCATATGGGTTACCTTCTTTTTTGCTTGTTCTATAATAGAAACATCTTCTTGTTGTGCATTATTGCTCAAATGATTTGCGTGAACATTCACAATTTGTGAAAGAATAAAAACAATCGCTATAAAAATATTTAATATATAATTTTTAAAAAGTTTTGTCATAATTTTACCTCAAATACTTTCTACCTCTAATGTGAATTTATGATTGCATTAGTAAATAAACATAAGGGGTAGTCTGTATTATCTATATTTGTTATGGTAGAATTGCTTCACTATGTTGTTTAAATATTTTTATTAATTCATAGCGAAGCTATTCCTTGTAGCTTTATAGTAGATGGTTTTATTTGAACATTAAGACTATGTCTTTTATCCATCCGATTATTGAGCTTACGAAACTTATTGCATATCCAGCAAATAAAAGTCCCACTCCTAATGTCATAGGTTCAACGACCTTTTCAACTTTTCCTTCGGCGCTAGCTCCATTTATAGTTCCATAACTTACCGCTGGAACATAGGGAGCAGTCGTACTAACTGCTGTAGATGTTACAGTTGCTACTTGTTCCAACACGTAATCAGTAACGTCCTCTTTTTGAGAACTATTTTTCAAATAATTTGCATGAGCACTTACAATTTGTGAAAGAAAAAAAGTAGCTACTACAAAAGTGTTTAACACATAATTTTTAAATACTTTGATCATAATTTTTACCTCAAATATTCTCTATTTTTTTATTAATATGTAAGAGATAAGTGCATCTATAGATACTTAATAAGTATAATAAAATAAATACAAATTGTATCAACACATTGCACAATATGCTGATATATACTTCATTATGAATTTATAGTCAATAACAAAATATTAACATTATGTATTTTTGTATAATATCTACAATAGATCTCTAGATTATATTTTATTTACTCAAATTATGTTCAAAAATTTACTAAATGTATTTATGTATATAAAATGGTATAATTTAGTAAAATTCTTATTTTTTAAGTGGTATCTAGATGTTTTTGTAAAAGAGAGGCAAACTATCAGGAAAAAAAGGCTTTCTGTGCCGTTTTTGTAGTTTATATTTTAAGCTGTTTTGTGGACATAAGCTAGAGTACAGAATACATCGTATGAGTAGAATTTAGTATTGAGACATAAAACAATAACGAACAATGAAAAAATCTCAGATTATCAGCATATAAAAGAGATTTTATAAATTTTATTTCAAAATTTTGCGGAAATAAACTAATAGATACTCTGTTTATTATTAATTATAGTATAAAAAAGAGCGCTGAAAAATGTGATAGATTGTTTGCCAATAGGCTCTTTAATAAAATACTATGTTTATTGGTAAGGCTTTATCCAGAGTGATAATTGTTATAGCTCTGTATATTCTAAAGTCATCTTTAATTTCTGTATTTATATTGAAGAAAATAACATAGTTTATTCCTAATTGTATGAACTTTGTATTTTGTTATGATACCAAGTAAAGTGCAATAGTTTTTTATAATAAGTAAATCCAATTGAGGAGAAATCAAGATTTCATAAATTATGACAATGCTACATACTTTAATTCTATATAGCCAATGCTGCTTTTATTTTAGCTTTTGTAAATATGCCTTACGAGGTCAAGTTATCTTGAAAAAGTGTTCTTTAAGAGAGTTTAAATTAATAACCCTCAAGAGAACTTTTTATGATAAATCGCGCCATACTGCCATTGCTTCTAAGACTTCTGGTAAATGGGCGTGTTTGGTGATAACCGTTTCAGCACCAGCTTCTGCAAGTGCATGAGAGTGACCAAGATAACTATGTGATCCTCCAGTAAAACCAATAACACGCATGCCTGCTGCTGACGCTGCATGTACGCCATGAAGTGAATCCTCTATAACAATAGTATTTTGGGGTTCTACATGTAATTGTTGTGCGGCAAAAAGAAAAACATCAGGGGCTGGTTTCGTTTTTTTTGTTCCAACTTCAGGAGCAGAAAATATTTTAGCTTTATCATCAAAAAGATCGTAAAGACCAACGGTAGAGAGCATCTCTTTTATATCTACGCTCTTTGCATTAGAGCAAATACAGTACGGATAACGCGTTTGAATGGTCTCTATTGCTTCTCGTATGCCATCAATAGCATGTAATTCAGTTGCTATTTGTGCACGAAAAAGATTTGACATTTGATCTATAAGATGAGCAGAAACTGGTTTTTCTGTTTCCTGTTCAACTTGTTTAAGAATATCGCGAAAAATAAGCCCTGCATAACGTTCACTCAATTCTTCAGGTGATATTTCATATCCTGTTTGTTTAAGTAATTGAGATCCAATTTTTGCTGCGAGATATTCAGAGTCTACTAAAACTCCATCACAATCAAAAATAACGAGATCTATTTGAGGCATGAGATATTCCTTTACATATTATATAGCTTGAAAACTTTCATGAAAATGCCATTGAGACGATTTTATTGCATAAAAACATGCTTTGAAAGTGATTCTTATTTATATGATGAAATAAAGATACGGGAATGGTGCGTTGAAGAGAAGAAAATAAGGATTTATCAGTATAGACTTTCTTTATTTTTCTTGAAATAGCAAAAACACCTATTAATTTTGTGGAATTTTAACGATACGTTTACTCTATTTTGTAAATATGGAGTGGTAATGCGGGCCTATAAACTATTTTGATTGATTATAGGGCAAATTCAGTTCACTTCGTTGGGTTTTTCATGACAGTTATTCAGCTTCAAAAAGAATTCGGTCACACTCTTTCACGGATACCATGGCGCAATAAAATTTTCAAAGGGGATTGTGTTGCAGTATTGGAAAAACTTCCGAAACATTCAGTTGATGTGATTTTTGCCGATCCTCCTTATAATTTGCAATTGGATGGTGCTTTATATCGTCCAGATTATTCGCTTGTTGATGCGGTTGATGATGCATGGGATCAGTTTGAGAGTTTTGCCGCTTATGATGCATTTACGCGTGCATGGTTGCTTGCTTGTCGTCGTGTGTTGAAACCCAACGGGACGATTTGGGTTATAGGATCTTACCATAATATCTTTCGGGTGGGCACGGCTTTACAAGATTTAGGCTTTTGGATGCTGAATGATATCATTTGGCGTAAAAATAATCCTATGCCTAATTTTCGAGGGCGACGCTTTCAAAATGCTCATGAAACGCTTATTTGGGCTGTTCGAGATCAAAAAGATAAAAAATATACATTTAATTATGATGCCTTAAAAGCTGCTAATGAAGATCTACAAATGCGTTCAGATTGGCTTTTTCCTCTGTGTACTGGTGCTGAACGTTTAAAAGATGAGGCAGGGCGTAAATTACATCCAACACAAAAACCACAAGCTTTATTAGCCCGTATCATTATGGCTTCTAGTAAGCCGGGGGATGTCATTCTTGACCCGTTTTTTGGTTCGGGGACGACAGGCGCTGTTGCCAAACTTTTGGGGCGTGATTTTGTGGGTATTGAACGTGAGCAAGATTATATTGATGCAGCATGTGAGAGGATTGCTGCGGTTAAACCTTTAGCTAAACCAGAATTGGCAATTTTGGATAGAAAGAAAGCAGAGCCGCGTGTAGCATTCAACAGTTTGCTTGAAGCAGGTTTACTTCATCCTGGAGAGGTTCTTTATGACCGCAAGAAGCAAGTATCTGCTATTGTAAGGGCTGATGGTACGGTCATGCATGGTGGTGAAGCTGGTTCTATTCATGCAATGGGCCGAAAGGCACAAGCATCACAAAGCTGTAATGGTTGGACCTTTTGGTATTATGAAGAAAACGGACGCTTGAAACCCATAGATGATTTAAGGATGGTCATACGTACACAGATGTTAAAAACTGGTGTTGTATGAAGAACTAGGCTGACTGCATCACTATTCTGTTAGCCAACTTCAATGTTACGCACTTAATATTTAGATCTTTTGGCATTTATTTTTTCGTAAACATTTTTTATTCACATATATCCCCTGCTTGTGATGTGCAAGCGAGCGGTTTTAGGGTGATTCATCATGAGAGGGAGAAAAGAAGAAATCCACCATACTCGAGGTTTTTATTCAAGCTATAGGGTATGAATTGTCATTATAAATCAATTTGTTATGAAAAAAACATTGTGCATTTAACTAAAAAATTATTTTTTCAGTGATGAGAATTATTTTAATTGAAAAAAATGGGGAATTGCTACGGAAATGGCTTTTTTCATAACCGTAGGAAGTGCTTCTTCGGCAAGATGATGGATATCGCACCACCAGCCATTTTCATCATTCATTTCGTGCGTACTGTTAGCATAGTAAACGTCGAGTTTTAAAGAAAAGTGGGTAAAAATGTGCGTAATTTGTCCTTTGAACTGCCAGTTAGCAATAAAGGGTGCGTTTTGAAGTCCGTTTTCGCTATGTATGCCAATATTATTAGGAATTTGGGTCATTCCACCGAGAAGTTTTTTACCCTTTCGTTTTTCTAAATAAATTTGTTTATTTTCATTCAGGACAACAAAAGCAATGCCAGTTTTTGAAGGGCGTTCTTTTTTAGGAGCTTTGACAGGAAAAGATTCTGTTATTTTCATTTTTGCAGCTTTACACAAACTGTGAAGAGGACAGAGGTAACAAGATGGTTTACGTGGCGTACAAATAGTTGCTCCCAGATCCATCATCGCTTGAGCAAAGTCACCAGGACGATCTAAAGGGGTAATTTTTTGTGTTTTTTCTCTAATTTCAGCTTTTGCTTTTGGCAATACTGAAGCGATAGCAAATAAGCGGGTTACAACGCGTTCCACATTACTATCAACGACTGCTACAGGGTGGTTAAAAGCAATTGCGGCAATAGCTGCGGCTGTGTAGTCGCCAATACCTGAAAGAGTTCGCAATGTTTTTACGGATTGTGGAAATTGTCCTCCGTAGTTTTCAACAAGCTGCTGTGCACAATTTTTCAAATTACGGGCGCGTGAATAATAACCAAGTCCAGCCCAAGCTTTCATGATATCGTCTTGTGAGGCTTTTGCTAAAGAAGAGAGGTTAGGCCAAAGTTTTAGAAATTTTTGGAAATAAGGCTTCACCGCTTCGACAGTTGTCTGTTGAAGCATGATTTCAGAAAGCCAAACGCGATAGGGATCAGGGGTGATGCCTTGCTTTTGTTCTTCTGGAGTAATACGCCATGGTAAATGCCGGTGCTTTTGATCGTACCAAGAAAGGAGGCGCGAAGCAATTTCATGCATGATTGTTTTGAACCATAGAAAGATATAAAATGCAAAAGAAAAAAACACTTATTTTACAATTCATATTTTACTTTTTCTCCTTTAATTATAAAAACTTTTGTTAGATGAGAATTGGATTTTGTTGATATTTGATGAGATGTGCGGGAGAATATTTTTTGAAATGAAAGAAACCGTTATAATTCAGGACGTGACTGAATGATGATCTAGAAAAATGAGCAAACAATTTAAAAAGCGCCATTTTTATTCTCTTTCTGAGACGGTATCCAAAATGCTTGATCCGGTTTTATGTAAACGGACAGGGCTTAATGTCGCACTGATAGAGCATTGGTCACAGATTGTTGGTTATGATATCGGTGAACATACAATGCCGCTTAAAATTATTTGGAAACGACGCGCTAATCAAGATGAAGTTTTCCAACCGGCGACACTTGTGGTGGCGTGTGAAGGATTTTCTGCTTTAAAATTGATGCATGAAACAGATGAATTGCTGCATAGAATTAATGTTTTTTTTGGATATATTGCTATCGATCGTATCAAGATTGAACAAAGATCTATGTCTGCTCTGAAAAATAATTTGCCCATGAAGGCAGATCCGAATGAAACAGAGAAAAAACGTATAAAAAAAATGCTTAAGGAGATTGAAGATGAAAGTTTACGACAATTGCTTTATGAACTTGGTTGTTGCATTTTTGCAGAAAAAAATAATAAATAGAGAAAGCTGTTTTATACGTTTTTTTAGTGTATAAAAAACTGTAGGATTTTTATCTGTTAACAACAAAAGAAAAGTATTATTTATGATGAACTGCCGTTCTTTTTTACATTTTGCAATAATTTTTCTCTTAATGGCTTCTGGACCAATCAGTACACCTGTCTCTATCGCTAGCGGTACTAAACCAATTTCAACTGTTGATATGGGTAAACTCCTTCAAGAGGGCAAGGTTAAGGATAGATTTGAGGGGGAGGAGAATGCACCAGTAACAATTGTTGAATATGCTTCATTGACATGTATTCACTGTGCACATTTTTATAATGATATACTTCCAGAAATTCGTAAAAAATATATCAAAACGGGAAAAGTAAGACTTATTTTCCGAGATTATGCTTTTGATCCGCGAGCGACGGCAGGTTTTATGTTAGCACGTTGTGCACCAGAAGATCGTTATTTCCCTATGATAGAGGTTTTATTTCAAAAACAGCAGGAGTGGGTCTGGAAGAAAGACGCTCTCACACCATTGAAAAAAATTGGTTTAATGGCTGGTTTTACGGATGAAAGTTTTACTGCTTGCTTGAAAAATCAGTCCATTCTAGATGAAGTGAATGCGTCTTTTGAACGTGGTAAAGAGCTTGGTGTCACAGCAACACCTACCTTCTTTATTAATGAGAACAAGTATGAAGGTGCAATGTCCGTGGAATCCTTCTTTTCGGTGATTGATAGTTTTCTTAAAAACTAAATCTTCTTTCCAAGAGATGGGTATTGATTGTGGTCGTTTTTCTTTTGGAAAGATTGATTTTATGCATTTATAAAGCAATATTTTTTAGCCAATTTTGAACCGAATATTGTTTTGATGATATTAGCTCGGATCAAATCATGTTTCGATGCTGATGGGAGGATTTGTATTATGACGAAATGGGTTTATAGTTTTGGGGATGGCTATGCAGAGGGAAGTGCAAGTAAGCGCAATCTTCTTGGTGGGAAAGGGGCTAATTTGGCAGAAATGAGTAATCTTGGTTTGCCTGTCCCTCCAGGATTTACTCTTACAACAGAAGTTTGTAATTTTTATTACGCACATGGTAAAACATATCCTGAAGAATTACAGGAAGCTGTTAAACAAGCGCTTAAACGCATTGGTGAACAAACGGGGCGCGAATTTGGGCATGAAAAAAGGCCACTTTTACTCTCTGTTCGTTCAGGTGCAAGAGCTTCTATGCCAGGGATGATGGATACAGTACTTAATCTTGGTATGAATGATGAAGCTGTAAAAGCAATTGCTTTACAAGCCAATAATGAACGCTTTGCTTACGACAGTTACCGCCGTTTTATCCAAATGTATTCTAACGTTGTTCTAGGTTTGGATCATACTTCTTTTGAAGAGATTCTTGATGAGTCAAAAGCGCGCAGAGGTTATACTGTCGATACAGAAATGACAGCAGACGATTGGAAAGATGTTATTGTTTCTTATAAGGCATATGTTCAAGAACAGTTAGGAGAACCTTTTCCGCAAGATCCTGAACAACAGTTGTGGGGGGCGATTGGAGCGGTTTTTTCAAGTTGGATGACTGCACGTGCAATTACTTATCGTCGTTTACATAATATTCCTGAAAGTTGGGGAACGGCAGTGAATGTACAGGCAATGGTATTTGGCAATATGGGGGAGGATTCGGCGACAGGTGTTGCTTTTACACGCAATCCATCAACAGGAGAAAAAGAACTTTACGGTGAATTTTTAGTTGATGCTCAGGGTGAAGATGTTGTAGCGGGTATTCGCACTCCCCAAAATATCACAGAAAATGCGCGTATTATTGCGGGTTCAAATAAGCCATCTTTAGAAAAAATTATGCCGGAAGCTTTTTTGAAGCTGTGTCAAATTGCGCAGAAGCTTGAACAGCATTATCGAGATATGCAAGATCTCGAATTCACGATTGAAAAAGGGAAATTGTGGATGTTGCAGACTCGTTCGGGAAAGCGGACGGCACGTGCTGCTCTAAAAATGGCAATAGAAATGGTTGAGGAGGATTTGATAAGCCGTGAAGAAGCGGTAATGCGAATAGATGCAAAATCGCTTGACCAGCTTTTACATCCGACACTTGATCCCAAAGCAGCACGTTTTGTTATTGCACGTGGATTACCTGCTTCTCCAGGAGCGGCGACTGGAGAAATTGTTTTCACTTCGGAAGAGGCCGAAGCTGCGTCGGCAGAGGGGCGCAAAGTTATTTTGGTGCGTGTAGAAACAAGCCCAGAGGATATTCATGGAATGCATGCTGCAGAAGGGATTTTAACAACGCGTGGTGGGATGACAAGTCATGCTGCTGTTGTCGCACGTGGCATGGGAAAACCGTGTATTTCTGGTGCTGGCAATGTACGGATTGATTATAACACAAACACAATGTTTGCTTCGGGGGAAAATTTTAAAAAGGGTGATGTCGTCACGATTGATGGTGGAAGTGGAGAAGTTCTCAAAGGGAAGGTTGCGATGTTGCAGCCGGAGCTTTGTGGCGATTTTGCAAAATTGATGGAGTGGGCTGATGGGATGCGGCGTATAAGAGTTCGTGCCAATGCTGAGACGCCCTCTGATGCACGGATGGGGCGTTCCTTTGGGGCTGAAGGTATTGGACTTTGCCGTACAGAACATATGTTTTTTTCTGGTGAACGTATTGTTGCTATGCGCGAAATGATTTTAAGTAATGATGAAAGTGGTCGTCGTAAGGCATTGGACAAACTTTTGCCCATGCAGCGCTCAGATTTTAGCGAATTATTTGAAATTATGTGTGGTTTGCCTGTTACTATCCGCTTACTTGATCCACCACTCCATGAGTTTTTGCCAAAAACGGACGCAGAAATTCTTGATGTTGCAACGGCTATGGGAGTATCGGTCGATGTGCTTTCTGAACGCGCACAGCAGTTACATGAATTTAATCCTATGCTTGGATTACGAGGATGCCGTTTAGCTATTACATATCCCGAAATTGCAGAAATGCAGGCGAGAGCCATTTTTGAAGCAGCAGCAGAAGCTGATCAAAAATCTGGATCTCCTGTTATGCTTGAAATTATGGTGCCGCTTGTTGCACTGAAATCTGAACTTGATTTTGTCAAAGCGCGTATCGATCAGGTTGCTAATGAGGTAATGAAGGAAAAGGGAAAGAATATTCAGTATATGGTTGGGACGATGATTGAGCTTCCTAGGGCAGCCCTTCGGGCAGATGAAATTGCTCAAACTGCCGAGTTCTTTTCATTTGGAACAAATGATCTGACACAAACCACTTTTGGAATTTCACGTGATGATGCAGCTCCTTTTTTAGCTACTTATTTTCAGAAAGGACTTTTAGAACAAGATCCTTTCGTATCAATTGATCGTAATGGAGTAGGGGAGCTTATTTCTATTGCGGCTCAGCGGGGTCGTTCACAGCGTGCAAAAATTAAACTGGGCATTTGTGGTGAACACGGGGGCGATCCTGCTTCTATTGCATTATGTGAAGAAAATGATCTGGATTATGTGTCATGTTCTCCTTTTCGGGTGCCAATTGCGCGTTTAGCGGCAGCACAGTCGGCTATTGCAAAAAAAGCATAGAGATTTCAAGAAAATTTTTATTATGAGGTAACTGTTTTTTTTATTTAGACTATTTATAAGAGGCATATTTACTTTTTTGAATTTTTTACCCACACGCTTATTCTTTTTGTAATTTGTAAGAAAACGCTTTTTTTGATTTATGATAGAAGGAGTTGAAATAAGAGAATTTCACTGTACTCAAAGTTTTTTGACTGGCAAGAACGATGAATTTTCTTTGTAAATCAAAATTTTAATTGCAGAACGCAGAATGAATACATATTTTTCTTTATTAAAAGAAAAAAATTCTAGAATACACTCTAAGTTGTATGCGTAGGAAAAAGGAAGTTATGTCTTTTATGTATTTATGAGAAAAAGCATAAAGCAGAGGAACGCATTATCGCTATGTTTTCAGTATTCACTATATAAGATGAATTTTGCCATCAATTCAACAAACCAACTTCACGCATTTTCATCAAAACGGTGTGATCAATTTTACCTGTTATGGGAAGATTAAACATTTTTTGAAATTGTTTTAAGGCATCTATTGTCTTTTTGTCTTCTATACCCGTAACAATAACCTCTTGGTGACCAAAAATACGTAAAGCTTTTTGCACTTGCATGATATCTGCAACAGGATGCTTTAAAACAGTTTCTTTTGAGCGTGGCATAGCTTCTGTTTTTGTTGTTTTATTTACCATTTCTATTTCACTACGCTTAATTAATACTGTAATTTCATCCGTTTCTGGATTGGGTAAAATATTATGTTGCATTCCATGAGTGGTTTGTTGTTTCCAAAGTGCTATAGCACGGCGCATTTTAGGTCCCTCTATTCCATCTAAAAGACCATCATAAAGCCCCAATTTTGCCAGCTTCTTTTGCATTTTTAATGTGTTTTCTGACAAAGCATGTGAAGATAAGTTTTTGTGTAGTTGGTTTGGAAAATCTACAGAAGGATCAGGAGAGACTGCGCTAAGTTTTGCTTCTGGAGAGTTTTTTTCTCTATCTGAAGCAAATGTAAATTTCATTGTCGTAAAGACATCTTGATGCATTATCATTTGCGAAAATAAAGCATTAAATGAAACAAATACAAAACTAATGATGAAAAGAAGTGAGCCAATGAAAAACAGAGCATTTTTCCGTGTATAGAAATAAAATGTTTTTGTTATCCAAAAAAGAAACCGACAGCTTATAAGAAAAAATGTTATAACAATACTACTATAGTGTTTACGTTTTTTTGCTGTTTTTGTTCTGCGCGTCTTTCGTTTTTTTGCCATTATTTTTATTTTCAAAGAGTAATTATTTTTATACAGAAAAGGATATAAGTTATTCTCACTTACAGTGAGAGGGAAAGAGTTTTATGTTGTTTCTCTTGTCTTTCAAATTATTAAAATGAACAAATTCGTCATATAAATCTATAAGCTGATAAATGAACAACAGTGCTTACCCAGTTTTCTTAGCTTCATATTTTACAGCATTTCTAGTCATGTATAAAACAGCTTCCGTCTATGCAATACCGTTTATGCGATTGAAACTATATCACCATGTATCATCATCTAAACTGAAAGTGCTACGTCATTTCCTCATTTTTTATTTTTTGCGTATATATTTTCTAGTCTTTGAAATCAAATTGAAACAACATTGTATTTATCATGTTGCAGAGCTGAGAACAGTATTATACTTTTTTCAAATATCTCATATGTATATAAACCTATATTTCTACACAATGTTGATGCGTATAAGTTTTCTCATATCATATATATTCTAGCATAAATCCATTTTACTAATATTCGATAAATTTCATGAAACTCAACAGAAGTTATTTTTAAAATATCTGCAAGAAAAGTGGTTGGCGGCTTAATTCTTATAATTTTATATCGTACTTTTTTATAAAGGGTATTGTTAGGTATCGAAACCTCACTTATTGTCATGATTATGAGCTATCATTTTGTTTTTCGTACTACATGTATGTTTATGATATGTCATGAGAGTGCAATCTCACAGATTTCAACGCTTTTATTTTTTACTGTGCAATTTTGACGCGTATTTTTTAATGAAAAGGTTATGCGCTCTCGTTTTTGTACAGCTGCATCATGTCTTATGACAACATAATGAATGCTATACATCTGATAAATAAATGCTCAATTTTATAAAGGACTTATCTTATAAATTTTTTATAAAGAAGAAGAGTATAGACTGCTGCTTGTGTTTCGTTTACAACTGCGGTGCATTGGTTGCTCATGATACGTTTTTTGATCAAATTATTCTTTTTTTTGTTTTTTGTTTTTGTCATCATTTCATTTTTTTTAGAAAAGCCGAGCAATAATCATTCCTTTTCTCAAAAAGATCATGAGACAATAACGAGCGATATGATTATTGCTTTTAAAGAAGCTTTAAGTGATTTAGGAACATTTTGTGATCGTAATATAGAAGCCTGCAAAGTGGGAAAGTCCTTTTTAAGTTCACTTGGCGAACGTGCATATTATGGTGCAAGAGCAGCTTACGAATATTTTGGACGCATACTGGATGATAGGAATATAGAGACTTCTCCAAATATTATGTCTAAGAAGGAAGCACAAGAGTCTACACAAAAACAGAAGTATACGACATTACCTTGAAATATTTTTTGAATGCTCATTATAGGTATTATGCTAATAAGAAGAGTAATTACTTATCTGTCAAGAAAATACATGTAATATAATCATAAAAGCAAGACAGGACTGAGGTTATGGCAGAAACGATTGAGAATATTATAGAAAACTTTTCTTTTTTGGATAATTGGGAAGATCGTTATCGTTATGTGATTGAACTTGGCTACGAATTACCACCTTTTCCAGAAAGCGCTCGCAATGATGAGCACAAAGTGCCAGGGTGCGTTAGCCAAGTATGGCTTTTATCATCACGTAATAATACTTCAGATAATCCAACATTAACATTCCAAGGTGATTCTGATGCTCATATTGTGCGTGGACTTATTTACATTCTTCTTACCTTTTATTCGGGAAAAAAAGCCTCTGAAATTCGCAATGCCGATGCGGAAGGTCTTTTTGAAACACTTGGTTTAAAGGAAAATCTTACACCACAACGGTCAAATGGTCTTAAATCGATGATTGAACGAATTCGTAAAGAGAGTCATGTATAAAAATCAACATCTTATAAAAAACTATACCAAATCTTTTAAAAAAATATTTTATATATACCAGAGGCGACCAGTTTTTTAGAAGATGCTCTTATTTTGCTTTTTTCCGTTTGCTTTTGCGCCCAAGCCCCATCTCTTTTGCCAAAGCTGAGCGCGCTTTTGCATAATTAGGCGCAACCATAGGATAAGAGCTGTCCAGTTGCCATTTTTCACGATATTCTTCTGGCAACATTCCATAATGTGTCATGAGATGACGCTTTAAAGATTTAAACTTTTTCCCATCTTCAAGGCAGATGAGATAATCTGGAAAGATTGAACGCTTTGGGTTAACAGCGGGCCTCTGCTTTTCAACTTCTACTTCTGTTAATTCTACATTCCCCGCTTTACGAAAAGCGGCATGAACATCAGCAATCAAACTTGGTACTTCTGTCGGTCGAATAGAATTATTACTTACGTAGGCAGCAACAATATCAGCAACCAATGTAATAACTAAATTGCTTTCAGTCTCTAAGACTGGACGATGTTCCATTCTTCTTTCCTTTAATTTCAAATCAAGATACAGCACATATACTCATGACATGAGTCCCATGCACATAGGTTTCATATTGTACAAAAATCTTTTTTGTCAATTCAATTATTCTATAAAATTGCCAAAACACAAAAAAATCAAATAAATACCTATTTTTGGTCATAATATACAACAAGAAGAACCAACTTATTGACCTGTTAGAATATAGTTTTTTATGTAAAATCTCATAAATAAAATATATTATAAATGTAAAAAATAATATAACATAAATCACTTTATTTTATAGAGATCATAGAAATAAAAATATAACACATAAATTAATATTTTATTTTATATTTTTATCATTATATCATTATTTTTTATAAAATAATATTGCTAATTATCACATTAAATTATAGTATTTTTTTTAATTTAAAAATAATTTTAATAAAATAAAAAATAAAATGTATTTAAAAAAATAGATTATGCAATATATAGTATATAATTAACTATCAATATGGTACAATAGAGCATTATTATTCTAAAAAATAAGAGCAATATAGCTAGATATATTCTTAAAGTGGATTCTATTGTTTATATCCAAAAGTTCGTTCTACTATTTGAAGGAAAATTCAATTCTGCTACCAAATAGCCTTATTTTCGTAGCTTGTCATTTTTATAAACGGGACGTTATACACAGAAGATAATGCTTATAATATAGATAAACAGAGGCAGGTGATGTCGTTGTATAAACCATCACAGTTGTATTGTTGCCAATAAGTGGAATTTACAGATTCACATACTTGCATAAACAATACGATTCTAACATATACGAAATCATGAGTTTTTATTTAACATTAGGATCGTGCATGACTCGCTTTTCTGTAATCCCTCCCAAAGCATCTAAAATTACACATACAAAAATATATCATGGTATTTGTCGTAATGATCCCTATCATTGGCTACGTGCGTCTAATTGGCAAGATGTTTTTAAAAACCCTCATTGTCTTGACTTAAATATTCGATATCATCTCGAAAATGAAAATGCTTATCAGGCTGCTCAAATGGCTGATACAAAGCCATTACAAGATTTGCTTTTTACTGAAATGAAAGGGCGAATCCAAGAGAATGACAGTTCTGTTCCTATAAAACATGGGCCTTTTGCTTATGGATTTTCTTATGTTACCGGAGGCCAACAACCACATTATTTCCGTACCTCAAGGAATGGGGGAGAAAAAAACGTTTACCTTAATGGTGATGCTTTGGCTGAAGGAAAAGAATATTTTAATTTTGGTTCAATTCAAGAATCTCCTGATCATACACATGTTGTCTGGACCTATGATGACAAAGGATCAGAATTTTATAAAGCTAAAATTCGCAATTTGGAAACATTGTCTGATTGTATGGATACCATTACTGACACATCGGGACAGATTGTATGGGATGCTAAATCTGAAGGTTTTTTCTATACGAAGATGGATGAAAATCATCGGCCTTCAGAGCTCTACTATCACCGATTAAACACCGATCAATCACAAGATAAGCTTATTTTTCGCGAAGATAATCTAGGATTTTTCTTACACGTAAGCGCTTCTAAACTTAATGACGTTATTTATATTAATATTCATGATCATGAAACATCAGAGGTTTGGTTGATTCCAGCTGAAGCACCTCTCACTGTTCCCCAATGTGTACGGAAGCGGCAAAAAGGTATTGAATATTCACTTACAGAAGGTGGTGATGTCTTTTATGTTCTAACCAATCTGGATAACGCAAAAGACTTTAAAATTATGGTAGCACCGTATACATCTCCGCAAGCGGAAAATTGGTCTGAACTTGTGCCACACCAGCTTGGACATTTGATACTATCGCATGATGCTTATCAAGATTTTCTTATCTGGCTTGAGCGTTTTGAAGGACTGCCTCGTATAAAAATAATGGAGCGCACCACTAAACAAATTCATTCCATTGCTTTTACTGAGGAGGCTTATTCTTTAGGTTTACAAGGTGCTGCAGAATACAATAGTCAAACCATTCGTTTTTCCTATTCCTCTATGACGACACCTGATCAAGTGTTTGATTATGAAATGAAAAATCGCAAACGGATGCTTTTAAAAACGCAAACCATTCCTTCTGGATATAATAAAGATGAATATGTAACACGGCGTGTTATAGCGACAGCAGACGATGGTGAAGAAATTCCTATTTCACTTTTTTATCACAAAGCTACCGTTCTTAACGGTAGTGCCCCCTGTTTGCTTTACGGTTATGGAGCCTATGGAATTTCTATACCAGCCAGTTTCAATAGCAATGTACTTTCTTTGGTTAACAGAGGTTTTATTTATGCCATAGCCCATATTCGTGGAGGGAAAGAAAAAGGAGTTGAATGGTATGAGAAGGGAAAACACCTTTTTAAATACAATACATTTACAGATTTTATTGCTTGTGGGCGTTATCTTGTGAACAATAAATTCACTTCTCATGACCGTCTTATTGCCCAAGGTGGTTCAGCAGGAGGAATGTTGATGGGAGCTATTGCTAATATAGCTCCACAGGATTTTGCTGGAATTGTAGCAAATGTGCCTTTTGTTGATGTTTTAAATACTATGTTAGATGCTTCATTGCCCCTAACTCCCCCAGAATGGCCAGAATGGGGAAACCCTCTTGAATCAGAAGAGGACTATAATTTTATCACTTCCTATTCTCCCTATGATAACGTCAAAGTTCAAAAATATCCTCCTATGCTTGTGACAGCAGGATTAACAGATCCTCGTGTAACTTACTGGGAGCCTGCGAAATGGGTAGCAAAATTACGAGACTTGAAAACAGATGATAACGCGATTTTATTGCGCATTAATATGGACGCAGGTCATGCAGGTGCAGCTGGACGTTTTTCAAAGATAGAAGAAATTGCATATATCTATGCATATATTCTAAAAATAGTAGGAAAAAACTGCTTCTAGTTTAAACATCTATCTCTTTTAGAAAGGCTTCATCATGCATTAGCTTACGAAGCCTTTCACAAAAAACGATGCAAATAGCTTAAAATCCACAATCTTCATAAAGCTTCAAAACATAGTCCCAATTAATTAAATGGTCTATGAAAGCTTCGATATATTTCGGGCGTGCATTGCGGTAATCAATGTAATAGGAATGCTCCCATACATCGATCCCCAGAATAGGTTGAGCATCATGAACTAAAGGATTTTCACCATTAGGTGTTTTCATAATTTCAAGCTTGCCATCTTTAACAGCAACCCATGCCCACCCAGAACCAAATTGGGCAGTAGCAGCAGCAATAAAATCAGTGCGGAATCTGTCATAACCACCTAGATCAGCTTCAACAGCTTTTGCTAGTTTTTCAGGAAGTTTTTGACCACCACCACCTTTTTTCATGCAATGCCAAAAATGGTTATGATTGTAATATTGCGCTGCATTATTAAACAAACCAATATTTTTTCCAAAGCTTTTTTTAATAATATCTTCAAGGCTTTCATTTTCTAAGCCTAACTCTTTTACAAAATTATTGGTATTGGTAAGATAAGCGAGGTGATGCTTATCATGATGATATTCAAGCGTTTCATGTGACATATAGGGCGAAAGGGCGTCATAATCGTAAGGCAACGCGGCCAATTCAAAAGCCATTTAAAAATCTCCTCGATTCTATTTTGTTAAGCTCACTCCACAAACTTAATTTGCCATTTACTTCATCTAAAAGCAAATGTTGAATATCTGTTTGTATGAATTAATTCGGTGATCATCTCTTCGTAAAGGTCTTTTTAGGAGATGTATACGTTCAATCACTCAAAATACCACTGATTTATATCAGTGTCCTTCGGAGGAAATTTTTATACCTATGTACGCACAAAAAATGCAATTATCTTTTTAAGTAAAAATGGGCAAGAGAGCTATCAATACCTTATTTTGTTATCTAAAATGTTTTCAGTTTTTGCAAGATTTCACTTACCCTATTTCTAAAATATGTTGTTACTTTAAGTATTTGCAGCGGAGTACAAGCGGAGATCTTTTGCAGAAACCTTAGAGATATTTTATAATTCTCATGACAACTGATAGTTTATACATATTAACTAAAAATGGGATTTATCTATGATAAGCAATTGTGTTTATCGTGCGTTATTATTTTAATCTATAAGTAGGAGAGAAATGAATTATTGCACACTGAACAAGCAAGAATAGGGTTAATGAAGATAAAAGACCATCAATATATAAAGTCTCTGTTTTCCGACCTCATTTAAAGAGCTTAGATTTGAATGCATTAAGAGAAGAGAGTATTCTATGGTAAATTATAAAATTTGCGTTTTGTGCTGTCATAAAATGAAAGATAGATAAATAGCTGTTGCTTATGTTAAAAGTGTGAATGAACCAAAGCTTTCTGTTACAGTTTAGCAGAAATATAATACGCGTGAAGTTTCAAAATTTTATAATAAAAAAAGTAAAAGCTTTGATTTTCAGATATTGCGTACCTTCATAGGAATCGCTATAAGGTGCAAAAGTAGGCGTAATCATATTTTTTGGGGTATAGCCAAGCGGTAAGGCACCGGTTTTTGGTACCGGCATTCCCTGGTTCGAATCCAGGTACCCCAGCCACGCTCTAATGAAATAAATAAATTATATGAAATTTAGAGAATAATCAGAAGAATAATAAAGTGATTTGAATATGTAAGCTTTTTCAGAACAGAACTTTTGAAAGCTATCGTTTTAGATTGCAGTATAATCTTTTGAAGCTACCAAAATAAGATTTTTTAAAACTTCAAATTCTCTCTTTTTAGAAGGACCGTATGATAAAGGATTCTTTTTAAGATTGTATGTAATCAACTGAACAAGATGGTTGGTTTTATAGGCTATACGACGGTAAGCACCTTCTTACTTTACCCCCACCACATGATTCAGAATGGTTTTATTAGCCAATCACGTAAACTAGAACGAAACTCATATGGTCATACTTCAAGTCCAGTTTTTTCATATACCTTGCTGTGGCAGCAGGTGAAATGGACAGCGATCTGTAGATGAAAGAAGAAATTCACTTTGGAAAAAACAATAGGCTTGTTCAATCACTTTTAATGTTTATCGCTGATAAGAGCAGGCGAAATTCTGTTGTGCTATCGCGCCGCTCCTTCATCTTCTCAGCAGCGATGGTCTATATATCTCTCTCTCAATTTGATCTTTATGGATATGACATAAGGGATTGGTGCAAACACCTATAAGAATAAGCAGACGCAAAGCCAAATGTGTCATTGTTATTTCGCAAAGTGTATTATAAAAGCGAGGACATCTCTCTAATCCAGTGCGGGTAAGTTTTGCGTTTTATTATATTGTTTACTTAAGAGAGCGTGTGCTTTTTCTGTTAAATATAAACCAATATCCAATCCCAATGCAGTGGCATGTTTAAGATAGAGATTGAGAAGGGTGAGTGCTTTATAAGCAGTTGCAGCTTTTATATGCCAGATGGGAGCAAATGCATATGTCGGTTTGCGTAATTTCTGAAATGGGAATACGGACTAATTTAGGGAGAATATGAAGGTGTAAAGTAAAAATCAGCTTCCGTTTTTACCATCATTTTTAGTTCAGCTTTGCGGCTTTCAAAAGCTATCCACAGCGATATCAATGGAGATTACGCATAGGCTCACGTTTTTGTTTTTCATGTTCTTTAAGGGGGTACGTCTCTCATATAAAATAGAATGCTATTGTGTTGCCAATTCATGTGCTTTTTTTAAGAACATTGTTCTTAAGGCACTCAAGCGCCTATTTCGCGGTGTCGCTCGAGAAGGGTATAACGATAAATCTATTAAGCACCACCATCTTTACGCTTATGAAGGAGAAAGCTGGTATCATCATTATATTTACCAGCCCTGAAATGTTGCGACAACTCTTGCATTAAGACGATTCATAAGAGGCGTTTTTACTCCTTATCTCAAACGATTTTTTATCCACGCGCTCATCCTTCTTGTTATGTGTAAGGAGATGGTTTTGTTTAATTTAACATGCAAAACAATAAAATACCATTATAAATCAAAGCATTATTAAAAAAAACGACACGTATTCTGAAAGAGGCAGTGTTTAGAGCTGTAGAGCGCACTGGTAAGAATATGGTGATGATTGTTTGATCTCTTACTTTGAAAAATAGGCAATCAAATGCTCCGCTGCTTATTTAGCACTGCTTGGCAAGATATTGCCCTTATGGTTACAGGTGAGGATGTGAGCAATAAAGACAATAATGCGTGTGGAGATTATAGCACCTGATGTTGAGGGGATACTTTAGAGTAAGATAGCTGTAACGCAAGTTATCTTAGTTCCAAAGCTTATACCAATATTTACATGCACAGCAGTGGTGTGCGGCTTGGAGGACGTGGATCAGCAGATGCAGCGTGATGTTGATGATTTCCTACATGATTTAGAACGCATCAAGAAAATTTTTAAGAGTTTAGTTGAATTAAGAGTTAATCGTTGATTATAAAATTTATTTCATATTCATTTTTGATGATTTTCTTTCCATGAATCATTAAACGGTTGTATACTCTTTAATGGTCAGCATTGACAGGGTGTGAAATATATAAGCTTTTCAGGAAGAGTAGAACAAATAAAAAGGGTTGCAAAGGTGTTCTTGCAACGCATTGGCTTTGAATGAGCAAACAACAAATTCACTTTTCAAAAAAGAAAGTAAAAATAATGACAGATGATTCTTCTATCAATGTTTTCCAATCTATTCTGTCACGTAAGTCGATTCGAGCTTTTACCAATCAGCCAGTCTCAGAGGAAACAATCAGAGAAATTTTAAAACTTGCGGCACGGGCACCATCTGGAACAAATATTCAGCCATGGCAAGTCATTGTTCTTACAGGGGATGTATTGCAGAAGGTAGGACAAGAACTTTCTCAACTCGTACTTTCAGGTGTAAAAGGCGAACGTGAAGTGCCTTATTATCCACGCCAATGGCGTGAACCTTATCTTTCAAGGCGTCGAAAAATTGGTTTGGATCTTTATAAGAGCCTTGGAATTCAAAAAGATGAGCAGGACAAAATGTTTCACCAGAAAGCGCGAAATTTTTCCTTTTTTGGTGCACCTGTAGGGCTTTTGTTTACAATGGATTATGACATGGAAAGGGGAAGCTGGCTTGATTTGGGGATGTTTATGCAGACCATTATGTTAGCAGCACGTGGGTTTGGGTTGGACACATGCCCCCAAGCTGCTTTCGCTGATTATCATAAGCAAATTCGTACACTTTTATCAGTGCCTTCTGATCGGCAAATTATTTGTGGTATGGCACTTGGCTATCGCGATATGAGTGCTCCAGAAAATAATTTTGAAACTGAACGTGAGCCAATTGAGAATTTTGTACGCTTTATGTAAGTGAGTGTCATTTTTTAGATCTTGGATTTATAAAACATTTCGGTGAGAACTTCTCATTCTTATTCAATTTTAAATTGCATATTAATTTTTATTTTACTACGCTTACAAAATTAAAAGGATGATCATTGTCCGTTTCGAGGGTTGGCTATGGAAAGCGCTATAGAAAAAAAATGTTGGATGGTAGCAAGACGAGCGACATTCGTATTTATTGCTGTTATTCTTTTAGCTTATCTTGCAATTTGATTTTAAATGGGACAAACGCGATAAAAAAGCGTATACTCAAAGTTTGTGGAATTTTGGGGTGATGAGTGTTTTTATCTGTTTTTGAACTTTTTAAAATTGGTATTGGTCCTTCTAGTTCACATACGATGGGGCCGATGACGGCGGCTAACATGTTTTTGCAAGAGATTCTTGCACGCAATTTCTCTCAGCCACTTGAAGTTGAGGTTTCGCGTATACGTGTTTATCTTTATGGCTCTTTGGCCTTCACGGGAATTGGGCATGCTACAGATAGAGCTATTATATTAGGGCTGTTGGGGGAAAAAGCATCTACTGTTGATCCTGATTGTATGGGCTTCCTATTAGAAAAAGTTATACGTGAAAAAAAAGTGCAACCAAAAGGCCAGCCTGCTTATCAGTTTGATTTGCAAAGTGATCTTATTTTTGAACGAAAGAAAGTTCTACCGGGACATGCTAACGGACTTGCATTTGAAGGGCTTGATAATGAGGGAAATATTCTTTTGCGGCAGATTTATTATTCTATTGGCGGTGGTTTTGTTGTGACTGAGGATGAATTAAACCATATGAATGGTAATACGCAACAAGAAACGTTTGAAGTGCCATATCCTTTTGATTCTGCACGTAAAATGTTGTCAATGGCAGAAAAATCAGGATTTTCAATTGCTGAAATGAAGCGCATAAACGAAGAGACGAAGATGGAGCGTTCGGCTCTTAATAAGGGTCTTGATGAAATTTTTTCCGCTATGACAAATTGTATTGATAGAGGTCTTTCACAAGAAGGTGTGTTGCCAGGTGGATTGCATGTTCCAAGGCGTGCTAAAAAGCTGTATGAAAAGCTTTTGGAAAATCGAAAGAAAAATCGCAATTACCCACTTTGGGCCAATGATTGGCTTTCGGTATATGCCATAGCAGTCAATGAGGAAAATGCTACAGGTGGCCGTGTTGTCACGGCACCAACGAATGGAGCAGCTGGAGTTGTGCCCGCAGTTTTGCGTTATTATCTCCAGTTTAATGATGGTTCAGATCGAGAGGGAATCCATAATTTTTTGTTAACGGCGGCAGCCATTGGTGGTGTGATTAAACATAATGCTTCTATTTCTGGTGCAGAAGTTGGATGCCAAGGTGAAGTTGGGACAGCATCTTCAATGGCAGCAGCAGGGTTAACAGCCGCGTTGGGTGGTACACCGGCTCAAATTGAAAATGCAGCAGAGATCGCGCTGGAGCATCACTTGGGAATGACATGTGATCCGGTTGCAGGTCTTGTGCAGGTTCCTTGCATTGAACGCAATGCAATGGGGGCTGTTAAGGCGGTGACAGCTTCTTCTCTTGCGTTGCATGGTAATGGGGATCATTTTGTTTCTCTTGACGCTTGTATAGAAACAATGCGTCAGACAGGACATGATATGAGTGAGCGCTATAAAGAAACAAGTAAAGCTGGTCTCGCAGTCAATGCAATATCCTGTTAAAGCGTGCAACGGATTTTAGTCTGGTAAATTCTTTACGGCCTGTCTATTGCTTATGAAAGTAATAGCGGACACCATCATTGTATCTGTGAGCTCTCAGCATTGCTAGCAGCTTTTGTATTAAAACGGTTTATGAAGAGATATATTGAGCCTCTGCTTAAATAGCTTTTCACAGAGCTATTTCGCGTGTGATGTGCAAGAGAACAAAATTAATTTATCATAAGAGAATATTCTTGTATTCTGCGGTCTCATTTAAGTTGTAAAATGATGAATGAGCTTTATAAAGCTATCTTCGGTAGAAGCTAACAAATTAATTATGTTCATGTTATGTCAAACTGTTCGATATTGTAAGACGTTCTTGTTTTACGCATTATTATCAATAAATCACC
This sequence comes from Bartonella vinsonii subsp. vinsonii, assembly GCF_902825235.1. Taxonomy (GTDB): domain Bacteria; phylum Pseudomonadota; class Alphaproteobacteria; order Rhizobiales; family Rhizobiaceae; genus Bartonella; species Bartonella vinsonii. The sequence goes on along the minus strand of NZ_CADEAJ010000003.1, from coordinate 69,108 downwards.
AGAACTCATTAAATCACAGTGTGAAAGGTGGATGAACATGCGTGAAAAAGTTTCTTGAGTACAAGAATAATGATGACACATGAGTATTAGTAAATACAAAAGGAGTGATAGTTGGGCTCTGGCTGCGTAACAGTGAGGGTGAAGAGGCTTGTGGGAAGTTATACGATTCATAGTTTTCCACGAGAAATAGGGAGTGAGGAACTATAAAGAGTTGTATTTTAAAGTTGCTTTTCTTCTGAAAAAAAACACGAGTTGAGTCAAAGGATTTAGGAAATTTTATATAATGCTTATGTCGTATGGGGTTTATGTTGCATGGATGAATTTATGCTTTATTGAAGAGAATTCTCTTCATTGAGTTATTATGGTCGTGCCCGACCAATGAGAAAACTTTGCATCCAATGGGACTATTTCTTCTTATTAAAAAAGATCAAGAATAAGCTTTGATATTAAATCCGAAGGTAAGTCTAACATTTGGTATTTTTATGCATCTTAAGAGATGGTTTTATTGAAAATCTAATCAGATAATTGAAGAGAACCTTGCGAGTGTGATCTTTAAAATCTGAAGAAGAAGTCGCCTGTGCTAAAAGATTTTTTTAAGCTGTAGGCAACGTGCGAATATTTTTAATTTACAAAATAACTCTTGCGGAAATGGTTTATAGAATTAGACGTTTTTTGCACCTAAATGGATTTTGATAGGTACATTACTGGTTTGACTTGCTACGCGTAAATGAATGCGTACAGGAGGCATGGCAATACGACGATTTCGTATTGTTTGGCAAATGAGCAGGTTAACAAGAGACTGTGTGTCTAATGCAGCTGGGGTATATCTTAAATTAGCAAGTTTTGTTGCAGCATCGTGAAGAGAACGCAATGAGAGGAGAGATGATTGCTTCAATAATTTTTCTTTTTTAATGGATGAAGCAAGAGCATTATCGGTCATGATACTATCCTTAACGCGAATTCAAAAACTTTTAATAAGCTACAGTATAGCAGTTAAAATTTGCTTTCTTTAATGTAGAACAAGCATTGAGAGCCTCTTTTTTTGATTGAAAGCCTGTAAATCGAGCACGGTAATAATGGCGTCCACTTTTCTCAAAAAGTTGCATATGTGAAGATGCGCTCTTTAAAGCAGAATAAGCTGTGTCTTTTGCTTTTAAAAGTAGTTTTTTTGCTTGTTCTTCACTAGGAAGAGAACCAATTTGGATAGCCCATCCAGCGTTTGTGGACAAAGAAGCTGTAACAATTTTATGAGTTTCAACGGGTATAGCTTTTTGAGGATTAGGGATTGGTATAATTGCTTGGTTGACAGCAGCTATTGCCATATTGGAATTTCTAGGTTGTTCTGCAAATGCTGTTAACATAGTGGAAATTTCGTCATCGACACTGGTTGGTTCAGCTTTAACATTTGGTATAGGAATATTGGCGCCTGTAGGTAAGTTATAGTGTACCGAAGCCATTAAATGGCTATCGCTTTTCGTCCTACTTGCTTTTGGCAAATATTGGCTCAATAAGCTGGCCATATGCTCGTCACGTGCGGTAGATGATTTGCCTCCCATAACGACAGCAACGATAGAGCGTCCTTCAAGACGCATCGAAGTTGCTAAGTTAGAACCTGACATTTGTGTGTAGCCGGTTTTAATTCCATCAACACCTTTCATGATTTTGACAAGCTTGTTGTGGTTATTAATTGTATGTCCACGGAAAGTAAAACTTTTGATTTTGAACAAATTATACTGTTTTGGAAAATTTTTGCGTAAGGCTAATGATAAAGTGGCCATATCCCGTGCTGTAGAATAATTGCGTACATCAGGGAGCCCTGAAGCATTTGCGAAATGTGTGTGCGTCATGCCAAGTTTGCGGGCTTTAGCAGTCATCATTCGAGCGAATTTTTTTTCATTACCGCCAAGATACTCTGCAATGGCAGTTGCAACATCATTTGCTGATCTTGTAATGAGAGCTTTGGCAGCGGCTTCTGCAGAAATTGTTTGACCTGCTTTAAATCCGATTTTTGTTGGTGGCCGTGTTGCTGCATAATGTGAGACGGGAATTGGTGTATTGGGTGTGAGACGACGCATATGCAAGGATTCAAAAAGCATGTAGAGTGTCATCATTTTTGTTAAAGAAGCAGGATACCGTTTCAGGGTTGCGTTGGCTTGAAATAAAGTTTTTCCTGTATTTGCATCTATAACGATAGCGGCATACTTATCAGGATAGGCCCCTTGAGGAGTAGCTGATGCCCAAGAGTAAGAAAGAGCTAAAATAATAAAAGCGATTGTTACCTTTTGGTAGAAACACGCAATTTTTTGGCAGTTAATATACACTGGCAGTATCCTATTTCTCCATTTAATTTGAAAAACTTTTGTAAAGTTCTTTTCTTTACGTTGATGCAATTTAGATGAATGATATTACTAATTTGTTTACAGAATTTATTTTGTGCACTCCCCCCTTTTCTTTAACCTAGCCACAAAAAAAGTTTTTTCTTTATACAAACAGCTGTTGCAATAGTTATGAAAGAACTTAAAATTAATAAAAATATGCAGCACAGGAAATGGTAATGGTAAAAAAGCTAATAACGAATTCTATAGTCCACATTATGCATAATGAAAAGGGCAAGAATTGGGATAAAAATAGTCAAGATACCTTTATAATGTCCAAGATGAGACTAAAACTTCAAAAACCTAAGTTGTATCGTGTTCTTTTACTTAATGATGATTACACACCTATGGATTTTGTTGTTTTTGTTTTGAAAAACTTTTTTAAAAAAAGTTTCGAAGAAGCAACACGTATCATGTTACATGTTCATCAGAATGGGGTAGGCGAATGCGGAACTTATAGTTATGAAGTAGCTGAAATGAAAGTGGTACAAGTTAGGGAGTGTGCACGCCAAAATGAACATCCATTACAATGTGTAATGGAATGGAAGTGAGGAGTTATGCCATCTTTTACACCTAGTCTTGAAGAGGTTTTGCATCGGGCATTAACAATTGCTACTCAAGCACGGCATGAATATGCGACATTAGAGCATCTTCTGCTAGCTCTGCTAGATGATGCTGATGCAAATTTAGTGATTCAGGCTTGTCAGGTAGATGTAGAAGAACTGCGAGAGCGCTTAATAAACTATATCCAGTTAGAACTGGATGGACAGATTAAAACTGATGAGGATACAAAACCAACAACATTTTTCCAGCGTGTTATCCAACGCGCGGTGATTCATGCTCAATCGGCTGGAAAAGATGAAGTTTCAGGAGCAAATGTTCTCGTTGCAATTTTTTCTGAACGTGAAAGTCATGCGGCATATTTTCTTCAAGAGATGGGAATGACACGCTATGATGCTGTGCGTTTCATTTCACATGGTATCACTCGGGATGAGGGATTATCCATGTTACTTGAGGGACTTGAAGAGCAATTGGATCAGCAGATTTTAGACAATGAAGAAAAGGTAACGAGTGCACTGACTGCTTATTGTGTTGATCTCAATTGTAAGGCACGAAATGGAAAAATTGATTTATTAATTGGTCGTGAAGTAGAGATTTCACGTATGATTCAGGTTTTATGTAGAAGGTCAAAAAACAATCCGCTTTTGGTTGGTGATCCTGGCGTTGGAAAAACCGCTATCATTGAAGGATTAGCAAAACGTATTGTTGATGGACAAGTCCCTGAAGTTTTATCACATGCGACAATATTTTCTCTTGATATGGGAGGACTTGTTGCTGGTACACGCTATCGTGGTGATTTTGAAGAACGGTTAAAGCACGTTATTAAAGAATTTGAGCAGTCTCCAAATGCTGTTTTATTTATTGATGAAATTCATACTTTAATTGGAGCAGGGGCTACATTGGGAGGAAATATGGATGCGGCAAATCTTTTAAAACCTGCGTTATCTTCCGGAACTATTCGATGTATTGGTTCGACGACTTACAGAGAATATCGTAAAATTTTTGAACAAGATCGTGCTTTAGAGCGTCGTTTTCAGAAGATTGATGTTAAAGAGCCGTCTATTGCTGATACAATTAAGATTTTACAGGGGCTGAAGCCTTATTTTGAAGACTTTCATCAAATTAAATATACTGATCAGGCGATGAAGGCATCTGTAGAATTGTCCTCACGTTATATGATTGATCGCCGATTACCTGATAAAGCAATTGATGTTATTGATGAAAGTGGTGCAGCACAAAAACTTTTACCAAAAAAGCAAAGGAAAAAAAATATAGGCGTTAAAGAAATTGAAGCAACTGTTGCTACTATGGCAAGGATTCCACCAAAAACAGTTTCGGGCGATGATCAAAAGACGCTGAGCAAACTTGAAAGAGAACTCAAGCATGTTGTTTATGGACAAGATCAGGCGATTTCCGCATTAGTCTCATCAATTAAATTGGCGCGAGCAGGATTGCGGGAAGCAGACAAACCAATAGGAAGTTATTTATTTTCAGGGCCAACAGGTGTGGGAAAAACTGAAGTTGCAAAACAGCTTGCATCTTCTTTAGGCATTGAATTGTTACGCTTTGATATGTCAGAATATATGGAACGGCATACAGTGGCGCGCTTAATTGGGGCACCTCCAGGTTATATAGGGTTTGATCAAGGAGGTCTCCTTACAGATGCAGTTGATCAGAAACCGCATGCAGTTTTATTGCTGGATGAGATTGAAAAAGCGCATCCAGAATTATTTAATATCTTATTGCAGGTGATGGATTATGGTAAATTAACAGACCATAATGGCAAAAAAATTGATTTCTGCAATATTATTTTAATTATGACAACCAATGCCGGTGCTTCAGAGTTGGCAAGGTCGGCTATCGGATTTGGCAAAGTGTATCGTGATGGTGATGATATTGAAGCAATTAATCGGCTCTTTACACCGGAATTTCGTAACCGGCTAGATGCTATCATTCCGTTTGCACCCTTATCTCATTTGATCATTAATCAGATTGTGCAGAAATTTATTTTTCAACTTGAAGCGCAATTAGCTGATAGAGGAATTTGTTTTGAATTAAGTCCTTCTGCGACGGTTTGGCTTGCCAATAAAGGATACGACTCCCAAATGGGAGCACGCCCATTGAACCGTGTTATACAAGAACATATTAAGAAGCCATTAGCTGACGAAATTTTATTCGGAAAGTTGCGTAATGGCGGCATGGTGCGCGTATTGACACAAAAATCAAACGGGGGAAAAGAGAAATTGCAGTTAGAGATTTCATCTTCCAATATATCGGTTGGCTCAAAGAATAAAAAACCGACACATTTTATCAAAAAATATGTCAAGAAAAAAGTTCAATGATTTAAGAGCGCTTTAAAGGGCTGCACGGATTTTTTTTGCGTTCTCTTCAAGGATTTCTGTAGGCGTTATAACATTATTATGGGGAGCAAGCTCTATTCCTTCCATACGTGGTATAATGTGGAAATGGAGATGATAAACGGTTTGTTGACTTGCTGCTTCATTCAATTGCATGACTGTTATACCATCTGCTTGAAAGGCTTTTTTTACAGCATTGGCAATTTTTTGAACTGCTTTAATGACTGGAAATAATGTTTCAGTATCCGCATCCAATAGGTTTCTAGAGCCTTTTCGGGGAATAACCAGCGTATGGCCTGGAGCTTGTGGCATGATATCCATGAAGGCAATGACATCATCGTCTTCATAGACACGAACGGAAGGGATTTCATTGCGAATCAATTTAGCAAAAACATTATTATTATCATAAGCTTGTTTCATAAAAATATTTCCTTTTATGCGTTTTATTTAGAACTTTAATTTTAAGACTGGAGCATGCGATGGTTAGTATAGGATTAAAAAACAAATTTCACATTTGGTTATCACTTTATGGAGATGCGCGCTGCCCTTGATGAAGTCTAGATCTCTACAATAGCTTCAACTTCTACTGGAACATCCATAGGGAGAGAGGCGACACCGATAGCAGAACGAGCATGTTTTCCTCTTTCGCCAAGAATATTGACGAACAAATCAGATGCTCCATTAGCAACAAGAGGAATATCGGTAAAATGAGGATCTACAGCTACAAAAACGGTGATTTTTAGTACGCGTTTTATTTTATTTAAGTCACCAAGAGCTGCTTTGATTTGTGCCAGAATGTTGAGTGCACAAGTTTCGGCTGCTTTTTTTGCTTGTTCAATGCTAACGGTTAAGCCAACTTTACCAGTTGTTAGCGGTTTTCTCTCAACAAGAGGAAGTTGTCCAGAAATAAAGAGTTGATTGCCACTTTGTGAGGCTGTTACGTAATTAGCAATGGGACTCACCGCTTCGGGAAGAGTAATTCCAAATGTTTTTAAGTTGTTTTCAATCACGTTGGTCATAATTTAAACTCCATAGCTTATTTTACAATATGTCCATTGCATAAACTAATTTTTGATTTAAGGAAATGTGTGGTTAACTAAGAAGTTAGTCTTTTTTGCCTTATTATATGGTGTTATGCAGCAGGGACAGAATTGGAAGTTAAGAATGATCAGATCATTATTTGTAATAATTTTATATGTTATTCTTTTATGTACTGCGAAGGCTGAAGAGACAGTTTTTGTTGTGCCTCATCGAGCAATTTACGATTTTCAGCTCGATAGTGTTTCTCATGAAATGACAATTTCTGGGATGTCTGGGCGAATGGTTTACGAACTCACTGGTTCAGCATGTCAGGGCTATACGACACGTTTTCGTTTTATCAGCCGTATTCATAGTGAAGATATGCCAATACATTTAACGGATCAACAGACAACGAGTTATGAAACTGGTGATGGCCGTACGTTCCGTTTTAGTGTTACAGATCAAGTTGGGCAAGAGGTTGCACGTCGCTCCGAAGGAGTCGCTGAGCGTATTCAAGATGGTATTGTCGTTAAATTAAAAAAGCCAAAGGAAAAAGAATATAAACTTGCAACAGCTGAATTTCCAATTATGCAACTCAAAAATATCATTCGCCATGCAAAAGCAGGTCACCATTTTTACTATGTTACAGTCTTTGATGGAACAGATAAAGCAGATAAAGTTATCAAGGAAAGTGTAGTTATTGGGGAAAAGAAAACGCTTTTGTCTGATAGTGAAACGGAAGAAATGAAGAAATTGGATGAAGAGAAATACTGGCCTATTACGATTTCTTATTTTGACGATGTAGAAAAAAAAGATGGATTACCAATCTATCGTACCAGTTTTCTCTTACATGAAAATGGTGTTATGCGTAATCTTCAGATAGATTATGGAACTTTCGCAGTGCGCGCAAAATTGAATAGTCTTGAATTCCTCGACCTTGAGAAAAATAATGATCAATGCAAATATTAAATGATTGCAGAAAATGACTTGAAAAAGAATCAAATATTAGTATGGTGGCATCATTCCACACGCGGAGTTTGGGTGTTTGCGAGAAAAATTTAGCAAACGTCCGCCGGTAGCAGTTTTTTCTGCTTTTTCCGCGGAGGTTAAACCGGAAAGGATAAACTATGGCACTACCCGATTTTACTATGCATCAGCTTTTAGAAGCAGGTGTACATTTTGGTCACCAGACTCATCGCTGGAATCCAAAAATGACCCCTTATATTTACGGTCAGCGTAATAATATTCATATTATTGATCTTTCTCAGACTGTTCCTCTTTTGCACCAAGCTCTTAAACTTGTTTCCGATACCGTTGCACGTGGTGGACGCATTCTCTTTGTTGGTACAAAGCGGCAGGCATCTGACATTATTGCTGATGCTGCGAATCGTTCAGCACAATATTATGTTAATGCACGTTGGCTTGGCGGTATGCTCACGAACTGGAAAACGATTTCCCATTCGATACACCGTTTGCGTAAGCTTGATAAAATTCTTGCTGCTGAAGCACAGGGCTTTACCAAAAAAGAACGTTTGAATCTTGAGCGTGATCGTGAAAAGCTTAATCGTGCGCTTGGTGGTATTAAGGATATGGGCTCTGTTCCAGATCTTATATTTGTCATCGATACAAACAAAGAAAATATTGCGATCCAAGAAGCAAAACGTTTAGGTATTCCCGTTATTGCTATTATTGATACCAATTGTGATCCTGATAACATTACGCATCCAATACCAGGTAATGATGACGCTTCGCGTGCAATTGCTCTTTATTGTGATCTTTTTGCTCGTGCCGCGCTTGATGGTATTGCACGTCAACAAGGTGCGATGGGAGTTGATTTGGGAGCTCAAGTTGATGCGCCTGTAGAACCCGTATTGGAAAATGCGGAACCGGTATTGGAAAATGTTGTTTCAGTTTCTGGGTAAATTAAAAAACGCCTGTTAAGGTACTTATTTCTAAAGAGAGATTATGGGCGTGCACAGAGTTTTACTTCTTGCACGCTTTTATTGTTACAAAATCAAAGAGGAAAATATGAGCATTACTGCTGCACAAGTAAAAGAACTTCGGGAATTGTCAGGTGCTGGTATGATGGACTGTAAAGCAGCGCTGTCGGAGACCAATGGTGACATGGAGGCCGCTGTTGATTGGCTTCGTAAAAAAGGAATAGCCAAAGCAGATAAAAAGGCTGGTCGTACGGCTGCTGAAGGATTAATTGGAGTTGTATCAAACGATTCAAGCGCAGTTTTAGTTGAAATTAATTCTGAAACAGATTTTGTTGCACGCAATGACGTATTCCAAGACATTGTACGTAAAGTGGCTACAGCTGCTTTAGGTGCGAAAGGGGGTGTTGATGCTGTTTCCGCATCTCTTTACCCTGGTTCTGAGAAGACCGTAGAGGCTACAATTAAAGATGCGATTGGTACCATTGGTGAGAATATGACATTTCGGCGTTCTGCTAAACTCTCTGTTGAGAATGGCGTCGTTGCTACTTATATACACAATAGTGTGGCTGATGGGCTTGGTAAACTTGGTGTTTTGGTTGCCATTGAAACTACGGGAAATAAGGAAGCTGCTACCGCTTTTGGTCGACAGGTTGCAATGCATATTGCTGCAACTAATCCATTAGCTCTGACCGCGGAGAATGTTGATGTGAGTGCTGTAGAGCGTGAAAAAGCCATTTTTTCTGATCAGGCGCGCCAGTCTGGGAAACCTGAAAATATCATTGAGAAAATGGTGGAAGGGCGTATGCGTAAGTTTTTCGAAGAGGTTGTTCTGCTTTCTCAGGCTTTTGTTATGAATCCTGACATGAGTGTTGAAGTGGCTTTAAAGGATGCTGAAAAGTCGATTGGTGCACCTGCAAAAATTACAGGGTTTGTTCGCTTCGCATTAGGGGAAGGTGTGGAGAAAGAGGAGTCTGATTTTGCTGCAGAGGTTGCAGCGGCCGCAAAGGGGTAGTGATTTTTAAATTATTGTCAGAGATTTAAAACTATACCATTGGTTATGGAATTTCTGATATAAAATGTGTGATTATTGAGAGGGCGTCACGTGATAAAGTGGTGCCCTTAGTGGTGTCGAAAGCAAAAAATAACTGTGCTTTTGGGGAGATTGTCAATGACATTAGCGCTACAATATAAACGTATTCTTTTAAAGGTTTCTGGTGAAGCCCTTATGGGGGAACAGAGCTTTGGGATTGATGTTTCCGTTGCAGATCGTATTGCCGCTGATGTTGCTGAAGTGCGAGCGTTGGGAGTAGAAGTTGCTATTGTTATAGGTGGGGGAAATATTTTTCGTGGAGTTGCTGTTGCTTCACATGGTGGGGATCGTGTGACAGGTGATCATATGGGAATGCTTGCCACGGCTATTAATTCTTTAGCATTGCGAACATCATTGATAAAGCTAGGGGTTGAGACAGTTGTATTATCCGCGATTGCTATGCCACAAATTTGTGAAAGTTTCTCACAGCGTAAAGCAATAGGTTATATGAATCAAGGGAAAGTCGTTATTTTTGCAGGCGGCACGGGTAATCCATTTTTTACCACTGATTCTGCTGCTACTTTACGTGCAGCAGAAATTGGTGCAGATGTTCTTTTGAAAGGAACACAAGTGGATGGTATTTATTCTGCAGATCCAAAGTTAGATCCTACAGCTAAACGTTTTGACCAATTAACACATGTTGAGATTTTGCAATGGGGGTTGTCTGTTATGGATACAACAGCGGTTACTTTAGCACGCGAAAATAATGTACCGATTATTGTATATTCCATTCATGAAAAAGGTGGTTTGGCTAAAGTGTTGAATGGAACTGGACGGTTTACAATAGTATCGGAATGAAGATAATCTTCAAGGCGTAATTGAAGGAGACAGAAATATGAATGTTATATCTATTATGGATGACCTGAAACGTCGCATGGATGGTGCTATTTCCGCTTTTAAACATGAATTAGGTGGTTTGCGGACTGGGCGAGCTTCGGCCAGTTTATTAGAACCTTTAACGGTTGAAGCTTATGGTTCTGTTGTGCATATCAATCAGGTCGCGAATATTTCTGTTCCAGAACCGCGGATGCTTTCAGTTTCTGTGTGGGATAAAACGATGGTAGGAGCTGTAGAGCGTGCTATTCGTGATTCTGGTCTTGGTTTGAATCCCATTACTGACGGTATGAATTTGCGTGTTCCTTTACCTGAATTAAATGAAGAGCGCCGTAAAGAACTTGTAAAAATTGCACATCAATATGCAGAACAAGCGCGTATTGCTACCCGCCATGTCCGTCGGGATGGTATGGATAATTTGAAAAAATTGGAAAAAGAAGGTGAAATTGGTCAAGATGAAGCGCATGGCTTATCTGACAAAGTTCAAAAACTCACGGATGAAACTATTGCTGATATTGATAAGATTTTGGCTGTGAAAGAAGCTGAAATTATGCATGTTTAAGGTAATTTTATCGTTAGAAAATATTATATCTAGGTAAGTATAATATCTTTTTATGGATGAGAATGAGGAGTAAAGTATTCTATTAATAAAGAGCGTGAGGCGGGAAAAAGTGCATTTTAGTGCATTTCTATATTGTAAGATAAAGATTGATTTGAAGTAGCAGACGTTTTTTTAGATCTTTATCTAAATATTGAAAGAGATTCTCTGGTAAAGAGGAGTATATAATAAGAAAATGAAAAAAATACGTATTTTTTGAATTACGTGATAAAAATATTTTCATGATTTAGATAAAGATCTAAAGATGTCGTTCAAATCTTTCATGGTAGATGTTTGGGAAAAATGTAACGCAAAGACTCTATCTTAACCTTGCTGCTTCCATTATGAAAAATGCAGGTTGCACAGCTTGTTTCTAGGTGATTGAGAGGGTGATAGAAAAATGTTTTTGCACGAAGCAAAGATCAGATCTAAATTTCATAATTCCCGTAAGAAATAAACGGCAGTTTTTCTACTATTTAAGATAAAAGAGTGTCAGGAAACATATATGTGAATGCGTTTTAAGACGTAATCCTTTGATAGTTCTTTCACTTTTTAGTCTTATAAACGCCATCTTGGTATATCAGATCAAGTATGATAGATTGTAAAAAGGTCTGTAAAAGTGTGAGTACAAAGAGACCGCATAACAAAGTTTTTTGCTTGCGTCAATTTTTGAGTTTGTATTTTCTATTTTTATTGTTTGGATAGTGTTTTGTCTAATCTTTTTTATCGTATTTTAACTGCTTTTGTTTTTGGCATCATTGCTTTGTATTTAACATGGTTTGGAGGAGCTTTATTTTTTTTGTTTGTATGGGCTATTGGTGGTTTTATTCTTTATGAATGGATGCGTATTACTAAAGAAAAGTGGCATGTTTTACAAAAAATATTAGCAAGTATTTTTTATTTGATTTTTGGTTCTTTTTTGCTATTTGGCGTCTCTGCTTCATTGATTTTTTGTATTTTGATCGTTTGCGCAGCAGTGTTGGCCATTGGACCCATGAAAAAGAGTGGTTGGGTTTTTTCAGGTTTTTTATATGCATCTTTTCCGGTTGTCGCTTTATCCTTTTTACGAGGCTATGAAACGTTAGGATTTCAAGCTGTTATTTTTTTATTTACGATCGTGTGGGGGACAGATATCGCTGGCTATTTTAGCGGACGGGCATTGGGTGGTCCTAAATTAGCACCACAATTTTCTCCTAATAAAACATGGGCAGGGGCAATTGGTGGTACGGTTTTTGGAGTTTCTGGAGGTATATTCATTGCTTTTCGATTTTTTGAGATCAATTTAACGAATTTTTTTGTACCATTGCTCGCACTTGTTTTATCCATTGTTTCGCAATTGAGCGATTTAGGACAATCATGGCTAAAAAGACAATTTTCTGTTAAAGACTCCAGCTCTTTCTTGCCTGGACACGGTGGGTTTATGGACCGTATGGATGGTTTGGTAGGAGCTGCTTTCCTTCTTTATTTAATTGGTTCGTTTATGTCTGATATGGATACACCTTTTAATCTTTTTTGTATGGTTTAAGTGGGAGGAAATATTTTGGAACTTTTAAATCATATGATCACTGTAGGCGATTTGCTTTTAAGAGTTTTTAGTGTTCTTTTTGTTATTATGATTATCATTTTTGTCCACGAAATTGGGCATTATCTTATTGGACGGTGGTGTGGTATTAAGGCATCGGTTTTTTCACTTGGGTTTGGTCCAAAAATAGTGGGATATACAGATAAACACGGTACACAGTGGTGTTTAGCGCTTATTCCTTTAGGGGGGTATGTAAAGTTTATTGGAGAGGAAGAAGGGATAAATGCGCCATCATCTCAGTCATCTCCGATTGTTAAAGGTTCATTTGCTAGTGCGCATGCTTGGAAAAAAGCTGTAACTGTTTTTGCTGGTCCCTTATTCAATGCTCTTTTTACCATTGTTATTTTGACATTTTTTTTCTTTATTTATGGTCGTGTAGCGACTGAACCAATTGTTGGTTCTTTAGTAAAAGATTTCCCTGCTATCCAATCCGGTTTGGAATTAGGGGATCGTTTTGTTGAGATGGATGGACAACGGGTTGAAAGCTTTGAAAGTTTGATGAATTATGTAGCTTTTCATGGCAAAGATCCTATAGAGTTTAAAATAGAACGCATGGGGCAAGTGTTTACGGCGGTGATTACACCCAAAATGATTGAGCGAGATGATGGATTTGGTAATCTGGTTCAAAGCAGTATGATAGGGGTAGGTGTTCCTGTTGATCCAGATAATCCTACGCGTTTAGATCCAGTTTATGTAAAACATATTCACTATGGTTTTGTAAGAGCTGTAAAAGAAGCATCGGAACGTGCTACGTTTATTGTTACGCAAACGATTTTTTTTATTGGTCGTTTAATAGGGGGGAAAGAAGATCATTGCCAGCTAAGTGGGCCTTCTAAAACCGTTAAAATTGCGTGGAAAGTAAGTGAGACAGGTTTTATCTCTTTGTTGAATTTTACAGCTTTTCTCTCGATAGGCATTGGTCTTATTAACCTTTTTCCAATCCCGCCACTTGATGGTGGGCACTTTTTACTTCATGTTATCGAGGTTTTTACGAGGAAGCCAGTATCCACTAAAATTCGAGAAATTATTTTTCGTATAGGGTTTTTCGTTGTTCTCCTCTTTATGGTTTTTGCATTCTTTAATGATTATTTTTGTTGGTTTAGCTAATAAATGATGGAAAATATTTTATAAATTAGGTAATAATGAAAGAAATAAATCAAAGGTCGTTTACCATGTCCACAAAATATTGTGGCGTCGTGTGTTATAATGAATTAAGGGGTGGAAAGTCTTGCTGTGAATAAGAGAGTTGTTATGGCAGTTAGCTTTTGAGGCATCATGTCCAAGGAATAAGATAAGGTAAAAGAAGCCAATGACTACAAATTCGAAGTTTTTAAATGCAGTATCTGTGTTAGTGTTAGGTATGGGGATAGTGGCTCCAACAACAGCCTTTATGTCAATTGCAATGGTTGGAGAAGTACAGGCATCTGTGGTTCGTTCTATTGAGGTTCGCGGGAATAAATTTGTAAGTGCTCAGGCAGTTCGAGACAATATGGATATTAAAACGGGACAGAGTTTTTCCAGTGGAGATGTCGATGCCGCGGTAAAGCGTCTTTTCGGATTGGGCTTATTTTATGAAGTGAAAATAAATCAGGTTGGTGACAAGCTGGTCGTGTTCGTCAAAGAATATGAGGTAGTCAACCAAGTGTTGTTTCAGGGAAATAAATCTCTCAAAGATCCTGATCTTAAACGATTTATTTCTTTAAAACCGAATGAGCCTTTTAATTCTGCTAAGCTTTCAGCTGATATTAATACGATTCGTGAAGCTTATAAGACTGTTGGTCGTAATAATATTGCAGTAAAAGTTCAAACTATTAATTTGGGAAAAGGGCGTGTAAATGTAGTTTTTAATGTTTCTGAAGGGCGGAAGACAAAGATTGGTGATATTGTTTTTAAGGGAAATCATGCTTTTGGAAGCCGTCGTTTGCGAGATGTAATTTCAACAAAGTCTTCGGGAATGTTCTCCTTGTTACTGGGGGGGGATGTTTATAGTGAAGAGCGTTTAGCTGCTGATGAAGAAGCTCTCCGTCGTTTTTATTTTAATCGTGGTTATGCAGATTTTCGCATTGTTTCTTCCAAAGCAACTTTTGATGAAGCGAGTAATGCATATAAAATTTATTTTGTTCTTGATGAAGGGGTTCGCTATAAAATCAGTGATATTCAGGTTGAAAGCGATGTTGATGGAATTGACATTCAATCTGTAAAAGGGATTCTTAAAACGCGATCAGGTGATATTTACAGTGCAGAGAACATTGAACAGTCTGTTGCAATTATCAACAATAAGGTTGCTGATTCGGGGTATGCTTTTGCTAAGGTTGAGCCACGGGGGAATCGTAATTTGGCAAATCATACAATTTCGATTTTATATAATATTGAACAAGGTCCGCGAGCTTATATTCAGCGCATTGAAGTACGCGGCAATGAAAAGACGCGTGATTATGTCATTCGCCGTGAGATTGATTTAAATGAAGGGGATGCGTACAATCAAACTCTCGTACAGCGAGCAAAGCGTCGTCTGGAGAGTTTAGGCTTTTTCAAAGCTGTTAATATTTCGATGGTTCCAACAGATCAGTCTGATCAGGTTACCTTAGTTATAGATGTCGTTGAAGCTTCGACAGGAGATCTTTCTTTATCTGGAGGATATACAACGGGTGGAACAAGCCCTGGTATGTCACTTGAGGTATCTGTTACCGAGCGGAATCTTGGAGGACGAGGTCAATATGTTCGGTTAGGATTAGGTGCTGGGCAAGAAAAGTCTCGTAATTACAATTTGTCGTTTGTTGATCCTTATTTTTTGGGTTATCGCTTATCTGCTGGTGTTGATATTTTTCGCAGTACTTACCGTGCTGATAAAGCATATGATGTACGGCAGACAGGTGGATCGCTTCGATTTGCGATACCTATTAATGATCAATTATCTGCTAATTTAGCTTATTCTTATGTGCAAGAAGAATATGATTTTGGTAAAGAGTATGACTTAAGCAAAGAGGCTAATATAAGAGAATTATATGGAAAATATTCTGGGGCAATTGTACAAGCAGCCAAGCACAGTCCTTGGAAGCGTTCATCAATTAGTTATGGTCTGACCTATAATACTATTGACGATATGAAAAATCCACATGATGGGTGGTACGTGCGTGTTCTTCAGGAGTATGCAGGGCTTGGTGGGAATGCGAAATTCTTGAAGACGACTGGTAAAGCGATGATGTATAAGACGCTTTCTGAACCAATGGATCTTGTTGGTTTGCTTTCTTTCGGAGGTGGCTATATTCATGGAATGGGTCGAGATGGTGTTCGTATCTTCGATATGTTTAAAGCAAATACTGATATGATTCGAGGATTCAAATACAATGGAATAGGTCCTCGTCAGGTTTCCAATAAAGGTGAAGCTTCTTTCTTGGGCGGAACAACATATATAAATGCGACTGCTGAAGTGCAATTTCCTGTACCTGTTGTACCTGAAGGATTAGGATTGCGTGGTGCTTTATTTGCAGATATTGCAACACTTTATGGAAATAAGTATCAACCCGTTTTTCAGGATGAAGCGCCTGTTACGCATACTAAAAATGCTTGGCGTTCGTCTGCTGGTGTAAGTTTAATATGGGATTCGCCGTTTGGTCCACTGCGTTTTGATTATGCTTGGCCAATAAAGAAGCAGGAAGGTGACAGTTTGCAGAAATTAAACTTTGGTATTTCTACGAAATTCTGATTTAAATTTTCTTGAGAAGGAAAAATTGAAGAGAATGGGTTAGGCTGGGAGAGAAAGTGTTTTGATGGCGGATACATTTTTTTTTACGCCGTCTCGGCGGTTGACAGTTGCTAATGTTGCAGAGTTAACAGGTGCTAAACTTCTTAATCCAGAGTTTTCTAACACTGTTATAAATACTCTTTCTTCACTTGAGAGTGCTGTGGAAGGTTCACTTGTGTTTGTGGAGCATCGGAAGTTTTCTGATGCTCTATTAGGCAGTTCTGCTGTTGCTGTTTTTTGTACGAATGAAGTTGTTTTTAAAGTTCCTGAATCTATGGCGATTTTGGTGACATCCACACCGCAGCGTGATTTTGCACAGATTGGTCGCATCTTATTTCCTGATTCTATAAAGCCAATGCCTTGGTTTGGACAGAGAGAAATTTCACCACATGCACATATTCATCCAAGTGCTAAATTTGCGCATGATGTGTGTATCGAAGCGGGGGCTGTTATTGGCCGTAATGTTGAGATTGGTGCAGGGACTCTTATTTCATCTACTGCTGTAATCGGTGAAAATTGTCGTATTGGGCGTGACTGTTATATTGCCCCCAAGGTAACAGTTCAGTATTCTTTAATAGGAGACAGAGTTCAGCTTTACCCTGGTGTTTGTATTGGGCAAGATGGTTTTGGTTATGTTGGCAGTGTTTCTGGAATTGAAAAAATTCCACAACTTGGTCGTGTTATTATCGAGGATGGTGTAGAGATTGGTGCGAATACAACGATTGATCGTGGGACATTTGAAGACACCATTATTGGTGAAGGAAGCAAGATCGACAATCTCGTACAAATTGCCCATAATGTAAAAATTGGTCGCTATTGTCTTATTGCTGCGCAATGCGGAATTGCTGGAAGTACATCGATAGGTGATATGTCGCAACTTGGCGGGAGTGTAGGAGTAGCAGACCACATTGTAATAGGTAAATGCGTTCAGATTGCGGCGGGTAGTGGTGTTATGAATGATATTCCGGATGGAGAAAAATGGGGAGGAAGTCCAGCCCGGCCATTTAAGCAGTGGTTCCGTGAAGTAGCGGCGTTGCGTAATATTGGCAAAGTTAAAAAGGAGAAAGGCTAATATGGTCAACACCGAAGAAATGAAAAGTCTAGAGGCTGTAGATATTGAAAAGTTGCTGTCAATATTACCACATCGTTATCCATTTTTATTGATTGATCGCATTGTTGAAATTGATGGTGAGCAAGAAGCTATTGGTATTAAAAATATAACGATTAATGAGCCACATTTTACGGGACATTTTCCCGCAAAACCAGTTATGCCTGGGGTCTTGATTTTAGAGGCTATGGCACAAACGGCTGGGGCGATTTCGCTTTTAAAATTAGGAAATAAGCAAACAAATTTAGTTTATCTTATGACTGTTGATCATGCGAAATTTCGTAAGCCAGTTGTGCCTGGTGATCAGCTAAAGATTCATGTGCAGCTTTTAAAAAAGAGGTCTGGTATGAGGCGTTTTTCGTGTGTTGCAAAAGTAGAGGATGTTCGCGTTGCTGAAGCGGAAATTGCTGCGATGATTATCGAAGAAGAGTAGACGATATTGATGGGAATTTAAAAATATGTCCGGTACGAAAATCCATCCAACTGCCCTTGTGGAGAAGGGGGCGCAGCTTGGTGAGAATGTACGAGTTGGGCCATTTTGTCATATTAGTTCAGAGGCTGTTATTGGTGATGGATGCAGTTTGATGAGTCATGTTGTGATAATGGGGAAGACAACGTTAGGAGCCAATAGTAAAGTCTTTTCACATGCAGTTTTAGGGGCAGATCCGCAAAATAATAAACATAAGGGAGGTCATACAACTCTTTCGATTGGTAAAAATTGTACGATTCGTGAAGGCGTAACAATGCATAGGGGGTCCGACTCGAGTATAGGAATGACGATTGTTGGCGATAATTGCCAATTTTTTTGTTATGCACATATTGCTCATGATTGCCATGTAGGAAATTATGTAACATTTGCAAATAATGCGATGATAGCTGGTCATGTTACTGTTGGTGATCACGTTATTATTGGTGGTGGTGCTGCCGTTCACCAATTTGTTCGTGTTGGGCATCATGCATTTATTGGTGGTGTTTCTGCACTGGTTGGTGATCTAATACCCTATGGGACAGCTGTAGGTGTACAGGCAAAACTTGCTGGATTAAATATTGTTGGTATGAAGCGTGCAGGACTTGAGCGTAAAGATATTCATGCTTTACGTCATGCAGTTACGATGCTTTTTGATCATAGTAAACCGTTTAAAGAGCGTGTTAGCGACGTTGCTTCTTTCTATTCTACTTCTCAGTCTGTTATTGACGTTGTTAATTTTATTAAAGAAGAAGGAAAACGTTTTTATTGCATACCAAAATTTGAAGATCATAGAATAAAAGAAAATAAGGATTGAAAATGTCTGTTTCTGGTGCCAGAAGTTTTCTTTCCGGCCGCACTGCTATTATAGCAGGAAATGGTGTTTTGCCGATCAGCGTTGCTCAGGCTCTTGAGAAGGATGGACAAAACCCTTTTCTTATACTTTTACGTGGTGAGGCAGATGCTGTGCTTTATCGCTATGAGCATTACGAGTTATCAATTGTAGAGTTGGGGCGACTCATTAAAATTTTAAAAACAGCTGAAATTCGTAATATTGTTTTGGCAGGTGGCGTGAGAAAACGGCCCCTTATTACACAATTACGACTCGATTGGACGACATTTTTAGCTCTGCCTCAATTAATCAGGGCTTTGAGAGGTGGGGATGATGCGTTATTAAAAGCTTTTATACGGCTTATTGAAGCGCATGGTTTTTGTGTACTTGGTGCTCACGAAATAGTCCCAGATCTTTTAGCACCAGTGAAATTTAATCTAACCTCACGGCGCGCTACTCAAAAAGAGAAAAAAGATATTTTCTTAGCTGTAGAAGCAGCAAAGCTGTTAGGTCGATTAGATATTGGGCAAGCAGCTGTGGCTATCAATGGGAGAGTGGTTGCGGTTGAAGGAGCAGAAGGAACTGATAATATGCTCTGGCGGGTGTGTGAAATGCGCGAAAGAGGGCAAATTCCGCCTAAAGGTGGTGTTCTTGTTAAATGTGCAAAACCACAACAAGATCATCGCGTTGATTTACCGTCAATTGGACCTGCGACAATAATGAATATTACAAAGAGTGGACTATCTGGCATTGCGGTTGAGGCAAATAAAAGTCTGATATTATCAGTAAAAACAACGATAGAAAAAGCCAATAAATATTCTCTGTTTATAGAAACATTTGAAAAGTTTGATCATGAATGATTGTTCCTTTAAAATTGCTGTTGTTGCAGGAGAGGAATCTGGTGATTTACTTGGAGCAGATTTAATTTCTTGTCTATCACAACAGACAGGGTGCAACATTCATTTGATTGGCATTGGTGGAAGGCATTTAAAGGCACTAGGTTTAAAAAGCTTTTTTGATCCTCATGATATTGCTTTAATAGGTTTAGGTGCAGTTTTAAAAAAACTACCTTTATTGTTAATGCATATTCGCAATTTGTCTAAATTTATTGCACAAGAACAACCTGATTGTCTCATTATTATTGATAGTCCTGATTTTACCCATCGTGTTGCAAAAAAGGTGCGTATTTTAGCCCCTTCTATTCCTATTATTAAATATGTTGCGCCCACTGTTTGGGCATGGCGCCCAAAGCGCGCTAAAGCTATGCGCAAGTTCGTTGACCATATTTTAGCAGTTTTTCCTTTTGAAGAAAAGATTATACGGGATTTGGGAGGCCCTCCCACTACTTATGTTGGGCATCGTCTTTTAATTCATCCTCCACTCTTGTCTATCAAATCAGATAAGAAGTACCAATCAGAAAAAAAACAATTGCGTGGTAAAGAAATATCATCGCCTACATTAGTGCTTTTGCCAGGATCACGCAATTTAGAAATTCGCTACCTCCTGCCAATTTTTCAAGAAGCAGTAGAAATTCTTCTACAACGTATTCCTCATTTACGTATTATTTTACCAACCTTGCCACATTTAGTGGATGAAATTCGTGATTTTGTACAAGGTTGGAAAAGCAAAGTGGAAATTGTTGTTGGTGAAGATGAAAAATGGCATGCTTTTGCGCAAGCAGATGTTGCTCTTGCAGCACAGGGGACGGTTTCACTTGAATTGGCCTTAGCAAAAATTCCCATGGTTCTTTGCTATAAACTTGATTATTTTTCTAAATTATTCATTTTTCCTCAAATACGGTTATGGAGTGCTGCTCTTCCAAATATTATTTCTGACAAGCCGATTGTTCCGGAATATTTTAATGAATTTTTACGTCCTGGCATGTTAGCAAGGAAGATAGAACAACTTTTGTATAATTCTTTAGTACGACAGGCACAACTTGATGCTTTTGAGATGGTGGAACAGACCATGAAGACTAAAGTACCATCAGGGGTCGTTGGTGCACAAACAATTATGACTCTTTTAAAAGACAAGACTCAAATTGTATCAATAAAACAACGTTGATGGTTAATGTTTAATTTTAGCAAGAAAATTGCAAGCACGTTGGCTTTTAGGATTAGTAAAAAATTTTTCAGAGGCTGTATCTTCAATAATCGTTCCATTTTCTAGAAAAAGTATTCTTTCTGAAACTTCGCGCGCAAAACCCATTTCATGGGTCACACAAAGCATTGTCATTCCTGTATTTGCTAATTGGACCATGACCTCTAAAACTTCTCCAACGCTTTCTGGGTCAAGAGCTGATGTTGGTTCATCAAAAAGCATTACTTCAGGTTCCATACAAAGGGCACGAGCAATTGCAACACGCTGTTGTTGTCCGCCAGAAAGTTGTAAAGGGTATTTGTTACAGTGTTTTTCAATTCCAACGTCTGTAAGATAACGAATGGCCCGTTCTTTTGCTTGTTTTTTAGAAAGCCCTTGAACTGTCATGGGGGCTAAAATGCAATTTTGCATAACGCTCATATGGGGGAATAAATTAAAGTTCTGAAAGACCATTCCTATTTTACGGAGAACATTTTTTTGTTGGTATAGAGGGGCAGCATGAATATCAATATTATGAACGCAAATTACACCTTTTTGTGCTTTTTCTAATTGATTAATACAACGAATTAAAGTTGATTTTCCTGATCCGGAAGGACCACAGATAACAATGCGTTCGCCAATTTGAACATCGAAATTAATATCATAAAGTACTTGGAAATCTCCATACCATTTATTTAAATTCCGAATAGAAATTACGGAGTCTTGAGTAGTATGAACAAATTTATTATTTTCCAAATTCATCTTATTATATTCTTTCATTAATAAATAAGTTGCTTAATTGAACATTTTGATTTGGTAAAGGTTTTTGCGATCATTTTATTTACCGTAAATATCGGGTTAGACGATTTTCGATAAAAATAACAAAACGACGAATGAATTCAACGATAAGGAGATAAATAAGAGCGGCCCAAACGTAAACTTGGAAATCGAATGTACGTGAATAAGTGAGTTTGGCAATTCCCATTAAGTCATAGACAGTAACTAATGAGGCAATGGCACTGGATTTAATCATTAAAATGAATTCATTTCCTAAAGGACGTAATGCTAAGACCATTGCTTGCGGTAGAATAACTCTAAGAAACGTTACAGAACGACTCAATCCTAAGGCTTTTGATGCTTCACGTTGTCCAATTTTTACAGAGAGAAAACTTCCTTTAAAGATTTCAGATTGATAGGCAGCAGAATTGAGTGCAAAAATGAAAAGGCAACAATACCATGCGTTTTGAAAGAACCACCATAAGCCAACCTGTTGCCAGAAATTGTTCATTGAACCAAGTCCGTAGTAAAAAAGGAAGAGTTGAGCTAATAGAGGAGATCCGCGAAAAAAATAAACATAAGCATATGCAGAATATTGCAAAAACCTATTATTTGATAAACGTGCAAACGTAATAAGCATCCCAATGAAAAAACCAATAGAGCAAGCAATAAAAACAAGCTCAAAAGTAATAATAAAGCCATCAATAAATTTCGGCCCATAACGGCTTAGAAGAGCAGGATTAAAAAGGAAATAAAGCCACTCGGGAATCATCAGCTCAACACCTTTCTATATCCCGCTTGAGTATATGTTTCCAGAGTGTGCAAGATTGCGGAAAAAAATGCTGAAAATAACAAATAAAGTAAGCATGCCACAAGATAAAACAGCATAGGTTTATCAGTTGCAGCAACTGCTAAATTTGTCTGTCGCATGATATCAACAAGTGAAATGGTTGACACGAGGGATGTATCTTTCAGTAGAGTAAGCCAATTATTAGAAAGTCCTGGCAAGGCATTTCGGAACAGTTGAGGAAAGACAATACGAAAAAATGTAGTCGATTTTGAAAGTCCCAGAGCTTTAGCTGCTTCATATTGCCCTTTATCAAAAACATTGAATGCTCCAAGCCAAACTTCACAAGAAAAGGCTGCAAGCACCATACTGAGTGCAACAACACCGGCGACAAAAGCGTTGATACTGAACATTATTTCGATATTAAAATAATCAAGAACAATTTGAATAATATTTTGCAAGCCATAGTAAACTAAAAATAAGGTCAAAAGCTCTGGTAAGCCGCGGAATACTGATGAAAAAAGGGATGCTATAGCTCTCGCTGTTTTAATATTAGATCGAATCATCACTGCTCCTAGAAGTCCTAGAGGCAGTCCCAAGAGCCCACAACACAAAGCCAGTGATAATGTTATTCCCGCACTAGAAAGTATAACTGCACCCCATCCACCATTGCTAAATGATAGCAATGCTAAATTTTCAATCATTCTTGCGCTCCTCACAAAGAGTTAAATAATGTTTTAGAAACAGTTTGTTCAATTTTAGTCCATATTGATATTTAATAAAGATCGAATGAAAAATACTTTTTCATAATTTTATCATAAGTTCCATCCAAACGGATTTCTTTTATCGCTTTATTAAATTTGTTTTTCAGATCATTATTGTTTTGACGTAGAGCAATTGCAATAGGAAATTTTGTTTCTTCCAAAGTTCCTAGAAGTTGGCAACAATCTTTTCCTTCATTTTTGAGCCAGTTTAATGCTTTAAGTTTATCAACGATAACGGCATCAAGCCGATGGCTTAAAAGATCACGATTAACTTCTATTATTGTAGGATAAAGTTTGATATTTGCCCCTTCAGAGGCATAATGATCTTCTGCATACGCAGCTTGTGTTGTATTTGATTGCACACCAAGATTTTTACCTTTAAAAGCTTCTGTCGAGATCTCTTTAATTTCTGAATCTTTGCTAACAATGATGGCCAATTCTGTATTGTAGTAAGGATCTGTGAAGTCAATCTTTTGTAAGCGCTCTTGTGTGAGTGCAAGGGAAGCGATGATCGCATCATATTTTTTCGCAAGAAGACCGGGAATCATTCCCTCAAAATCTTGAGTGATAAGAATACATTTGACATTCATTTTTTGACAAAGTGCATAAGATATATCAATATCAAAACCCTGAAGTTTATTATTTGAGTCAATGTAACTAAATGGGGGGTAGGAACCTTCATTTGCAATTTTCAACGTTTGAGCATTGGCAGATGGGCTGAACAGTATTGTGCTTACTATAAGAGCTACTGCTAATAATTTCATTATGGTCTCCTGTTGGATAAGCGAGAAAATATAAGACTGTCATGTTTTTATAATCTGTAAGCTCTTCTGGGAGCAATGCAAAAAATTTAGGAGTGTTCATTTTGATATCATGACGATGAAAATCTTTTATGAATGTAGCTACCATAAACTTCAAAGAAGGAAGAGCTTTCTCATTGAGAATATTACAGATTATTTTTCATGAGATGATTTATCTTTATCATTTTATTCAAAAAAAAATCAAAAATTATGCTTTGAGAAAAGGCTATTCAATGAAAGCACGAAGAAGAGCTTAGCTATCGAAGAACATATAGAACGGATCTTTTGATCAATATGAATGTTTTTAAAAATAAACAATTTATTTAATTCTAATACATATTGATATTTAATAAATATCGAACGAAAAATACTTTTTCATGATTTTATCATAAGTTCCATCCAAACGGATTTCTTTTATCGCCTTATTAAATTTGTTTTTAAGATCTTCATTATTTTGACGTAGAGCAATTGCAATAGGAAATTTTGTTTCTTCCAAAGTTCCTAGAAGTTGGCAACAATCTTTTCCTTCATTTTCGAGCCAATTCAGGGCTTTTATTTTATCAGAGATAACGGCATCAAGCCGATGGCTTAAAAGATCACGATTAACTTCTATTATTGTAGGATAAAGTTTGATATTTGCCCCTTCAGAGGCATAATGATCTTCTGCATACGCAGCTTGTGTTGTATTTGATTGCACACCAAGATTTTTACCTTTAAAAGCTTCTGTCGAGATCTCTTTAATTTCTGAATCTTTGCTAACAATGATAGCCAATTCTGTATTGTAGTAAGGATCTGTGAAGTCAATCTTTTGTAAGCGCTCTTGTGTAGGAGCAAGGGAAGAAATGATCGCATCATATTTTTTCGCAAGAAGACTGGGAATCATTCCCTCAAAATCTTGAGTGATAAGAATACATTTGACATTCATTTTTTGACAAAGTGCATAAGATATATCAATATCAAAACCCTGAAGTTTATTATTTGAGTCAATGTAACTAAATGGGGGGTAGGAGGCATCACTCGCAATTTTCAGCGTTTGAGCATTGGCAGATTGGCTGAATAATGTTGTGCTTATTATAAGAGCTACTGCTAATAATTTCATTATGGTCTCCTATTAGATAAGCGAGAAAAATAAGACTGTCATGTTTTTTATAATCTGTAAGCTCTTCTGGAGCAATGCGAAAATTTATTTAAGTTCATTCTGCTATTATTATCTCGTATGAACAAAGAGCATTCTCAATTTTATCGCTTTATTGAGAAAAAATTATCAGAAAATTTTCTGCACAACTTCTATGATGGTCTTACTTGCAAAAAGGGTTTCAAAATCAAGGTTTATAAAAAACACTGTTAGGATTGTACCATTGAGTCATTTACAATAAAGCTCCAGTAAATTGAAGCTTTATTGTTTGGTTTTTTTACTTCATTTAACTTATACGTTTTTCTATGGGAACATATTCGCGCATGGTATAGCCTGTATAGAGTTGGCGAGGACGACCAATTTTTTGTGCAGGATCTTCAATCATTTCTTTCCATTGCGCAACCCAGCCGACACTACGTGCTAATGCAAAAAGAACAGTAAACATTTCGGTAGGAAATCCTAAAGCTTTTAATGTAATGCCAGAATAGAAATCGACATTTGGATAAAGCTTTTTTTCAACAAAATATTCATCATTTAAGGCGATTTTTTCGAGTTCTATAGCGATATCAAGAAGTGGATCATCTTGAATATTGAGTTCTTTTAAAACCTCATGGCAGGTTTTTTGCATGATTTTTGCACGTGGATCATAATTTTTATAGACTCTGTGACCAAATCCCATAAGGCGAAAAGGGTCATTTTTATCTTTTGCACGTGCAATAAATTCAGGAATTCTCTTAACAGAACCTATTTCTTGTAGCATCTTTAGGCATGCTTCATTGGCTCCACCATGTGCGGGGCCCCAAAGACAAGCAACACCTGCGGCGATACATGCAAATGGATTAGCGCCTGATGACCCAGCAAGGCGTACAGTGGATGTAGAAGCATTTTGTTCGTGATCTGCATGAAGGATAAAGATTCGATCCATTGCTCGTGTGAGTACAGGGTTGGTTTTGTATTCTTCACACGGAACAGAAAAACACATACGGAGGAAGTTTGCAGCGTAACTAAGATCATTACGTGGATAAACAAATGCTTGCCCGATACTGTATTTATAAGCCATAGCAGCAAGAGTAGGAACTTTTGAGATGAGGCGAACAGAAGCAATCATTCTCTGTTGAGGATCTGTAATATCAATCGAGTCGTGATAGAATGCTGACATAGCTCCAAGGCACGCAACCATGACAGCCATAGGATGCGAGTCGCGACGGAATCCATGAAAGAAGCGCGCAAATTGCTCGTGTACCATCGTGTGCTGCATGATACAACGATCAAAGTCACTTTTTTCCTGTTGTGTTGGGAGTTCACCGTAAAGTAAAAGGTAGCAGCTTTCGAGAAAATCCCCTTTTTCAGCCAGTTGCTCGATAGGATAACCGCGATAAAGCAATATTCCTTTATTACCATCAATATATGTGATTTTTGATTCACAAGAAGCAGTTGATGTAAAGCCAGGGTCATAAGTAAAAGTATCGGTTTGTTTGTAGAGAGAAGCAATTTCAATAACATCAGGACCAAGAGTACCTTTACGCAATGGAAGTTCTATTTTTTTATCATTCACTGTAATATGTGTTTTATTCTCAGACATTAGATATTCCTTTCAGATCCTCCGCTTCTAAAAAACAAGATTTTGCTTTATCAAGTGGGGAGACATATAATTGAAGCTTTTCCTCCTGTATTGAAGGGTAGATTTACCCTAAAAGATGACTCATGCAATCTAAAAAATGCTTTTTATCTGTAATTTTAGAAAATGTATATTTTAATAACTCAAGAGAAAAGATAATTTTTATTTTGTATAGAAGCATTGGTACATGAATGGTATAATGCAAAATCCATTAGACGCTACTGTTTTTACGTTTATGAAGAATAAGCCGGCGGCGTCGTTAATCTACCACCTTCTAATGTTATAATTGATCTTGACATAGACACTTAAGAGGCATTTTCACATCTATTCTTAAATGTTTTTATCCAGACATTGACTTCTTTTGTGATATGTAAACGCACAATTTTTTAATTTACTATGCGTTAAAAGAAGAAAATCTTACAACATTTAGTTCTCTTATTAAATATATGAAACAACAAATTATTTTAAAATCAAAATTTTAATCATAAATACGCATCTCGTTGATAAGTTATGTAGATGTCGTTTTTATGAGTTGGTCATTGATACGGTTGAGAGATTCATCTCGTCCCAATAAAAGAAGAACATCAAAAACTCCAGGCGATATGGTGCGCCCTGTGAGAACAGCTCGAAGGGGTTGAGCAATAGATCCAAATTTCAGATCTTGTGTTTGTGCATAAGATCGGAGAGCTTCATCGAGCGTTTTTGACTCCCAAGAGGGGCATGCTTTTAGGGTAAGATAAAGCCCCTTTAAAATGGTTTGTCCATTTTTATCTAGGAGCATTTGTGCTTTTTCATCAAGCTCTAATGGCCGTTGTGCAAAAATGAAGGAAGCATTGTCGATAAGTTCGCACAGTGTTTTTGAACGTTCTTTCAAATTTGGTATCGCTGTTAGAAATTGAGTACGGGCTTTTTCATCGAGCCTTTTCATTATTTGTAATCCACCCTCAATTTCTGGTAAAATATTAAGAGCAGCATCAAAGAGGCCTTGATCATTGCTTGTGCGCATATAGTAGCCATTAATAGCATCAAGTTTTTTGAGATCAAAACGGGCTGCACCTTTATTAATATCATCAATATCAAACCAAGAAATCATATCTTCGAGTGACATGAGTTCATCATCACCATGGCTCCAACCTAGACGGACGAGGTAATTACGCAACGCAGCAGGAAGGTACCCCATTGTGCGATAGGCATCGACACCTAATGCACCATGCCGCTTTGAGAGTTTTGCACCATTTTCACCATGGATAAGTGGAATATGT
The DNA here is from genome assembly GCF_902825235.1 of Bartonella vinsonii subsp. vinsonii. Taxonomy (GTDB): domain Bacteria; phylum Pseudomonadota; class Alphaproteobacteria; order Rhizobiales; family Rhizobiaceae; genus Bartonella; species Bartonella vinsonii. The sequence goes on along the minus strand of NZ_CADEAJ010000003.1, from coordinate 41,378 downwards.
GCCATAACAGGAATATTCCACTCCATTGCATTGAAGATGATTGTTTGGCGAGCTGCATTTGTAAGATGATCATCACCGCGTATGATATGGGTTACACCCATATCATGATCATCAACGACAACGGCATGCATATAGGTAGGTGAACCATCAGAACGCAAAATGATAAAGTCGTCCAGATCTTTATTAGGAAAACGAACATCACCTTGAACACGGTCATGCACAATCGTTTCCCCATCTTGGGGTGCTTTGATGCGAATAACAGGCTTGATGTCTTTAGGAGCTTGAGAAATATCACGGTCTCGCCAACGTCCATCATAACGCGGGGGACGTCCTTTTGCGCGGGCATTCTCACGCATTTCAGCTAATTCTTCAGGAGAAGCATAACAATAATAAGCTTTGCCATCTTTTACCAATTGTTCAGCAACTTGGCGATGACGTTCTGCTCGTTCAAATTGCGAAATAGGGACACCGTCATAGTCCAGTCCCATCCACTGTAAGCCATCTATAATGGCTTTTACAGCTGCTTCTGTCGAGCGTTCTCGATCAGTATCTTCAATACGGAGAAACATTTTGCCACCAGTATGTTTTGCATAAAGCCAATTAAAAAGAGCAGTACGAGCCCCTCCGATATGAAGAAAACCTGTTGGTGAGGGGGCAAAGCGAGTAATAACAGACACGGATATCTTCCTTTAAAATTAAGATGTTATTTATAGAACTTTATGGAAAGATTATGTTAACATAGGTGATAGGGTGTGCAATAGCTGCGTTGCAAGTAAAGTGGGGGATTTGCAGATGTTTAAACACAATAAAGTTAAGGATGGTTTATCCGAAAGCAGTATAACAGAAAGAAAAAAAACGAATTTTCTACGGCAAGATACATTTTCTATCCTTTATAAAAAAAATAACGAAAGCTGTAACAAACAAGAAATTCTTTTTTTTATACCTTTAAAAGAGGCAACAACTCTTTTTTGGGAGTGGTTGATAGATTGCATAAACAAAGAAATCTCTTTTGGAATTCTTTTTTCATTGGTTTTAGTCTTCTTTTCCATAGGGATTATTTTATATTTCAGTTTAGAGCAAGAGCCAAGTTGGGGGCAATTGGGGATATTGGTGAGTTTCTTTTTGGGCACACTTTTTATTTTGCGTGTTTACCGGAGAATATGGATTATTGCGGGATTTCTGTTTTGTATTGTATTGGGTGCTTTGGCTGCAAAAATAGAAACATGGCGTATCTCTACACCAATGCTGAGCAGCGATATCATCACTACGTTAACAGGAAGAATTTTGTCTCTTGAGTCAAGGCAAAAAGGGGAGTTTCATTTAGTTCTAGATGTTTTGAGTACAGAAAAGCCAGTATTACGTCATGCTCCTCATCGTGTTCATTTGTCGGGAAGACATTTACCCTATGAATTGGCAATTGGTGATGGACTCTATGGAAAAGTCAAAATGCGTGCATTATCTGGACCGGTGCGTCCAGGAGGCTATGATTTTAGTTTCCATAATTATTTTAAAAGAATTGGTGCGCAGGGAATTTTTTTGGGAAATCCAGTCAAAATATCAGTTTCACAGCCCGATGGAATATTAGGGATAGTCCTACAAAAAATTGAAAATTTACGGACGAACATGACGCAAAGAATCCGTATGGCAATTGATCAAGAAACGGGTAGCGTTGCGGCTGCTCTTATAACGGGACAGCGGGGAGGTATTTCAAAGGATACAAACGAAGCATTGCGTACAGCTGGATTAGCGCACATTTTATCAATATCAGGTTTGCATATGGCTTTATTGAGTGGCATAGTTCTTGTCAGTATCCGTAGTTTTTTAGCACTTTTTCCAGTTTTCTCATCTTATTATTCCGCTAAAAAATTGGCTGCTATTGCTGCATTAATGATGACAGCTTTTTATTTGCTACTGTCTGGTATGGCTGTATCAGCACAGAGAAGTTTTGTAATGATTGCCGTTATGTTGGTTGCTGTATTGTGTAATCGTTCTGCTGTCACAATGCGTAATTTTGCTATTGCGGGTTTGATAACTCTGGCTGTTAGACCACATGAAATATTAGGACCCAGTTTTCAAATGTCTTTTTCTGCGACCGCAGCTTTAATTGCTTTTTTTGACTGGTGGAGCAGTCGGTCATTTTTTCGTAAAAGAAAAACAACACCCTTTTATGTTGGAGGTGGTATGATTCGTTTTGTGTTCTTATCGATACTTTCAATATGTTCATCTTCGTTTGTAGCAGGAACTGCCAGCGGAATTTATGCCGCTTATCATTTCTCCAATATTGCATTTTTTAGTGTTATCAGTAACGCTTTAGCTTTGCCTATAGTGTCAATCCTCATCATACCTTTTGGATTAATTGCAGTCCTTACAATGTTTTGGGGGCTTGAATGGTTTCCACTTCAAATTATGGGTTTTGGTGTTGGTCTTGTGATAAAAATTGCTTACGCTATAAAGGACATTTCCCCTGATTTAAATCCTGGATTTATGCCGTTATCTGCATTGGTTTTATTGAGTACAGGTTTAGTTGGACTGATTTTTTGCAAAACATTTATCAGGCTCTTGTTTAGTTTTTTTATTTTGGCAGGTCTTTGTATTTGCTGGATGCATTCACCTGTACAACTGATTATAGCAGACAATATGAGACTCGTGGGTATTGTTGATAAAAAGGAATTATATATTGATCGTTACCACTTTTCTCAATTCACGACATCCATATGGGAAAAATCATTTCGTGTGAATGAGAGAATTAAACCAACAAGGTATGGTCCTTCATTTAAGGGACAGTTTATTTGTGATAATCATGTATGTGTATCCTTATTAGAAAATGGATCGAGAGTGGTTGTGTTGCGTGGAGAAACAGATCAATGTGTAGAGGCAGATATTCTGATTAAGACATTTGCAATGAGTGATCGAACATGTAACAAAAAGGCAAAAATAATATTTACGCGCCAACAATTTTTATCACGAGGGAGCATGATGATGACCAAAAGCGGAGATATCATTTGGTCGTCAATGGGGTTTCATAGACCATGGAATATACACAGACAGCATTCACAAAAATCGTACAATTTATCGCATTCTCCATCTTTTCTAAAGAACTATAGCATAGAAAATGATCGGCGCATTTTGTGACTATGCTTTGTTATTTTTCTAATTTTGGATTATCAATATTCACAATAACCGATGATTCATGAGTTTTCAAAAAACGAACAATTTTTTGATAGTGAAAGCTAAGCTGAAAAGGCTTATTGGATATGAAAAATGTCAATAAATTTTATAAAGAGATAAAATTGTTAATCATTCCATTTTATTATTGTTCTATGTTTTATAATAATGGACACTTTTTCAATCAAAAAGTGATGAATAAATTGATGGTAGATTGATACAATAGACTACTCTTTATTAAAAGTCTTGAGCAAATGTCACGGGTTGGTACAAAGGTAAAATAATTTCATGAATGTTCAGCAGTTAAAAAAAATAGCGGCTCTTAAAGCGCTTGAATTTGTTGAAGATGATATGCGGCTTGGTATCGGATCTGGTTCGACAGTCAATGAATTTATTCACCTTCTTGGTGAGCGTGTTGCTGATGGTCTGCGCGTAACAGGTGTTGCTACCTCACGGAATTCTGAACAACTCTGTCGTAAATTTGGAGTGCCTCTCAGCACTTTAGAACAAATGCCTGAACTAGATCTTGATATTGATGGGGCAGATGAAATTGGTCCAGAGATGTCTCTCATTAAAGGGGGAGGTGGGGCATTGTTGCATGAAAAAATTGTGGCAGCAGCATCTCATACAATGCTTATTATCGCTGATGAAACAAAGGTAGTAAAAAGACTTGGTGCTTTTGCACTGCCAATAGAAGTCAATCCATTTGGTATGAATGCGACGCGCAGAGCCATCGAAAAAGTAGCTGATGATTTAGGGCTTTCTGGAGAAATTGTATTACGGATGAACGGAGAAAATCCTTTTGAAACAGATGGTGGTCATTTTATTCTTGATGCGTTTTGGGGATGTATTTTGCAACCAAAACTCTTATCAGAAGCACTTCTTACAATTCCTGGTGTTGTAGAGCATGGTCTTTTTTTGGGATTGGCTTCACGTGCAATTGTAGCTATGGCAGATGGTCAAACAAAAGTTTTAGAATCTTTTGATTTTTAGAGAAGACAGTTACATAATGATATGTTAGCACAATACGATAAATAAAAAGTATTGAAATTTTGAACAAATAATGCATTTGAATTATAATTAATTATCGGGGTAATCATTAAATGAAAAAAATATTTTCTTTTCAGCGTTTTGTTGTATATTTAGGTGTAGTTGCAGTTTTTGTTGTGAATATTGGAATGGCTTATGCACAAGGTGTGAGCGATCAACATTTAGCTTCAGCTAGAAAGGCTATAAGTGCCATTCACGCAACGGATCAGTTTGATAGTTTTTTACCAAATGCGGTAGATGAGCTTAAAACTGCACTGATGAGGGATGACCCAAATTTGGCAGGGGCTATTTCTGATATTGTTGATAAGCAGGCGCTTGCTTTAGCTAAACGGCGCTCTGATCTAGAAAAAGAGATTGCTCATGTATATGCAAAATATTTTACGCAAAAAGAGCTTGATGCAATAACAGCATTCTACAATTCTGATACCGGTAAAAAGTTTATGACAGAAGTCCCCAATATCACACGTGATTCTTATTCAGCATTTGATGTATGGCGTTCTGCGTTTATGCGGGATTTTATAGAAAATGTGAAAAAAGAGATGTCTGAAACACTTAATTTGAATAATTCTACTATGCCTACAAATATGCCTATAAAATCAGAATCTTCAGAAAAGAAGAGATAGTTTGATTGGTATCGTAAAAATCATGTGCAATTTTTAGTTTATTTAGAAAAAAAACGGCGGTTTTCCCGCCGTTTTTGATAAAGAGAGGTCTTTTAAAGGGGAGCGCTTTGTAGAAAAAAGAGCACTTGGAAACAAAAAGACTTTCATTTTATTATAAATGACCATAGCCTATTGCTGCAGACATGTGAGAAGGAATAGTTCGTGAGATCTTTTGACTTTGATTTGTTCGTTATTGGAAGCGGTTCTGGTGGCGTGCGTGCTGCACGCCTTGCTGGAGGTCTTGGGAAGCGTGTTGCTATAGCAGAAGAATATCGAATAGGGGGAACTTGTGTTATTCGTGGTTGTGTTCCTAAGAAATTGTATGTTTATGCCTCACAATATGCAAAAGAGTTTAGGAAGAGCGTTGGTTTTGGATGGAAATATGCTGATCCCGTTTTTAGTTGGGAAAAACTCGTTGCAGCAAAAAATACAGAAATATCAAGATTAGAAGGGCTTTATCGCAAGGGATTGCAGGATAATAATGTTCATATTTATGAAAGTCGTGCGGCATTTGTGGATGATCATACATTAGAGCTTTCTGCCACGGGTGAACGGGTCAGCGCGGAAAAGATTTTAATTGCGACGGGGGCGAGAATTGCACCAAATACTGCGATAAAAGGCAGTGATTTATGCCTTACTTCTAATGAAATTTTTGATCTTGAAAAACTTCCAAAATCAATAGTCATTGTTGGTGGGGGGTATATTGGTGTTGAATTTGCTAATATTTTTCATGAATTAGGTGTGAAAACAACATTACTCCATCGTGGTGATTTAATTCTTCGTAACTTTGACCATGATTTACGACAGTTGCTTCATGATACAATGGTTGAAAAAGGGATTTCTATTATTTATGAGGCGGCAGTTTCCAAAGTACAAGCGAGTGGAGATTGTTATGATGTTGTTTTATCAAGTGGACAAACGATTACGACCGATCAGGTTATGTTGGCAACGGGGCGTGTGCCAAATACAACAGGTTTAAGACTTGAGCGGGCAGGTGTTAAAGTGAATGAATTTGGTGCAGTTATTGTTGATGAAAGAATGACAACAAATGTTCCCCACATTTGGGCTGTTGGTGATGTAACGGGTCATATTCAATTAACACCTGTTGCGATTCATGATGCAATGTGTTTTGTTAAGACTGCATTTGAGAATACACCCACGACACCTGATTATGATTTAATCACCACAGCGGTTTTTTCACAACCTGAGATTGGAACAGTCGGTCTTTCAGAAGAAGATGCATTACATCGTTATAAGCGTCTTGAGATTTATCGTACAGTTTTTCGTCCTATGCGCAATGTTCTTTCTGGAAGTACAGAAAAAATGTTTATGAAACTGATTGTTGATGGTGAAAGCCGGATTGTTGTGGGGGCTCATATTTTAGGGGAAAACGCTGGTGAGATAGCGCAGCTCCTTGGCATATCTCTCAAGGGGAAGCTGACAAAGGATATCTTTGATGAGACTATGGCGGTGCATCCAACGATAGCAGAAGAAATAGTAACGATGTATAAACCAAATTATATATATGAAAACGGGAAAAAAATAGAAAATTAAAGAGCGCAGGTTATAGTAGGCAACGAAGCTTTTGGTACGACAAGCTGTAAATTGTGGCTCGGAGAGAGTGTAATGATAAAAGAGTGGACGCCTAACTCTTGGAGAACAAGGCCAATTAAACAAGTTCCGACTTATCCGGATCAGTCTATGTTAGCAGATGTTGAACAAAAGTTACGGAGCTATCCTCCTTTAGTTTTTGCCGGTGAAGCACGTGATTTAAAAAATGAATTAGCAGCGGTTGCACAAGGTCAGGCTTTTTTATTACAAGGTGGGGATTGTGCAGAAAGCTTTGCAGAACATGAAGCTGATAACATTCGTGATTTTTTTCGTGTATTTTTACAAATGGCGATCGTTTTAACTTTTGGTAGTTTTAAACCAGTTGTTAAAATCGGTCGTATTGCTGGTCAGTTTGCAAAGCCACGCTCTTCTGATATGGAAAGCAGAGAAGGTATTGAACTTCCTTCTTATCGGGGAGATATTATTAATGGCATTGAGTTTGGAACGGATTCTCGTATTCCTGACCCACACAGGATGTCTATGGCTTATCGCCAATCTGCAGCAACGCTTAATTTGTTGCGTGCTTTTTCACAAGGAGGATATGCCAATTTAGAAAATGTTCATGCATGGATGTTGAGTTTCGTTTCTAATAGCCCACAGGGCGAACGTTATAAGATATTGGCAGAACGTATTTCTGAAGCGATTGATTTTATGCGTTCCATAGGAATTACATCTAAAACCAATTCTTCATTACGTGAAACATCTTTTTATACCAGCCATGAGGCACTTTTGCTTGGCTATGAGGAGGCTTTGACGCGGATTGATTCAACTTCAGGAGATTGGTATGCAACATCTGGCCATATGTTATGGATTGGTGATCGCACGCGTCAAATTGATCATGCACACGTTGAATATTGCCGCGGCATTAAAAATCCTATAGGCTTGAAGTGTGGCCCTTCTCTTGAACCTGATGCGCTTTTGAGGTTGATTGACATTCTAAATCCTGAAAACGAACTGGGTCGATTGACGCTCATTACGCGTTTTGGTTATGATAATGTTGAACAATATCTTCCTAAATTGATCCATGCAGTTAAGCGGGAAAAACGTAAAGTTATATGGTCATGTGATCCAATGCATGGCAATACGGTTACTGTGAATGGCTATAAAACACGCCCTTTTGATTATGTTTTAAAGGAAGTAGAGAAGTTTTTTTCAGTGCACTGTGAGGAGGGAACATATCCAGGGGGGATTCATATTGAAATGACTGGTCGTGATGTAACAGAATGTACAGGTGGGGCACATGCTATCTCTGTTGAAGATTTGTCTAATCGCTATCATACGCAATGTGATCCACGGTTAAATGCAGATCAAGCGTTAGAATTGGCTTTTCTTGTTGCTGAACTCCTTAAAAAAAATCGCAATTCTGATTCATTTGCTCTTGTCGCAAATGGGTAGATAAAAAGTTGCATAACATTTTTTTATCTTAAGCTTTTTATAAAAGAAGCGTTTTTTAAAAAAGAATATTTCCGATGATTAAAACAGATTTTTAAGTCACAAAATTGATGAAATGATATAAAGGTATGAAAAATGATTTTCGGGTAGCAGTTGCCCAATTAAATCCTGTTGTTGGTGATATTCAAGGAAATTTTTCTCTTGCTGTCATGGCACATCAAAAGGCTAAAGAAGAGGGGGCTGATCTTGTTTTATTCACGGAACTTTTTATCAGTGCTTATCCGCCAGAAGATCTTGTTCTCAAAGCTGCTTTTATAAAAACATGTGAAGATGCTATTAAAGAATTAGCAAAGATAACGGTAGGGGGACCGGGGATCGTTATTGGTCTTCCACTAAGGCATGATGGTAATATTTACAATGGTGTTGTCCTTCTTGATGAAGGACGGATAATTGCTGAAAGCTTGAAGTTTGATTTACCTAATTATGCTGAATTTGATGAAAAGCGATTATTTTCTCCTGGTCCACGCCCCGAGCCGATTGTTTATCATGGAATAAGGCTCGGAATAGTAATTTGTGAGGATATTTGGAATGATCCTTCTCTGTGTGCAGAGCTTGGTAATAAAGGAGCTGAGATCATTCTTGTCCTTAATGGCTCTCCCTATTCTCGCAACAAAACGCTAAAACGTATAGAAGTTGTTCGTGCGCAAGCTCTCCAATCCGGCATGCCTATTATTTATGCGAATCAGGTGGGGGGGCAAGATGAGCTCGTTTTTGATGGAGGGTCTTTTGCGTTAAATGGACAAGGCAAAATGGTCTTTCAAATGAAACATTTTGAAAGCCATATTGCTGTAAGTCATTGGCAACGGATAACAACAGGATGGCAATGTGTTTCTGGTCCAAATGAAAATCTTCTCAATGGGTTAGCTGCTGATTATAAAGCGTGTGTTTTGGGTTTAAAAGATTACGTTAATAAAAACCGCTTTAAGGATGTTATTCTTGGACTTTCAGGAGGAATTGATTCAGCTCTTTGTACGGCAATGGCGGTAGATGCTCTAGGCGCTGAGAGAGTTCGCACCGTGATGATGCCCTATCATTATACTTCGCAGGCATCATTGAAAGATGCCAAAGAGTGTGCACATCTTTTAGGATGTGATTATCAAATAATACCAATTGTGCAGCCTGTTGAGATTTTTTTAAATACAATGGCGCCTCTTTTTTTAGGATTGCCATCTGATGTGACAGAAGAAAATCTTCAAAGTCGTATACGCGGCACTATCTTAATGGCTCTCTCGAATAAATTTGGCTCAATGGTGATAACAACAGGCAATAAGTCAGAAATGGCTGTGGGATATGCGACACTTTATGGTGATATGAATGGAGGGTTTAATCCTCTGAAAGATATTTATAAAATGCAGGTTTATGCATTAGCAGAGTGGCGCAATAAAAACCACTTGCAAAATTTGAGGGGCCCAGAAGGAATTGTGATTCCACAAAATATTATAGAAAAAGCACCTTCCGCAGAGCTACGAGAAAATCAAAAAGATGAAGATTCTCTTCCGCCTTATCCTATTCTAGATGATATCTTGCAATCTCTTGTAGAAAATGACATGAGTATTTGTGATATTATTAAACGTGGGTATTCACGAGAAACTGTTGAGAAAGTTGAACAGCTTCTTTATGGTGCTGAATATAAAAGACGACAATCTGCACCCGGTGTAAAAATCAGTTACAAGAGTTTCGGACGCGATCGTCGCTATCCAATAGTCAATCATTTTCGCGATAAAAATTGAGTATTATTTTATGGTTAAAGTTCGTTTTGCTCCCTCTCCAACAGGTTATATTCATATTGGCAATATCCGTAGTGCGCTTTTCAATTGGCTTTATGCGCAAACGTATCAGGGAGAATTTATTTTGCGCTATGATGATACAGATGTTGAACGTTCTAAACAAGAATATATCGATGCTATTGCTGTTGACCTTGAATGGCTTGGTATTCAACCAGATGAAATTTATTACCAATCTAAGCGATTTAATCGATATGATGAAGTTGCGGAAATTCTCAAACAACGTGGGCTTCTTTATCCCTGTTATGAGACTGCAGAAGAATTAGAGCGGCGTCGTAAAATCCAGCTTTCACGCAAATTACCGCCTATTTATAACCGTGCAGCATTAAAATTGACAGCAGAAGAGAAAAAAAACTTTGAATCTCAAGGTCGTAAACCCCATTGGCGTTTTCTTCTTCCTAATTTTGAAAGTGATCCTTTGCAAACAAAGCGAACAGAAGTTTGCTGGAATGATGCAATAAAGGGAAAGCAAACGATTGATTTGGCTTCTCTTTCAGATCCTGTTCTTATTCGTGAAGATGGAAGCTATCTTTATACATTGCCGTCTGTTGTTGATGATGTAGATATGGCTATTACGCATATTATTCGTGGGGATGATCATATTACAAATACAGGCGCTCAAATTGCTCTTTTTAAAGCTCTTAATGCAGAATTACCGGTTTTTGGTCATACAAATTTATTGGCGACAGTTTTAGGAAAAGGATTTTCAAAACGTAACAATGATCTTTCTATTCGTTCTCTAAGGGAAGAAGGATTTGAATCTATGGCTGTTCAATGCCTTGCCGTTTTGATTGGGACATCGCAAAATGTGCATCCCTATCCCAATCAAGCAGCGCTTTTAGAGCATTTTAATCTCCAAGATACGTCAAGATCCGTTGCAAAATTTGATATTGCTGATCTTCTTGCTTTGAATAGTCATCTTGTCCATGAGTTAACCTATCAGGAAGTAAAAATGCGCCTTAAAAAACTTTCTATTGATGGAGAAAAAGCGGAGCTTTTTTGGAATGCGATAAGGGGCAATATCGATAAAGTGAATGATGCTGTTTTATGGTGGAAAATGCTTCATGATGAACAGAGCTTTGATACAGTGGCGCTTGAAGATCGTGCCTTTGTGCGCCAATCACTCAATTTTTTGCCTGAAGGTGCATTGAATGATGAGAGTTGGAAAGTTTGGACGACCACATTAAAAGAAAAAACCGGTCGTAGTGGGAAAGCGTTGTTCATGCCGTTACGTCAGGCCCTTACTGGAATGGATCATGGACCTGAAATGGGAAAAATTTTGCAACTTTTGGGACGCGAAAAAATAGTAGAAAGATTGGTTGCCCAAGGGGCATAAGAGCAGCTCTTTCAGAGAATTTTGTTCGTCTTTCGTATGATCAAAAATGATAAATTTCTCGTTTAATGGCGGGTTTTTATGAGCATAAATGCTGGGATATCATCGCCAAACCCAAGAGGAGAGGAATCTTTATTTTTTCGAGGGTGGTGTTGTTCAGATGGTTTTGCTTTATGATTTGCGGTTTGAAGGTAATCTACTTTATCATCTTTTAAGAACTTTTTAGTTTGAACAACACGCTCTTTTTGAGAAGTTTTCTTTAACGATGTTGGAGATTTTTTTTTAAAAATAATATCATCTTCTTGATCACCGGTCGTTAAAGTAGAGAGATCTCCGTTGAACCATTCAATTTTTTCGCTGCTCATTTCTTCAATGGCACTGATATATTTTTGGTCAGCTTTTGTAACGATCGTAAAAGCTTTGCCACTACGATTTGCACGTCCTGTACGACCAATTCGATGAATATAGTCTTCAGCATGTGTAGGAACGTCATAGTTGAACACATGACTTACAGCTGGGATATCAAGTCCACGGGCAGCTACATCAGAAGCAACAAGAAGTTTGAGTTTATTATTTTTAAAATCGGCGAGTGTGTTCATACGCGCGTGTTGGTCCATATCTCCGTGAAGTGCGCCTACACTAAAATTATGTCTGACGAGCGATCTAAAAAGTTCAGAGATATCTTTCTTTCGATTACAAAAAATAATAGCATTTTTTAGTTCATCGCCTTCATTCTGGATAAGTTCTCGCAAAACAGCTCTTTTATCCCATGAATTATTTCCGGATTTCACAAGGCGCTGTGTAATTGTGGTCGCAGTTGAAGATGCTTTTGTAACTTCAACAGAGACAGGAGAATGTAAAAATTGCTGTGTTAATTTGCTGATTTCTGGCGCCATTGTTGCAGAAAAGAATAAAGTCTGACGCGTAAAAGGGGTTAGTTTACAGATACGTTCAATATCAGGAATAAACCCCATATCCAACATGCGATCAGCTTCATCAATAACAAGAATTTCAACACCCATCATGAGCAATTTACCGCGTTCGAAATGATCAAGAAGGCGTCCTGGTGTTGCTATAAGGACATCGGCTCCCCGTTCAAGTTTACGATCTTGCTGTTCAAAAGAAACGCCACCAATCAGAAGTGCAACATTCAAACGATGATTTATGCCGTATTTATCGAAATTTTCTTCAACTTGGGCTGCAAGCTCCCGTGTTGGCTCTAAGATGAGAGTCCGAGGCATTCGGGCTCTTGCACGGCCTTTTTCAAGGAGTGTGAGCATAGGCAAAACGAAAGAGGCTGTTTTTCCCGTTCCTGTTTGAGCGATTCCTAGAACATCTTTTCTTTGAAGGACGTGGGGAATTGTTCCACTCTGAATAGGCGTTGGAACTGTATACCCTGCTGATTTTACTGCTTTGATAACCTTTGTCGAAAGACCTAAATCATCAAAACTCTTTAAAGATGGTGTCATTTTTCTATCAATTGCTCTGTGATTTTAATTTCGTTATCCAAACTATCCGTAAGATTAAGGAGTTTACTCTCGTTTAGAGGGTTAAGGTGCTTTCACAAAAAAGTCAACTATAACAGCCATATACGTATAGAAGGTATAATACAATAATTAATAGCGAAATTGTTCAGATAAAATCCGTTCATCCCATGAATGGTTAGAGTCAAAAAGGATTGAGGCTGTTACTTCTTGTGCTGTTGAAATAGTAACTGAATGGACAGATTTTACTTCAACATTATCGGCTGCGGCATTTACGGGGCGTTTGTCCGGTTCGAGCATATCAAAGCGTACGGTTGCCGTATTGGGAAGCAATGCTCCATGCCAGCGACGTGGGCGAAAAGGACTAACGGGAGTGAGTGCCATAAGTGGGGCCATAAGGGGCAAAATAGGTCCTTGTGCTGATAAATTATATGCAGTAGAACCTGCTGGTGTAGCAACAAGGATACCATCGCAACTTAACTGTTCCATGCGTACCTTATTATCAATACTAATACGAATTTTAGCTGCTTGATAAGATTGACGAAACAGAGAGACTTCATTAATTGCTAGAGCTTCAATAGTTCCTTGACATTCAGCTTCTGCAATCATACGCAGAGGATGGATTTCTTTTTTATGTGCGGTCGCAATACGGGTTGGCAATTCTTTTTCATGAAATTCATTCATAAGAAATCCTACAGAGCCTTGATTCATACCGTAAATAGGTTTTCCAGTATTCATAACGTCCCGCACTGTTTGTAACATTGTTCCATCGCCACCGATTGCAACAACAACATCAGCTTCTTTCAGCGAAGAATGACCGTAAACAGAAATTAATTTATGAGTAGCTTTGATAGCCTCCTCAGTTTCAGAGGAAATAAAATGAAAGCGGTTTGGTAATGTCATCATTAAGAATTATCCTGATATTCACAATTTATTTTTAGCGCATTTTGGGGGAATTTTGAAGCTGTATAAAAAGCAATCTGTTTAAGCTCATTTATCATAGCAGAATAGCGCGAAAAGATTGTGTGGGGATATAAACCATAAACAAGTATTTTTAAAAGAATGATAATTCTTCATTGAAGCTGAGAGTATGATCAGTTAAAAGGTCACTGTTCAGTTATACGCACCCGTAGCTCAGCTGGATAGAGCGCTGCCCTCCGAAGGCAGAGGTCACAGATTCGAATTCTGTCGGGTGCACCAAACTTTTCAATTCCATTTTGTATCATGTAATAATATTATCTAAGAAAAGCAAAACTATTTTTAGTGAAATGGTTATAGGGAATATTGATTCGTTATGTACAGATAAATAAATGATGTTAGCGAATTAAAATTTTTTCTGTTTGTGTAATCTTTTCTTTCGCGTTCTTTGCATTTAAATAAAAATGAGCAATAAAAAAATTTATCACGTAAAGCCATTTTACTTTATTACTTAAGAAATGGATTGAAATATAAAAACTGTATTTTGTTATCTACTTAAGAGAATATTATTATAAAAATATTCGTAAAATGGTATCGATTTATACTATTGGTATTGTATATTTTGTAATATCATTAAACAGTTTGTAATAGCTATAAAAGTTATAGTTTGTCGGCATTCATAATTTTCATTTATATATTTTAGATAAATTTATTATATAATTGAGCTTATCTATTTATGTTACATTCCTATAAAATTAATATAGAAAAAATCTATAAATTCTCAAATATATATCATAGATGAGTTTTTCATTATCATAACTGCTTCGTTAGATGATATATTATTTTTAATAAACTATTATTTATACTTTAAACATTATTTTTATTATACATAAATAAAATATTTATATTTGTAATAAATTAATCAACAGGATTTCAAGTATCCTGAAGGGAAGTTCGGAACACAGAAAATACACGACAGAATTCTCAAACAATAAAAAGCGTATCCTATCTCAAGCTGGGAAAGGATGCATAAAGGATTTTTCTGATAAAGTGGTGCTTAAAAAGGTAAAGGGTTGATCTTGTTGTTATAATTAAAAAATAAGCAGAATTTATTTATCTTGAAGATTTTAATTCTTCTAAAGAGAAGCCATATCTTTTTTGTTTTATAGAAAGGTCAAGAATGCTAAGTATTATATTTAATCTATAAAGAAGAAAGAAAATTATGACTATTATACTAAAACCGGGTGAGGTAACGCTTAGAGAACTTGAGACTATTTATTTCAATGGCGAAGTGAGTAAACTCCACGATGATACGCACCCCGCTATCAGGAAGGGAGCAGAACGCATTGCGGAAATTTCTGCTGGAAGTAAGCCAGTTTATGGCATCAACACTGGTTTTGGCAAATTGGCGTCGGTTAAAATTGATGCAAATGATGTAGCTCTTTTACAAAGAAATCTTATTTTGTCACATTGTTGTGGTGTGGGAGAACCTTTAGCTGAAAATATAGTGCGTTTAATGATGACACTAAAACTTCTTTCTTTAGGGAGAGGGGCTTCTGGTGTTCGTTTAGAGTTGATACATTTGCTAGAAAATATGCTTGAGAAAGGCGTTATTCCTGTTATCCCTGAAAAGGGATCTGTTGGTGCATCAGGTGATCTTGCCCCACTTTCTCATATGGCTGCTGTTATGATGGGAGAGGGAGAAGCGTTCTTTCAAAATATTCGCATGAGTGGGGAGTCCGCTCTGAAGAAAGCAGGGTTGTCTCCCATTATTTTAGAAGCAAAAGAAGGTTTAGCGCTTATCAATGGTACTCAAACATCAACCGCACTTGCTCTTGCTGGTCTTTTTCATAGTCATCGTGCATTGTGTGGTGGGCTTCTTGCTGGAGCATTAACAACAGATGCTATCATGGGATCAACGGCACCGTTTCATTCTGATATTCATACTTTACGGGGCCATTATGGGCAGATTGCTGTATCGCAAACATTAGAAAAGCTTTTAGAGGATTCAGAAATTCGAGCTGCACATTTGCGTGGTGATGATCGTGTACAAGATCCTTACTGTATACGTTGCCAACCACAGGTTATGGGTGCTTGTTTTGATATTCTTCTTGCAGCAGCAAAAACACTCATTATTGAAGCAAATGCGGTTACAGATAATCCGTTGATTTTAAGTGATGGTGAGGTTGTATCAGGTGGAAATTTTCATGCTGAACCTGTAGCATTTGCTGCCGATCAGATTGCTCTTGCTTTATGTGAGATAGGTTCTATTTCTCAAAGGCGTATTGCTCTTATGGTTGATCCAGCAGTCTCTTATGGACTTCCAGCTTTTTTGGCACAAAATGCGGGTCTTAATTCAGGTTTTATGATTGCTGAAGTAACTTCAGCTGCTTTAATGTCTGAAAATAAACAAATGGCACATCCTGCTTCGGTTGATTCAACACCAACTTCAGCAAATCAGGAAGATCATGTTTCAATGGCTTGCCATGGTGCTCGTCGGTTATTAGCAATGAGTGAAAATCTTTTTACTATCATTGGCATTGAAACGCTTGTTGCAGCACAAGGGATAGAATATCGTGCATCTTTAAAAACAAGCTCTTTCTTGCAGTCTGTTATGGAATATTTACGTAAAAATATTGACACTCTTAAGGAAGATCGCTATCTGGCTCCAGATCTTCATAAGGCGCACATTCTGGTGCGTGAAGGGTATTTATTATCTATATTACCGAAAACAATTTTTCCTCAATTAGAATCAAAATAATACGGTTTTAAGACCAATAATGAAGAAGAGGCATTTAATTTTTAAATTCTCATAGATTTTCATAGAAATTTGAGAGAAAGCAAGAATGTATTTGAATATTTAAAGAGATATGTGTCCAATTATTTTCTGAATATTGTATTTCATAGTGGTCTGATATTATCAATAAAAGCTTATGAAAGATAATATTGTAGAAAGCAATTTTTTGTATTTTTTTAGTGTATTATAGATACAAATACAGATTATATTTTATCATTATACGAAGTTTATTATGTGAATTTTATAAAATAAAATTATTTATTGTTTGTTATTTTTTAAAAATACTTTGTAGTTTTATATTTTTTAAATCAAAACGAAGAGAAAACAAATGTTTAAAAATAGCATACTATGTATTTTAATAACCGTTATTTTTTTGTTTGCGCAAATTGTGGAGGTTAATGCAAATCTTTGGAAAGGGAGAACTTAAAGGGGTGCTGTTATTGCTATGGTAGCACAAGAGAAAGATATTTTTTTTCAGGTAAAAAATAGAGCTGTTAGCGTATTTCAGATCAAAATACCGGAGAAAGTCGTAGATCTATTATTGGACAACAGATTGAAAAGGCCGTTTTTTCTGCAATAGTTTTTTTCCTTGGAAGACTGGCATTTAAGGCGGTTAGAGTTCTTAAGAGATGGGCTGGGGCTGCACTCTCTCAAGCCTTTGAAGATTGGCGCGATTCACTTTATCATTGAATAAATTTTTTAATTGGTTTTAGAAGTTTATTCATGCGCCATTATGTATAGTTTATGATTATTATAAGCTCAAAAAGGAAGAGAGAGTTTTTTTCAAATCACTAAAAAATTGAATGTATTTTCTTTTAAGATATAGCAGTACGAGTTTTAAGCTTTTATTTCAATAACTGAAAAGAAAGTATGAGGAGTGATGCTGCATTAAAGCTGATATGTTTTTTGTAGAAAAAGAGAGATTGTAAAAATGAATTCAATGACAATTATTGAAAAATTTATTATCACTTGATCTAAAGAAAATGATACAAAATTTCAGGCTATAAAAAAATCTAAATTATTCACAATAAAAGCATTTTTTCATTGTTTAAGATAGAGTATCTGCCTAGGCATTGTTCAGTGCTTTTTTACAATATATTGGTGAGAGAAACATGAAACTTTATTGATCATAAAGCTGGTGTTGAGGTATGAGTTTTGGTCAACATTTCAGTGAAGAAAGAAAGAAATGGGAACAAATGAACTGAAGCGAGGTATGAGCAAGCGCCAAATTATTTTTTTAGCTCTTGGCTCTGCTATTGGAACAGGTCTTTTTTACGGTTCTGCTCAAGCAATTAAGCTTGCCGGTCCAAGTGTTTTGATTGCTTATTGTATTGCGGGTTTAGCTATTTTTATGGTTATGCGGGCTTTGGGTGAAATGATTATTCATAATCCACTGCCAGGTTCTTTTGCCCGTTATGCTGCAAATTATATATCACCATTGGCTGGTTTTTTAACGGGGTGGACGTATGTATTTGAGATGATCCTTGTTGGTTTGGCTGATATCACAGCTTTTGCGACTTATATGGGATTTTGGTATCCTGATGTTGCACCTTGGATATGGGCACTTAGCATTACACTGATCATTACTGGAATTAATTTAGCAGCGGTAGAAGTATATGGTGAACTAGAGTTTTGGTTGTCTTCCATTAAAATTATTGCGATTATTGCGATGATTGTTTTAGGGATAGCAGTTATTTTGTGGGGTTGGGATACAGGTACAAATTCCTCTACTGTGAGTATCCAGAATTTGTGGAAAAATGGTGGTATATTTCCTAATGGCTGGTTTGGTTTTTTAGCCTGTTTTAGCGTTGTTGTCTTTGCGTTTGGTGGTATAGAGATCATAGGGATGGCAGTGATGGAAGTGCAAAATCCTCCTCAAACGATCTCAAAGGCAATTAATTCCACTCCAGTTCGTATTTTACTATTTTATATCATGACTTTAGCTATTTTAATGTCACTTTATCCTTGGAATAAAATAGGCCTTATGGACAGTCCTTTTGTTTCAATTTTTGAAAATCTTGGGATTTCATCCGCCGCAAATATTCTAAACATTGTTGTTGTTACAGCGGCTATTTCGGCGATGAATAGTGGAATGTATGGTGCTTGTCGTATGATACACGGGCTATCACAGGAAGGTTATGCTTTAAAGAGGTTTCAATATTTATCAAAAAACGGTGTACCAATTTTTGTGATTTTATTAATCTTTGTCATTTTCCTTCTTGGTGTTGTCCTTAATTATTTTTACCATGAGGGACTTTTCTTTCTCATTGCAGCAATGGCAACATTTGCAACGGTTTTCGTTTGGATGATGATTTTACTTTCGCAGGTTTTTATGCGGCTTAAAATGTCCAAAGAAGAGCAGGGCGGTTTAAAATTTCCAATTCCCTTTTGGCCTATAGGATCGATTTTTTCTATTTTGTTTATGGTTTTTATTTTTATTTTGTTATGTTTTTTTGATGATACACGGCCAGTTTTGATTGTAGGTTTTAGTTGGATTATTTGGCTTATTATTTGTTTCTATGCACTTAAATTGTATAATTTTAAAAAAACCAAGGTGCACTAAAACACGAATAATAAGGAGAAATTAAGAAAGAGAGCTGATAATTTCAGAGCAGAGGGCCTCCAAACGAAGCCATTCCCAAAGCGCTTTGGCGAATGTTGAGTGCAGTTTAGACAAATATTTTTAAAAATGATTCTTGGAGGTTTTAATTCATGAGAGCGTCTGGAAGGGAGGGATAAATGTTCTCGTTACTTGGGCTAGAAAGCTACTTGGATGGTTTTTTCGCTCTATAGCAACACCAGCGGGTAATTTTCCGTATTCCACCGTCCTCATTATGTCGGACAGCATAAAAATACTGCTGATGAGGGAATACATGCCATTGCATATCGCGTACGATAACAGCAGTATTACCGTGTGGTGCTACATAATCAATGAACCACATATATTCTCCACTTTGCCAATCGGCATTGGACAAAAGCTCTCCTTTTTCAAGCATAGATTGATGATTTTTTTCATCTAAAAAAGCCCAAGTGACAAAGGCGCAAAATTCTCCACGCTCATTTTTATAGAGCCTATACTGCCCAGTTCGTAAGGCTGATCCTATATTGAATTCAATATCCCAAATCCGCCAGCGGCGGTGTAAGGGGGATTGAAGCATTAAAACCATCATAGCTCCTAAGGCTGTAAGAGGGTCTATGAGTGGTGGTGAAGAGTTTTCATTTGCACACATTATCTTTCCTGTAGGGATTGTTCTAAAATTTTAGTGATAGGTTCAAAGAAATAGGAAATGAGACGCCGTTTTGCTGTAATGACATCGGCTGTCACGGTCATGCCTGGGATAAATTTAAGCTGTTTACCATTCAAACTAATATAATCTTGATCAATTTTGATCAAAACAGCATAGGCACCATTAACTTCTTTATCATAGCGTGCTGTAGCGCCCACATTAACAACTGTACCATAGATAACACCAAAACGTTCAGGCGGAAAGGCGGAAAACTTTATATAAGCACGTTGGCCCTTTTCTAAAAAGCCAATATCACGGTTATCAAAAAACGCTTCAACAATGAGACCTCCTGCGCCTAGAACAATACGCATGAGAGTTTTTCCAGCTTCGACAAAACCACCCAAAGTGTGGATACTTAAATCATCAATACGACCATCAACAGGGGCATAGAGTGATAAATGGTCAAGGCGGTATTGAGTGCTATCAAGCTTTGCTTTTAATCCTTGAAGATTCAGTTCTGTTTCACGCGAAAGCTGACGATATCGGGCGACTTCATCGGAAATGAGGCTTTGTCGTTGTTGCTGGAGGGTGTTTATTTCGGCAGCATTTTCTTCCAAGCGCCTTTGATTAGTTAAAATCTCATGCTCTACATTTTTAAGATCATGTAAACGCTCTAAATAAAGAGCTTGGCTGATGACTTTTGTTTCCATCAGGCTTTTTGCAGCTTTTAATTTTCCTTGGCTTAATTGACGATCATCTTCCAGCCTATCTAATTGCGCATGTTGTGTTGCACCGCTGCGCTCGACACGGTCCGCTTGTGCTTTTAGTGCTCTTAATTTATCTTGGAGAGATTGAAGGGTAGCGCTAATGAGTTTTTCCCCTTCTATTCTTGCAGTCTTATTGCTAGAAGGAGGAACTGGCAGATAGGCAAGACCTTTGCTGACAAAGTCTTTATCCAAAGGATCACTTTCACTCAAAGCTGTTAAAATAGCTGCTGCGATTTGTGCTTGAAGAGTCTGCTGTTCGATATCTGCTTGAACACGTGCGCGTTCATTAATGGCTTCGCGCTGATCTAATTGAATAAGGAGATCACCTTGATGAACAAATTGCCCTTCTTTTACAAGAATTCTCTCAATGCGACCTGTATTTTGTGCTTGGACCAGCTGAACGTAAGCGGTGGGAATAACACTTCCTTGCCCCCGTGCAACAATCTCTTTTTTTGCGATAAAGCTTCCGATCACAATAAAGAGAAATAAGGCAATCAAAACAGCAACCACCATATGAAGCGTTGGTGACAAAGGGCGTAAACAAGGTGTTTTATCCGCCATTTTTTACCTCCAGATCAGTGAAGTTTAAGACGGTTGCGTGCTGAGGAAAGAGGTCACGTTTGTGGGTAATGACGAGAACGATGCGCTCTTGCGAAAGCTGATATAAATGCTCAACAATCTGTGCACTGACAGTGTCATCCAATGCGGAGGTTGGCTCATCCAAAATAAGAAGGCTTGGGTTTATGAGAAAAAAACAAGCCAAAGCCAAACGTTGGCGTTGACCACCTGATAAAAATCCTCCTTGCTCACCCACTTGGGTATCCAGTCCTTGAGGCAACTGAGCAATCAAATCATGGCAGGCACTAACATATAGTGCAACATCGATTTCATCTTTAGTGGCATCTGGTTTAGCAAGAAGCATATTTTCAAGAATGGTTCCGGAAAAAAGGCAAGGATTTTGGGAAAAATACGCGATTGTTTTACGCACGCTACGGACATCAAAATTTTGTAAAGGTTGTGCGTTAATCAATATCTGCCCGCTTGTAGGAGGATAGAGACCACAAAGGAGTTTAGCCAAGGTTGTTTTTCCACATCCTGAAGGACCAAGTAACATAATTGGTTGCCCAGGTTGTAAACAGACATCAAGATGCTTGATAATGGGCTTCTCTCCATAAGAAAAACAGATATTCTTAGCTTCAAGATGAGGAGGAGCGCTGAGTTGAAGAGGCGGCTTTTCTTCTTCCCATTCTGGAGGGGAGTTAAGAATATCGCCCAAACGAAGACGAGAGATTTTTAAGTGTTGCCATTCTTCCCATAGGGATGCAAGGCTTAAGATAGGACCAGAAACGTTGCCAGCGAGGAGATGAAAGGCAATAAGTTGCCCTAGCGTAATCTGGTTTTGAAGAACTGCTTGAGCACCAAAAAAGATAATAAAAATAGTGAAAAGATCACCAAAAACATGACTCATGGCTCCATTGAGAAGATGCAATTTACGGTTGTAAGGCTTTGATCTAAACTACGGGCTAAAGTTTCTTGCATGCGTATCGTATGAGCAGCTTCTTTTACGTGTGCTTTAATGGCTTCAAGATTGGTAAAACTTTCAATAAGGCGCGATTTATGAGCAGCTTGCAGAGTGAAAGTACGGCGTAATTGGCGGCGCAAGAAGGGACCGACCAACGCTAAAGAACTCATTTGCAAGGGTAAAATAATAAGGACAATAAAGGTAAGTTTCGGACTAATGGAAAAGAGTGCTGCGAGATAAATGATAGCAAAAAGAACATTCAGGACGGTTGTTGCAATGGTTCCTGTTAAAAAACCACGAATTGTATCAACTTCTCCGATTCGTGTGAACAGTTCTCCTACTTGCCAACGGCGTAAAATAGGCAAGGAGAGGCTTAACACATGGGTGTACTGTTGGAGATTATCTCTCTGCAGGATTTTTCAATGGGACATACGGGACATGATATGGGAGTGGTAGTTGGTGGACTTATGGGGTGGTCAGTCGGAGGACCAATAGGCGCTATGGAAGGTCTATCATTAGGAGGAGTTGGCTCTACAGTAGGATTTGCCACAGGTATAGGAAATACAATCTATGGGTGTTATCGCTAATATAAAAATCAGCAGATATTTCTAAAATGAACAAGCTTGTAGGCATAATTATGTGTCTACAAACTTGACAGGAAAGTTTAGGTGCATAATTTTACAAAATTATATATTTAATTTGGATTTTTTTTATGAATGAGCTTATTCGTATTATTGTAGAATTATTATTTTCTATAGGTGCTTTATTTATATTTTTCTATACATTGTTTTCATATTATAAATCTAAAGGTTATAGTAACAAAGAAATTGTGAAAAATTTTTTTTAAGAACATTTTTTTTCATTATATTTGTTATATTACTTTCTATAACAGTTTTTATTTGTATACGTTATTTATATGAAAAATGATTATTTATTATCTTTAAAAAATGTTTAATGATTACATTGGGATAGATACTTTAAATCAGTATTATCATAAAGAATTCTGTTTTTTATTTCCTATTTTAAATATTTTTAATTATTTCAAGCATGTGTTGTTTTGAGATTATTATCTTTTGTATAAAGATTATCAGTTTATAGTTTTTGAAAAGTGATTGTTTGCTTATGTATCATATTTATTGAAAAATAGGCAATTGTTATGGACATAAAATGCCTTATCTCTCTTGATTGTTATTCATCATCTTGAGAAAGGGGGAGGGAAGCGACTTCTGTATCAAGTGCATCCATAAAATCGATAATAAAAGCAGCATTTGTTCCCAAATCTCTTGGCAAATAACGCGAAGCAGAACGCATATCAACAAAAGTTGTACCCCCTTCATCAGTTAAACGAATGACAATGTCCGAAATAAAGCCAAGGTAAAAAGTCTTTGCCATTGTTTCAATATAAATTTCATCTTCTTTTCCTTTAAATTCCCGTTGTGCGACAATAGGCCAATCATGAGCAGCTAAGACATTGAGAACCGAATTGCGAATACGATCAGGTGAGCCATCATAACGACGTCCTGACATTTCCGGCCATGAGGACATCTGTACAGCTGTTTGTTCGGTTAAAACACTCTTAAGTGGCAAAGCATCGCTGGGGCGTATTGTGCGAAAAAAAGCTGGCGGGCTTTGTGTGTCGGTAGAAATATCGTAAAGAGCCGGTGAGGTAAACCAAAGTCCAAAAAATAACATCAATGGTGTAGCAGTTATTAATGAATAAATGATCCCTTTTAAAGCTTTCATTCCTCCTAAAGCACCAAACACCCACAAACTGTAAAGTGCTTTTACAGCAAGAGAAAGAGAAACAATAACACAGCCGGCAGAAATGACAATTAAAATGATAAAATCAACAATATGAATTACAGAAAAGCGCTGTAAAAGCATTGAAAATAACAAAATAAAGAATGCCAATCCACCAAAACGAGGAGACCATACTGCCGCTCTTGAAATTAGCCGAACATATTTTTTTTTCATGAAGTTCTCTTTTTCCCTCAACTATGAACCATAAGCAAAATTCTCTTCAGATTTCATATCTTACAAAAAAATTCTGGTCATACGACAAAAGTAAAGCACTTATTTTTGAGATCAAGGACGCATGATGCTCTATCAATTTCTCATAATTATTTTGGCAAATTCATTGAGAGGAATAATTATTCCCTCATAGTTTATGATAATAGGCCTAATTTTATGAGAAGTTTTTTTCTTATCGGATATGATGATATGCAACAAAAGATCTCCTTTTATTTCAATCAAAAAGAGATGTTTAGAAGTTGCTTTCTCATTCTGATATTCGATTGATTGAGGTTTTAAATAACCATTTTGATATATTTTTGTTTACCCTTAATACAAAGCAAGCATTTGTATAGGGAGAGATCATTGTGCTTTTATCCATTAAATATGCGACAGGTGGCCGATGAAAAGAACTCTTCGCTTTTTTTCTTTTCAAGTAAAGAAGGAGCAAAAATGCGTAAGAGCGCAAAACCTTTATTCAAATTTTTAGCAACTAAAACGGAATTACGATTGTTTTTCATTTTTGACTGTTTAAACTCTATGATTTGTATTGGTTTTCCAATGATGAGATCGAGTGTAGCATGAGGGGCAGTTCGGTCATTAAGGCTATAGAAAATATTTCCGTCGTATGTATAGGCTGCTAATGACCAAAATTGTGTTGTTTTTAAAGCCTTTAAATGAACGGGACCATTTTCGAGATCAAATCTGCAGACTTTAAGAAGAAAGAACGGATCAGTAACCCGTTGAATAGGATTACGAGCATCCAAGTCAACAAAGTGATAAGGAGCTCCTGATTTTTTAAGCTCTGTCCATATATTATTTTGTGTCCAATAAGGTATCAGAAATAAAACGCCAATATGAACGATAATAGCACCAATGCCGGCAAGAAGTGCTGCGTGAATGAATCTAGTCACAGTTTTTTTGTCCTGATGGGATTTGTTCTAAAATTGGCATGGTGAGTTTTTGCAATGCCGTTGCGGAGATGATGGGGGTATCGTATAGGGTCAGAATAAGTCCGAATTCTTTTTGACTAACCACTGCAAGCCAATTACCGATTTGCGGTGTTGATGAGATATTAATGCGGAATGAACCATCACTTTCATAGATAATATTGTCAGTATAGAGTTCGAAAGGGATTTCTTTTGCGGACGTATATGGTTTGAGTGATCTGTCAGCTGTATAAAGTGTAAAGAGGCGGGCTTCAGGGATGTGTCCTTTGAGTAAGTAATGGCAATGAGGGTGTAGCGGATGCCCGTGGTTATCTTTCCAAATTTGGAAAATGAGCCCTTCTGTGCTTCCGAGTGAAATATCACCTCGTTTGGCAGTGTGTGCACGAGTATAAGGATCAGTGTTGGCCGTTCCTACTTGAGGATAAGCGCTCCATTCTCCAATTGTGAAACGTTCAAAATTATGAAAAGAATTGAGCACATAATTAACACTCACTGTTCCACATAAAATGGAAAAAACCAAGATAAACAAGGGAAGAACAATATAGACGAACATTATAGAATATTTCGAATTCAATGGGTTAAAGCTCCCATAGTTTTCAACTTTAAAGAGATTGGAGATGATTTTTTCAGATCCTTGTTAATCAGACGCACAATATTCAATGTTTCAGGAGAGAGCGTATAGGGTATTTGAGGTGCGAGATCGGAATCATTTTGGGAGGGAGTTGTTGGTGGTTGATAAGGGAGGAGAGAATCTTTAACACCATAGAGTTGTTTGAGCATGATATTTTGGTGTGCGTGGAGCATGATATTATGCCATATCATAGCAGGGACACCACCACCAAAAGCACGATTCATCGGCGAAAAATTATCATTTCCCATCCATACAGCTCCAGTATAATTACCTGTAAAGCCAACAAACCAAGCATCACGATAGGATTGTGATGTTCCGGTTTTTCCGGCAACAAGAGTCATAGGGAGAGCAGCACGTTTACCGGATCCTCGTGTGGTGACACCAACCATCATTTGGTTCATATAAGCTGCTGATTGTTCACTGAGAACCCGATGTGGTTTATGACCGTTATGCTCGAAGTCCCACACAACCTGTCCATCTGTTGTTCTGATTTGCGTAAAACCGTGGCGATTTCCAGCCATGCCTCCATTAGCAAAGACATTAAAACCAGTTGCTTGATCCATGGGAGTCATATTGGATGTGCCCAGAACCATTGTTTTGTGTGATAAAATATGCGCATGAATATCCATACTTTTAATGAGATTGATGATAGGTTGGGTATCGCGGTTAAGATATTGATAGGTAAGATAGACAGGTACTGTATTGATAGAAAAGGCTAAAGCCGTGGCCAAATCGATTTTACCAAGATAATGACCAGAATTATTTTTAGGTGTCCAACCTCCCCAATTGATGGGGGCGTCTAAGACTATTGTTGAGGGGGACAAACCATGCTCCATTGCGGCTGCGTAAACATAAGGTTTAAATGAAGAACCAGGTTGCCGACCGCCTTGTGTTGCTCTGTTAAATTGACTTTTGCTATAATCCAGTCCTCCAACCATTGCACAGACAGCTCCGTTATTATCAAGTATGACAGTGGCGGCTTGTGTTGCACGATATTGTTGACCGTATTGATGTAAATGATAGGCGATTGCTTCTTCTGCTGCTTTTTGAATATCAGGATCAAGAGTGGTTTGAATGATCAAATTATGGCTGGGAAGTTGATCATGCATTTTTTTGATTTCATCGAAGACCCAATCAAGAAAATAATCAGGTTGCGTATTTTTTATTTTTGTAACAGGCTTGGCAGGATGACGATGAGCGTTAATAACTTGGCTCTCTGTCATGAATCCACTGTTAACAAGATTAGAGAGTACCACGTTGGCCCGTGTTTGGGCAGCAAAGAGATGACTATGAGGCGCGTATTTGGTTGGAGCTTTGAAGAGTCCTGCTAACATAGCGGATTCACTAAGGGAGAGATTGCGTATGTCTTTGCCAAAATAAAATTTTGCAGCAGCTGCCATACCAAAATTGTTTCCACCCATATAGGCTCGGTCAAGATAAAGTTGTAAAATCTGTTTTTTGCTGAAGTTTGCTTCTAACCAAAGGGCAAGATAAGCTTCTTTGATTTTGCGTGTTATTGTTCTTTCATTTGTTAAAAACAAATTTTTAGCCAGTTGTTGTGTAAGGGTTGAACCACCTTGAACTACACTTTTAGCCTGCATATTTTGTGAAATTGCTCGCGTGAGACCCTGTAAATCAATCCCCCAGTGATCAAAAAAACGCCTGTCCTCTGTCGCAAGAACCGCTTTAATAACATAGTCAGGTATTTCTTCAACAGGGACAGAAACAGCTGGTAATGTTCCACGATGACCGATGGGATTTCCATATCGATCTAGAAAAAGAATGGAGAATTTTTTGAAAGAATACCAATCTTTTTTTGTCAATTCGAGAACCGATATGCCAACAATGGTGAAAAGTGTAAAACCAATCACCCCTAATGTGAGTGTTTCATCAAGGATTTCTACTATAAAGCGTTTCCACCCTCGGATATGAAAACATTGTGAGATAATTTTTGCCTTACACCAGAAAAAATTGTTAGCAGAGCGGATACGATAAAGTGCTGTGTCGAACAATGCATCTATTTCAATAAGTTTAGGACTATGGAATAGTTTATTGTGTTGCGCTTTCTTTTTTTTTAAAAAGTTAAACATTGAAAGAGAGCCTGTGACAAAGTGATGCAACCAAATAAATCTATAATGATTATATGGAGTAAAAGGACTTTTTTGCTATAGTGATAACAGAGAAAGATTTTCATTTAGGATTACGATCATTTATTTCTTACAATTTTATATTCATCTTATATAAATTATGTAGTTTTTTGCTTTTATAATGATTGTATAAGCATTAAGAAGATTTTATTTTTAAAATTATTAAATTTTAGAAGTGTATTTCTTTATTAAGTTATTAAATAGAAAGAAAATGAGTTTTTATGTATAGTTTTGGAATAACTCAAAAAAAACATTATTCATTTTATATTCAGGTAGAATAGGGTATAAAATATCTATGATGAGAAAAGTTTTCTTTTTTGGAATGATATTGGTTTTTCTAGGTGCGGATTCTGTCATAGCTTCTGGGTGTATTGAAATTGGTAGGGAGATTGCTGTCCAAAAAAGTGGGGTTTTGGTACGTTCAACACCTGTTGTTAAGGATGGAAGAGATACATGTGTGGTTGTGGTCGTAGTGCCTGCCCGAGAGGGTGAAAAGTTACGTCGTGTTGAGGTTGCCGTTCCCGCTGATTAGGGCTTAGCAGATGTTGTGATGCGTATTTTAATTGTTGAAGATGATCGGAATCTCAATCATCAATTAGCGGAAGCTGTAAAAAGTGCGGGGTATGTTTCCGATAGTGCTTTTGATGGTGAAGAGGCTTACTTTTTAGGAAGTACAGAGTCTTATGATGCTGTAATTCTCGATATCGGTTTGCCACATAGAGATGGAATTCATGTTATTGAAAGGTGGCGTCAAGAAGGGTATTCCATGCCTGTTTTAATGCTTACAGCGCGAGATCGTTGGTCTGATAAGGTGTGCGGCATTGATGCAGGTGCTGACGATTATGTTGTTAAGCCATTTCATTTGGAAGAAGTGATGGCGCGGTTACGTGCACTAATTCGTCGAGCAACGGGGCATGCGACAAGCACATTATGCTGTGGTGGTGTTTTGTTGGATACCAAGACCTCTCGTGTTTTTGTTAATGATCAATTGATTAAATTGACATCCTATGAATTCAGACTTCTTTCCTATCTCATGCATCATTGTGATAGAGTGGTTTCAAGGACAGAGCTTACTGAACATCTTTATGACCAAGATTTTGACAAAGATTCGAATACGGTAGAAGTTTTTGTGGGGCGGTTACGTAAAAAGCTTGGTGTAGATTTGATTGAGACTATTCGAGGAATGGGTTATCGCGTGAAAACGCTAGGTGATCAATGAATGTTTTAAAAAAGAATAATTGGTTTAGGAGGCTATTTTTTTTCGTTAGTAAATCTCTCAGTTTACGCGTTATGATCTTATCAACATTCTGGGTGGTTATTTCGCTTTCATCGATTTGTGCAGTCAGTATTTTATTCTATCAGCGCTTAAGTGAACAAAACTTAGAGCGTATTCTTTCTACCCAACTTTATAGTCTTATTGCAACAGTAACGGTCTCACCTGAGGGGAATTTGGGGGGAAGTGTTGGGATTGATGATATTCGTTATTCTGATCCAACAACGGGATGGTATTGGGAAGTTATTGCTTTATCACATAATCTAAAAGGAAGATTGACATCTCCATCATTGGGAACAGGAAGAATATTTGCACCGAGTGATGTCGATATACCTTTTGACAATAAATTCTTTCGTTCTTATCGAATAAAAGATAACAATGGACAGAAGTTACAAGTCATTGAGAGTGATGTTGTTCTGGATAATCAAAATCATATTGCGCGTTTTCGCCTTATTGGGAATATTGATGAAGCACATGCACAAGTACGGGGATTTAAGCGGACTTTACAAATTTTTCTTTGGAGTTTTGGTATAGGGAGTGTTCTTATCAACATCGCTATTGTTTTATTTAGTTTTCAACCATTGAAGCTTATCCAACGAGCATTGAATGATATTCGCGAAGGCAAAAGTCATTATGTGAATACGGATTTAGTAAGCGAAGTTATGCCACTAGCACAAGAAATGAATGCACTCATCAAGAATAATCAGCGTATTATTGAACGGTTTCGTACACAGGTTGGTAATCTTGCTCATTCGTTGAAAACACCTCTGTCTGTGACTATAAATGAGATTGATAAGATGTGTGGAGAACAGGCTTTTGTGTTGAGAGAGCAAATGCAAATAATGCAAGCTCAAATAAATCATTATCTTCAGCGTGCCCGAATTGCAGCACAGAGTGATAGTATTATTTATCAAACATCTGTTCGCGGAGTGATTGATCGTTTGGTACGGGTTATGAAAACACTTAACCCTGAAAAGCAGTTTCAATTTGTTATGGATGTTGATAATGTTGTTTTTTCTGGTGAAAAGGAAGATCTAGAGGAAATTGTAGGAAATTTGATTGAGAATGCTGCTCAGTGGGCGCGCACAAAAGTTCTCATCTCCTGTCATTTTGAAGAAAATGTTAAAGAAAAAGAATCCTTCAGTATTCTCGTAGAGGATGATGGCTCTGGTTTAGCAGAAGACAAGATTGATGAAGCTTTAAAAAGGGGGCGTCGGTTTGATGAAAGTAAGCCAGGGACAGGTTTAGGGTTAGCGATTGTTTCAGATTTGGTCAATGAATATGGTGGAAGTCTTTTTTTATCGCGTTCTGACCTAGGAGGATTATATGCAAAAGTTTTATTACCTTCAGGTAAGAAATAAAATATTTTGTTTTCGTATTATTGACACGTATGAGAAGAGTGAAAGATAAGTTTTACGGTGATTTTTATAAGAAAATGCGTTTCTATTTTATATCAGTTCTTGCAAACAAGGGAGAAGGAGAGATTGGTCATGCTGTTTCATTTTCCTGTTTCTACTCAAATGATATACTTATTTTTATAATACTTTTTCTCACTGTTCTGAAGAGTGTTCTTTTACTATATTCTAGCGATGGAATAGAAAAAGAGCAGAAAGCTGAAAACATTGATAGTTATAAAGCTGTCTCTATTCGTTTAACTCTAACAAGACCCGCATGCATTATAAGAAAAAACATATTTTAAACGCTCTTAGTATTTTATTTGTTCTTTGTATAACATGGAGCATTTACAGTTTAACAGGTAATCCAAAAGTTAAAAGCTATTTTTTTAGTGAATTAATGGATAAGGATCCAAAGGCACTTAGTAGGCATGAACAACTTGTTCGTTTACAAGTGCTTTTTTTTCGTGCTCCTCATGATGGTAAGCTAGCAGATGCATTAGCAGTAGGATATCTAGAGGAAGGTTATTTTCAAGATGCCGTCAATATTTATTTAGATGCGCTTCGCTTGAATGGAGAATCTGCTCCAAGGCTTGTTGGGTATGGGTTGGCATTGGTTGGTTATGAGGGGGGAATCATAACACAACAAGCACAAGATGCTTTTCAAAAAGCAGCAGATTTAGCGCCAAAAGATTTTTATCCTCGTTTATTATTAGCCGAGGCGCTTCATCAGGAAGGCAAGTCTGCGCAGGCAGTGCGGTTTTTACAAAATTTTCTTGATACTATGCCTGAAGATTTTTTAGGACGATTGCGTGTTGAAGCCATGATAGCTCAGTTACGTAATTTACCAAATTAAATATTGAAAAAGTAATGATTATAGCAAGTTCAGACTATTAAATCAGAAGAAGTAAAAAATCCAGAAGAGTAAGTAAAGTAGTGGTTACGCTAGGTAGTTTAAGATACGTGATGAGGAAATGAAAGAACTACAACCAAGGAATGATGTGACAAAATAAACTAAGGCATGATGAGGGAGAGTTTTGAGCAAAAGTAACTATTTTATAAAGAAGTAAAAAGGCATTGAGAAGCTCTTTAGGAAGGAGAAGATATTAGACTAAAAAGTTGCGTGCATAGATAAGATATGCGAAGCTCTTATAACGTGTTTATAAAGAAAATTCTCGTAGAATGTCTATGAACAGTCAATTGTTCCATAACTCTCCTTCATTGAGAGTCATTTTAAAGCAACGAAAAAAAAAGCGATTGCTGATGATTTTATTATGTTGTTTCGTGATAGCGTTTGCAGCAAGTCTTCTTATCTATGCAATGCGTAATACGGTAAGTTTTTTTCGAACGCCATCTGAAATTATAAGAGAGGATATACTAACGGGGCGCTCTTTACGTTTGGGCGGTTTCGTTGAAAAGGGGACTGTTCAATATGTTGGAGAAAGGGGCATTATTTTTTTCGTAACGGATAACATAAAACACGAAAAAGTGATTTTTGATGGAGTTTTACCGGATCTTTTTCGTGAAGGTCAGGGGGTTGTTGTAGAAGGTTATTTTGATAAACAGGGTTTTTTTATAGGGACGCGTATTTTAGCAAAACATGATGAGACTTATATGTCTAAAGAAACGGCTCGTTACTTGAACAAACGTCACAGTGTGGAGAGATAATTCGATTGTGCTTGTCGAACTTGGCCATATTTTTTTATCAGCAGCTTTTGCAGTGAGTTTATTGCAAGCATTCTTCCCAGTTTTTGGTATTTTATGGGGGGAGCGTTCATTGAAGCAAATGGTTGTTCCACTCACATATATTACTTTCACATTATTGCTTTTATCTTTTTTGATTATTGTTCATGCACATTTGGTATCTGATTTTTCTGTTTTGAATGTTGTGGAGAATAGTCATTCGGAAAAACCAATATTGTATAAAATCACTGGTGTTTGGGGAAACCACGAAGGGTCGATGTTGTTATGGGTTTTAAGCCTCGCTTTTTTTAGTACATTGATGGCGTTTTTTAGCCAACATCTGCCAGAACAGTTTAAGGCACTCGTTCTCATTTGCCAAAGTTGGATTACAAGCGCTTTTCTTTTATTTATTCTTTTTTTATCCAACCCATTTTTACGTGTTAATCCACCAGCATTACAGGGGAATGATCTTAATCCTCTTTTACAAGATATATCCCTAGCAATTCATCCACCGCTTCTTTATTTAGGCTATGTTGGTTTTTCAATTTGTTTTTCTTTTGCAATAGCTGCCTTAGTCACAGGACATGTCGATAGAATTTGGGCACACTGGATTCGCCCTTGGGTTCTCCTTTCTTGGATTTTTTTAACACTTGGTATCATGGTTGGGTCCTATTGGGCTTATTATGAGTTAGGATGGGGGGGGTATTGGTTTTGGGATCCAGTCGAAAATGTTTCATTTATGCCATGGCTTTCAGGAACAGCTCTTTTGCACTCTACCATAGTTCTTGAAAAGCGGGATACATTGAAAAGTTGGACTGTATTTTTAGCTCTTCTGACTTTTTCTCTTTCTCTGATGGGGACTTTTCTTGTTCGTTCCGGTCTTTTAATGTCGGTTCATAGTTTTGCTGTTGATCCAGCACGGGGATGGGCAATCCTTTTACTTTTATTCTTCTTCATGGGAGGAGCTTTTTTTCTTTTTGCTTTGCGTGCACCTGTTTTGCAAACAGGGCGATTATTCCAACCAATTTCACGTGAAGGCTTTATTATTTTAAATAATTTGTTCCTTACAACAATAACAGCAACAGTATTGGTTGGTACGCTCTACCCTTATTTTATTGAGGCATTCATTGGACAGAAAATTTCTGTAGGTGCTCCTTTTTTTAACCTCACCTG
Source organism: Bartonella vinsonii subsp. vinsonii (assembly GCF_902825235.1). Lineage (GTDB taxonomy): Bacteria > Pseudomonadota > Alphaproteobacteria > Rhizobiales > Rhizobiaceae > Bartonella > Bartonella vinsonii. Next base: position 8,345 of record NZ_CADEAJ010000003.1, on the reverse strand, counting down.
TGGACCTTTAATGATATTATTGTTGTTGTTGGTTCCATTTGGATCAATGATGGCATGGAAACGTGGTGATTTTTTTGCAGTTTTTGAACGGTTGTGGTTTGTTTTTGCGTTAGTTTGTGTAGCCTGTTTTATAACATTTTATGCTGCATCTTTTCGTGATATTTTTGCTGCTTTAGGAATTGGACTTTCAGTTTTTGTTTTTTTAGGCAGTTTAGCTGATCTTTGGGAAAAAAGTGGACCTCGCAAGATAGCTTTATTGGTGCGGATTAAAAGATTTATGGGATTACCATGGTCGGTTTTTGGTGCGGCAATAGCGCATATGGGATTAGGTGTTACATTATTTGGTATTGTCTGTGTTGCGACTTTTGGGCAAGAGCGTATTCTCACCATGGACATAGGAGATAGGGTCACGATAGCGGATAAAACCTTGTATTTGGATGAAGTACGCGATGGTGCTGGTCCGAATTATTCTACGATGGAGTTTCATTTTACAGTATATGAAAATAAAAGCGCTGTGCGTAGGGTAACAGCATCAAAACGATTTTATTCAAGCCAAAATACGTCAACAACGGAAGTTGGTATTCAAAATCATGGCTTATCTCAATTATATATTGTACCAGGACGTATAGATGATCAGGGGCTTGTTTTACATATATGGTGGAAGCCTTACGTAATATGTGTTTGGTTAGGGGCATTCATGATGGCTATGGGGGGGGGGCTTTCTCTTTTGGGTTATTTGTTCCGCATGAAAGCGCACAACAGGAGAGATTGCTTTAAATTTTCTGGAAAAACATTAAGATGAAAAACCTATTGCTTTGGACTTTATTTTTTTTAATTATGATTTTTCCTTTGCGGTTGGTGATAGCAGTAGAGCCGGATGAGATTTTAGAGGATACAGTTCTTGAATCGCGTGCGCGAGATATCTCGTCACATTTGCGCTGTCCGGTTTGCCAAAATCAATCCATTGATGATTCAGAGAGTTCTTTGGCACGTGATCTACGATTTTTAATTCGGGAAAGATTGAAAATGGGACATACTAATCAGCAAGTTATTGATTTTCTTGTTGAACGATATGGTGCGTTTATTCTCTTGAAACCGCCATTTAATAAGACAACTTGGTTTTTATGGTTGTCGCCTTTGGTCATTCTTATTATTGGTGCAAGCACTATATTTTTTAGGATAAGACACTGCAAAAGCACAAAAAAATAATGATTTTGAATGGAAATGAAGAAAAAACAGTCGAAAATATCGTTGTGTTAAAAGAGGTGTTGTATAAAGAAAAACTCAAGTTATTTAAATGAGTTATTCAGCCTTATGGAGAAGTGAGGTGTTGTTGTGACCTTAAACCTTACAAAACTTTAATATTTTAGACAGAAAACGGTAAGGTCTGCTGTTTTATAAGGGATCGCAATCTAGATAAAAATATGATGGAATAGGAGTGTATACCAAATGATTAAAAAAACTTTCTTTAAAACATTAATCGCAGTCAGTTTTTCTGCTGCGTTGGAAAGTGCACTGTTTTTTAGTGGATGTGGATCAAGCTTGTGGACGACAGCGGCTCATGCCAATTCTGTATTTACTTCATTCATGCAACAGCCGGGATTTGCAGATATTGTTTCTCAAGTAAAACCTGCGGTTGTTTCAGTGCAAGTGAAGAGCAATAAAAAGAAAGACGAGTGGTCTTTTAGCAATTTTTTTAGTGGTCCAGGTATCGACCAGTTACCAGATCAACATCCTTTGAAAAGATTTTTTAAAGAGTTTTATGATTTAGACAAGCCTAAAAATAAGTTTCCATCACATTCACACAGACTTCGTCCTATAGCTTTTGGATCAGGCTTTTTTATTTCATCTGATGGTTATATTGTAACCAATAATCATGTGATTTCTGATGGCACCAGTTATTCTGTTGTTCTTGATGATGGTACAGAATTGAATGCTAAGCTCATTGGATCAGATCCACGAACTGATCTTGCAGTTTTGAAAGTGAACGACAAAAGAAAATTTTCCTATGTTGATTTTGGTGATGATACAAAGCTTCGCGTTGGTGATTGGGTCGTTGCTATTGGTAATCCATTTGGTCTTGGTGGCACTGTAACAGCCGGTATTGTTTCGGCACGTGGACGTGATATTGGAACGGGTTCCTATGATGATTTTATTCAGATTGATGCCGCTGTTAATAGAGGAAATTCTGGTGGGCCAACTTTTGATCTCAATGGAAAGGTTGTTGGAGTTAATACAGCAATTTTTTCTCCTTCTGGAGGGAATGTTGGGATTGCTTTTGCTATTCCGGCAGCGACAGTGAAACAGGTTGTGCAACAACTTATCGAAAAAGGTTCTGTTCAGCGTGGTTGGCTGGGAGTTCAGATTCAACCAGTAACGAAGGAGATTTCAGACTCAATAGGTTTGAAAGAGGACAAAGGTGCTTTAATCACTGATCCATTAAAAGGACCAGCAGAAAAGGCTGGTATCAAGGCAGGGGATGTCATTATTTCAGTGAATGGTGAAAAAATTAATGATGCGCGTGATTTAGCGAAGCGTATAGCAAATATTAGACCAGGTGAAACAGTGACGTTGGGTATTTGGAGATCCGGTAAGGAGGAAAATATAAAAGTTAAGCTTGCTTCAATGCCTGAAGATGAAGGAAAGAAAGAGGGTTCAAAATATTCAAATAAGCGCAATGATGCAGATGAAACATTAGAAGATTATGGTTTGATTGTTGCTCCTTCTGATGATGGTATAGGATTGGTCGTAACGGATGTAGATTCAGATTCAGACGCTGCAGATAAGGGGATACGCCCCGGTGATGTGATTATAACAGTGAATAATAAGTCTGTTAAAAAGGTTTCTGATATTACCGATACAATCAAGTATGCTCAAAAGCTAGGGCGAAAGGCAATACTCCTACAAGTGCGAACAAATGGTCAAAATCGTTTTGTTGCTCTTCCAATTTTCAAAAAATAACATTTCGTTTGTTGTAGGGCAGAGATTTTGTAGATCTCTGTCCTACAACACAATTTGATAAAATAACGGAGATACGTTTTATGAAGATACTCGTTATTGAAGATGATCGTGAGACGGGCCGTTATCTCGAGAAAGCTTTTTCGGAGGTGGGACATTCAGTTGATGTTGCCTATGATGGAGATACTGGATATGCTTTAGCTGATGCGGAAAGTTATGACGTTATGGTTGTTGATCGGATGCTTTTGCATCGTGATGGTCTTTCTATTATTTCTGAATTACGTGCTAAAGGCAATGAAACACCCGTTCTCATCCTTTCAGCTTTAGGGCAAGTAAATGATCGTGTAACGGGTTTACGTGCAGGGGGTGATGACTATTTGACAAAACCTTATGCTTTTTCTGAGCTTCTTGCGCGTGTTGAAGTGTTGCAGCGGCGGAAAAATCCTAAAGAGGCAGAAACTGTTTATTACGTAGGAAATCTTGAACTTGATCGGTTAGCACATACAGTAAAACGGGGTGATAGAAATATCATATTGCAACCAAGAGAATTTCGTTTACTTGAATATTTGATGCGCTATGCTGGTCAGGTTGTTACACGCACTATGCTTTTGGAAAATGTTTGGGATTACCATTTTGATCCGCAAACAAATGTCATTGATGTCCATATATCCCGTTTAAGAGCAAAAATTGAAAAAGATTTTGATCTCCCACTTCTCCATACTGTGCGTGGAGCTGGATATATGCTGAAAGCACCAGATAAAAAAACATGAATCGTCTGATCAATGTAATACGTACGACTGCATTTAGGCTCTCAGCACTTTATATTTTGTTGTTTGGCTTAGTTGCAATAGGGCTTTCTATTTATATGATGGCATTTTCTGCTTCGTTGTTAACGGAGCAAACCGAGCAGGCTCTCCATGAAGAATTAAAGTATATTGAAAACGCTTATAATTATGGTGGGCTTCCTTTATTAATGCGGACTATCGATTATCGTTCGCGACAACCTGGGGCTTTTCTTTATCTTGTTGCTGATCCTATGGGGCGCATTTTAGCAGGCAATGTTGCGCGGATTGAATTAGGTCTTTTGAATCATAATGGTTTTATTGCAAATTCTTTTTTGTATTCACGTTTTGGAGAATATGGCAAAACAAGTGAACATCGCGCTTTAGCAATTGTTGTTGATTTGCCTAATGCTATGAAGGTTCTTATAGGGCGAGATTTGGATGAACCAGAACGTTTTGCAGTGGTTATTCGTAAAGCAGTTATAATTGCTCTTGCAGCAATGCTTGGAGGGGCTTTACTCATATGGTTTTTTGTTGGTAGGCGGGCATTGCAAAGGATTGATCATGTGACAGCTGCATCCCAGCGCTTGATGGATGGTGATTTCAGTGAGCGTTTGCCTGTTTCTGGGGTAGGGGATGAGTTTGATCGATTGTCCGCTAATCTTAATGTTATGCTAGACCGCATTGAAGAATTAAATATTGGTTTGCGTCAAGTATCTGACAATATTGCACATGATCTGAAGACACCGCTGACACGCCTTAGAAATCGTGCTGAGGAAGCACTTTCTGGGCAAAAGACAAAGCTTGAATATCGTCAAGTACTTGATGGGGTTATTGCTGAATCTGATCAACTTATTCGTACTTTTAATGCCATTTTAATGATTTCACGCATTGAAGCGAGCAGCGCAATTGAACATCTTGAGATTATGAATATGAAGCTTATCCTTGAAGATGCCGTTGAACTTTATGAGCCTTTTGCTGAAGAAACAGGTGTTTTGCTTCGGTTGGGGGATACATTTGATAAAGAGCTTAAATTAAATCGTGAGCTTGTTGCGCAATCAATTTTTAATCTTATAGATAATGCAATTAAATATGCCTCTAAAGATGGAAGAGAGGCGAAGGTTTGCTTATCGATGGAATATCGGGATGAACATTTATTGGTTGTTGTGAGCGATAATGGTCCAGGAATTGCAGCGGATAAACGTGAAAAAGTAACAGAACGATTTGTTCGCCTTGAAGAAAGTCGTACACAGCCTGGTTTTGGTATTGGTCTAAGTATAGCAAAAGCTGTTATGAAACTTCATGGTGGTGAGCTTTTACTTGAAAATGCAAATCCAGGATTGAGGGCTGTTTTATTATTTCCTTAAAGATATTTCTGCTTCATTATTTTATTTTAATATCTATGGCTGTTTTTCCTTGCAGTATAATGCAAGAGAAAAAAGGTAAAATACCTTTCAAGGAAATATAGATGAAAGCTGCTTTTTTAAAAACACAATTGCTCCCTTTATGCCCCCTTGATGAGAGCGGTTCTCAATGGCTGAAAGACCTTGAAGAACAAGCAAGGAAAGAAAAGTTAGAATCGCTTGTTTCCTTTCTTTTAAAGAGGGGAAAACAAATTGAGTTTATAAGGGCGGTTATGACTTTATCTCCTTTTTTGCGTGAAGTCTTAATCGCCAATCCATCGTATCTTAACCCCTTATTGGATGTTGATATAGAAACAAGACTAAGCGAAATTATAGATGATATTGCAGCCATTGATAAGAATGAAGCTATACAGGAAACTTCATTGATGGCTGCTTTAAGGCGCAAAAAAAAAGAAGCACATGTTCTCATTGCTTTAGCTGATTTGAGTGGTGTTTTTACTTACGAAATTTCATGCGCTTGGTTAACACGTTTAGGAGAAGCCGCATTAGGTGTAGCACTCCGTTTTCTTTTGAGAGAGGCGCACGATCATGGTAAGATAAGTTTGTCAAGTCGTGATAATCCTGAAAAAGACTGTGGTTTAATCATTTTAGGAATGGGAAAATTGGGAGCAGGAGAACTTAATTATTCTTCTGATATTGATCTTATTGTTTTCATTGATGAAATGTCACCTCATATTGGTAATCTTTCTAAGAGTGTTGATGTATTCTCTAAAATGGTACGCCGCTTGATCCGTATCATTCAAGAACGTACAGCGGAGGGATATGTTTTTCGTCTCGATTTTCGGCTTCGACCAGATCCTAGTTCAACCCCTCTGGCTTTACCAGTAAGGACTGCGTTGCGTTATTACGAGGGACGCGGCCAAAATTGGGAGCGAGCAGCTATGATTAAAGCACGCCCCGTTGCTGGCGATAAAAAGGCGGGCTTTTATTTTCTTAAAGAGCTTTTTCCTTATGTGTGGCGGAAATATTTAGATTATGCTGCTATTGCTGATATTCATTCGATCAAACGTCAAATTCATGCGTACAAAAATTATGGTCAAATTGCTGCTTATGGGCATAATATAAAATTAGGGCGAGGTGGGATTCGCGAGATTGAGTTTTTTGTCCAGACACAACAACTCATTGCTGGTGGGCGCTTTCCCCAATTACGTGGACATCAGACAGTTGCAATGTTAGCAGAACTTCACACGCTTGGTTGGATCAGTGAGAAAACGAAAGATAGCCTTGTAAAAAGTTATGCTTTTTTACGAAATGTAGAACACCGTATTCAGATGCTTGCAGATGAGCAAACGCATCTTCTCCCCCATGATATTTCTCAATTTACCAGTGTTGCCTATTTGATGGGGTATCAAGAAGCGAGTAGCTTTATTCGTGATTTATTAAAAACGCTTCAGGTCGTTGAAAAACATTATGCTGCATTGTTTGAGAATGAGCAAGAACTTGGTTTAGAAATTGGCAATTTAGTTTTTACAGGTGAACAAGATGACCCAGAGACATTAATAACATTAAGTCGTTTAGGTTTTGAAAGAGCAAGTGATATTTGTCGTATTATGCGTACACTCCATTGTGGGCGTTATAAAGCAACGCAATCTGCTGAAGCGCGTGAGAGATTAACGGAATTAACACCAGCTCTTTTGAAAGCTTTTGGTGCGACAAAACGCGCCGATGAAGCGATGTTGTGTTTTGATAGTTTTTTACAAGGTTTACCTTCAGGAATTCAGCTTTTTAGTTTATTGCAATCTAATCCCTCTCTTTTGGATATGTTGGTACTTATTATGGGAGCGGCACCACGTCTTGCGGAAATTATTACACGTAAACCCCATGTTTTTGATGGAATGTTAGATCCAAGCATTTTTTCAGAATTACCAACAAAAATTTACCTAGAAAAACGGCTTGAATGTTTTCTTGAAGGCGTAACTTCTTATGAAGAAATTCTTGATAATTTAAGGATTTTTGCTGATGAGCAGCGTTTTTTGATTGGTATTCGAATTTTAAATGGTGCAATTACAGGAGAAAGAGCAGGTTTTGCATTTACCGCGCTTGCTGACCTTATGATTGCAAAAACTTTTGCTGCGGTTCAAAAGGAATTTTTTCGTCTTCATGGCAGCATTAAAGGAGGACGTGTTGGCATACTGGGAATGGGGAAACTTGGAAGTCGTGAATTAACTGCTGGTTCGGATATTGATCTTATTTTGCTTTATGAACATGATGAGGATGCGGAAATATCTGATGGAGAAAAGCCTCTCTATATTTCTCAATATTACACGCGTTTGACGCAGCGTTTGGTTGCTGCTTTATCTACTCTTACAAGCCAAGGGGTTCTTTATTCCGTTGATTTAAGATTGCGGCCGTTAGGTAATAAGGGGCCTGTTGCGGTTTCGTTTCAATTTTTTAAGAAATATTATCGCCAAGAAGCGTGGATATGGGAACATCTTGCTTTAACACGAGCACGGGGTATTGCTGGTGATCCTGACTTTTTACAAAAATTAGAAAATGAAGTTCGTACAATTATTTCGTTTCCTCGTAAAAGGAAGGATGTAACAAAAGCAGTATGTGAAATGCGTACTTTGATTGCAAAAGAAAAACCGCCAAAGAATCGATGGGATTTAAAAACGATGCCCGGTGGTATTATAGACTTGGAGTTTATTGCTCAATTTGCCCTTATTACGCATGTAATTGTATTTCAAATTGGAGCAACGACAGCGGATATTTTAGTACAATTACCGAACAGTTTTCTTAAACGGTCGTTTATTTCTGATTTGCGTCATGCCTATAGCCTCTATACAAATTTAAGCCAAATTATACGACTTTGCTTAAATGATTCTCTCGATTCTCATGAGATGCCACCTGGATTAAGCGATCTTTTGTTAAGAAGTGTTGGGGAGCCTGATTTGCTTCGCGTTGAAACATTAATTGAGGAAACAAGGAAATCGGTATGTTCAATTTTTACGCATTTGATGAAAAATAAGTTATTTTAATAATTTATATAATTTTAGCTAAAATATAAAAATAATAATGTAATAAATATGGCAATATAAGACTATAAATAAATAAAATTTTTTTATCTATTTTATATATTTAATAAACAAAAACATTTTTTATTAAATAATAGAATAATTATTTAAATTATTTTATTAATTCTTCTGAAAATAATAATTTTCATTAGTAATATGTATAATTA
>NZ_CADEAJ010000002.1 GCF_902825235.1 Bartonella vinsonii subsp. vinsonii | reverse complement strand
AAATAATTTAAACTTAAAAAGTATTTTATTTTAAATAGTTTTCATAAAAACAATCATTATACAATTGAATTTTTCTGGAAATCATAAACAATTATGGTTAGAAAATATCAACTATAAATTTAAAAAGGGAACATCTCATGAAAAATGAAACAACTTTAGTACAACATGATACAAGAAAACGTATCTTCGCTATCATATCTAGCGCATCAGGGAATCTAGTAGAGTGGTATGATTTTTACGTTTACTCATTTGCATCTATTTACTTTGCACCACAATTTTTCCCTTCAGATGGCGATGTTGTTACCCAATTTTTTAAAACTGCAGGGATCTTCTTTATTGGTTTTCTTATGCGCCCAATTGGAAGTTGGCTTTTTGGCTTTATTGCTGATCGTTATGGACGCAAAAACTCGATGCTCATATCTATTCTTATGATGTGTGGGGGCTCTTTTCTCATTGCCATACTTCCCACTTATGAAACTTTAGGGAGAACTGCAGCAATTCTTCTTCTCCTAATCCGTATGATGCAGGGACTTTCAGCAGGTGGTGAATATGGTACAGCTGCAACTTATATAAGCGAAGTTTCCCTTAAAAAACACCGCGGTCTCTTCGCTTCTTTCCAATCTGGTACGCTTATTACTGGTCAACTTTTAGCCAGTTTTATTATATTCATTCTGGCACTTTATCTAACGGAAGATCAATTAAGAACATGGGGCTGGCGTATTCCATTTGCCATTGGTGGATTGGGAGCATTCGTTGTACTTTATCTACGTCGTTCACTTCATGAAACAACTACCAAAGAAAGCCGCTCTCAAAAACACACTGGGAGTCTTAAAGAGCTTCTAAGCAAACACACAAAAGCATTTTTTGTAATTGTTCTTTTTGCCTCTGGAGGATCTCTCACATTTTACACTTGTACGACTTATATGCAGAAATATCTGATCACAACTACCGGTTTTGATAAACATACTGCTACAACTGTAATGACCGCGGCACTCTTTATTTTCATATTACTCCAACCCATATTTGGTATCCTAGCTGATAAAATTGGGACAAGAAATTTACTTATCCTTTGGAGTGCACTCTCTACTCTCTTTACGATTCCTGGACTTCTCATAATCGGTTACGCGCATAATCCATGGATTGCGTTATCAACCATTATTGGAATACTCTGTATTATGAGCATGTATACATCCATCTCTGGTGTCGTAAAATCAGCAATGTTTCCCTCTTCAGTCCGAGCACTGGGAGTTGGTCTCTCTCATGCTATTGGCAATGCACTCTTTGGTGGTTCTGCCGAATACGTAGCACTTGGATTAAAAAATATAGGACATGAATCACTGTTTTATTTTTACGTAATCGGCGTAATGATCATTGCATTCATTGCCACCCTTTTTATACCGGATATGAGCAAAGGAGGATATCTTCAAGAAAACGAAACCGATTAAACCTTCGATGTTAAACAAAAAGCCCAAAATTCTTTGGGCTTTTTTTATTGAGCAAAATTGAATTTTAAAATTGTTTAAATTTTATCAAGTGCGTTTAATTGTTTGGCTACCAAATAATAGAAAGTCATACGACTTTTTCTGCGATCTCCAGACATCATTTCTGCAACTTTTGATACAGCCATTTTAGCCCTCTGCTCATCAGCGCCTAACACATCTTGAACCCATTTTTCAACGCGTTCTAACTCTTTTGGATCCGATGTAGCAACAAGTGATGCATCCTGTTTTTTCATCACTAACGCTAAGCGATGACGAAGCCTTTCTATTGCAGCCTCATCGGGATTTTTGTCATATAATTTAATATCTGCTAGATCATTGCTCATTTTGCTCCATCTCCTCTCCAAGAATTGGCGGCTGTATTTTACAACCGCGCCATATAGCTTCATAAATAATTAGAGGATTTAAAATATTAACAACCCCCCCCTTTTCTAAAGAACGTTCTTCATCTATATTTAAAGGGCTGGCTTGCCAGCTATGGTAATAAATGGACAATGGAATAAACTCGTTGGACCCGGGGGCGGTACCCGGCGCCTCCACCAAAATATAATGAAAAAATTATATTTTGGTGGGGGCGAAATAGGATCGACAAGAGCGTAAAGATTGCTCTTTTACTCGGCATAGTACCACCGTTATCGGACTAAATGAGTAGTTGCAAATGACAACTATGCGGAAGCACGTCTCGCTGCTTAATGCAGTGCGAATGTTTCAATTTAAGTCTTAAACCGTCGCAGGTTTAAGCGGGGTTCGGAGGCACCTGGCAACAGAAGCCTTCACTTTTATAAATGTTATTGATTGATCTTTCAGACATTCTTTATCATAAAATTTCTTATTATTTTTCGGTTGATTTAAATGCATAGTAGGCAAAATATTACTAGCCTAAAAAGATATTCTATTGCACAATATTACGCACGCTTATCTGCCATGTGAAATAAAAGGAAGAAACTTCGATGGTTCAAGATCAAATCCGTTACGATATTCTCGTTCAGGATGCACTTCGCGGGGTTATCCGTAAAGTTTTATTGGAAGTTGCCAAAGCAGGTCTTCCGGGAAATCACCATTTTTTTATTACTTTTCTAACAACTGCTCCAGGTATTAAAATTTCTTCTCGGCTTAAAAATCGTTACCCTGAACAAATGACAATTGTATTACAACATCAGTTCAGAGATTTAAGTGTCTCGGAAACGGCTTTTGAAGTAACGCTCTCTTTTAAAGAAATCACTGAAAAATTAGTAATTCCTTTTACGTCTATCCAAATATTTTATGACCCTATAGCATCATTTGAAGCAGCGTTTGATCTACCCTCAAACCTTACCTCTGGAGAAGATAAAAATTTAGAAAATACTCCAACTTCGCCTATCATGCTATCGGATAAACCCAAAAAAGAAAATCTTAGCACGAATAAAGACTCCTCAAACAATGATACCAAACAAAGTGCTGATGTTGTTTCTTTAGATTCCTTTCGAAAAAAATAAATAAACTTGCCTATGACTGAACTCATTAACCTTCGTCAATTCCGAAAGCAAAAAAAGCGGGCAAAACAAGCTGTTCTTGCAGAAGAGAATCGCTATCGTTTTGGACGAACAAAAGCTGAAAAAAAAATCGAGCAAAAAGAATCTTCAAAAACGCAGAAGTTTTTTGAACAAAATCGTTTATGGTGCAACGAACAAGAGTAAAAACGATGCACGAAGATAATCCTATTGATTGGTCAAAAATGGTCTTGCGGAAAATATCTGTTCGAATTAATGGACATGCAACAAGTGTCTCTTTAGAACAACCATTTCTAGACATTCTTAAATCCATAGCACGCAAAAAGGGCCAATCTTTAGCCTTTATTATCACTGATATTGATAGAAAAAGACCTCAACAAGTGAATCTTTCCGCTTCATTGCGCCTTTATGTACTTCAAAGTGTTCTTGCTCAGCGTTTGTAACATTTTCGATGATCTCCATTTCCTTAATTCAACCAAAGATATTGCAGCTTTTTTAAGAAAACTTTTTTAGACCTAGCACTCAGATGAAAAAAAGACTACACAAAAGGTATAATGAATAATTTTCTTGATCACATACCATTCTTTGAAGAAGATGGCTCTCTACCTCCCAATGAAAAGAGCTCTGGCCCCCCTATTCACGCTGGAAGAGCAAAAGAAAAAACGCAATGTGATTCCGATTATTTAGAACAACTCAATCCAGAACAGCAACAAGCCGTCATGAATACAGAAGGACCTCTTTTGGTTCTTGCGGGTGCTGGTACTGGAAAAACACGCGTTTTAACGACCCGCATTTCTCATATTTTGCACTCCGGTCTTGCCTCTCCTAAGCAGATACTTGCTGTAACTTTCACCAACAAAGCAGCACGCGAAATGAAAATGCGGATTGGTGCATTTATTGGTGAAATTGTTGAAGGCATGCCTTGGCTTGGAACTTTCCATTCCACCGGTGCAAAAATTTTGCGCCGCCATGCAGAACTTGTTGATTTAAAAAGTAACTTTACAATTCTTGATAGCGATGATGTCGTAAGACTTTTAAAACAGCTTATTCAAGCTGAAGGATTGGACGACAAGCGTTGGCCCGCACGAAGCTTTGCAATGATGATCGATTCTTGGAAAAATCAAGGACTTTCACCAGAACGCATTTCAGAAGGTGATGCCCATTCCTTTGGAAACGGCATGGGACGTAAACTTTACCGCAGCTATCAGGAGAGATTAAAAACTCTTAATGCTTGTGATTTCGGTGATCTTCTGCTTCATTCAATTTCTATCTTTCAACATAATCCAGATATTCTTCGCGAATATCACTCTAAATTTCGTTATATTCTTGTAGATGAATATCAAGATACAAATACAGCACAATATCTTTGGCTTCGCCTTTTAGCGCAACAATCCAAAGGACAACATGTAAACCTTTGTTGTGTTGGTGATGATGACCAATCTATTTACGGGTGGCGCGGTGCTCAAGTCGATAATATATTGCGTTTTGAAAAAGATTTTCCTCCTGCAAAAATTATTCGTTTAGAACGCAATTATCGCTCAACATCACACATTCTCAAAACGGCTTCTCATCTCATTTCACATAACCAAGAAAGGCTCGGAAAAACGCTTTTTTCTCATCAAGTAAATACTGAAGAAGAAAAAGTAAAAATTCATGCTGCATGGGATTCAGGAGAGGAAGCACGTGCAATTGGAGAAGAAATTGAACGCGCCCAACAAAACGGTCATTCATTAAATCATATGGCTATATTAGTGCGTGCATCATTCCAGATGCGTGAATTTGAAGATCGTTTTGTAACGCTTGGTCTTAACTACCGCGTCATTGGTGGCCCACGCTTTTATGAACGAATGGAAATACGTGATGCCATGGCTTATTTACGCGTTGTTGTCCAACCAGCAGATGATTTAGCTTTTGAACGCATTATCAACACACCTAAACGCGGCTTAGGAGATGCAACCCTACGCACCCTTTATGAGAGTGCTCGTGCACGCACTATTCCTCTTTTTTCTGCTGCAGCAGCAATCATTGAAACAGATGAGCTGAAGCCCAAAGCACGCAGTGCTTTGCGAAGCATTATTGAAGACTTTCGTCGCTGGCAAAATATGCTGCCATACACCCCCCACAGAGAACTTGCTGAAACAATTCTTGAGGATTCAGGCTACACAGCTATGTGGCAAGAAGATCGCTCCCCAGAAGCACCAACACGGTTAGAAAATCTCAAAGAAATGATCCGCTCTATGGAACAATTTGAAAGCCTTCACAGCTTTTTAGAACATGTTGCCCTTGTGATGGATGCTGAAAATAATGAAAACACCGATGCGGTCAACATCATGACACTTCATTCAGCAAAAGGGCTTGAATTTGAAACCGTTTTTCTGCCTGGTTGGGAAGAAGGTCTTTTTCCCCACCAACGCTCATTGGATGAAGGTGGCCGTTTAGGATTAGAAGAAGAACGGCGACTAGCCTATGTAGGACTCACAAGAGCAAAAAAACATTTGCATATATGGTTTGTCTCTAATAGAAAAGTTCATGGACTTTGGCAACCTGCGCTTCCCTCCCGTTTCCTAGATGAATTGCCAGCAGAACACATAGAATTTATAGAAATGGGAACATCTTATGGCGGTTATGGCAAATCCTCTTTTAAAGATCATAATTCCTTTTACAATAATTATGCTCCCTTAAAACAGAAGCGTGTACAAAAGAACATTGAAGGAAAAGCCTTCGTTCAATCAGTTGCTGAAACACCTTCAAATTTTGCAATCAATGATCGGATTTTTCATATAAAGTTCGGTTATGGTCGTATCACAGCAATAGATGATCATAAATTAACTATTATGTTTGAAAAAGCTGGAGAAAAGCGTGTACTCGACAATTTTGTAAGCAAGGTTTAATGAAACATAATAAAATCATCTTTCCAAAGGAAGAACCCTTTTTGATTTTATTTTGAGCCTTACTTCCACTTTTCGATAAAAATTTCGATGGGAAGCTTTTGCATATCGGGCAATGCGTTGTAAATTTTATCAAGCGGCCAATTCCACCAAGCCATTTCCAAAAGTGTCTGAATGACATTGTCAGGAAAACGCATACGCAACCGCTTTGCAGGAACGCCAGTAACAATCGTATAAGGTAAAATATCTTTTGTGACAACAGCGTTAGCACCAATGATAGCACCATGTCCAATTGTAATCCCGGGCATAATAACCGCGCCATGTCCAATCCATACATCATGCCCAATGATCACACGTTTTGCACAACGTCCTTCACGAAAGGAACTCTCTAACGGCATATAGCGGAAATATTCGTTAGGACGATAGGTTATTTTATGCGTCGAAAGGCGTTCTATGGGATGCTCTAGTGCATTGACACAGACATGAGATGCAATAGAACAAAAACGCCCAATATCACCATAAATAGCTTCACTGTTACGCTCAAAATAAGAAAAATCTCCAACGCTTACATCTCGCAAAACAACCCTCTCATTGATTTCCACATAGCGTCCCAATTTACAACCATGCAACCGTGCTGTGGTATGAATACGGGGATCGCTCTTATGGAACCGAAGATCTTTCTCAATATCCATTTCTCTTTCACCAATTGTTTTTCCGTAAATAACATGAAAAAACATACCGACAAGCAAAACAAAATCAACCATGAAACAGAGATTGCAAAGTTAACCAGCCAATGTTACAATTTTCTGATCCACCTAAGAGAGTCAGACTATGAAAAATGTAATACGCATCTTCGGGCTAACAATCATATTTCTTTCAGGCATTTTCATTTATGATGCGTTGAGAAATAAACCCTTGGGGGATGATTTTATACTCACTGATTCCAATGGAAAAACGATCACCGAAGTTGATATTCGAAGCCAGCCTTCAATTATTTTCTTTGGCTTCACCATGTGCCCTGAAAGCTGCCCTACTACACTGATCAATCTCGACCGATGGTTGACAGCTCTTGGACCAAAGGCTGATAAATTAGGAATATGGTTTGTTACAGTTGATCCTGAACGTGACACACCAGAAGTGCTCCATAATTACCTCAGTAATTTTAACAATAAAATTATTGGTATTAGTGGAGATCCTGAAAAAGTTCATAAAATGGTAGATTCTTTTAATATCGTTGCTGAAAAAGTACTAGGAACAGACGGAAATTACACTTATAACCACACAGCAGCAATTTTTTTACTAAAAAAAGGCGGAAAGCTCGCTGGTGTTATTCCTTATGACACCAAAGAGAGCGATACTGAAATAAAAGACAATATCGCTATTGAACAGCTGAAAAAACTCGTCTCAAGCTAAATAAAAGCCGATTAAAAGAAAGAACAAAATGTCACAGCAAATTCGTCTGTATTATACTGCTTCTAAAAATGAAGCAGAGCGGTCCTACACACTTATGGAAAAAGCCTTTGAAGACGAAGGATATCCTCTCGCTCTTACCGAGATAGATGAAAAACATGCTGTATATGAACTCTCTCTTTATGTGGATAAAGAAAACTTAGAGAATGCTTCCAAACAATTTGCAAACATTCTTTCTATAGATTCTGAAAAAATTAACCGTGAAATTTTACCCAATATTGACTGGGTTAAACAAAGCCTTGAAGGACTAACACCTGTGCGTGCTGGACCTTTTTTTGTACACGGAAGCCATAACCGAAACGATATTCCACCCAATGTTTTGCCTATTGAAATTGAAGCTAATCAAGCTTTTGGTACCGGACATCATGGAACAACAGCGGGTTGTTTGGAAATGATTGCCAAAGTGATAAAACACGAAAATCCAAAAAATGTTCTTGATCTTGGTACCGGTAGCGGTGTCCTTGCCATCGGCATCGCAATGCTCAAACCTGTTTGCGTACTTGCATCCGATATTGATCCCATTGCTATTCAAGTTGCACAACACAATATCGAACTCAATGGCGTAAAGAAATATATTACAGCTGTTACAGCAACGGGTTTTTCCCATGATAAAATTGCATCACGGGCACCCTTTGATCTTATCGTTGCCAATATCCTTGCTAATCCACTTATTGAACTTGCACAAGAAATGGTACAAGCACTCCAAAAAGGTGGATCACTGATACTGTCTGGAATTCTTGAAGAACAACACGCTCATGTGTTGGAAGCTTATATAAAGCAGGGTTTAAAACATATTGAAACATACCACCGTCAAGGATGGGTGACTATACATCTAAAATAAATGAAAAGGACGTTGTTATGTATCAATCTTTTGAGGCAACAACAAATCCAGCCCACGCTGCAGAGCGCATTTCCTCTCTTCGTAAAGAACTTGATCGCCTCGGACTAGATGGCTTTCTTGTTCCGCGTAGCGATGAACATCAAGGAGAATATGTTCCCCCACATGCTCAACGCCTTAGCTGGCTTACTGGCTTTACGGGTTCATCGGGTACTGCACTCATTTTAAAAAACAAAGCCATTATATTCACAGATGGACGCTATACACTCCAAGTCCGCCAGCAAACTGATCCACACATTTTTGACTATGAAGACCTCGTAACTTGTCCTCCCTCACAATGGCTTGAAAAAAATGGGCAAAAGCTTTCTATTGGCTTTGATCCATGGCTCCACACCATCACTGCCACTGATACATTAAAAAACGCATTAGAAACTAAAGCAGGTGGAAAACTTGTAGCAGTTCAACAAAATCTTATTGACCTTATCTGGCATGATCAACCACAATTTCCACAATCTGCTCTATCAATTCATCCTCTCAAATATGCTGGACGCGATACAAATGAAAAGCTGACCTTAATTCAGCAGAATATCAAGCAAGCCAATGCAGATGCTTTTATTTTCACAGACCCCTCCTCTATTGCATGGACATTCAATATACGTGGCAATGATGTATCCAATACACCTTTTGTCCTTTGCTTTGCCCTCATTCCTATCGAAGAAACACCTATTTTATTTCTTAACAGCAAAAAATTGGAGATAGAACAGAAACAATATCTAGAACATTATGCAAAATTATATGAACCAGAACAACTTATTGCAAAGATCAAAGATTATGTTCAAAAAGGAACAGTTTTTGCTTTAGATCCACGGCTAACATGCGAAAAATTACGCACCGTTATCGAACAACAAAGCGGGTCTTTCCTTACGCTTACTGATCCTGCTGCTCTACCACGTGCCATTAAAAATAGCACAGAACTAAATGGTGCACGTAAAGCGCACTTGCGCGATGGTGTAGCTCTTACTCGTTTTTTTTCTTGGTTAGATAAACAAACACTAGGCACAATAAGTGAAATTTCTGCTGCTCAAAAATTAGAAGAATTTCGCATAACGACAGCAAAGGAAATGGGAGAAAAACTTGAAGATCTCTCTTTTGATACAATCTCAGCAGTAGGGGCAAATGGTGCTATTGTCCATTATCGTGTAACAACCCAAACAAATAAAAAGCTCAATGCTGGTGAACTTTATCTTATTGATTCAGGTGGACAATACCGCGATGGCACAACAGATGTTACACGCACTGTAGCAATTGGCAATATTGGCCAAGAAGAGAAACGCTGTTTCACTCTTGTCCTCAAAGGCATGATTGCTCTTTCAACTGCATGCTTTCCAAAAGGAACACGCGGACAAGATCTTGATAGTCTCGCACGTATCGCCTTATGGAAAGCAGGTTTTGATTATGCCCATGGTACTGGTCATGGAGTTGGATCTTATCTTTCTGTCCATGAAGGACCACAAAATCTTTCGCGCAATGGGAGCCAAGAATTAATCCCTGGAATGATTATTTCTAATGAACCTGGATATTACCGTGAAGGCGCTTTTGGTATTCGTATTGAAAATTTACTCATTGTAAAACCAGCACAAAAAATGAACGGTGGAGAGATAGAAATGCTCTCGTTTGAAACACTCACAAATTGTCCCATTGACCGACGCTTAATTCTTCCAGAACTTTTGACACGAGAAGAACAGCAATGGCTCAATGATTATCATGCGCATGTCTATCAGGTTAATGCACCTTATTTAAATGAAGAAGATAAAAAATGGGCAAAAGAAGCAACAATGCCTCTTTAAATGAAGAAGCACAAACATCTTCTTCCTCTTCTTACAAAACACTGTACCTTCTTTTTGTAAAAGAAAAACGTATATACTGTCAGGAAATTCAAAAAATATTTTTCTAAAATACTTCAAGTTTTTTTGCTGGTAAAGCTAAACTCGTGTGGAACAAGGAGAATAAACTTGCAAGTGAGAGTGCTTTAACTCCTATCCTATCAACTCCAGACAGTTATATCCCCCTTTTCTTTATAGAAACTTTTATTATATCATCATCCTAAAGGATAATTTTTTTACAGCACTAAAGAGAATGATAAGATTTCTTAAAAGTACATGTTGATTTTTAACATCCATAAATCGCGCCTTTTGAAGAATGATAAAAACAAGTGAATTCTCATCATACTTGAAGCATCACTTCCCTAAACATAATGTCCTTCAATCAACTGCAACCAAGTCTCTTCATCTATAGCTTCAACCCCTAACTCTTGCGCTTTGGCTAACTTCGATCCTGCGCCAGCTCCAACAACAAGAAGATTGGTTTTTTTAGAAAGTGAACCAGAGGTCTTTGCACCTAATCGTTCTGCTAATGCTTTTGCTTCATCGCGTGACATGCGTGCCAAAGTTCCTGTAAAAACAATAACCTTTCCTGCTATTGGAGAAGAATCTGTCATAACAGGTTCCTCATCTAGAGGTGTTACTTCCTCAAGCAAGACAGACAAAACCTCACGGTTATGCGCTTCTTGATAAAAATCAATAATTGCACTCCCTACCTGTGGTCCAATTCCTTCAATATTGGTAAGCTCTATCCAAGCTTCATTGCCTTGTTCATTTTTCTCACCACATGGCATAAGTGCTGCCATCACCGCAGCTTCAAAAGCTGTATAATTTTGATAAGCACGTGCAAGACGCCGTGCATTAACCTCTCCCACATGGCGAATTCCTAGCGCAAACAAAAAACGACTTAGAGGAATTTCACGGCGCGCATTAATGGCATCATAAAGTTTACGAACTGAAACAGCGCCAAAACCTTCCATATTTTCTAAACGCGTCAAAGATTTTTCTTGCCGTCGCTGTAAAGTGAAAATATCAGCAGGTGTATGAATAGAAAACGTCTCATCTTGAACATGGAAAAAGAACTCCACCTGCTTTTTCCCAAGCCCCTCAATATCAAAGGCATTACGTGAAACAAAATGACGAATACGCTCAATTGCTTGTGCTGGGCAAATAAGCCCACCTGTGCATCGACGCACAGCCTCACCCTCTTCACGAACAGCATGGCTCCCACAAGCTGGACATAAGTGAGGAAAAACAAAAGCAGAGGCGTCTTTTGGACGCTTTTCAGCAATAATATCAACAATCTGAGGGATCACATCACCAGCGCGCTGCACAACCACTGTATCGCCGACACGAATATCACGGCCTTCACGAATAGGCTCTCCTTTATGGCCAATTCCCTTAATATAATCCTCATTATGCAAACTTGCATTGGTCACCACCACCCCACCAACAGTAATAGGTGCAAGACGCGCAACAGGCGTTAATGCTCCCGTTCGACCAACCTGAATATCAATGCCTTCTAAAAGCGTCATAGCCTTTTCTGCTGGAAATTTATGCGCAATTGCCCAACGTGGTGAACGAGAAACAAACCCCAAACGCATCTGGAGCATTAAATCATTAACCTTATAAACAATCCCATCTATATCATAACTTAAGGAATGACGGCATTCCTCGATATCATGATAATATGAAAGCATCTCTTCTACTGTCTTAAAAACTTTTGTTAATGGGTTGATGACAAAACCATATTCTTTTAACTTTTTCATCATCTCCATTTGGCTTTCTGCAAACATTTCACTCACTTCACCACAAGCATAAGCGAAAAATTGTAGCTTTCTACTAGCAGTTATCCGTGAATTAAGCTGACGTAGCGAACCTGCAGCCGCATTCCTAGGATTAGCAAAAATTAACTTGCCTTTCTCCTGTTGACTCCTATTAAGTTCTTGAAAATCTTCCTGCCCCATATAAACTTCACCGCGAACCTCAATAATATCAGGAAATTTACCCTGCAAAACTTGAGGAATATCAGAAATGGTCCGTGCATTTACTGTAACATTTTCACCCACATATCCATCACCACGCGTTGCAGCACGCACAAGTCTTCCTTTTTCATAGCGTAAAGAGAGAGATAAACCATCAATCTTCGGCTCAGCAGTTATTTCTAACGCTTGTGTTGCTGGAAGCCGTAAAAAACGACGAACACGCTCAACAAATTCACTTACATCTTCAAAGCTAAATGCATTATCAAGTGAAAGCATTGCCTGTGTATGAACGGATTTTTCAAACTTCTCAGAAACGGGCGCTCCAATTTTATATGAAGGAGAATCCGAACGAATAAGCTCCGGAAAAAGGGATTCAATTTCTGCATTACGGCGACGAAGAGCATCATATTCTGCATCAGAAATTTCAGGCTGGTCCTCACTATTATAAAGCACATCATGACGTGCAATCTCTTTTGCCAACCACTCTAATTCACTTGCTGCTTCAAGAGCAGTTAAGTTTTTAATTGCGTCCTTGTTCATAAAATCTATTCCAAGTTATGGGCCATGGCCATAAGGTTCTCAACTCTTCTGTACAAATAGAACCTCGATGAACGCATGCGCGTCAATTCTATCTATGTGAGAAGCTTTTGAGCAGCTGCACGCGCCTCTTGAGTAATTTGCTCTCCTGCTAACATGCGGGCAATTTCTTCTGCACGCTCATGCTCCTCCATCTTATGCACCCCCGTCATAAAACGCCCTTTATCATTACTTTCAACCTTTGAAATAAGAAAGTGACTATGCGCTTTGGAGGCTACCTGTGGCGCATGTGTAATAGCAAAAACCTGAACAGTTTTTGATAAACGCTGTAATCGTTGTCCAATGGCAGCTGCAACAGCTCCCCCAACCCCCGTATCAATTTCATCAAAGATCAATGTAGGAGCTGATCCACGATCAGACAAAACAACTTTTAACGCTAATAAAAAACGAGACAGTTCACCACCCGAAGCCACACTAAGCATTGGTCCCGCCCGTGTTCCAGGATTTGTCCGAACCCAATATTCAATACGATCTATCCCTTCTGCACTTCGTTTTTCAGCATCACTTTGTATTTCAACAATAAACTCTGCTTTTTCCAATTTCAATGCCGGTAATTCAGCCATAACATTTTCAGACAAGTGCTTTGCTACTTCTCGACGCTTTATTGATAACGCTTGCGCTAAGATATCATATTTTTTTTGTGCTTCCCGTGCCTCATGTTCAAAATGCGTTAATGCAGCTTGTGCCTCCTCAAAATGAGCAAGTTCGGCATCCATTTTATCACGCAATAGAGCCAATTCATCTGCAGAAACATGATATTTACGAGCAAAACCACGAAGAGCAAAAAGACGCTCCTCTATCCGTTCCAATTCACCAGTATCAAAATCCAATGCCCGCACGGCCTCTTCGATTCCCTCTTGTGCTGTTGCAAGTGCATGTAATGCCTCATCAATAGATTTCACCACAGGTGTAATGAGCTCTTGCGCTTCAGAGATTTTCCGCTCCAAACGTCTCACCAAATTGGAAAGGACAGGAATTGGTGATTTAGGCCCACTTAAGAGATCATCAGCCTCTTTAATATCCGTTGCTATTTTTTCTAATTTCAGCATATCTGCCCGACGAAGAGAAAGTATCTCTTCTTCTCCAACTTGAAAATCAAGCTTTTCAAGCTCTTCCACACATGCACGAAGATAATCGGCCTCACGCACAGCATCCTCTACCTTTATACGCTGTTTTTGCAGGCTTTCTTCAAATTCACGCCATATCCGATAGCACTGCCGCAAATTTTCTGTTTCATCCTCAAGCCCCCCAAAAGCATCTAATAACTGGCGATGTGTTGCAACATCAACAAGGGCGCGATCATCATGTTGCCCATGGATTTCAACCAACAGACGACCAACATTACGCATCAACGCAACACTAGCGACCTGATCATTAATAAAAACACGGCTACGACCATCACTTGATTGCACACGTCGTAAAATGATATCGCCTTCATCATCAAAACCATTTTCACGGATAAGCTGGCGTGCAGGATGCGAAACAGGCACATCAAAGACAGCTGTCACCTGCCCGCGGTCAGCACCATGACGCACAAGCGAAGCATCCCCCCGCCCCCCAAGAGCCAACGACAAAGCATCAAGAAGGATAGACTTCCCAGCGCCTGTTTCTCCAGTTAAAACCGATAAACCCGCTGTGAAATGAATATCAAGCGTTTCGATCAAAACAATATTATGAATCGAAAGCTGCACCAGCATATAAAATCAACGTGCCTTATTCTTACCACCACTTAAAGCATGTGAGATCCAAGAAGATTTATGCTCCTGTGGAGATATGCTATTCTTTTGCAATAAATTATAAGAAAACTTATACCACTCACTTTTAGGATAATTCCGTCCTAAAATAGCTGCTGCTGTCTGCGCTTCCGAAGTTAAGCCAAGAGCAAGATTAACTTCCGTCAAGCGGAAAAGTGCTTCTTCAATCTGATTTGTATCGGAATACTCTTCAACCACCGTACGAAATCTTCTACTTGCTGCAAGGTAGCGTCGACCTTCTTCATAATAACGGCCAACCTGCATTTCTTTACCAGCCAACTGCTCTCGACCAAAACGTATTTTCGCTTTAGCATCTTCAACATATTCAGAATGCGGATAGCGCTCTATGAGAAGCTGCATAGCAGCAATAGCACGCTTCGTATCGCGTTGATCTCGTGTAACATCTGCAATCCGACGGAAAGAAGAAAGCCCAATAATATAATAAGCATAAGCAGAATCATCTGATCCTGGATAAAGAGTAATATAGCGCTGAGCCATGCTAATTGAATCATCATACTTGCCAAGCCGATAATTTGTAAAAGCACCCATCACTAAGGATTTACGTCCCCAGTCAGTATAAGCATACTGTTTTTCAATCGTAAGGAACTTTTTCGATGCATCTCCAAGTCGTCCACTATTAAGGCTAGCAAGTGCCTGATTGTATAAAACATCCGGTGGATCCATTTTTAAAACATATGCAGAAGGATCAAGGGTATTTTTCTCTTTAAATAAACAACCTGCTAACATGCAAGTGCTCCCCAAAAGCATAACCCCCAATACCTTGCACACAATATTAGATTTCCTATATGCCAAATTTTCAATACATCTATAAGAATTTATCATAGTTTTCTCGGCCTCCAGAGAATATCACCTTGTAGCAAAAGTTATTTATTAAAAATTTTTATACCATATCACTTTAAAATCCACTAACCAATTTAGTGGCTTAGGTCAATCATCCCCTTAAAAATCAAATCAACCATAAGAAAATCTTTTCAATCTCTCTCTCATGTCACCTATAAGTAACTTTCTTCGTAACACGATTCGTCTGCCAAAACAGCTTTCACCAATTGCGAATTAATCCTATGCCCACTACAATAGGAGCGAAATAATCCAATAAAAGGTGCTCCAAGTAAAGCAGTATCACCAATCGCATCAAGCATTTTGTGTCGCACACATTCATTCTCCCAATAAGGACCATCTGAATTCATGATTTTATCATCAAGACCGATAACAAGAGAGTTTTCCAAAGAAGCGCCTCTCCCTTTTCCAGAAGCCCATAATTTTTCCACGTCTTTGACAAAACCAAAAGTGCGCGCACGGGATAAATCATCTCGAAATCCCTTTGTCGTAAGATCAAAAATGAAGTGTTGCTTACCAATAGCAGAAGAAGAAAAAGAAATCGTTATATCAAAACGACGCCCATTAAACGGCAGAAACTCTGCAACACCACTACCAACTTCAACGCGCAGTGGCTTTTTTATGATAAAATAGGAACGCAACGCATTCTGCTGTACAATGCCAACTTCTTCAAAAGCTTGACAATACTGCCATGCAGAACCATCCAAAATAGGTATCTCATGACTTGACACTTCGATAACAAGATTATCCAAATTATACGCAGCAATTGCAGCCATTAAATGTTCAATTGTTTCAATTCTGTACTCTCCATGGCCAAGCACCGTTGATAATTGAGTCATTCCCGTTTGCGATGCATGCGCTTGAAATATTTGATCTGTTCCGTCTAATCCACAACGCTTAAAAACAATCCCACAGCCAACATCGGCTGGATAAATCTTCACCACAGATTTTCCCCCACTGTGAACACCATAACCCTTAAATGTCACAGTTTTTTTAAGAGTGGATTGATATTTTTGCACCAGATTCATCACATCACTACATTGAATTGCTTTTACGCTTTTTAAAAACAGTTATAAAACCATAAAAATGATATGCAAAGTAAATAATAAACCCGCTTATGAGAAGCGGGTTTACAAAAAACAAAATATTCCCTCAAAAACGCAGTATATCTAACTACACAAAGTTTTTTTTCGCCATAGAAAAAGGAGTAAAAATTCCTCCCTTTCCTCACTTTTTGCCAATTAATTGGCCTGACGACGCAAAAACGCTGGTATTTCTAATTGGTCTTCTTCACTTATAAAATTACGCTGATCTTGCGGCACAGGAGGGTGTAAGGCACCAGAGCGACGTGGAACATAAATAGACGCATCCTGAGACAATGCCTGAGAACTTTTATTATAAACACGCGCTTTTGGTTGTTGAGAAGATCTCACAGCAGGCTCTAGCCGAGCTTCTGGCTCTACTTCCTCACGATGTGTTAAACTCTGTTTCAAACGTTGCCAAAGATTACGAGGACCTTGGCCAGCTGCAGATGACCTCACATGTTGGTCATGAACAACAGGGGGAAAATCCTTTAACTCAGGCATACGCATAGGTGAACGTACTTGCATCTGTTGTACCTGCTTGTCTTTCTGTTTCACAACTTCTGTCATCTCATCAAGAACATGTGCAGTTGCCTCCATGCTTACTGGTGCAATCATAGATTGCGGAGAACCACGGCCAACTTGCATACGTGGCGCATTTGACGTCTGCCCATGCACAGCACTTGCTCCATAAGGAGTAGCATTCGCATTTCGTGCAACAACAGCATCTGCAGGTTGTGCAAAAATTTGACTTTTAGGACGGAACTGTTCTCCAGCTGATTTGCCGTTTTCTATTTCAAGTGCTTCTATCACTTCTACCATTGACTCAGAACGTAAGGGAGGGGACTGAACATGCAAAGAAGTCTGCGGCATAGCAGAATCGCTCTTGCGCATGGAAGGTGCAGGTTTTTGAAATTGAGTATGAGAGGGTTGAACAATCTCACTAACCTCACGATCAATACCCGTCGCCACCACAGAGACACGAATAACACCCTCTAGTGACTCATCATCAATAGCGCCAAAGATAACATTCGCATCCGCATCTACTTCTTCACGAATACGATTAGCAGCTTCATCTACTTCAAAGAGAGTCATATCACGACCACCAGTAATAGAAATGAGTAAGCCACGCGCACCACGCATAGAAGTATCATCCAACAATGGATTTGCAATAGCAGCTTCAGCAGCAGCCAAAGCACGGCCATCACCAGATGCCTCACCAGTTCCCATCATCGCACGCCCCATTTCATGCATAACAGAACGAACATCAGCAAAATCAAGATTAATGAGCCCTTCTTTAATCATCAAATCCGTAATGGAAGCAACACCAGAATAAAGCACTTGGTCAGCCATAGCAAAAGCATCAGCAAATGTTGTTTTTTCATCTGCAATACGAAAAAGATTCTGATTAGGAATAACAATCAATGTATCGACAGACTTTTGTAATTCTTCAATACCAGCCTCTGCCGTTTTCATACGGCGTGCACCTTCAAACTGAAATGGCTTTGTCACAACACCAACAGTTAAAATACCTTTTTCACGTGCCGCACGAGCCACAACAGGCGCCGCCCCAGTTCCGGTACCTCCCCCCATACCAGCAGTAATGAAAACCATATGGGAATCTGCTAGATGATCAATAATCTCATCAATACATTCATCTGCAGCCGCTTGTCCCACTTCTGGCAAAGCACCAGCACCTAAACCTTCTGTAACTGCTGCACCAAGCTGGATAACACGTTCAGCCTTTGACATAGCCAAAGCCTGTGCATCTGTATTTGCCACAACAAAATCAACTCCCTGAAGACCAGCATTAATCATATTATTCACGGCATTCCCACCACCACCGCCAACACCAAAAACGGTAATGCGTGGCTTCAATTCCGCGATATCTGGCCGATGCAGATTAATCGTCATTTCCTTTTCCTTCTCATAAGACACCGCAAGCTAAAGCGATGAAATTTATACCTCTATAGACTTACTTAAAAACTCTCACGCAACCATTGACCGACACGCTGAAAATACCCACGCGTGCCCATCGATAAATGATTCACTGCACCCTGCATTGTTTTTTCTTCAAACCCCATCAATTGCGGATAAATCAACAATCCAACAGCAGATGTAAACGCCGCCCCTTTTGCAAGGGAAGGAAGCCTCGAGATACCCAAAGGCCGCCCTATACGAACATTTCTTCCTAAAATACGCCGTGCCATCTCTGGCAATCCTGTTAACTGGCTTGCCCCCCCAGTCAAAATAACACGTTTACCAATAATGTGACAAAAACCAGAACGATTTAAACAATCACGCACCATCTCTAAGATTTCTTCAACACGTGCCCGAATGATACGACCAAGAACAGCACGAGGATATTGCGTTTCATGATGTCCATTCCCAATCTCTGCTACATTAATCATATGCTGTTCATCAGCACTTGTCTGAAGTGCTGAACCATAGACAACCTTTAAACGTTCTGCCTCTGTAAGTGACATAGAAAATCCACGCGCAATATCAAGCGTCACGTGATGTCCACCAACTGCAAGAGCATCCGCATGAACAAATTTCCCCTCAAAAAACACTGAAAATGTTGTTGTCCCACCACCGAAATCGATACATGCCGCCCCTAAATGCGCCTCATCATTCATCAAAACAGCAAGACCACTTGCAAAAGGGGTTGCAACCATTGCTTCAACACTCAAATGTGCACGATTAATGCAAGTTTCTAAATTACGCAAAGACGCTGTTTCTGCTGTCACCACATGCACATCCACACCAAACAACTCCCCTGCCATTCCAACAGGATCAGAAATTCCTTTATCTCCATCCAATACATAAGAGACGGGGACGGAATGCATGACATGACGCTCTGCATCAAAAGCTTTGCGAGAAACATCTGAAAATGCCATACGCACATCACGGCGTGTTATTTCACGGCCATCCAAACGCACCATGCCATTAATAAGAGCGCTTTGTAATCGGCTTGAAGAAAAGTTTACAATCACCGAATCTACTACCAAACCAGCCATTTTTTCTGCCGCATCAACAGCCAAGCGTATTGATTGCTCTGCTTCAAACATATCCATCACAACACCAGATTTGATACCGCGTGAACGCTGCACTCCAAATCCTAGGATCTCGATAGAATGTGTACGACCATGTAAATAATGCGTATGTTTCAAAGAACGTAAACAAGCAATAAAACAGACAATCTTACTTGAGCCGACATCAAGAACCGTCAAAAAACGTGGTTTACGTCCCCCCATATGATGTGATCCGAGCAACATCATAGGCTTCCTGCCTTTCGTGCTTTTAAAATGCGTTCTTCTTCTGCCACAACAGCAGCACGACGCTCTAACGCCTCATCCGACAAAGAAACTGTAATACGATCAGAAAGACGCAAATCAAGACTGAGAATATCGCGAGAAAAAAGATCTTGTGCTGTCTCTGTCTTAAGAAGAAAAGAAAGCCTTTCAAGTGCGCTCTTTTCAGGTAACATAACGCGCACGCCATTATCCAAGACCAAATCCCAACGCCGTTCACCTACACGCACAAAAGCGCGAACACGACTGTACAACTGCGGATATACCAAAAGCTCTTGAAGAAACATTTTAGCAGCATTTTGCGCACCCTTCCCAACGACAAGAGGCAACTCCCAAACAACTCCTCCTTTAAAGGGCAAAATGACACGACCTGTATCATCAATAATATCCATCACACCATCATGTTGCCAAATTGCATAAGGTTCACGCTCCACAACAGAAATACGCACTCTATTGGGATAAATTTTTTGAATATTAGCTGATTGAACCCAAGCTTGCTGTTCTAAAAGAAAACGTGCCCTGTCAACATCAAAAGTGAATATAGATGCAGCAGTATCAAGTCCTAAAATTTTCAAAACTTCCTGTTTTACTAAGCGCTTATTACCATTTATGTCGACATCAGTAATCACAAAACCAGTATCTGCTATTACAGTCTTTACAATCATTCCCATATGACCACTTGATAAAAGTCCATAAAGCACTGTAAAAAAGAAAAACAATAAAACTGCAAAAGATCCCAAGTGGCGAGGAACATGAATACCGGCTATAAACTCAAACATAAACCGGAGCACACGACGATAAAGACGTGGCAAAACTGACACGAACAACACCTCCATCGAAACATTTGTTTTATCAACATTCAACGCATACACGACGCGTCCTCCACCATCCATTGAACAATATCGCCATAAGTACGACCACTCGCTTTTGCAATATCAGGAAAAAGAGACGTTGATGTCATACCGGGTTGGGTATTGATTTCAAGCCAAACCAATTCTTCCGTTTCCTCATTAAAACGAAAATCAGAACGGCTAACACCTCGACAACCTATCGCCTGATGCGCAGCTAATGACATTCTTTGCACCTTTTGGTAAATATTTGATGAAAGTGGTGCGGGACAAATGTGAAGAGAGCCACCCATTTTATATTTTGAATCATAATTATAGAATTGAAAGTGCTGGTCGGGGAGAATTTCACAAACATCCAGCACCTCATTTCCCAAAACAGCACAAGTAAGTTCACGACCAGGAATGTATTTTTCAACAATCACCTCATCCGCATACCCCCATTCAGTCCCCATAATATGATGGGGCGGCGCAGATTCATTTTCTTTGACAATCACAACACCAAAACTGGACCCTTCACACACAGGCTTAATGACATAAGGAGGCTCCATGGGATGTACTCTCCCAACAGCAAAGCGGTTCATAACACAAGAAGGTGCAACAGAAACTCCAACGCTCGCAACAATAATTTTTGCACGCCCCTTATCCATCGCCAATGCTGATGCCATCACCCCAGAATGGGTATAAGGAATTTTTAAATATTCAAGAATACCCTGAATACGACCATCTTCACCGAAGGGCCCATGCAATGCATTGAAAGCGATATCAGGCTGCAACTGTTCAAGAACAGAAGCAATATGACCATCAACATCCACGCGACTTACACGATACCCCTGAGCTTCAAGAATATCAGCACAAGCAGCACCTGAAGACAAACTTACAGACCGTTCGGAAGAAAATCCCCCCATTAATACAGCTATATGTTCATCCTTCATAACAACTCACCCTCCTCTGTCTACCATATATAGACCACCTAAAAACCACTCATACCATATACAGAAAATACTAAGATTTATCCTTGCGAATCAAATACCTAGCATTTTTCATAATGAATCAGACTCAGGCGCAAGACGCAAGAGCTTCTCTGTTAATTTATTGATTCTTAATGGATTTTTTTTATTATCTCTTTGAAATGACTCAATTTTTTATTGTAGTTTTTTAATGCACTCAATAAATCAATGGGACTGATCAAAAGAAGGAACATAACGACCTTGTTCAAATTGACCAATACGCCATATCTCCCACTGTAACAGATGAGATGAGTGAGCAAAAACACGAGCACGCACTTTTTCCCCCAATGCTTCAAGATCATAGCCTGTTGCTTGCCCCGTATTAATCATAAAATTACAGTGCATTTCGCTCATTTGAGCACCACCAACCCGCAAACCACGACATCCTGCTTCATCAATAACGCGCCACGCAGAAGTACCTTCAGGATTTCGAAAAGTTGAACCACCTGTTTTTTCGCGAATAGGTTGGACAGTTTCTCGATGGAGTGCAACTTCATCCATAGCTGCCCGAATCTTGTCTTGATTTCCTCGTTGTCCTTCCAACAAAGCAGCAGTAAAAATAAAGTCTTCAGGAACATTACAATGGCGATAAGAATATTGCATATCCTTCAAACTCAAGATATGACGCCGTCCTTTACGATCAAAGGCATAAACCTCAACAACACGTGCTGCTGTCTCAATACCATTCGCCCCTGCATTCATTTTAAGTGCTCCCCCAACACCTCCAGGAATACCATGATAAAAATGAAAACCTGCAATCTCAGCTTCTAAAGCCGCTGCTGCCAAATGTTTATCTGCCGTAGCAGCACCAACAAAAAAACGCGTTGGAGAAACTTGTCGTACTTGGCCAAAACCTTTAGCCGAAAGACGAATAACAACACCGGGAATTCCCCCATCACGCACCAGAAGATTAGAACCAATCCCCACAATCGTTACAGGAACAGACACAGGAAGATTTTGAAGAAAAAGAGCTAAATCTGCTTCATCTGCCGGTTGATAAAAAAGTTCTGCTCGTCCACCCGTGCGAAACCACGTCACCTTACGCATCTCAACATTAGGTGTAAGCTTACCTTTTATTTCGCCCAACATCGGTTGTAATCGCGCCAACAGCGCTTCTCCATCAATGTGCTGAAAATTTATCATTATTATCAAGTACCGCCAATTGATGAGGCAATGCACAAGCCCACTGTGTGATATTGCCAGCACCAAGAAAAACCACATAATCCCCCGAGCGAGCAAATGTAGAGACAATCGAAACAACATCCTCTAGACCATGAATCAAACGCACATCGCGATGACCAGCCATTTGAATATGTTCCACCAATTCTCTCGCACCAAAACCAGTGATAGGTTCCTCACCGGCTGCATAAACGGGTGCAATCAACACTGTATCTGCATCATTAAAACAAGCAGCAAAATCATCAAATAAATGATACAAACGCGAATAACGATGTGGTTGTGCAATCGCAATCACACGCCCTTTTGTACTCTCACGTGCTGCACATAAAACAGCCTTTATTTCAACAGGATGATGCCCATAATCATCAAATATTTCAATGCCACGCCAACTTCCTGTTTGCGTAAAACGCCGTTTTACTCCACCAAATTCTGCTAAGCCCTTTTTTATAGTTTCATTTGAAATACCAAGTTCATGCGCAATAGCAATCGCTGCCGTCGCGTTAGAAACATTGTGTTGCCCAGACATTGGCAAAATTAAATTGTTCAACTCAGTCTTTCTACCTGTTTTGCGCGAACGAATAAGAACATCAAAATGCGTTTTTTGACCATCCATCGAAAGATTAAGAAAACGAACATCTGCTTGTGGATTTGCACCATATGTGATCACCCAACGATCATCAATACGACTAGCCAATGACTGAACCTCTGGATGGTCAAGACATAAAACAGCAAAACCGTAAAAAGGAACATTCTCTACAAATTGCCAAAAAGCCTGACGTACAGCATCAAAATTCCCATAATGATCCAAATGTTCAGCATCGATATTCGTAACAACAGCAATATCAGCAGGTAACTTTAAAAATGTACCATCGCTTTCATCGGCCTCAACGACCATCCAATCCCCTTCTCCCATACGCGTATTCGTACCATAAGCATTGATAATACCGCCATTAATGACCACCGGATCCAAATGACCAGCAACAAGAAGTGCAGCGACCATTGATGTGGTTGTTGTTTTACCATGCGTACCACCAACAGCAATCGCCCGACGAAACCGCATGAGCTCCGCTAGCATTTCCGCACGCCTTACAAGCGGCAAATGTCTTTCTTTCGCAGCAATATATTCAAGGTTTGTTTTTTTTACAGCAGTAGAAAAAACAACAACCTCTGCGTCTCCTAAATTTTCAGCATGATGACCTATATGAACGTGAATTCCTTTTCCTCGTAAACGTTCAACATTTGCACTCTCAACTTGATCTGACCCTTGAACTTTATAGCCAAAATTATGAAAAACCTCAGCAATTCCACTCATGCCAATACCACCAATTCCGATAAAATGGATAACGCCTATATTAAGCGGCATTTTCATTAAAAAACTCCTCTTTTATATCTGACAATGATTGTCCCGCAATCAACGCTTCAGCCATATCAGCAAGGCGAATGGTTGCATAAGGTTGTCCAACTTTTTTTGCAGCAAGCGCTTGTTTTTCTAATAAGTGCGGTGCACAACAAGCTTCTGTTAAGAGAGAGGCGAGTTTTTGCTCAGTTAAATCTTTTTCCAATACAATCTGAGCAGCTTCCACACGTGCAAGAAGTGCTGCATTTTCTGCCTGATCATGATCTAAAGCATAAGGATATGGGATAAGCAAAGCGGGACGACCAATCACAGCTATTTCACAAACAGATGACGCACCAGCACGTGATAAAATAAAATGAGACTGTGCCATACGTTCAGCCATATCATCAAAAAAAGAGGCAATCTCTGCTTGCACACCCATCGCCTGATAG
The DNA here is from genome assembly GCF_902825235.1 of Bartonella vinsonii subsp. vinsonii. Classification (GTDB taxonomy): domain Bacteria; phylum Pseudomonadota; class Alphaproteobacteria; order Rhizobiales; family Rhizobiaceae; genus Bartonella; species Bartonella vinsonii. The sequence goes on along the minus strand of NZ_CADEAJ010000002.1, from coordinate 195,260 downwards.
ATTTTTATCAATTCTCCAGCCTCACCCCGAACTTGTTGGACAATCCGTAAGCGCTTACGGTTTTTATCATCCAACAAAGCAATTGCTGCAGGAACGATTTTCGAAAAAGAAGAAGCCCCTTGGCTACCACCAAAAATTAAGAAATGAAATGGCTTTTCACCAGTTGATGGATGATAAGGAATTTCTGCTGCTTTAAGAACAGCCTCACGCACAGGATTGCCCGTAAGAAGTATTTTATGCGCATAAGTATGATTTGACGACAACAAACCACCTGCTATTGCATGCACAAAAGTTGCCAATACCCGATTGGCACGCCCCATAACGGCATTTTGTTCATGAATAAATGTTACACGCCTCATAAAGGCAGCCACAACAAGAGGAGGAAAAGTAGGATATCCTCCAAACCCCCCAACAAGAACAGGACGCAATTTATAAAACAACGCCAATGATTGCCCCATTCCTTTTAACAAAGCCCAACATGTTTTTATGAGCGCGAAAGGATGACGCCGTGTAAATGTTGCTGATGATAATATATGCGTATGCTCCTCATCAAAACAGCGAACAAAACAGCGAGCTCTTTCATCTGTCGCCAAATGGACATCATATCCACGCTGTCTTAATTCCACAGCAAGTGCTTCAGCAGGGAAAAGATGCCCACCTGTACCACCAGCCACCAAAACAATAACTTTTTTATGGGTCATAAGTGGTATCCAAAACAGAAGAAGAAGGAAAAGCTGAAAGGCGTGCTTCTGGCCAACGGCGTGTTAAACTCAGCAAAATACCCATTGAAAATGCAATCGCCACCATAGACGAACCACCATAAGAAATAAACGGCAATGTCATACCTTTGGGAGGGATTAAATGAAGATTAACTGCCATATTAATAGCCGATTGAAAGCCAATCATCATCGCTATGCCAGTAATACCAAGACGTATAAATGAATCACGTGTATTTAATGCTATATACAACGAACGTATAACAATAAAGCCAAAAAGCATCATAATGAAAAGACAGAGGATAATACCATATTCTTCAGCAGCAACGGAAAACACAAAATCTGTATGGCTATCAGGAATAATACGTTTCACTGTTCCTTCTCCCGGTCCTTTCCCAAACCAACCACCATTCAAAATAGCATCGCGTCCTACATCCACTTGAAAGGTATCTCCTTCCCCCGTCAAAAAACTATTGATACGTTCGCGAACATGGTGAAGAAAAAAATATGCGAAAACAATTCCTACAATGCCTAAAACAAGAAACAAGAAAATAATGGTAAGTGGCACACCAGCAATAAAAAACAAACCGCCCCATGTGGCACTTATTAAAAGTGTTTGACCAATATCAGGTTGTAGGACAAGAAGCACACAACAAACAGCATAAAGTGCAGTAGCTAATGTGTAGCCGAGAATACTCCTCCCCCGTATACGTTCCGAAAAAAGCCAAGCAGACATCACCACAAAAGCTGGTTTCATAAATTCTGAAGCTTGTACAGAAAAACCAAAGAGAGGGATCCACCGCCGCGCTCCCTTTAATTCTGGACCAACAAACAAGGTTGCAACCATGAGAACAAGCGTTACAATGAGCAAAAGAGCACATAAACGACGAATATTACGAAGCGAAAAAAAAGAAAGTGTAACCATCGTAAAAAACGCTGGAATACTAAAAATGATATGCCACTTAACAAAATAAAAACTATCAGCAATTCCAATTTTTTTTGCAATAGTGGGGCTTGCTGCAAAAGACAACATAATGCCAATCCCCATTAAAATCAAACAAGCAGCAAAGATAGAGCGATCAATCGTCCACCACCAATTAGCAATTGGATCTCTATCTGCACGCGTGACCATTATATCTACCTTATTCTTTTCATCATTCTACTCAAAGTGATAGGGTTTCCACCTTTTTTAGCAAACACTTTAAAAACTGCATTACACAAAAAAAGATTCCGGAGTCTTAACGTAAAAATATTTTCTTAAATTTATGCTTCTTTTAACTGCATAACAAAAGAAACAAACGCTTCTCCACGCATTTCATAATTTTTAAATTGATCATAACTTGCACAAGCGGGTGAAAAGAGAACCGCAACCTCTTTCTCCTTGCAACACATAGCATCAGCAGCAGCTTCGCGCACCGCACTTTCCAAAGTTAAGCTCATTGAAAAAGGAAAAGAAGATCCAATAACGCTGGCAAATTCTTCCGCTGCTGTCCCAATTAAATAAGCTTTTCGAATTTTAGGAAAAAAGCCTTTCAAAGAATGAATCCCACCTTCCTTGGCCTGCCCACCAACAATCCAAAAAATATTATGAAAAGCAGAAAGTGCGGGAGCTGACGCATCTGCATTTGTAGCCTTACTATCATTAATAAACAAAACCGCTCCCATTTTTCGCACTTGCTGCATACGATGAGCCAACCCTTTATAATTCGCTAAATACTTTTCTATCTGTGGATCCGTTATTCCTAAAGCCTGCAATGCTGCTAACGCCATAAGAGCATTTTGTGCGTTGTGACAACCACGCAATGCAGTCATATGTGCAAGATCTGCAAGCAACTGACATCGCCCATGACGAACAGAAAAGAGCTTCGTCCCATCTGCATAAAAACCATTTTCAACAAAGTGTTCTTTGGAAATTGCTTCAACTTGATGATCTTCATGAAGCAATTGATGATATAAAGCTTTGCAAGCGGCATCATCAACTGAAATCAAAGCATGAGAAGCCCTAGCAACTAAATGTCGTTTGGCTTGCACATAAAGATCAAAACTACCATGGCGATCAATATGATCCGGCGTCACATTTAATAAAAGTCCAACAGTTGGCTGCAAAGAGGGTGTGAGATCAATTTGAAAGGATGAACATTCAATCACATAAATACGTTTTTTAATAAATGGTTTAAGCGTTAATATTGGAGTGCCAATATTTCCTCCCATTTGCACATCATAGCCCATTTGTTCTAACAAATGAGTGAGCAAAGCTGTCGTTGTTGATTTCCCATTTGTGCCCGTAATAGCAATGAGCGGAACGTCCTGATCGCAAAAGCCAGAGCACTGTAAAAAATGATTGCGTGCACGAACAAATAATTCAATATCACCGATAATTTCTATATCTTTTTGACGTGCTTTCTCAACAACCCAATGAGGCTTAGGATAAGTTAAAGGAACGCCAGGAGCTAAAATCAATGCAACAAACTCTGACCAATCCGCATAACGAAGATCTCTCGTTGGAATATTTTTCCGAACAGCAGCTTGTACACCTGAAGAATTATCATCCCACGCAACCACTTCTGCACCGCCCCTGATCAGAGCTTGCGCAGCAGCCAATCCTGATTGCCCTAAACCAAACAAAGCAACTTTTTGACCTTTATAACACGCAACAGAAATCAAAGTTTTACCGCAATTTAAGTGTTGAGAGACCGATGAGAGCAAGAACAATTGAAATAATCCAAAAGCGTATTACAATTTGACTTTCAGTCCACCCTTTTTTCTCAAAATGATGGTGTATCGGCGCCATAAGAAATACACGTTTTTTTGTTAATTTGAAATAACCAACTTGAATAACCACCGAAAACCCCTCCAGGACAAAAAGTCCACCAATAAGAGCCAAAACAATTTCATGTTTAGTTGCAACAGCGACAATACCCAAAAGCCCGCCAAGAGCCAACGAACCAGTATCCCCCATAAAAATAGCCGCAGGTGGCGCATTGAACCATAAAAAGCCAAGCCCCGCACCAACAACAGCTCCCAATAAAACAGCCAATTCACCTGTTCCTGATACATACCGAATTTGGAGATAATCCGCAAAATTGATATTACCAGAAAGATAAGAAATCAGAGCAAAAGACAGGGCCGCAACCATCACAGGAACGATAGCAAGCCCATCAAGACCATCCGTCAAATTTACCGCATTACCAGTTGCGACAACGACAAAAGCAGAAAAAGGAATGAAAAACCAGCTCAAATTGATGAAATACTCTTTCACAAAAGGCAGAGCCAATCCAGGAGAACCAACCTGTAAGAGAACAAAAGCAGCAATCGCTGCAACCAAAAACTCTAAACTCAACCGTGCTTTACCGGAAAATCCTTTGTGTGTTTGTTTTGTCACCTTAAGATAATCATCATAAAAACCAATTGCCCCAAAAGACAGCATAACAAAGAGAGATACCCAAAAATAAAGATTTGATAAATTACACCATAAAAGTGCCGATACCACAGTGCCCGTTAAAATCATCAATCCGCCCATGGTAGGCGTTCCTGCCTTCTTAAAATGTGTTTGAGGACCATCAGCGCGAATTGGCTGCCCTTTTCCCTGCCGTAATTTAAGAGAAGCAATAATGCTAGGACCAAATAAAAACACAATAAGCCCTGATGTAAGCATCGCGGCTATCGTGCGAAAAGTAATATAACGAAAAACATTGACGCCTGGAAGCCAATCACTAAACGAAGAAAGAAACAGCATCATAGTACAAAAAACCTTTTAAATTAGAGAGAAACTCTTGGATAGCGATCAAGCAGTGCAGTCACAATATTTGATGAATAAAGACTATGGGATGATTTAACCATAAGCAGATCTCCATTGGAAATTTCTGCAAAAATAAGCGGTAAAATTTGTTCAATATTTTCAGCATACTGAACCTTCACATATGTGGACAGATCAGTGGCTAAAAATTTCATTGCCTCACCAAATAAAAAAACCAGATCAGCACCAGAAAGAGACACCGGCTTTACGAGATCACGATGGAGTTTTTCACTATAAATGCCTAACTCCAACATATCCCCTAAAATAGCAATTCGCCTCCCCCCTTCCCCTACTGGCCCTGTAGAAAGCAAATCAAGAGCAGCACACATAGAAGCGGGATTAGCATTATAGCTTTCATCAATTAAATGAAATTCGCCCCCACTTGGCAAAGACAATTGATAACGAATACCACGCCCCTTTTGAAGAGAAAAACAGCTCAAAGAACGCAAAACACGTTCCAAATCAACGCCAATGGCATCACAAATGGCAAGAATACCTAAACTATTTTGGAGAATATGGCGTCCGGGAGCACCAATCTTAATCACCCTATCTTGTCCAGAAATATGGACACGCATAGAAGAATAATCTGTTAAAAGACGTATATCCCGCGCTTGATAATCACAATTTTCAGTCTCACCAAAGCTTAAGATCTTTTTCACACCACATTGCTTTGCCTTTTGAACTAAATAAGAAAAAAAATCATGATCCGCGTTTAAAATGGTAATACCTTCCTCATCTAACCCTTCAAAGATTTCAGCTTTTGCATCTGCAATTTCTTCAAGATTTTTGAAGAAACCCATATGCCCAGCAGAAATATGCGTAATAAGAGCCACATGAGGATGAACCAGCTTAACAAGAGGGCGAATTTCATCTTTATGATTCATACCAATTTCAAAGATACCATAATCACTCTCCACAGGCATCCGTGCCAAAGTAAGCGGCACTCCCCAGTGATTATTCAAAGAAGCAAGATTCGCATGAACATTTCCAACAGTTGCAAGCACTTGTTTGAGAGCCTCTTTTGTCGTTGTTTTTCCAACAGAACCTGTTATCGCTATAATCTTAGCTCTTGAACGCTTGCGTGCGGCTTGTGCAAGTTGTTCTAAAGCTTGTAAAACATCAGGGACAACAAGCAGTGGAACGGATATTTTTTCCATATCAGACAAACGATTTTCCGCAACAACAAGAACGCCTGCACCTCGTGCATAAGCTTGCGCAGCAAAATCATGACCATCAAGATGATGCCCTTTAATACAGAAAAAAATATCACCTTCTGTAAGAGTACGACTATCAATAGAAACCCCAGAAAAAGTTTCTGGCATGCTCCCCACTACAAAGCCATCAATTGCAGAAACAAGCGCTTGTTTATCCCATAAAACTGTCATTTATTGCGCTCCTGCAAAGCATCAATCGCTCTTAGGCGATCTGAAAAAGGAGTTGTTTTTTGCCCTATAATCTGACCATTCTCATGTCCTTTTCCAGCAATAATTAAAGTATCCCCTGCTTTCAGTAGCCCAACCGCATAACGAATAGCTTCACCACGATCTGCAATTTCTATTGCTCTTGGGACTGCTTGTAAAATATCCCTGCGGATTTTTTCTGGTATTTCTGTGCGCGGATTATCGTCTGTTACAATAACAATATCAGCCTTCTGTTCCGCAATTTTTCCCATCAATGGTCTTTTTCCCCGATCACGATCACCACCACAACCAAAAACAAGAATTAAACGCTCCTGTGTAAAAGGGCGAACAGAAAGCAATACCTGCTCTAAAGCTTCTGGTTTATGCGCATAATCTATATAAACAGGCGCATTATCTTCTGTCTTTCCAACCAATTCTAATCGCCCAGGAGCTCCCTGCAAAGTTTCAAGCGCACGAAAAACCTTCTCAGGAGAGACACCTGTTGCAATTGCTAACCCCGCTGCCATAAGTGCATTAGCTACCTGAAAATCTCCAGCCAAAGGCAAATCAAATGTATAAATATTATTTTCCACACGACATTCAACACACTGTTTTGAGCGTTGATGTTCAATACGATTAATCGTGATAAATTGCCCCTTACGACCAATTGTCAAGACACGGCGGCGTGCTTTTGTAATCGTATCAATAACCTTTTGCGAATAAACATCATCCGCAAAAATCAAAGCAGGAAAATCTTGAGGCAAAAGTGTATCAAAGAGCCTCATTTTAGCACGCAAATAATCCTCTACGCTCGTGTGATAATCCATATGATCACGCCCTAAATTGGTAAAGGCACCAGCAGTTAAACGGACTCCGTCAAGTCGACATTGATCAAGCCCATGCGAAGATGCTTCAAGGGCTGCATGTGTAACACCTTCATTGGAGATTTCATAAAGGAGGCGCTGTAAGACTACAGGATCAGGTGTTGTGAGAGAACCAGAATCATTCCTGTGAGGAGAAACAACGCCTACTGTCCCTATGCTGGCGGCACAAAATCCAACATGAGTCCAAATTTGCCGAGTAAAAGAGACAACAGATGTTTTTCCGCTTGTCCCTGTCACAGCCACAACCGTTTCAGGTTGAGAACCATAAAAACGTGCAGCTGCCATCGCTAAACTATGACGAACATCACAAACGCGTAAAATTGGAACAGATAAATTCTCAAAAACAACAGAGCAATCCGTAACGATTGCTCGTGCACCACGCTTTAGTGCATCATTTATATAATCTTTGCCATCACCTTGCTTTCCTTGCACAGCCACAAAAACATATCCCGGCAAAACTTGCCGAGAATCTGCACTTATTCCTGTTATTTCTATTGAAGAAAGATTTTCATCCTCAATACATTCTGGAAAAACTGTTCCAAACAACATGATAACACACCTTATTTATATTAATATTTATATTAATTTTACTGTTGTTTAACGAAACTCGAACTGTTGTTTGTGTTCAAAAGAGGTTCGTATTCTTTTTCAAAATCTGGTTTTATTCCCAAAAAACTCGCTGAACGGCGAATAATATTAGCAAGCATTGGCCCTGCATTCATTGCTGCTGTTGCTGAGCGCTGTCCATCTTCAGGTTGAGGTTCATCGATAATTGTTAAAACAACATAAGCAGGATTCTCAATAGGAAAAGCAGCAAGAAAACTATTGAAGTTTTTTGTTTTAGAATATTTCCCATTTTCAACTTTTTCAGCTGTTCCGGTCTTACCACCAACCCGATAACCTTCTACTTTTGCATTACGCCCAGAGCCAATATCGCTATTTAACTTATAAAGATAACGCATATTTTCACTCGTTTTAGGTTTTAAAACTTGTTTTGCATATTTTACAGCTTCTGCTTGTGTGCGTTTCAAAAAGGTGGGGTCAATCAACCATCCATCATTCATTAAAGCAGCAGCTCCTACTGCTGTTTGCAAAGGTGTTGTTGCCATCCCATGTCCAAAAGCAATCGTCATAGAATGGATATCCTTCCAATGACGTGGCACAACAGGATGGGCAACTTCAGGCAATTCTGTTGTCAATCGATCAAGTAAACCAAGTCGTCTCAAAAAATCACGATGTCCATCGATCCCTACCGCCAATGCCTCCTTAGCAGAACCAATGTTAGAGGAATAAATAAAAACCTCCCAAAGTGCTAAAGGACGATTTTTTCCATGAAAATCACGGATAAAATAATTCTGTCCTGCTTGAAGAGGCTGTGAAGCATCAATGACGCTCTTTAAATGAAAAAGCCCTGAATCAAGCGCCATTGCGGTTGTAAAACTTTTAATGATAGAGCCCATTTCAAAAGTTCCAGCGGTCATTCGATTGAAGCGATCACTTTTGAGAGCTTCAACGGGGTTTCCTGGATCAAAATCTGGTAGTGATGCCAAAGCCAAAACTTCACCAGTGTGGATATTTAAAAGAACAGCTCCCGCAGCAAGCGCTTTATAACGCTTCATTGCCTCCCTAAGTTCATCATGCACAATGGTCTGAATACGTACATCAATCGAAAGCTGAACAGGCTTTAACGCTTCTTCAGTTGCAAGACCAGCAGCACGCAAAGCACTCAAACCTGCATCATCAATATATTTTTCCATCCCCGCTATGCCCTGATTATCAACATTAACCATGCCGAGAATATGCGAAAACACTGATCCACTTGGATAAAAACGACGAATTTCAGTACGAAAACCAATTCCTGGAATACCAAGAGCCATAATTTGCGTCTTTTGCGTTGGTGTTAAGCCACGTTGAATCCAAGAAAAACTGGATTTTTTTTTGAGACGTTTATAAGTTTCCTGCCAATTAAGATCGGGCAAAACTGTTGAAAGCAATTCGATTGTTTCATCTACATCAAGAATGCGTCGTGGTTCCGCAAAAAGCGAATAAGTCTTAATATCCGTTGCCAATAAACGGTTATTACGATCAATAATATCAGGGCGTGCAGTTAACTGAAGGACAGTTGGCCCTTTTGCTTCTTCAATCTGCCCACCTTCAAGACCATAAGAAATAAGGCAAGCCCCCATAACACCATATAAAATAAGGAAACAGAGCAAAGAAAAAAGCAAGCGTGCACGACTAGAATACGAACGACGAACGGGAAAGTTATGTACATCCAACGGGGTCTTTAAGTGCTTTTTTTTCTGCGAGAATAAAAAGTATGATTTCATCACTGCACGCCTTTTTGAACACCGCCATTTACCTGAGAAGCATGATTATTCGCCAAAATATCCTTACTTTCCTCCAAGATATTTTGTTTAATGACTTCTTCAATTTGATCATGATCACGTGCCGGAATATCCTCAAATTCCACAATTTGGCGAGGCTGTATAATCTCTAAACCAAGCTCTTTTTGATAACGCCTTGCAAGTTTTTGCATGCGTGAAGGCTCTATCATCACGGCCCATTCAGCATGAAGCAAATTCACCGTATTTTTTTCTGCAGCAATTTCATGTTCAAGACGACGAATTTCGCTTATCCGTTTTTGAACATCATATTTTACCTTATAAGTAAGACCTGCCATACAAATCATAATCATCACTAAAATCATATCAAATGTACGAAAAACTGTCATTTCTTGCTGCCTTCAAAACGAGCAATCTCTGCCATACCAAATAATTTCATATCTGTGCTAAGGCTCTCTGCCTTTGTGCGTACACCAATACGCAATCGCGCAGAACGTGAACGAGGATTTTGCTGCAACTCCTCTTCATTTGCAGTTATGCCACCTTTAAACAAAGGAAAAAATGTTGCTGGAGCCGTCTCTACTTCAGGAAGATAGCGCGATCTCACACGCTCTCCTGAACGAGCAGAAAAAAATCTTTTAACCATACGATCTTCAAGAGAATGAAAACTCACAACACCTAAACGGCCTCCTGCTTTTAAAACACGTTCAGCAGCAAATAAGCCACGCGCAAGTTCACTAATTTCATCATTAACATAAATGCGAAGAGCCTGAAAAACACGCGTTGCAGGATGAATGCGGTCTCCGCTTTTACGGCCCACCAATGTTTCGATAGCGTGAGCAAGATCACCTGTACGTAAAAAGGGCTGAATGCAGCGACGCTTTTCAATCATCCGTGCAATTCGACCCGCATAGCGTTCCTCTCCTAATATTTTAAAGATTCGAGCTAACTCATTCCCTTTTAAACGATTCACAACATCTGCGGCAGTAAAACCAGTCTGAGCCATTCGCATATCTAATGGACCATCTTTTTGAAAAGAAAAGCCCCTCTCAGCTTCATCAAGCTGCCTTGAAGAGACACCAATATCTAAAATAACAGCATCTACCTTTTCTTCAACGATGCGATCCAACTGTGAAAATTCCATTTGCACCAAACGAAGTCTTGGAAAAAATTCATCAACAAGCGATTGTCCTTCGCTAATAGCATGAGGATCACGATCAAGAGCAATAACCTCTGCTCCCTCTTTTAACAGAGCACGTGTATAACCACCAGCACCAAAGGTGCCATCAATCACTCTTGCTCCAACCAATGGCATAAGCCCAGCTAAAACTGGCTGTAACAACACTGGAATATGGCGTTCAGCTTTATGAACTTGTTTTGTCAAAATAATCCGTCTTGATTTATGCTTCTTCAAATCAACAGCCACCAAAGGCAATTGACGTCAGAATACCTAAAACTTTAACTCTCATATCTATCACAATGAAAGCGAAAGTGAACCTGATGCACATTCTAATGCAGTATACTTAAAGAAATGTTATAGTTGTAAAAAAATACTCTTCATTTGAGTATACACTTCATAGAAAAATTCATGACACTATCAATCAAAGAGAATTCAATCATGAAATATCAGTCGGCCTATAAGCCGGGTTCTGTATGGTAAAGCTCACACTTTCCATGGCAACCATTCATCTGGGACGGATGTTACCATCCGCCTCGTGCAACCTACCCGAATGACTCGCCCGGAAACCGGCTGCAAGTTAAGCCTTGCGCGTCATTTCTATTTGGTCTTGCTCCCGGTGGGGTTTACCTTGCCACATTCATTACTGAATGCGCGGTGGGCTCTTACCCCACCCTTTCACCCTTACCTATAAAAATAGGCGGTTTGCTTTCTGTGGCACTTTCCCTAGGGTCGCCCCCGCCGGGTGTTACCCGGCACCGTTTTTCCGTGGAGCCCGGACTTTCCTCACCTGCACGCCTTTAAGCATGAAACAAGCGCGGCTGCCCAGCCGACTGACACATCCTTTATAAAACATTTTTCGTCACGTGCAAATAGCACCTTCAAGATATTTTCAAGCAAACATAGCACCTTCAAGGCACTTTTTATTTTAATGAAGCCAGATAAGTTTTTACCTTTGAACAATATTTTGCTGAAATGGAATTCATTTTTCTTGCCCCATGACCTGCATTATATTTAAGGATTGTACCACACGTATTTCCACCACTGAGTGTATATGCCCGCGCCAAATAACGCATACCATATTCAAGATTGGTTGCAGGATCATAAAGATCTTGGACAGAACCATTAAAACCCAATCCTCGCGCAGTAGATGGTTTAATTTGCATCAAACCTATTTCGCCAGCAGCTCCTTTTATACGTGCCTTATAATTACTCTCAATTCTTACAACAGCATGCGCTAAGTTAACAGGAACATTATACTTATTTGCAAATTTCTGAATAAGAAATTCATAAGGACGAGCAGGAATCTTAGAAGAAGGAGTCACTGAGCTTTTATTTGAACCTGCAACATTTAAGCTCGTATGAGTCCAACTTATATCAAACACAAAAAATACAGCAAATGCTGTATTTAAAAGGAGTTTCAAAATTTGCATTTTTTTCTCTTCACTCAGACATTCTCAAATCCTAACCGCAATGGTATTGCGGACGCATTCTACAGAAAAAGAAAGCTAAAGAGCGGCTTGAAAATGAAAATATTAAGACAATTTCAAGATATTTTTTTGTAACCGAAGAAAGTTACTCAATATATCTTTCTATATCTCATAAAACATCGAAAAACAAAGAAACTATAATGAAAGTTTTAACGTGCTAAAAAAGATAATATACTCTACAAATTGTTGATATAATGACAACACACTCAAATTTTAGCAACCGAAAACAGTATTAAAAATGCCTCTACTATTTTTTACATATGATTATTAAAATCCTTTATAAGGTCAATTCCATAATTGCAAAAAGCAAGATAAACAAGAACGCCTTCACCAAGGTCCCTTGATAACACAAAAGTCTGACTTGGAATAAAAACCGCTATTAACGCTTTCCATTGGCTGATAAATACTGGCTACCAAAAAAGCTCTGCTAAACAAGCTATCTACCAAAATTAACATCGCGCATAGGAAGCACACCAATATACATAAACATATTAATTTTAGACTCTATAACAAAACTTAATAATTATGTCTATCTGTTTTTTAGAAAATTCTATAAAGAAGCAAGATAAAAATCCCAAAACTGCCTGAATAAAAATTCACATCACTCATTTTCATGCAAATATTTTCCTACCACCAAGCTTGCACATTCCCCCCCATCTTTAGGACTTATACAATGAGTAAAGATCTTAAAATTCACGAAAAGCCCAAAAACACCCTTAAGATCACACAAAAGTACATTTTTAAAAAACTAAAAATAAGCATCAGCAATGGAAGGATGTAGAATCGCTTTTGATAGAACCACAACAACAGTTTCACCCAACTTACGAGCCTGTTCACTACTTTGACCATTTGCAGATGCAGCAGAAACTACATCTCGACGGAATTCTTCAATCAACTGCTTCTGTTGCTCAGGATTCAGTTTAGAGAGTTGCATTATAATATCTGGAAACAATACCGCCAATCTCTCTAGAAGCATTTCCTCTGTAACATCAACCTGCTGAGAAAAAAAAGAACGACCGAATAAAAACTTATGAACTGCAATATTTCGAGAAGCGAAAAGACTGGCAACAAAAATGAAAAATATAAACAAGCTGAAAACGACACGATGCCAGCAAAACCCCATTATCTCTTACCTATGTACCAAATTCTGCAAAGAAAAAAAATCCCTAGCAATACCTAACAAATCTTTAATTAAGAACAATGTATTTATGAGTGCATAACGTAACAGCACCCCCTGCCAAACAGCTCTTAACTATTATCTTCACTCTACGCCACACAATGCTATGTGCCTATACCCTCCCCCTTATAAGACTTTAACAAACCTTACACATAAAGCCTGACTGAGGAAATCCTCAGTCAGGCCAGACAATCTAAGGGATCCACGCGGGGGGGGGGGAGGAGGTTCCCTGATCGTCTTCTTACATCAACTATTAAGATAGCTGATGCAATATCTTTGCTATGGAATAAAATATTTTAAACAACAAGAAATTCTTATCACCTTCTAGGCAAAAAAAGACAAAAAAAATTACAAATCGTTTAAAAATGGAAAAAATTAGGCAAAAAATATTCAAAATGATCCAATTTGAAGCAATTTTATTCTAGGAATCATCAATACGAATCTATGACCATCATCATTTTCATATTTTTCCAGAAGCTCCAGTTTGTATAAACTTCCCTTATAAAAAGCATAAAAACAGAAATAATCCATAATCTAGATCATGAGCCTTTTAGCTCTTTTAAGTTTATATAATTAAGCCTTTTCGAACGTCATTTATTCCGAATCATTTATCATCGAGGATTAAAATGAGAACAGGTTATTTTATAACCAGCAACAAATTCAAATACATTATAAATGACTGCCCTTACGGCCTTAGTTTTATAAAAGTGCCTTTAGAGATATCCCTTACAAACACAGATTGAAGCATCAGTAATCCCATGCAAAAAATACAATGCGTAAAAAAGCGATGACTTTTCAAAGACTTAACAAAAACTCTCGCGCCTTTAATTGAGAAAAATCAAAAAATACAACACGTTAAACAATATGATTATGCAAACTGTACTTTTTTATCTTTAAGATCATCTACCAGTAAACGTGGATCACGTGCAAGCCAAAGCTTAACCACGAGTCCCTCCTTCTTTTCATTTTCCATAGGAGCAAGACACACTGTTTGTTCCAGAATAAGCCCGGCATTTTCAAGCCATTGTTCTATTTGTGAATCTGAAAGTCTAAGATATCTATGAGCATGGTAAGAATATGAAGCCTCAACTTTACCGCAAACAAAATCTACAATCAACAAACGTCCCTGAGGACGCAAAACACGTGCAACCTCATTAAGAGCCATTTTAGGATTCTCAAGATAATGTAAAACCCAATGAAGAATGACCAAATCAAAAGTTGTGTCTCCAACAGATAAATGCAAAATATCGTCATCCAATGCCACTTCAACTGCACGCCTATAAAGACCTGAAAACAATTTTAAGAGAGAGCCTGTATCTGTACCGATAGCCATCATGGCCTCAAATGGTTTATCGCCAATAATTTCAAGTAAGGCATTTTCCACAATCGGGTTTGCAATATAGGATAACTGTAATGCTTCCCACTGTGCTGTCTTTTTTAAAAAATACTGTCTCCCGATTGTTTGGCGCTGTTTTTTAACATCCACCAAACGTTCTAAATCACACGCGAACATCACATCGTGCTTTGGCAAAGCTGAAAGAGCAGCCATCACAATGTCTCTACCAAAACAGCTGGAACAAAACTTAAAATAAGTCTGTTCCCTCTTTTGATAACACGCAATCACCCCTGCCTCATATAATAAATGCAAATGCCGCGATACATGCGATTGCGACTGGCCAAGGATAAAAATAAAATCAGAAATTGTTAAATCATCCTGACACAAGAGCGCAAGAATACGTAAACGACTTATCTCCGCTATCGTTTTCAACAGTATAATCAGTGCATCCAAACTTACTGGTTTTTTCATCACTATTCTCTCAGAGAAACATTTATTTCCTACGAATAGAAAATGAAGAAGAAGGCATAGAGTTGCATCACTTCTGTTGATATTGTTTTCTGTTATATAAAAAACAAACAACACTCCTTCCCACTATTCCCTACAACAAGACCGAAGTTACTTGCATTGTAACCTGCAAACTGCCTATGAAGACTTACGCCCCTCCATATAACCTGATGTGTAACAAGTTCTCATATACATCACCAACATATAAAACATAACCACGTATTGCGTGAAAAATATCATTAGGATTCCACACTATGATTCTTATCTTGAAATAACGAATAAAAACCTTATAATATGGTAGATTCTCTCTCTTTTATGACAATAAAGCTAATACCAAATAGCATCACCATTTTCTCAATGAATTTCAAAAAAAGATAAGAAATTCTAGCGTGTAAGTGGCTTATAATTCACACGCTTAGGATTAAAAGCGTCCGCACCAAGCCGGCGAACCTTATCAGCTTCATATTCGGCAAAATTACCTTCAAACCATTCGACATGCCCATCCCCTTCGAAGGCCAAAATATGTGTTGCCAAGCGATCAAGAAACATACGATCGTGCGATATGATAACTGCACAGCCAGCAAAATTTTCCAATGCATCTTCTAAGGCACCTAATGTTTCAGTATCAAGGTCATTTGTTGGTTCATCAAGGAGAAGAACATTGCCTCCCTCCTTTAAAAGCTTAGCCAAATGGACACGATTACGCTGCCCACCTGATAAATTTGCAACCTTCTGCTGTTGATCTGTTCCCTTGAAATTAAAAGCACCACAATAAGCGCGGCTATTCATCTCATATTTACCCAACTTAATAATGTCATTTCCGCCAGAAATTTCTTCCCAAACGGTTTTATCGCCCGCTAGCGAATCGCGACTCTGATCAACGTAACTCATATGAACTGTTTCACCGATGCGTATTTGGCCTGAATCTGGCTGTTCCTGTCCCGTCAACATTTTAAACAATGTAGACTTTCCCATACCATTGGCACCAATGACTCCGACAATACCACCCGCTGGAAGCTTGAAAGAGAGAGAATCAATCAACACACGCGCACCATATGCTTTAGAAAGGTTATCAACTTCAATAACAACATGCCCCAATCTTTCGCCAATAGGAATAATGATTTGTGCCTCTCCAGGACGACGTTCGCCTGCAGCCTGCACTAGCTCATCATAGGCCTTAATCCGAGCTTTTGACTTTGCTTGTCGCCCTTTTGGACTAGAAGCTATCCATTCTTGCTCACGCGACAAGGCACGCTGACGCGCAGCCTCTTCCCGACCTTCCTGAGCCAAACGCTTAGCTTTCGCCCTCAAATAAGCCGAATAGTTCCCCTCATAAGGAATACCTTTCCCGCGATCTAATTCTAAAATCCAACCTGTCACATTGTCGAGAAAATAACGATCATGTGTAATCAAAAGTACCGCACCGGGATATTCACGCAAATGCCTTTCAAGCCAAGCCGTCGTTTCAGCATCTAAATGGTTTGTTGGTTCATCCAAAAGCAACAAATCAGGTTTTGACAAAAGCAATTTACAAAGAGCAACACGCCGCTTCTCACCTCCTGAAAGCTTTATCACACTCTCATTGGCTGGTGGACAACCAAGAGCCGCCATAGCCATTTCTACTTGACTTTCTAAATCCCAAAGATTCTGGCTGTCGATAATATCCTGAAGACGTGCACTTTCATCAGCCGTTTCCTCACTATAATTCATCATCAATTCATTATAACGCTCGACGATTGCCTGTTTATCTGCAACACCTTCCATCACATTGCCACGCACATCTTTGCTTGTATCAAGAAGAGGCTCTTGCGGCAGATAACCACAACGCGCCCCTTCAGAAAGCCATGCTTCTCCAGTATATTCCTTATCTAGCCCAGCCATAATCCGTAAAATAGTTGATTTACCTGCACCATTCGGTCCTAAAATGCCGATTTTTGCATCTGGATAAAAAGACAAATGAATATTTTCTAAAATTTTTTTATTGCCGTAAGACTTGTTAAGCCCAGCCATGTGATAGATAAATTGACGTGCCATAAATTTCTCTTTATATTGTGCGGTATTAAAGGATGAGGACTTTGAAAGAAACCTTTTGCTTTTCTTACACTGTGCGGTAAAAAACGCTTGCATTGTAATGAAAGCTTTTCGCTTTATATTGATATATTTTTTCCGTTCTCACAAGCCCCACCACGGTTCTAAATGCAAAAAAGCGCCCATTCGACGAGCAAAAAGCAAATCTTTTTAGCTGTACCTGAAACATGCTATCAAACATCACCTCTCTTTTCCATACCAGATACAACATTGTATTTTTATCGTATTAAACCAACTTATCAATGGAGTATATCACCAAGAAAACCAATTCTCTATGCACCTTCTTTTTTTGCCTTATGGGCTGTTCATTATGCGGTAAAAAACCCCTCTCTTTTTTCATCAGTTTTGTGTCACGGAAAACAATGGGCCTCACCTCTTGCACTACTCTGGCTCAAATTGTGTTTACAAAACGACCGCCGCCTTATGGGATCTGACGTTCCAAGCTTGAGAATCATGAAAGCTTTACACAAACATGTAGCAATAAGTGACTATAGTGCCCTCCCCATTGGTACATGGTTACAATTCGTGAAAAATTATAAAAAAAATTGTCAAAACCTATCCCTCCCCCTTTTGTGGCTTGATAATTACAGTAATCATACCAATATCCGTGAGATTATCTTGAAACTTCAAGATGAAATATAGCTTCTTAAAAGTCTCACAAAAGGTAAGCCTTCTATAGGAATATGTTCATGGAAAAAAAAGCCTTAATCGTTATTGATGTTCAAAATGACTTCTTACCAGGTGGAGCACTTGCGGTACCTCAAAGCGATACGATTATACCTACTATTAATAATCTCATAGACCAATTTGATCATGTTATATTAACCCAAGACTGGCACCCCAAAAACCATTGCAGCTTTGCTTCTTCCTATTCTGAAAAAGCACCCTATGACACCGTTGAGCTTGACTATGGCCCTCAAGTACTTTGGCCTGATCATTGTATACAAGGAACACAAGGAGCAGAATTTCATACATCTCTCAGAATTGAGAAAACACAACTTATCCTTAAAAAAGGTTATAATAAAAAAATTGATAGCTATTCTGCCTTTTTTGAAAATGATCAAACAACACCAACAGGCTTACAGGCTTACCTTAAAGAACATGGTTTTACAAAGCTGGCTATGTGTGGCTTAGCAACAGATTTTTGTGTAGGATTCTCCGCACTTCATGCCATACAATGCGGCTTTAAAGTAAGCGTTTCACTCAACGCCTGTGCTGGTATTGATCTCAACGGATCACTGAACACTATGCTTAAAACTATGAACGAATCTGGTATAGAACTTCTAATGGCTTCCTAAAATATCTTCTTCTGCCTTGTTATGGCAACATATAAAAAATTTAATTTTCCTCAGAGACACCATGTTTATTCAGCTGTTGATGCTTAAAACGAAGAGAAGAATAAAAAGCCATTCCAATAATACAGCTTCCCACCAATCCTGTTAAGACTTCAGGAACTGATATAATCGTTTGCAGATACATAATCACTGCGAGAACCAAGATAGCATAAAAAGCTCCATGCTCCAGATAACGATAATGCAACAATACCCCTGATTCGACCAACATAATTGTCATAGAGCGAACATAAAATGCCCCTATACCAAGACCAATTGCGATAATAAAAAGATTGTGTGAAAAAGCAAAAGCACCAATAACACCATCGAAAGAAAAACTAGCATCTAGAATCTCTAAATAAAGAAAAGCACCTGCCCCTCCTTTGGCAACTGTTGTTAAAGTTGTTTTTGGAGCATCTAAAAGTGAACTGATGGCTTCCACACCTATAAACGTCAAAAGTCCATAAAGGCTAGCAAGCAAAAAAGTCATTTTATCTTCTCTCGCAATCTGTTCTGAAAAAAACAATATCAAAGTTAAAACGATTGCAATATCAATGCCAGCAAGCGCTCCAAACTTTTGAGCCGGTTTTTCTATAAAAGTGAGCCAATGCACCTCTTTTTGGGAATCAAAAAAATATCTCAAACCAACCATTATCAGGAAAGTTCCTCCAAAAGCTGCAATTCCCACATGAGCATCTGTTAAGATTGCAGCATATTGATGTGGTTCCCATACCGCTAATTTCACTGCTGCAATGGGATTAACTCCAACAGCAATAGCAACCACCAATAACGGAAAAACAATCCGCATCCCAAACACCGCAACTAAAATACCCCATATCAGAAAACGGCGGCGCCATACCAGATCCATTTTTTCAAGAACACGAGCATTGATAATAGAATTATCAAAAGAGAGAGAAATTTCCAAAATTCCTAACACACAGCAAATAAAAAAATATTTCAGAAAACCAATAACACTTTCCGTTTCAAACCAACCAATCGCCCCTCCCATAAAGACACCAACAATTGTGAAAAAAAAAGCCCATCTAAAATAGCCTAATAAGGCCATGATCATTCCTCACAATTTACTTCTTTAATTGATTTGTAGCACAAATCGGAAGATTGCATTCATTAATGTGGAAAGAGAAAGAATCCACATGATGATTCTATATGGAATCTCTGGAAAAAAAACAAGAAAAGCACAGAAAATTTTATATTCTCTCTAAAATGAATACCAATTTTCAATAATATGTAATACGATAAGTTGAAAATCGCATTCTATTCATTAAAATTAAAAAAATAAAGAAAAATAAAACTATAAATATTGACATTACATCATGAGTTATTAATACATAGTGTGCCTTTAATGGTTAAAATCTATACCATGATGATTTACTGAGGGAGATAATTCGTGGCACGTCCTGAAACTGAATCAAAAACTATATTTGGAAAACGTTTACGTTATGTACGCCTCGCTTTAGGGGATCCATCACGTGAAGCACTGGCTAAAAGTTTTAGCATGACAAAAAACTCCATCGCCTTTTATGAGCGTGGAGAAAGAGAACCCAATCTGAGTGTCTTACAAACATATCGCACATTGTACGGTGTCAATATTAATTGGCTTTTAACTGGACAAGGAAAAATGTTTGATAGCGAGTATACTAAAAGTGACTTCGATTGGAACTATTTTATAAAAAAAATGGAGGGGCTTGAAGAAATTCTTGCCAACAGTCATCGTAGTGAAAAACTAAATCAAGAAAAAGTTGATAGTTCTTATGAAAGGTTGCAGCAATATTTGTCAAAACAAGGCCTATCTCATAGCCTTAATCCCAAAGCTGCAACTTCTCTAATGGATATGAAGGCTAAAATGGCAAATTCTTATACCCTTAGCTTATTCATTGATTTACTCATTCGCAGTGTATCGCAAAAAGAGATGATAGCTAATCAATAAACATCCTGATCATAAGGGATAAAAAACAGATATAAGCTTTATCAGCACGGAAAGAAGAACTCTTGTTTTTTCCATGCTGGTGAGATTTTGTGTGGCATGTGGAATTTATTTTGCAAAATAACCCAATATACTTGCTTACCAAAGTAAAAAAATTCTAATATAAATCCAAAATACACGGTAATTAAAGTTTAAAAAATCAGTTTTATAGTATAGAATACCTATTTGCAGCTTATTGACAATAAATATTTTCTTGTTACTATATATACAGCCCTCATAGAAATTTTTTTTAAGACAAAAAAATCAAGGGGAATATATTGACTACTCGCTATAGAGACATACGTTAGTGCTCATAGTCGTATTGGTTGAGTATTTGTCCTACAAATTACGGCTGTTTTATGAGGTGGAAAGCATGTTTTTTGAGGTATTTCAGGGTGTTCACAATCAATGGTACTGGCGTTTAATCTCAGGAGACGAACAAAAGATTGCTTTTTCAAGTAAGGGTTATCCAACAAAACAAGATATCTTAGTAAATATTGAGCAGATAAAAGAAATTACGCAT
This sequence comes from Bartonella vinsonii subsp. vinsonii, assembly GCF_902825235.1. Taxonomy (GTDB): domain Bacteria; phylum Pseudomonadota; class Alphaproteobacteria; order Rhizobiales; family Rhizobiaceae; genus Bartonella; species Bartonella vinsonii. Next base: position 174,506 of record NZ_CADEAJ010000002.1, on the reverse strand, counting down.
AAAGCCCTTATTAGAGAGTTATAATCCTAACGTTCCTACCATTAGGATAAAAGTTTACACTTTTTATATTTGAAATCTTGCATCACACTTGAGTGATGAATAAAGAAGAGCTCCTTTTTCTCGATGAGGAGTTTTTATGTGATTTCTAACGTACACCAACAACTGTGAAATAAAAAGTTTTTCGTAGATGCTGTATTTGTCTTCAAACAAACAGCCAAACTTCTTATTGAATCCATCAACAAGCAACGCTCTCAAATCTTGTGTTTTTTCGTAAACGACTCGAAACATATATGTGTATTCTTAGTAACCCTAACATATCTATAAATTGGTGCATCACCATAAATTTTTGATTGCCAATAATGATCACGTTCCTACAAACTTGGATGCTTTCATAAAGTATAGCTTAGAATAAAATGAAGCATTATCAAAGAATATACCCCTCACCACCATCCTACAGCCTTTTACGCCTCAGGATTACCTCTTTCCCTCTCTCCTGCATCTTTTTATTTTCCTTATTTTAACGCCTCTAAAATCTTTTAATGCAAAATCCAATATAAAATGTAGACATAATTACTTTTTTATATCCTCTTCAGATTTTACCTCATCCTGATATTGTTTCATGGCCTCTTCATATTGCTTAATTTGTTTTTTCAGTTTTTCAATTGCTTGATCGCGTCTTTTAATCACCATACTTTGCTCTCTAATCGCCCTATCTCGTTCTTCAGTCATCTTCATAGAATCTCTAAAGAATTCATGCTTTATCTTTTTGGCTTCTTCCTTAAGAACTTTAACCTGATCACGATAATAAAAAGCAAAGCGAAACATGAATCCACTGCAAACCAAAGCGACAATCACCACTCCTAATAAAATTTCATTTACACTCATTTTGATCTCCTTTAAGTACCATTAAATTGATCATACCAACCAATTTTTTGTTTCGCTCTCCATCAAAAAAAGAACGCCAACAATTACACGTACTAGATGAACAAATCACGCTCAGTACCCTTATTTTCTCCACTAAACACTCTAACAAACAACGCAAAACAAGCCCTATGAAGCTGCCAATCCCCCCTCATACAATTGGCACCGTATTTATTTATACAAAACGCTAAGAGTATAACTAATCTCAAACAATTCGAATGGCACAATGAGCTCCATAAGCACCTTCTCCTTATTATTCTTGCCATCTTTCTTTGTGCTACGGAGCATGCTGATGCCCCCATACAAAATTCTTTGCCATTGCAAGAATCTTTATCGTCACAAACATCAGCATTACCGTAAACTTTTGCTTTCCTATGAAGCTCTGTATAACCTTAAACTAAAGCATCGACATGAATTCTAACATTTTTGAGAATCTCATCGTTATAAACTTGAACATTACTGTAAAAATGATTCCCTCCGTTAACATGTGCATTACTATTAACCTTGGAATAACAGTAAATTTTCATCTTGTTATAAACATACAGCCTACTGCGAACCTCTAAACTTCCATACAGTTGTGCATTACCATACACACAAACAAAGCTGGCAACAGGCAACATACAATTCATCTGTGCACTATCATAAAGAGTGTTGTCATTACAAACACAGGCACCATTATAAAACATGGCATTAGCAAAAACGCATCCATCTTCAATAAAGCGTCTAGCACTTACATTATACTCTACCTCACAATCACCTTCATGCTTGAAAAGACTTTCATGTTCTATAAAATCACTAAGATCATTTTTTTTGATATTTTTAAAACCTCTTAATGCACACATGCGACATACCATCTAACAGTAACTTAATCTATTAAAACAACAGAAAAAACAGCATCCTATGCCAATGAATTTGTTATATTTTTCTACAGCCATGACCTTGTTCCTTAAGGCTGTGGAGCTTTATTACATCCACACACCACCTTAATGCAGAAATTTCTTACAAATGCCAATGTTGGGGTATATCTTGATTCACAATGGTGCTGCGTATACTATCAGTGACATTTCATGAACACACTAGGTGTACTTCCATCTCTGGCTATACGCATTCACTTCGTCACGATCGTGAAGAGCAACTATTTTTTATTGATTCAAATCTGAAAGTGTATGGGAACATTTTGTTATTAGTTAAAAACAACTCTATATCCTTCATAAGCGAAAAGCTACGCATGGGTATTTTTACGCTCCTTGTATCATGTACTCTAGATTCGCAGTGTAGTATTAACGCTATAGCGTAAATATGTAAAGGTCTAAAAATGACAAAGACTGAAAAAGATTGGTTCCAACGCTTAATTGAACTAATAAAAAGCGATGGACGCACAATGATTGAAATAAGCAAAGCAGCAGGCTGTGGACAAAACTACGTACAGCAAATGATAAACGGAGGGAAAAGACCCTCCGTAGATAAACTGATGGCTATTCTCAACATACTTGGAAATGCTAGCGCCATATATGTAATAACTGGTTTTAACATCTCGGATGAAGATTTAAAACTTATCGCTTTGATTTCGTCTGGAGATAAAAAGAAGATCGAAGCTCTAAATGTTCTGTTAACTGAGCAGCATTTGTAGAATTTTCTACTATTTCCAATATTTCTTGCTTTTGAGCCTTAGACAAAGTTCCCCATTTCACGATAATTTTAGATAAATCTGCCTCAAATTTTTCATCATTTTTCATAGTTACACTCCACGTAGTCAAACTATATAACGCTAAAGCGTTTAAATACATCCCATACCTTAGAAACCAATATCTGCAATGACAGTACGGAAGCAGTTGCTTATAAACTGGTTTTATAAAATCAGATGGAATTCTGTTGATTATGTACCATGGTGAAACAGAAAACATCACACAGTCCAGACCTTTTTATGAAAAAACTGGCATCATCATTTTTATCAATAACGCTAATAATATTACTCAGATCTCGTGATTCGAACCAAGTGCTAATCGATGTGAAGATATCTCTGAAAACACTGCTAACCTCTATGTGAGAGAATAGGAAAAAGCTTATTTTGAAAGAGAAATATATCACAATTTTATTCTATACAGCACTACCTATATTTTTTTAACGATATCGCAAAGCAAAAATACAACAATGCGATACGTATAGTTCTTATGAACAGCAGCGCTGCCTACAACTCTATGACATTCTTTCAAAAAGATAGCCTCCTCTCGAAAGCATCCTTTGAAACAAGCATAGAGACTTATTATGAACAAAAACGGAAATACTTTAAAAAGTACAATGGGTCAAGCCCCAATGACATCCACACATAAATTACACAAGCATTTACAAAAAGAAAAAAGAAGGGTTCTTTGATTGGAAAAGAAAACATCGATAGATGTTATCATCGTTGACCACATAGAACACATGAACATCTCTAAATTATGTTTTTATCAAACTTTAAATCATGATGATACAGTTCAGATCAGCTGTAAAGGCGTAACGGATAATACCCATTCACTTTAAAACAGAGAAAAGCTACTTTTAAAAATGTTTTCTTCCGACTTTACCTAAACTAGCAAAAAACTTTAGAATTTCTCTTATTATGACAAAGCATTTACCTACGGAAAAACAAAAATAAGCCCAATAAAGAAAGTTTTTGAGCCCTCCATTTCATAAAGAATATAATGCCGCAGAAATTAAAAAATAAGGATTTTAAAAGTGAACAACAATAAAGCTTAAAGAACGTGTAATATCGAAAATGAAAGCCTTTATTCACTAAACTGAAGAATGTAAGGTATATTTTCCATACTAAAATAGTGAATAAGCCCCCCACCACCACAGAATACCCCTAAAAACCAGCAAAAGCTTCACGATAAATAGGAAAATAAATCAAAGAACAAAGAAGGAAAAATCTCTAAACTTCTTTATACTCTGTTCATTTGATGGTGGGCCCGGAGGGACTCGAACCCCCAACCAAGCGGTTATGAGCCGCTGGCTCTAACCAATTGAGCTACAGGCCCCACAAAGACCGCTTTTCTCTAAACTAAAATGCACTATGACACAAGGGCCTATTTAAAATTATAACCCATCTTTTTCTTTTTATTTATCGGTTTTTTTCTCTAGCGCCCTAATTTCTTTACAAAAACTTCCAAAAATGAGAAAGTAGTAAACTGATAAATAAAAGGAGCAGATATGAAACAAGAAATTTTTCAACCACTGAATCATTATAGCATTAAAATAGCGGTGGTAGCACTTGCAATGCTAGCCAGTTCATTTCCCATACATGCTGAAGAAAGCAAAATGAAAAACGCAACGATTACAGTTACTGCAACTGGTGAAAGCCAAGCAGAACCAGATATGGCAATTATCAATCTAGCCGTTGTTACAGAGGACAAAACTGCACAAAAAGCATTAGCTGCCAATAATAAATCTATGAATGATATTGTAAACACTTTTAAGAACAATGGAATCCAAGCAAATGATTTGCAAACATCAGGCTTGTCCATTTATCAATATAACCCCGATAAACCTCATGACAAAAAGAATCATGAAAAACTCTATCATGTTTCAAATTCTTTAACAGTACGTATTCGTGACCTTGCCAATGCTGGTAAAATATTTGATCAAGCAATGGCCTTGGGCGTTAACTCAGTAAATGGCATCACCTTTACCAATGCCGATACAAAGCCATTTTATCAAGAAGCACGTAAAAAAGCTATCACTGAAGCTATTGAAAAAGCTGAAACTATAGCGCAGGCAGCAAATTTAAAATTAGGAAAAATCATTCAAATCAATGAAAATAATGACAACTATTACCCAAAGCCATACCTGATGCGTAGTGCAGCACATGCGAGCTATGACGATACAAATTTTTCAGGGGGTGAATTGGGCTATAATGTCAGTGTTAACGTTGTATTTTCTATAGATTAAATCATAAAATGGCATAGACTATTGCATGAAACAATCATATCACTCGCCTTCACAAAGAAGACCAGTGATATGGTGAAGATAATCTTCTTCAGATGATAATTCATCGTCGAAGGTTTTTATTTGTCCACGTGCAGAAAACCGTGTTTGATGTACTGTCTGCCAATTTCCTGACACCAATGGATGCCACCATTGAAGATCTTTTCCTTCATTAATCAGGCGATACGCACAACTTTTTGGAAGCCAACGTGCTGTTTTAACCGTTGCAACATCTAACGATATACAATCTGGAACGATTGATTTACGGTGAACATAGTTTCGGCACCGACAAGTCTCCCCATCTAAAAGACGACAAGCGACACTGGTTGCATAGATATCTCCAGTATCATCATCTTCTACTTTGTGTAAACAACAACGCCCACAGCCATCGCAGAGACTTTCCCACTCAGAAATGGAAATTTCTTCTAATTTTTTTACTTTCCAAAAGGGAGTTTTTTTACTCATATAAATCGGTCATATCTTTTTGAAAGAAAAAAATCTATCAAAAGTAAAAGAAATAAAATTGAATCCCTATAATTTCATCAATTTTTCCTTAAAAAAACTTATTGGCTACACGCAGAAATATACAAAAATACTGTTCATTCCTTTGAGAAATTACTCTATAACCCCACACCACGTATCTGTTGTTTTTATAGATTACGGCACAAATATCAAAGCCCAAAGAAATATTGAACACTGAGAATTTTTTATAGATTGCTCAGCAACTAATTTTCACCTTTCTAAAAAAACCGGACAACTATACAATATGCGTTTCATTTATATTCATCACGAAAAGATACATCTTTGAAAATGCCCCCTCTTCTTAAGAATCGAGGAAACTACGCAATTTACGTGAACGGCTAGGATGCTTTAATTTACGAAGAGCCTTTGCTTCAATCTGACGAATACGCTCCCTTGTCACTGAAAATTGTTGACCAACTTCTTCCAACGTATGATCAGTATTCATTCCTATACCAAAACGCATTCGCAAAACGCGCTCTTCACGAGGTGTTAATGAAGCAAGAACGCGCGTTGTTGTATCTCGCAGATTAGCCTGAATAGCTGCATCAATCGGCAATAATGCATTTCTATCCTCAATAAAATCACCCAAATGAGAATCATCTTCATCACCAACAGGTGTTTCAAGTGAAATAGGTTCTTTTGCAATTTTAAGAACTTTTCGCACTTTTTCCAATGGCATAGAAAGTTTGCTCGACAGTTCTTCTGGTGTGGGCTCACGTCCAATTTCATGGAGAATCTGACGCGAGGTACGAACAATTTTATTAATTGTTTCAATCATATGAACAGGGATACGAATAGTGCGCGCCTGATCAGCAATTGAACGGGTAATTGCCTGACGAATCCACCACGTTGCATAAGTTGAAAACTTGTACCCACGCCGATATTCAAACTTATCGACAGCTTTCATCAAACCGATATTGCCTTCTTGGATAAGATCAAGAAACTGCAAACCACGATTGGTATATTTTTTTGCAATTGAAATCACAAGACGGAGATTAGCCTCTACCATTTCTTTTTTAGCAATTGTTGATTCGCGTTCACCTTTCTGTACTTGGGTAACAATACGACGAAATTCGCCAATCGAAATAGCTGTTTCTTGTGCAAGATTTTGTATTTCGCTACGCAGTCTTTGAATTTCTTTCGCTTCACGCCTAGAAAATTCTTTCCAACCAGATCCTGGCAAAGTCGCAATATAATTTATCCAATCAGCATCCAACTCACGCCCTTGATATTCTTTTAAAAAATCCTCATGACCAACGCCATAACTATTGGCAATCCGTTTCAGCTTACCCTCATTATGAATCAGTCTCTTATTGATGTCATAAAGCTGTTCAACCAAAGATTCGATACGATTTTGGTTCAAAGAAAGGGATTTTACTGCTTGAATCAACTCACCCTTTAATTGAATATATTTTTTCTTCTGAGAAGGTGAAAGAGCGCCCTCTTTACGCTCTGCCAAACTGCTTTCAACGTGTTGATCTTGTAATTTCCGTAATTTTACATAGGTTTGCGCAATAAAATCCAATGTTTCCATGACTTGAGGACAAAGTTCATTTTCCATTGCAGCAAGCGACAAGTTAACTTCGTCATCATCTTCTTCATCATCCTCAACACCCCTCTCTCCCGCAATCCCCTCCATATTACGCATAGCAGAAGAGGTCTTTTCCTCTCTTATCTTATCAACTTCACTTCGTTCAACAATAGGAGCCTGCTTCGCCTCTGGACCAGCATAAGTCATTTCAAGATCAATAATTTCACGAAGAAGAATACGCTGCTCTTTCAGTTCCTCACGCCAAATAATGAGGGCTTGAAAAGTCAAAGGACTCTCACAAAGACCAGCAATCATTGTCTCACGCCCTGCTTCAATACGCTTAGCAATAGCAATCTCGCCTTCCCGTGAAAGCAGCTCAACAGCTCCCATCTCACGCAAATACATACGCACGGGATCATCCGTACGATCTGTTACTTCACGCTTATTGGTTGTCGTTGCAATCGCATGGCTGGAGGCCTCTACTAAATCTCCTCCCTCCACCGTAATTTCTTCCTCGTCGTGTTCAGAATCGACCTCATCCTCATCGTCCACAACATTAATACCCATCTCGGAAAACATCGCCAAGATATCTTCAATTTGTTCGGAGGTAACCTCTTCAGAAGGAAGAACTGCATTCAATTCATCCATCGTCACATAACCATTTTTTTTGGCAAGTTTAACCATTTTCTTGATGGCATCATCAGAAAAATCAAGAAGAGGGCTATCCAAACTCGCTTGGCTTATTACTTCCACATTATCTTTCTGTTTAACCTTTGTTGCCATACCGTAACTCCACTTGATCACTCCACAGCTTCCACGTGACCAGCTTTTTGCGTTCTCACCTAACGTATCAACAGTTTCTTATATATACTTCCTCTTAAAGGAGATTACTATTGGAAAGAATACATTTTGTATACGCGCTTCATTCACACAAAAACGCGGGAAAACTCCAGAAGTCTCCCCGACACCTCTCAGCTTTTCTGAGATAATCTCTGCAGCATATAGTAGCATATAGTAAGAACCAATTTCCCGCTTTTCCTAAAATTCCGTCGTCATTCTTTACAAAAATGTCGCTCTACATAAACTTCCTCATCTTAAGCCTTAGGTGACAGATTCGCATCAAAAAAGCGAATCATTTTATCGTCTCTTGATTATTCCCGTCTCTTTTTTCATCCAACCAACTTCCAAACCCTTTAATTAATGCTTCTGTTGCTTGCATCTGTTGCAGCTCACTTTGTATCTCACGAAGCAGATCAAAAACCTCACTCTTAGGATTTTCTACGAGTTGCTCTTCAATATCTTGTAATCTCTTATGTAGGTGGTGTTCTTGAAGATGCAAGTAGATGGCCTGTTTTAATATAGCACGAGCATCTTCTATAGGAGCTCCGATAAAGACAGTACGCATACCAACATGTTGTACAAGATGTTTCATACGCTCTAACAGAGCTTTTTGCCCTTTTTCTTCTAAGAGCGCAACCATTGTCTCTTTATCATGAAGCTGTTGATTTCCAAGAATTTCTAACATGGATTGATGAAAGCATACTAATTGTGTATTTTTTAACTCCAACTCAGCAAGAACTTCAAAATTTTCATACCATAACTCAGGATAGTAAGCTAAAATCAATAAAATAACTGCTTCACGCAGAGGAATAGATTGCGAAGAATTGCGCACTATATCAGAGTTTGCCAAAACAGAAAAAGATTGATCCTTAAATATCTTATTTTGGGAGAACTGATGGTGTCTCCCTGCACCTTTTTTTTTCGAAAAAGAAGGACGAAACAAATCAAAAAGCCGTTTTTTTATATCCTGCAAATAATAGCGGCGTATATCTTCATCTTTAATAGTAAAAATTTGCTGTTTCAGTTGTTTTTCTAGTGCCGCTCGTGCTTCTGGGGTTTCAAAATTCTTTCCGTAAGCAGCACGCCACCACAAAAGCTCAATCAACGGAATTGCTTTTTGCAAAAAAGAAGAAAAAAGTTGTGCACCACCAGCAGAAATAATTTCATCTGGATCTTTACCTTGTGGCAACAAAACAAAGCGCACAGAAACCCCAGCCTTTAAAAGAGGAAGCACACGATCAGCAACACGAAAAGCAGCTTTTAAACCAGCATCATCTCCATCAAAACATAAAATGGGATCAGTCCCCATTTGCCATAAAAGCCCAATTTGCGCCTCCGTTAATGCTGTCCCCAAAGGGGCTACCACTCCCTCAAAGCCAGCTTTAGTCAACGCAATCACATCCATATAACCTTCAACAACTAAGAGTGAATGATTTTTTTCATCACCAATCAAACGGCTATTTTTGCGAGCAGTAGCTGCATTATAAAGTATACTTCCTTTATGAAACAACACTGTTTCAGGACTATTGAGATATTTTACAGGTGTATCTTTCTCTAACGCACGCCCTCCAAAAGCTACCACGCGTCCGCGTAAATCTTCAATCGGAAACATAATACGATTTCTAAAACGATCATAGGAAACCGTTTCATCCTCACCCAGTTTGAGAAGTCCACAATCTTCCATTTGTTTCATTGAAATACCACGTGCACTTAAAGCTTCTCTCAAAGCTGTACGTCTCATTGGAGCAAAGCCAATTCGAAAACGCTTTGCAAGCTCTAGCGTCACACCACGTGCATCAAGATAACGACGCGCCTGCACACCACCTTTATCGTGTAAACTCTGTTGAAAAAAATCCGTGGCCATTCTCATAACATCATAAAGATCAGCCTTTTCCATCTGACGTTTATGACTTTGTGGATCAAAAAGAGGTAATTTTATCCCTGCAAGATCAGCCAAACGCTCTACACTTTCTGAAAAGTGCAATCCATCAAGCTCACAAAGAAAAGTAAAAATATCACCACTCACCCCACAGCCAAAACAATAATAGCGACCTTTACGATCATCACAATGAAAACTTGGGGTTTTCTCACCATGAAATGGGCAACAACACCAAAAATCTCCTCGCGAAGACTTGCTTTTTTGGGGATCGAATACCACCCTTTGACCAATAACCGTTGAAATTGGTAATTTGGTGCGAAGATCATCCAGGAAATCAGGCGGAAAGCGCATTATCTCTCACAGAGTTTTAAAATTCTTTTTTGCATATTTAACGACTTTGAAGCATAATTCTAATACTTCCTCTTAAGCGGTTTTAAAAAAATTAAAAGTTCAATCACATATTTTTCAGAAACGGAGAGTGAAAAAGTGATCAAATTTCTTATTCAATATCCTTTGCTAGAATCTATTGTTTGGCTTATTATTCTTATCATTATTGCACTTTTAGTCAATTTTTTAGCACGAAACCTCCTCTCTCATGGAGCAAAACGGCTTTCTTCTTTTCTTCCTACAAATACCAGTGTTGATATTGAATACGCCATTGGATACATAGCAAACATTGTTGCAGCCTTTATTCTCTCAATCGGTATTAATTTTATTCCGACACTCCCTGATACATTTAGCACCACTATAGAAAATGTTGCTAATGCCTTCATTATTCTTTTTGCTGTCCTCGCAATTTCTTCTCTCCTTAATGTTATTAATATCCTCTATGAACAACAGCCAACAGCGCGGTTAAAACCAATAAAAGGCTACATTCAAATCGCCAAAATTGCGCTTTTTACTGTGGCTGCGATTCTCATGGTAGCCACATTAATTGACCGATCACCTCTTATTCTTTTATCCAGTCTTGGTGCAATGGCTGCTGTTCTCATGCTGATTTTCCAAGATACACTGCTTTCTCTCATTGCAGGAATCCAAATTTCATCTACCGATATGGTACGTGTCGGTGATTGGATTCAAATCCCCAGTCTCGATGTAGATGGAGATGTCACTGAAATTGCACTCCATACCGTTAAAGTTCAAAATTTTGATAAAACAATTACGACCGTGCCTATCCGTAAATTAGTGACTGACCCTTTTAAGAATTGGCGTGGAATGGAAGAAGCAGGAGGAAGACGCATTAAACGTTCCCTCTTTATTGACCAATCAAGCATCCGTTTCCATACAGAAGAAGAACAAAAATATCTTTCCCGCTTTAATCTATTAGAAAACTATTTCATACAAAAAATACCAGAAATCAATGAATGGAACACACAATTAGATAAAAATCACGACGTCTTAGCCAATAGGCGCCGTTTAACCAATATTGGAACTTTCCGTGCTTATGTTTTTGCATATCTAAAAAAGCATTTAAACATCGAACAAAACATGACCCTAATGGCACGACAACTCCCCCCTACACCAAATGGCTTACCCTTGGAAATCTATTGCTTTACCAATACAACTGCTTGGCTAGAATATGAACAAATTCAAGCTGATATTTTTGACCACCTTTATTCCATTCTTCCTAGTTTTGGTCTAAAAATTTTTCAAAATCCAAGTGGTTATGATTTTCGTCATGTCTTAGAAGCGAAAGAAAAGTAAAATGATAAACTTCAATTCATCAATTTTTTAGATCAACCCTATTTATAACAACAAAGAAAGAAAAAGTATCATGAATGGTTCACTGGTACTCCTTCATCTTGCAGGTGCTATTTCTTTACTTCTTTGGGCTACACGCATGATACGTACAGGTGTTGAACGTGCCTATGGTGACAGGCTTAAATACAAAATGCGCCACGTTATTTCCCGACCATTATTTGCTGTAAGTTTTGGACTTTTTACAGCAATGATTTTACAAAGCTCTACAGCAATAACGCTCCTTGTTGGTTCTTTTGTCGAATCTGGTTTTGTCTCTGGATTAGCAGGGTTTATGGCTGTGCGTGGGGGAGAATTAGGATCGGCACTCGTTGTTAAAATTCTCTCCTATGACCTCACTATCGTTGTGCCACTGTGTCTTTTAATTGGCACCTGTATTTTCATGACAACTGAAAAACGGGACTGGCGTCAAATAGGACGTATTGTCATTGGTATTGGCCTTTTGATTTTATCTTTACAAATGATAAGTGAAGCGACAAAACCTTTACGTGATAGCGCTATTTTGCCTAGCATCATTCGTTATCTTTCAACCGATCCTGTTTCTACCTTTTTGTTGGCAGCCGCATTAACTTATCTCTTGCATTCATCCATTGCTGGAATTATTTTGCTAATCAATTTTGCCAACTATGACCTCATCCATGCTCAACTCTGTGTTATCATGGTTCTTGGCGTTAATTTTGGTTCTTCTCTTATAGCACCGCTTTTAACACGCAATACCTCCCCTAATACCCGCCTTGTTCCCTTGGGGAATTTACTTATGCGGGGCGCCGGTTCAATTCTTGTTCTTATCTTATTTCTTTCCTTTCAACCACCAATTACATGGTTTGGTAATGATCCCTCTACTCAAGTTATCAATGCCCATATCATTTTTAATGTTTTCATTCTCCTTGCTGGAATACCACTCTCCAAATGGGTTTTAAAACTAACCACTAAAATTATTCAGCTAAATACAAAAAAAACACAAAGTGATAAAACTCTTAATTTATCTGATCAAACAGCCCTTGATGATAGCGTTCTCGAACGCCCAACTTTAGCACTTTCTAATGTCAGGCGTGAGGTCATCCATATTTGTGACCTTGTGGATATTATGCTAGAAAAAATCATGGGACTTTATGAGAAACCTGATCCCGACATCATCCGTGAACTCAACCAGCTGAATACCATATTGGATAAAAAACATATAGCAATCAAACTTTATCTCGCACGGTTAGCTGGACAAAAATTGTCTGATGAAGAAGCTCTTCAAACACAAGAACTTTTAGGTGCTTGTATAAAATTGGATCAAGCAGGAGATATTATCATTCATAATATGCTTATGCTGGTTAAAAAGAAACAACAAAAAAAATTACAATTTAGCAGCGAGGGATGGAATGACCTTCTTCGTTTCCACGCTATTGTTCTAGCCAATGCGCATATCGCATTTAATGTTCTTGTCTCACGTGATACACACACCGCACATTTATTGGTGCAGAAAAAAGATCAGCTTCGAAATTTAGAAAAAGAGATGAGTTTGAAGCATTTTAAACGCCTTCGTGAAGGTAATCTCACAAATATAGAGTCGTCAAGCCTTCATCTTGATACTGTACGCGATTTGAAACAGATCAATTCCCTTTTAACCTCAATGATCTACCCAATCTTAGAAGCACAGGGACTTCTCCAAAGTTCCCGCTTACGCAATCCTGCTGAACAGCAAACGGCTAAATCTTCACTTTGAGGATATTTAAAAGATAACGAACCATATCGATCATGATATTTAAAATTCAAATGTCTTACTCAAATACTCTTATCAAAAGTGCACCTTTTCATAACATCAAGGAAAAAACACACCATGAGAAATAGAAATATCAATCAGATTACAATAATGGCAATGTTTATCTATACAAGATTTTGTAAAGAATTAAACAATACCACTTTGTAACATCATTTCAAGCATCATTGATATCCTATTAGCAGGCTTTTAAAAACTTTTTGGATATCCGTTTTTTCATTATTTTAGGCATATCATTTTCATTTTTCCAAAGCTTGTTATAATAATTATCAAAAATATAATTATAAATACACTTTTTGTACTATCAGCCTATACTATAAAAGTACTTTTAAAGATATTTTTTTACATAAAATAGTTGCACACTTCAATGTTCTTTTGTATTATTGAGACAGTGATATGTATTTGTAATTTTATGGATATAATACTGCACACATAAGATATTCGCATGAGTTGAAAAAACAGCGAAGTAAAAATAAAGTTTCCAACAGCAGTATCCTTTCTCTGGGGAAAGAGAGCCTTGACCTCTACAAAGCTTACCCTAGTTAGAACTAACAGTTTAGATTCAGGCAAAGGAGAATATAAATGGAAGACGCAAACATTGGCTGGATTGCAGCTATTATTATCGGTGGTATTGCAGGTTGGGCTGCACAGTATCTTATGAAAAGCCAGACAGGGGTATTTCTAAACATTATCTTAGGAATTATTGGAGCCGCATTAGCGAGTTTTGTTTTTGGCCTTTTAGGCGTGAGTTTTGCTGGTTGGCTTGGCTATCTTATTTCAGGTTTTATAGGAGCCTGCATTCTTATATGGATAGGAAGAAAAATTCGCCCATAAATATTTGTTCATTTTTCTAAAAGCATCGTTTGGTGCTCAATAAATAATTGAAGTATTTCCACCATAGTTTTAAATTATAGCTATTGGTGGGGTGATGCTTAGATGCTTAAGCAGCAATCTTTTCGCATCACCATCTTTTTTGGGCATCATCTCGTCTTCTTGGGACCACTATTTTGAGGACTACTATTATTGTGTCGTTAAATGAGAAATGGTAAAGACTAGCGATTTACCACCTCCTATCAATAGCTATAAGCATTTATATGAGTAGAGATGATGCTGTTATTTTATTGCAATACTATACTCGTTTCATTTTTTACAATTCGCGTTCAAGAACTTTAATAGTTGGTTGCTCCAACACTCTTCCTGTACTCAAAATCCTGCTAAGAGCAAGATGCTAAAGATAACACCCACCCCATTTTTCTTACCACCTTTCTTATTTCTGTTTTTTATCAATGATAAGATTTTCTAAATCATTTAGCGTTTTTGGATTATAAATAACTCTGTCACTTTCTAAATCTAGATTCAAAGGATCTGAAGGCTTTTTCTTCATTTTCTAAAGCAGCAAACAAAATACTTTTTACTCTTAATATTTCATTGATTTTCTAACGTAAATGAATTCTGCATCTCTTTTTTATATGCATTACAAACGAATTTTAAGTCCCTAAAATGTTTTTCCCAATCCCCTGTTGCTATTAAGAAAATTCCACAGTGCATTGTGTGAAAAAGCTTTAGACAAATCGTAATACTTTATATTTTACCTTTTCTCATGAAAATACGACCCATCATATAATTTTCACATCTCCTCTTTTAAAGAGTTCTCATACCATTTTCCCTTTATATCTTTTTATTTAAAATCTTGCTGCCTTTGCATTTCTATATTATAATGAAAGTATCTGTTTTTATCACCTAACATGGCGTACGGAATATGGTTTTAGATATGGAGTGAAATGACTTCTAAATCAAAAGACTCCATCTTGCCCCCTCTCAAATGGCTATCTAATCAAGACTCCTCAATACCAGAGAACGTTCGTGATTGGCTCATGGAAGAAAACTCTATGACGCTCCGATTGAAAAAATATTGTACCTGCATACATGTCGAGCCACAACGAGAATGTTTCATTACGCGGGATAAACTAAAAGAAGAAGCTGAACATCTCCCTGTTAGTTCACGTTACTGGTTACGCGAAGTCATACTGATGGGAGACAATCAACCTTGGCTTCTTGGACGCACTGTAATCCCGCAAGAAACTCTCTTGGGACATAATCAAGCACTCATGCATTTGGGCACTATACCATTGGGACACTATCTATTTAATAGTGGCAAATTAACCCGCGATTACATTCATATTGGCCAACAAGATACACTGTGGGCGCGCCGTTCCCGTTTGCGATTAACAAACAAACCATTGTTGCTAACCGAACTGTTTTTAGCAGCTTCACCGCTTTACACGACAAATCTTACGTAAATGAAAAAAGACTATCTTAAAGAAGAGTATAACATAAAATAGATGACAGATGTTTTATGAACTCATTAATAAAAGAACCACTCATCTGTTTACTTTAAAATGCGCCTTTTGTGGTGATTCTTTCGAAAACTGTTGCTTATTAGCCCCTATCTCTTTGTGAAAAAAACACTGATGATAAAATACTTTCAAACACTGTGTCACTCGATTAAAATTTACTGCAATTTTTTACAAAGTCTCTTGCTAACCTTAGAAAAATTTATTTTCTCAATAGAGCATTTCTTGAACATACTATAATCTCTTACCAATATCACTGAAGAATCCAGTTTCTTCTTTCACTAAGACTTTACCAAGCAACTCCCCACCTTCCCCTTTATCAAACTGATAAGAAAAGAATTCGTGAAAGACTATTATTTTCTCTTGTTTTTCTCAATTGTAAGCAAGCAGATTCGTATAAACGCCCATAAACTCCTTATGCTATTTTATTATTTTAACTAAAGTGCCACAAGAATGGCGCTATCCTGCGCCTTCAAGCAATATTAAGCGCCCCGCCAATTTGATCAGAAAACATAAATTTTTCTCATTCTATCCAATGAGAAAAACTGCTTTTTCAGCAATTCTTCTACGTCTTACAATATGTAAAAAATAATTAATCCGAGATTTTAGAAAAATTCAAAAACAGGACTTTACCTCCTTATAGAATATACCTATACTCTCTATCTCAAGCGAAACATTGTAAACAATATACACAAAAGCTGTTATGCTTTTGCGCGGTGTTGGTTATCATACCTTTCAGAAATAAATTGTGGATGCACATTATGACACAAACTACCCCATCTCGCGATCCTTGGAGTGTAAAAAAACCTACAGCTCTCTTAGTATTAGCTGATGGAACAGTTATTGAAGGTAAAGGAGTGGGTGCTACAGGCATTGCTGAAGGTGAAGTGTGTTTCAACACCGCCATAACAGGCTATGAGGAAATTCTTACAGATCCATCATATACACAACAAATTGTTAATTTTACTTTTCCTCACATAGGAAATGTAGGGACAAATAGTGAAGATATTGAAGACCTCACTCCCCTCGACTGTCATGGTGCCGTCGGAGCTCTTTTCAAAGCAGACATTACACGTCCCTCCAACTATCGTGCAAATGAAAACCTACATCAATGGCTCAAAGTACGTAAAATTATCGCACTTTGCGGTATTGATACACGCGCACTCACCATTCTTATTCGAGAAAAAGGTGCACAAAATGCTATCATTACACATGATCCTCATGGGCGTTTTGATATCCCTTCTCTACAGAAGCGTGCACAAAAATGGCCGGGTCTTATCAATCTTGACCTTGCGAAAGAAGTCACCTCTAAAGCATTAGGGCAATGGAATGAAAAGCCATGGGTATGGAATAAAGGATATCATACAAACAGTGTGCACAATCTTCATATCATTGCAATCGACTATGGTATTAAGCGTAATATTCTTCGTCTGATGGCTACACAAAATGCGCGCATTACTATCGTGCCTGCACATACAGGTGCAGAAGAAATTTTAGCAATGAACCCTGATGGTATTTTTCTTTCTAACGGTCCAGGTGATCCAGCAGCAACAGCGCAATATGCCGTTCCAACTATTAAAACATTGATTGATCATAATTTGCCACTTTTCGGTATATGCCTTGGTCATCAACTTTTAGCTCTCACACTGGGTGCAAAAACCATAAAAATGCACCAAGGACATCATGGCGCTAATCATCCTGTTCAAGACCTTAACACCGGAAAAGTTGAGATTGTATCAATGAACCATGGTTTTGCCGTAGACGCTACCTCTTTACCACAGCATGTCCAAGAAACACATATTTCCCTCTTTGATGGTTCAAACTGTGGAATTCGAATTATTGGAAAACCAGTCTTTTCTGTTCAACATCACCCCGAAGCTTCCCCTGGACCACAAGATAGCCACTACCTCTTTCAACATTTCTGTGATCTTATTATGGATTATAAAAAAATAGCTTAATTAAAGTGCTTTTCTTTTAGATTTTCTCTCTTAAATCGCACGCTTTTACCGCACAAAAATCCACTCTTTTTCAGAAAGCGTAAATTGTATTTTATAGATCCTGAGAAAATATTCTTATTAATCAGAAACGCAAAAATTAGCGTACCCGTAAAGCAAAAACTATCGTCGTCACGACAAGCACACAAAAGCTCCCCACAAAAGGAGCACCAGAAAAATAAAACATCGCGCCTTCATGGGTAAAATATTCGAAGAGAAGCATATAAAAAATAGGACCGAATATTAAGCTCAATGAAACAACAGATGTCATCGCTCCCTGCAATTCTCCTTGTGCATTCGCTGGGACCTGTTCTGAAACAATAGCGCGCATAGGTGCATGAACAAGATACTCAAGCATAGTACATGAAAAAACTGCATAAACCATCCAGCCTTGGGTCGCAAATGTGTAACCAAACATAGCAGCCAATGCAAACAGAAGACCCAACATGACAATACGCCAATTGCTCCATCGTTTAGAAAAATAAGGCAGAATAAGCGCTACCACAATAATCTGTCCTATGCCAAAAACACTATAAGACAATCCAATAGACAACGTGCCCCAATCGTAGCGTTCTTTAGCAACAAATGGCCAAATGCTCGGCCATATAGATTCCGCAAGCCAATAAAGAAAAAAGACTAATAACATCCAGAGAACTTTTGGATATTGTCTAAGCTGTAAAAGAGCACCTAAAGGATTGGCACGTTTAATATCAAAAGAGCGTCTATTCCACATAGGAAGCGTTTCTGGAAGCATAATCCACGCAAAAATAAAATTCATGAGTGAAAAACCAGCAGCAAAATAAAACGGAATACGCGGACCAAATTGCCCTAAAAAGCCTCCAATGAATGAGCCTAAAATAAATCCCAACCCAGATGCAATTCCTAACAGACCAAAATTGCGCGTACGAGTCCTCTGATCAGAGATATCGGCAAGATAAGCCGTACAAATTGCAAAACTAGCACTACTCATCCCTGACAAAAGGCGCCCAATAAACAACATAGAATAGCTCCACGCTATAGCACATATTAGATTATAAAGAGCAAAACTGATAATAGAAATAAGCAAAATAGGACGGCGGCCATAACGATCAGAGAGATTGCCAATGACCGGAGCAAATAAAAATTGCATTGCTGAATAAGCTACAAATAATCCTCCCCCTTTTACAGAAGCTTCGTTAATATTCTTCCCCGTCAACTGAGCAAAATATTCAGGCAAAATAGGACTAATGATTGCGATACCAATAATATCCAGTAATAAAGTAATAAAAACTAAAATAAGCCCATGATGGATAAATTTTTGATTGAGCTTTTGGCTACTCATAGCATGTAAATTGCTTTCCATACAATCTTTCAAACCCTACCTGCTATTAAGAACTATGACATAATATAACTTGTTCTTATAAAAACGATAATTGAAGTAAAAATTTTCAAAAACAGAAAATATCACAAATTATTATTTGATAAGACACATAACACTGCACAAATTTCTATAAAAATCATCATCTTTAATAAATCATTTTCAATGAAGTAAATAAATTCAAATTTAAACATCACAATTCGCCTATAATTTTCTTCTAAGAAAAATAGAATTAATTAAAATATACTAACTTCAAATAGAAATTTATATTTTAAATAAAACAATAAATATTTTAATATAATTTCAATTAATTATAAATTGCTTTACTATAAAATTATATTAAAAAGTTTATATTTTATTATTAAATATTTATTCTAAAAACCAATTTTTATAACAATAAAAAATATATAATTCTATTTAAAAGTATTTACATCATACAAAATCAGCATCTCCTATCATAAAACCCTCCATATACCTCTTTATACTATATTTATGATATGTTATAGTGAGTGCAAGATAATCTGATTAACGCAGAAAAGTACCACTCATTATTAAATTCAAAAATGGTGAAAAAATGCGAAAAATATTCCAATTCATTTTAATTTCAGCATTGATTACAGGATGTGACTTTCAGAATTCTGATGAAAATAAAGAGACTTCTGAGCATAAAACGGAAATACAGCAAGAACAACAAGTGAATCTAGATCCCTATACTTTAAAGAAACTCAATGTTCTTCTTAAAAAGCGCTCGAAAATCAATGACCATGAGAAAGAAAAAATAATCAACTTTCTCTCTGGTGCTTTCTTAGGAACACCTTACAAAGCAAATATGTTACAGGGTTCAGAGAATGTACCAGAAGAACTCATAATCGACTTTAGAGGTTTAGATTGCTTCACTTATCTTGATTATGTTGAAGCATTACGGAAATCAACTTCGCAAACAGAATTTATAAATAACGTGATCCAAACGCGTTATATTGACGGTAGTATAAGCTTTTTGAATCGAAAGCATTTTTTCACTGACTGGGCTTATAAAGAATATAAACTTGCCGATGATATCACAGCACAAATCAGCCCCAATGCGGTAAATGTCGAAAAATATCTCAATAAAAAAGCTGATGGTGGAAATTACCTTCCTGGATTACCAATTGTGAAGCGTAATATAACTTATATTCCAACTAACTTTATTAATGAAGACGTCATAAGCCAACTACAATCTGGTGATTTCATTGGTATATATACCAAACTTGATGGTTTGGATGTAACCCATGTGGGTTTCTTCATCAAAACAGATAATGGTCCAATGTTACGAAATGCTTCTTCACGAAAAGAAAATGAAAAAGTTGTGGACTCTCCTTTTATGGATTATGTAGCAAAAACACCAGGAATTATTGTTTTAAGAGCCCTAAAATAATCCATATGGGGGACAGAAATGTCCCCTATAATTAACAATATATATTCGAATAAACCCTCAAATTATCAAACTAAACATTCAAACTCATGTCATCTATACACAGACAACATCTTTGTTGATATTTTGAAGAGGAATAACAGAGAATCTTACTCTAGCCTTACACCTTAAATAAAAAAACCAGCTTATAATATTTTTTGCCATTCTCCATTTTTTATCAAAGAATGCTGTTCATGAGTTCGATTAATTTAGCATTATCACAAAAGAGAAAATGCAAAAAACATAGCTTTAAAATTGAGAATGACAAACATCACAATAATGTAATAATGGTAAGGACATGAGCCCTCCACTCTATATAAGA
Organism: Bartonella vinsonii subsp. vinsonii; assembly: GCF_902825235.1. Taxonomy (GTDB): domain Bacteria; phylum Pseudomonadota; class Alphaproteobacteria; order Rhizobiales; family Rhizobiaceae; genus Bartonella; species Bartonella vinsonii. The sequence continues at coordinate 153,844 of NZ_CADEAJ010000002.1, read as the reverse complement.
GGTATTTTTTCTCTTAAAAGTTATATTCATGCAACGACATAAATTTGGTCAATACAAAAAAGACACTGATCTTCAATGCTATAAAAAAAAACATGGAAAAGGCATTTTATGGCTTACTTTCTTTATCACTTAACCTATAAAACAGTTTTAGCCTTAAAAATTTAAATATTTTGCCTGACGCAATCGCGCACAGATGTTTGTCATAGGAAAAAACCATGCCAAAACGCACAGATATAAAATCTATTCTTATCATTGGAGCAGGACCTATTGTTATTGGTCAGGCATGTGAGTTTGACTATTCAGGCACACAAGCTTGTAAAGCATTAAAAGAAGAAGGTTACCGAATTATTTTGGTTAACTCTAATCCTGCCACTATTATGACAGACCCAGATTTAGCTGATGCAACTTATATTGAACCTATTACCCCTGAAATAGTTGCACAAATTATTGCTCGTGAACGTCCCGACGCACTTTTACCCACCATGGGAGGGCAAACAGCCCTTAATACAGCCTTATCCTTAAAGCGTATGGGAATTTTAGACCGCTATCACGTTGAAATGATAGGTGCAAATGCTGATGCGATTGATAAAGCTGAAGATCGTGCTTTATTTCGCAAAGCGATGGCAAAAATCGGTTTGGAAACACCACGTTCTATGCTAGCCAACGCAACAGAACTTAAAGAAAAAAATCGCCGACAACATGCAAAAAAACGCGATGAACTGAAAGCAAAACTTTCCGGTGATGCTCTTGATCAAGCCCTAGAAAAGCTTGAACGAAACTGGCGTCACACAGAATCTGACCGTAAACAACATTATATCGCACATGCTACAGCAAAAGCGGTTCAAGCTCTTGATGTTATTGGTCTTCCAGCGATTATCCGTCCCTCTTTCACCCTTGGTGGAACCGGCGGAGGAATTGCCTATAATCGCTCTGAATTTTATGAAATCATTGAACGAGGACTTGAAGCTTCACCTACAACAGAAGTTTTGATTGAAGAAAGTGTTTTGGGGTGGAAAGAATATGAAATGGAAGTTGTTCGCGATAAGAACGACAACTGTATCATTGTTTGTTCCATTGAAAACATTGACCCTATGGGTATTCATACCGGTGATTCAATCACTGTAGCCCCTGCCCTCACCTTAACGGACAAAGAATATCAATGTATGCGCAATGCCTCCATTGCTGTACTGCGTGAAATTGGTGTTGAAACTGGTGGGTCTAATGTACAGTTTGCTGTTAATCCTGAAAACGGTCGTCTTATTGTTATTGAAATGAACCCGCGTGTTTCCCGCTCTTCAGCACTTGCCTCAAAAGCAACAGGTTTTCCCATTGCAAAAGTAGCGGCTAAACTGGCTGTTGGCTACACACTTGATGAATTAAAAAATGATATTACAGGCGGTGTGACACCAGCATCATTTGAACCTTCTATTGACTATATTGTCACCAAGATTCCCCGTTTTGCCTTCGAAAAATTTCCAGGTTCATCACCCGTCCTCACAACAGCGATGAAATCTGTAGGAGAAGTAATGGCAATAGGCCGTACGTTTCAAGAATCGCTGCAAAAAGCACTCCGTGGACTTGAAACAGGTCTTACCGGTCTTGATGAAATTATCATTCCTGAACATGCTGAAGGTGATGAAAAGAGCTCTATACGCTCCGCCATTGCAATCCCAAGTCCTGATCGCCTGCGCTACATTGCCCAAGCAATGCGTGCGGGCTTACCTTTAAATGAAATTCATCAAATCAGCAAAATTGATCCGTGGTTTTTGGAACAAATAGCCTCAATTATTGAAATGGAACAATACATCCGCATCCATGGATTGCCCCAAGACGCAGATAATCTACGCATGTTAAAAGCGATGGGCTTTTCGGATGCGCGTTTAGCCACCCTTACGGGGCAAAAGCCTGATGATGTTGCTGCTTTGCGCAAAGCACTGAATGTTAAGCAGGTTTTCAAACGAATTGACTCGTGCGCAGCTGAATTTTCTTCACCTACAGCCTATATGTATTCAACATATGAAGCTCCCTTTGCTGGGATAGAACACTCAGAAGCACAAGTTTCTGAACGCAAAAAAATTGCTATTTTAGGCGGGGGACCAAACCGCATTGGACAAGGCATTGAATTTGACTATTGTTGCTGCCACGCTGCTTTTGCACTCCGTGAAGCAGGCTTTGAAGCCATTATGATCAACTGCAATCCTGAAACTGTCTCAACAGACTATGATACCTCTGATCGTCTTTATTTTGAATCTTTAACAACGGAAGATGTTATTGCTATTCTAGAAACAGAACAACAAAAAGGCGAATTGGTTGGAGTCATTGTTCAATTTGGTGGACAAACGCCACTGAAATTGGCAAGTGCACTAGAAAAACATAATATCCCCATCCTAGGCACTTCACCTGAAGCCATTGATTTAGCAGAAGATAGAGATCGCTTTCAAAAATTATTGTTCAAACTTAATTTAACCCAGCCTCAAAACGGTATTGCTCATTCAATCGAACAAGCACACCTCATCGCCCATGAATTAGGCTTTCCATTGGTTGTGCGCCCTTCTTATGTTTTAGGAGGACGTGCGATGCAAATTATCCGTGATGAACGCAGCTTGCAAAATTATTTGCTTGAGAGTGTCCCTGAATTGGTTTCAGAAGATATCAAAGCCCGTTATCCCAACGACAAAACAGAACAAATCAATACATTGCTTGGTAAAAATCCGCTTTTATTTGATACCTATTTGACAGAAGCAATTGAAGTTGATGTTGATTGTCTTTGCGATGGAGAAGAGACACTCGTTGTTGGTATTATGGAACATATTGAAGAAGCCGGCATTCACTCTGGTGATTCAGCATGTTCTTTACCAGTCCATACGCTCTCTCATAACATAGTCGCTGAATTAGAACATCAAACCAAAGCATTAGCACAAGCACTTCATGTTCGTGGCTTGATGAATGTGCAATATGCCATTAAGGATGGCACGATTTATGTCTTAGAGGTCAATCCGCGTGCTTCGCGTACTATCCCCTTCGTTGCAAAAACAATTGGTCGCCCTATTGCTAAAATAGCCGCACGTATTATGGCAGGAGAAACGCTTCAAAAAACGCTTCAAGCTTATGGTGGTTTACCCTCTCTGCAGCAAAAACAACATATTGCTGTCAAAGAAGCAGTTTTTCCTTTTGCTCGTTTTTCGGGTGTCGATACACTTCTTGGTCCAGAAATGCGCTCAACCGGTGAGGTTATGGGACTTGATTATGAATTTGCCCTTGCTTTCGCTAAAGCGCAACTTGGAGCTGGTGTTGAACTCCCAAAAGAGGGAACTTTGTTCGTTTCTGTGAGGGATGAAGATAAAAAGCGTATCTTAAACCCCGTAAAATGTTTAACTGAGCTTGGCTTTACTGTTTTAGCAACAAGTGGGACACAAAAATTTCTTACCGAACATAATGTTGAGGCAAAAAAAATTAACAAAGTCTTAGAGGGGCATCCTCATATTGAGGACGCTATTCGTAATCGTCAAATTCAATTGATTTTCAATACAACCAGCACTGCCAGCGCCATCTCAGATTCCAAATCATTACGCCAAGCAGCACTTATGCAAAAAGTCCCCTATTATACAACAATAGCTGGAGCTGAAGCTGTCGTAGAAGCAATCAAAGCCCTCAAAAAAAAGTGTCTTGAAGTGCGCTCACTGCAAAGCTATTTCACGTGAGTTTCTCGCCATGGTACAATGCACACACACTCTTTATATTTTTTCTCAATTTTTTCTTTATATAAAATATAAATTAAGGCTTGCTTTTTATTCTAAAGACTTTTATACGAGCTCTATCGGACTTTCGGTTATGTGACTTTCTTTTCTGTGCGACATGCACTCTCGACGAAACTTCTCCCACCTAATTTCGATCTAAAACCGTATTGAGAGCTTTTTAGTTCCAGTACACAATACAATTATATATTTAAAGGAATCTCCTATGTCTACAGGAACAGTTAAGTGGTTTAATACAACAAAAGGTTTTGGATTTATTCAGCCTAGTGATGGCAGTGCAGATGTATTTGTGCATATTTCCGCTGTTGAGCGTTCTGGTTTAAACAACCTTAATGAAGGGCAGAAAATTTCTTATGACGTTCTTCAAGATCGTCGTTCTGGAAAATTTGCCGCTAGCAACCTTGCAGCACTTTAATCTTTTAATTCTGCAATAATTTTAAAAAATCTTCATCTTTACGGACGAAGGTTTTTTGCTTTTTATGAAGCGTAATTTACCTTTATAAAATAAAAAACGAATTCTCTATAATGCTTTTTCCCCCTTCAATCTTCCATAATCACCGCGATTGACTCTTCCCTGTAAAACTTCAAAAAACTACAGTACACAAGCCTATTTGAAATAAAAATTCCTCAGTTCTCCCACCTATTACTCTAAGCCAAAGGAAGACTAAGGCATCATTCAGAAACCTCACCAAAGAAAAAGCTTTTTTATCAAATCCATAGAAAATATGGTTTGACCTGTTTGATCTTTTTGCACAAATATCCGATGAAATATTCTTCTTTGTGAATGTATTCATTGTCATTATGCACTGTTTTTCATTTGAGCGAGAAAAATGCTAGAAATGGGCACAGGAAAAAAGAATATTAAACATTATAGTTTCACGCTCACAACCCTCGGTAACTTTTTCTCAATCTGATATCAGCCCTCTAGTCCTCTATCATGTACTGAGACTACCATATGCCGAGCAAAGGAAAAAATTTTACCATTGAGCTCTTATTTTAAAAATAAAATGAACAGCTCCAACAAAACAACCAAGAAAGTTTTCAGTCTTCACACAAATTCCAGAAGTTTTTCTCAATAGAATCATATCCCCCTGTCAATATCTCTACTCTTGAGATAAAATTCTCTCTGCTATCGCTCCTATTGTCTATAAATGGAATATATCGCCCATTCACCTTTCTCTCAGATTTTACTAAAGAGCAAAAAGCTTAAGAAATTTTCTGCAATTTTTTATTGCATACAACGTAATCTCTTATAGAATACTCTCAAATCAATAATTATTTTCTGATATATACAAGGATTGAAACTATGGCTTTTATCGCCGACCGGCTTTCCCATATCAAGCCTTCTGCAACAATTGCTGTTTCCCAAAAAGCACGTAATTTGAAAGCATTAGGGCGTGATGTTATTGCTTTAAGTGCTGGAGAACCGGATTTTGATACACCAGACAATATCAAAAATGCTGCCATTGAAGCTATTCGACGTGGAGAAACAAAATATACCCCTATATCTGGTATTCCAGAATTGCGCCAAGCAATTGCAGCAAAATTTAAAAGAGAAAATAATCTCATCTATCAACCAGAGCAAATTATTGTTGGTACCGGGGGTAAGCAAATCCTCTTTAATGCACTGATGGCAACTTTAAATAAAGGAGATGAAGTTATAATTCCCTCTCCTTATTGGGTCAGTTATCCAGAAATGGTTACTCTCAATGGTGGAAGACCTGTCTTTGCAGAAACCAAAGCCGAATTTTCTTATAAACTGCAACCGCAAGAACTGGAAGCTGCTATTACCCCCAAAACCAAGTGGTTCATCTTTAACTCTCCTTCAAATCCATCAGGTGCGGCTTATACGCATGACGAATTAAAAAAACTGACAGATGTTTTAGTAGAATATCCTCATATTTATATTCTCACCGATGATATATATGAACATCTCACATACGAAGGTTTTACTTTCGTCACTCCAGCAGAAGTAGAACCAAAACTCTATGACCGCACACTCACAATGAACGGTGTTTCTAAAGCTTATGCCATGACGGGTTGGCGTATTGGTTACGCAGGCGGACCGCAAGAATTAATTAAAGCCATGGATACCATTCAAGGCCAACAAACATCTGGTACAAGTTCTATATCACAATGGGCGGCTGTCGAAGCGCTCAATGGTCCCCAAGATTTTATTACTCAAAATAAAAGTATCTTCCAAGCACGCCGTGATCTCGTCGTTTCCATGTTAAACCAAGCTCCCGGCATTCATTGTCCAACACCTGAAGGCGCTTTTTATGTTTATCCTTCCTGTGCAGAACTCATTGGAAAAAAAACACCTGAAGGTAAAGTAATCTCTCATGATGAAGACTTTGTAATAGAGCTTCTGGAAGCAGAATCAATTGCTGTCGTTCATGGATCTGCTTTTGGACTCGGACCAGCTTTTCGTATTTCTTATGCAACATCAGAAAAATTACTTGAAGAAGCTTGCTTACGTATCCAGCGCTTTTGTAATAATTTACTTTAAAAACTTTGAGCATCATCTCCTGTTATATTTTGTCGGAGATTAGTGTATCTGAGAGATTTCCAGCTGTAAAATTACGGCATAAAAATAAATGGGCTTTTCTCAGAAAATGGTCTCAGTGAAATGAGATATCAATTGAAAACAGAAAAAAATAGAGTGTCTATTCCGCCCTGTAAAAAACAAGAAACTTTAAAAAGGAGTCTCTTTATATAAGGTTCTCTTTCTTCTTTCTCTTCCACATTTAAACCTGTATCATTAAGTATTTAAAATGTGGTGATCAAGAAACAATTCTTTCAGAATTCTAGAATCATATTAAATGATTATCACTCAAAAAGCTTTTATGACTCGTAAAGTCCATACATCTTCATTAAATTTGTATGGCTAGAGGAACTTTGATCACTTACAAATACTATGCCTCTCTGTCAAACCTGACATATTCCGCAATGGCCATCATAACCAAAATGATCTTCAAAGCTTCTTATCATACCTTGATATACCTAAAAAATGTTGGATATCCATAAAAGTTATAATTTTTTATCACCTGCCAAGATATCTGCATTTTTGGAGACTACCCTAAGAGTCAAAAAAAAGCCGAGCAAATTGCTCGGCAAATTTGGAAAATCTTCAGAGATAAAATCAATCTGATAGACTTTCATAAGGGAACACTCAAGAAAATGCAATGGGAGGCAACATAATCAAGAGATAATACTCTATGTCATTTTATAAGGAAAAGTACAATAAAGACTTCAGCGTATCTGCTATGCAATCAACACATAGCTTAAAATTTTACACCATTAAAAAGACCACTGACGCGCTTTTAAAAAAATATAATCTCGAAAAGCTTTCAACTTAGCCAAATTCTTTAAAGCGTAAGGATAACAAAAAAAAGTATCAAAGGAAGGAATATCAATTATATCAGGAAAAAGACGTACGAGTCGTTCATCATTATTCACAATATAATCAGGAAGCACCGCAATACCAAGATCACACATAATTGCATTCTTGATTGAGATAATATTGTTGATTCGTAATACTGAAAGGCGCAAAGATCCGTCATTTCTACCAGCCTTTTCCAACCAATTTAAACCAGATAAATAAGGTGGAACAGGTTCCCCAAATGAAATAATACGATGTGCATCCAGCTCAGACAGTGTTTCTGGTTTGCCATAATTCACAATATAATTCTCAGAAGCATAAACATGCATATGAATTGTAAAGAGTTTTCTTTGTATAAGATCAGGCTGTTGGGGCTGATGTAAACGAACAGCACAGTCTGCGTGGCGCATTGTCAAATCAAGTTCTTTATCATCAAACAAGAGTTGAACCTGTATATCCGGATAAAGCCTAAGAAATTCTGGCATACGCTCCACAAGCCATCCTGCCCCCACTCCAAAGGTCGATGTAACACGTAAACTCCCTGTTGGCTTTTCACAACTTTCACTTAATTGCGAACGTGCACTCTCAAGCTTCATCAAAACTTCATGGGTTGTACGATAAAGAATTTCACCCTGCTCGGTTAAGATTAACCCACGAGCATGCCGCTGAAACAAGGATACACCAACCTCCTGCTCTAAAGCTGAAACCTGCCGTGAAATCGCTGATTGAGATAAATAAAGCTTTTGGGCTGCATGGGTAAAAGAACCAGCCTCTGCCACAGCATGAAAAATCCTTAATTTATCCCAATCCAACGGTGATGTCACAATTTAACCTCCTATTTTTACGCTTGCAGATCTAAAAAACGTTCCGCTTCCAACGCTGCCATACATCCTCTTCCTGCCGCTGTTACAGCTTGACGGAACACTTCATCTGCGACATCCCCTGCAGCAAAAACACCGGAAATGCTTGTTGCTGTTGAATCTGGTGCAGTCCATAAATAGCCTCCTGTTTTTTGTTTCAGTTGTCCTTCAAACAAAGAAACAGCAGGGTCATGACCAATAGCGATAAATATTCCCTCGGCATTCACCTTCATTTCTTGACCAGTCTTAACATTTTTAAGACGTGCACCTGTCACGATAGCTCCCCTTGAATCTTGAGCTGGCAAACCAACAATTTCTTCTACAACATGATCCCAAAGAACACGCACATTATCACGAGCAAGCAATCTATCTTGCAAAATTTTCTCTGCCCGAAAATAATCTCGCCGATGAACCACGCTTACACTCTTTGCCAAATGTGATAAATAAAGCGCTTCTTCAACGGCTGTATTTCCCCCTCCCACAACAATGACATCCTTATCACGATAAAAAAATCCATCACACGTAGCGCAAGCAGAAACACCACCTCCCATAAAAGTCTGTTCACTTTCCAAACCAAGCCAACGTGCCTTAGCCCCTGTTGCAATAATGAGGGCATCGCAACAATATTGCGTTCCTAAATCTCCATGTAAGATAAAAGGGTACTTTAATAATTCAGCCTTTGTAATAGTATCATAGACAATTTTTGTACCCATATTTTCAGCTTGTTTTGCCATTTGTTCCATCAACCATGGTCCTTGAATCGAATCAGCAAAACCTGGATAATTCTCAACATCAGTTGTAATCGTCAACTGTCCCCCCTGCTGCATGCCAGTAACCAAAACGGGTTTGAGCATTGCTCTCGCTGCATAAATCGCCGCTGTATAACCAGCTGGACCTGAGCCAATAATAAGCAAACGAATATGCGACTGTACCATCGAATCCCCTTTATTTTTTCTTACTTAATTATTCTATAAATTAGAATGAAATGGAGCCTTTTTTAAAAAAAAATTCAACAATTTAAATTATTGTGTATATGTAATTCTTTTCAAGTTTAATAAAAAGATCATCGTCAATTCCATCAAGGCACGCATAATATAGAAATTAATCTTTATCCTATAAAGAAAAAAACGTAAATTCTTATGAGCATAAAATTGTAACAAAAAGTCATACAAAGATAGGTAACGGTCATTTTTCAGTTTATTATCAATGTCTGTGCACGTTTTGCATTAATCATGGGAGGAGCAATGCTTCTGCCAATTTTTGTGGATTTGCACGACAACAATCATAATTGGATAATCTTTCTCTACTCTTGCGCCATAACCACCATGCTAGCAACGCTGATTCTTTTAGCAACGAGTGGTGCGACCTGTCGTTTTTCGGCACGGCTTGGCTTTATGCTCACTGTTTGTCTTTGGCTAACAGGAAGTGTCGTGGGCGCCCTTCCCCTTTATCTTTCTCCTCTACCAATTTCGCTAGCAGGAGCAATCTTTGAATCCGTCTCTGGTATTACAACGACAGGCTCCACAGTGCTCACTGGTCTTGACAATTTGTCACGAAGTATTTTGTTATGGCGTTCCCTCATATGTTGGATTGGAGGTATTGGCTTTATCGGTTTAGCCTTATTGCTTTTGCCTTCACTGCGTGTTGGTGGAGTGCGACTATTTCATATGGAATCATCAGATAAATCTGAAAAAATATTGCCCCGCATCAACCAAATTGCTAACGGAATTATCATAGCTTATGTTGGACTAACATTGGCTTGTATGCTCTCCTATTTTGCTTCAGGCATGAGTTTATTTGATGCCATCAACCACGCAATGAGCACAGTCGCGACAGCTGGTTTCTCAACCCACGACGCCTCTTTTGGCTATTTTTCTGGTAAACCAGCTATCTTGATTGTTTCAACAATCTTTATGTTGCTCTCTGCCTTACCCTTTGTGCTTTATGTTAAATTAGTGCTTCCAGGTCACTCCAAACGCTTCATTGATCCACAAGTAATTGTTTTTCTCAATATTGTTTTCTTCTTTAGCTTTGCCTTAGCAGCATGGTTACGTCTTCATGATCATCGCACCTTTCACTGGATTTTCCTCGATGTTATTTTTCACCTTTCATCTATTATAAGCACCACGGGCTATAGCGCAGAAGATTACCAACTTTGGGGACCTTTTGCACTTGGAATTTTTTTCATTATTTCTTTTACGGGGGGATGTGCAGGCTCTACCTCTGGTGGTATGAAAATTAATCGCCTCATTATTCTTTGGCGTATTACACAAACCAATATAGCAAAACTTCTTTCGCCTAATGTTATTATAAAAACACACTATGATCACTCAAATATATCGAGCGACGTTGCCAAAGCAGTTTTGTTTTTTGTATGTCTTTATATGTTCTGTCTTGTTATCGGCACTGCACTTTTGCTCACAACTGGACTTGATTTTACATCTGCATTTACCGGAGTTTTAACCGCCCTTTCAAATATTGGTCCAGGTTTTGGAGATATTATCGGTCCTGCTGGTAATTTTTCCACAATTAATGATAACGCACTGTGGATTTTGAGTTTTCTCATGCTCGCAGGACGTCTTGAGATTATAACCATATTCGTTCTTTTTATTCCCGCCTTTTGGCGTGAACAATTTTAATAAATGGCATTTAATTTTGTAATGATAAGAAATTTATAGGCTCAATAATATATGCATAAAATTGAACTTTAATTCAATCTATTAAAGAATCTTTAAAAACTTCACGCACTTCAGCTAAGTTATTTTAACAATGATTTTTCTTTTAGAAAATAATCAATCCTTCACAAATACTTTTTTCTACTGTGGTGCACTTAATAGAATTTTTATTATTGAAAAACGCACAACCTCTCCTCTCAAGGAGCAATAAAAACAGCTTCAAGAGTTCAGATCCATAATAAAGAACAGCATACTCTCTTAAAAAAAACATTACAAAAGTAAGAAATAATCACCCTTTTACCTGTGATCTCCATCATTCTGAAAACATAAAATTTCAATTCTTTTATGAAAAACTCTGAGAGTCTGTTGTTACATCACTTTAAAAACACATCTCAATTTTGTGACATAATATTTGATTATTGAACTGTTCCCTTGAGATGTTTAAAGAAGGCCATTTTTTCCACTTCTCAAGAAAATTTCCGGATATATTTAAAGTGTTTTCTCCGCAAATAGTTCCTCGTAAACACTTCCGATTGCTGCCGCCTCCTTTTCCAAAGGAAAATGTGTACGAACATGGGTTAACGCTTTTTGCCCTGCTGCTAAGGTTTTTTCTAAATCAGCAAGATAAGGTTCAATAGCTTCTGTTAAAGCATCTCCATCTCCTACTTTCACAACCGTTCCTGTCCCCTCTACCTACCAATTCTTTAAAAATTCCCACATCACTGGTCACAACAGCTGTTTGTGACGCCATTGCCTCCAATGGAGTTAAACCAAAACCCTCCATACGAGAAGGCGCTACATAAAGCGACAAGCGACGATACCACACCGGTGTATTCAGCACCTCACCAAGAAAAATAATACGATCATCCAAACCGGCTTCAGTAACCTTCTGGCGTAATTTTTTTTCAAAATGATAATGTTGTTCTGTCGTACGACCAGCAATAAGTGCTGTCCATTCAGGATAGCGTGGTAATAATGCTATCATTGCATCCACAAACAAATCGACGCCCTTTAAATAACGCACACGCCCAAAACACCCCACCGCATATTTTCCAGGAAACCCTGACGAAGCAAAATAATCTTCAACAGTTTGTGGTGGAGAAAAACGCCTAACATCCACCCCATGCATAATAACCTGATGAGGCACCTCTAAGTAAGTCCCCGTGCATGCACTGGTAGCAATAACCTTATCCATACGGCGCAACAACCATTTGGTAAAAGGCTTATGATGACGTCGAGAAGCCGATGTAAAGATGAGCCTTAGCTTCATCCGCAAAACATCGCGTAAAAAGACTCCACAAAGCATTTCAATATTGCGTCGTGCATGCCAAATACGAAAGGGCCTTCCTATCGGACTTTTCCAAAGCCCGAAAAGATCTTTAAAGGCAAGAGCGGGCAAATTTTTAGGTAATCCAAAACCAAAAGTGGATATACGCACACCTTGCGTGCGCTGTAATGGAATAAGCTGAATAACTGTAGATGTTACGCCTGATAACCGCTTTTTAAAATGAGGAGCAATAATATCAGTCTCTTTTAAAGACACACGCATAACAGTTTAGATATACTGAACTTCAATAATTTCATAATTATGCGCTCCACCAGGTGCATTCACCTCAATCACATCACCCTCTTGCTTTCCAATAAGTGCACGTGCAATAGGTGAGGAAATAGAGATTTTGCCCGTTTTTACGTCAGCTTCTTGATCACCAACAATTTGATAAACCTTTTTTTCTTCAGTATCCTCGTCCAAAAGCTTGATAGTGGCTCCAAATTTGATTTTGTCACCTGAAAGACGCGAGACATTAATAACTTCCGCCCGCGCAATATAATCTTCAAGCTCATTGATACGCCCCTCATTATGACTTTGTGCTTCTTTAGCGGCATGATATTCGGCATTTTCTGAAAGATCCCCATGCGCACGCGCCTCAGAAATTGCTTCAATAATCCGTGGACGTTCCTGTTGTTGACGCCAACGCAACTCTTCTTTAAGACTTTCAAAACCAGCTGTAGTCATCGGAACTTTTTTCATAATCCGTCCCTTTCTGTTACACGGAAGGCTCAATAAAAACATAAAAAACGGCTTCCAAAATCACTTTTGGAACCCGAAAACCACAATTTATAATTATATAGTACAGCATCCTTATTTTCCATATAAAAATAAAAAGGAAGACAAAACACTCACCACATTTTGTTTAAATAGTTCCAATATTGGTGCGTTAAAATATTCACCTAAGCTCTTATAATCAAAAGCTTAAAGAAGAAACAATTGTATTTTTTCTTCTTTATAATAATATAGTGAAGGAGATCTTATAAGAAGTGAAGAGAAATCTCTGAAGGGACCCTCTGTGGAAAAATGAAAAATTTAATATTTTTTTTTGTGTTTAACTTTCTCTTTCTAAACACAACGGTATCTAGAGCCGCAGATGCTTTTGTTGTAAGCAATCTTAATCTTAGAGTAGGACCAAGCACGCAACATGCCCTTCGTGGACTCATTCCCGCAGGAAAATTGGTCTTTGTCCAAACCTGTGAAGGAAACTGGTGCCATATCAGATACAACACTCAAACAGGTTGGGTATCATCTCGTTACCTCGCATTTAAAGAGGGAAATGACCTTTATCATACGTATGCGATGTTTCCAGAAACAACTTGCAATATGTATGGCCTTAATATCCATAATCAGCATAGTGAACATTTTTATGGTATAAACAAAAGCAGCTGTTATCATACTAAAAACGTTAAAAGAAACTCTTCAGAGAAGTAATCAAATATCCTATGAAAGTTTCAATAAGCCGAAACAAAACTGCTAAATAACGCTTTATCGTTCTTTTACTCAAACTGGTGAATGGGATATTTTAAAAACACATATATTTCTATATCAAGGAAGAATGAATGAAAAATGGTGTTACTGCAACAGTTGAAGCTCTTTCCGCACTGATTGCCTCGGGTAATCCTCTTTTTAAAAATGGAGTCTTATGGACACCTCACCGCCCTGTTCGCCCCGAAAAATCTGAAGGTGGTATTCCATTTCAACTCAAAACACCCTTTGAACCAGCAGGGGATCAACCTACAGCAATCAAAACTCTGGTTGAGGGAATTGAAAAGAATGAACGCACGCAAGTGCTTTTGGGTGTTACTGGATCAGGAAAAACCTATACAATGGCTAAAATCATTGAAAAAACGCAACGTCCAGCTTTGATCTTAGCACCCAATAAAACTCTAGCAGCACAGCTTTACGGAGAATTTAAAAACTTTTTTCCCAAAAATGCCGTAGAATATTTTGTTTCCTATTACGACTATTATCAGCCGGAAGCCTATGTTGCTCGCTCTGACACTTATATTGAAAAAGAATCCTCCATTAATGAACAAATTGACCGTATGCGCCATGCCGCAACACGCGCTGTCCTTGAACGTGATGATGTCATTATTGTTGCATCTGTATCCTGTATTTACGGGATTGGTTCGGTAGAAACCTATACTGCGATGACCTTCAAAATAGAAAAAGGTGACAAACTCAATCAACGAAAATTATTGACCGATTTAGTTGCCCAACACTATCATCGACAAGATATTAATTTCATTCGTGGTTCCTTTCGTGTCCGAGGGGATACAATTGAAATTTTCCCTGCCCACCTTGAAGATCGTGCTTGGCGTATTTCGCTCTTTGGCGATGAAGTAGAAACAATTACGGAATTTGATCCGCTCACAGGACAAAAAACAGATAACCTTCAATCGATCAAAATTTATGCCAATTCACACTACGTAACACCGCGACCAACATTAAATCAAGCGATGAAATCGATCAAAATGGAACTCGTTCAACGCCTCGAGGAATTGAACGCAGCTGGACGTCTTTTAGAGGCACAACGTTTAGAACAACGTACAATTTTTGATTTGGAAATGTTGGAAACCACCGGCTCCTGCCCCGGAATTGAAAACTATTCACGCTATTTAACAGGAAGAAAACCCGGTGAACCACCACCAACCTTGTTTGAATATATTCCAAACGATGCTCTTGTTTTTATCGATGAAAGCCATGTAACCATTCCCCAAATTGGAGGCATGTACCGAGGTGACTTTCGAAGAAAAGCAACCCTAGCAGAATATGGATTTCGCCTCCCTTCCTGTATGGACAATCGCCCTTTGCGTTTTGAAGAATGGGATGCCATGCGCCCACAAACTATTGCTGTCTCCGCAACACCTGGACGCTGGGAAATGGAAGAATCTCAAGGCATTTTTGCTGAACAAATTATTCGTCCAACAGGCCTTATTGATCCCTCAACAGAGGTTCGCCCAGCGCGCAATCAGGTTGATGATGTTGTGAACGAAATTCGCAAAACAACTCATAAAGGCTACCGTACATTGGTAACTGTTCTCACAAAGCGTATGGCCGAAGATTTGACAGAATATCTCCACGAACAAGGTATCCGCGTACGCTATATGCATTCTGATATTGATACATTAGAACGCATTGAAATTCTACGCGATCTGCGAATTGGCACCTTCGATGTCCTCATCGGTATCAACCTGCTTCGAGAAGGCTTAGATATTCCAGAATGTGGTTTTGTCGCCATTCTAGATGCTGATAAGGAGGGGTTTCTGCGCTCTGAAACTTCCCTCATACAAACAATCGGACGTGCAGCACGTAACGTAGATGGCCGTGTCATCCTCTATGCAGATACAATGACAGGCTCCATAGAACGAGCCTTACAGGAAACACAAAGACGTCGACAAAAACAAATCGCCTATAATGAAGAACACCATATCACACCCAAAAGTATCAAAAAAAATATCAGCGATATTCTTAATTTAGGGGGTGAAAACGATCATACTCCTAAAAATATTCCTAATTTTATGATGCAAAATAATAGGATCGGCAACAATTTAGCACTTCATATTCAACACCTCGAAAAATCAATGCGTGAAGCAGCAGCCGACCTTAATTTTGAAGAAGCAGCACGCCTTCGTGATGAAATCAAACAATTACAAAAGATAGAATTGGCAATTGCGGATGATCCCTTAACACATCATAGTCAACAATCCATCCATGAACCTACGTGATACGATAAAGTTTTTTTGCCCAAAAATATTTTTCTAAGAAAGATCTTGATCAGGTAGGTTGAAACACAAACACCATCATTTTGGAGAAACATAAGATAAAAGAAGATTTTATGACCATTCTATAAGTCTATGTTGATAAAACCGATACCCTTTGTTCACACATCTTTTTTTCCAGTCTCTATTTGCCAAAATGATATAAATAAAGTTCCATGCAGAGTTTTTTTCTCATGATAAAAAACATCTGCTATCCATAAGAATTTATAAATTAATCTGAGCAGACTATATTTTTTAAAAACAAATTTTTGTCACGATATTATTCTATGATCTTAGTAAGACATACTCAACTCAATAGCTTTTTATTCGTTTTGCCACAATAAAGCCTAAAATTGTTCAGGCTCTATTCAGTTTGATACGTGTAGGATGTGAAAAATACGAATTTACACAAGGAGCATCATTATGAAAAAGGTGATCAAGCTAGCAGTATTATCAGCAATGTCAACTGCAATCGTTTTCATGCCGCTAAATACAACGCTTGCGGATATAGCATGGTATCATAGTAATAATACAATGAGTGAAATGAAGAGGGAGACTGGTTTACCGTCTCGCAATTTTAGCTCCCATTCTTTTTATAGTAAACATCACTCTTTTGATGATCCCCACAAGCGTCATTATTTTAGCCGTAGCTGGAGTGAACAACAACATCATCATGTTGAAAGCAAAACATATCATTATGCCGAACATAAAAAGACAAAACACAGTAATATTCAAGGAGGTGTTTTAGTTGTAGGTGTTTTAGGTCTTGTGGCAGCTGCAGTTTTGAGTAAAATGCTCAAAAAATCAGAACAGCCTCAAATTATCTATCAAGCCTCACCACAAAATCAGATAATTTATCAAAAAGGTCCGCAAAAACAGGTGGTTTATAAAGTACAACCACCAGTGCAAAATCCGCCACTCAACCAATCTTTGAAAGCTAAGTGGCTTCAATATTGCAAGAAAAAATACCGTTCATTCAACCCTCAAACAGGAACTTTTCGAGGCAGTGATGGCGTAGATCATCGCTGCTATGCTCCAGTAAATTGAATTAACTTGGTAAATTAAAATAACATTATAAAAAAGCCCGCTCTAAAGCGGGTTTTTATACATCTCTCTCTCTGAAATCCCTCGCAGAAAAAGATTGTTTTGGCGCTCATAGCCTATGCGGCTTCCTAGACCATGGCCGCAAATGAAACAAACATCATCACCTAAAGGCAAAACTTTTTCTCGAAGAGATTGCATCAATTTTTCATAGGAACAGAACGGGATGCCATGCGCCCACAAACTATTGCTGTCTCCGCAACACCTAGACGCTGGGAAATGGAAGAATCTCAAGGCACTTTTGCTGAACAAATTATTCGTCCAACAGGCCTTATTGATCCCTCAACAGAGGTTCGCCCAGCGCGCAATCAGGTTGATGATGTTGTGAACGAAATTTGCAAAACAACTCATAAAAGCTACCGTACATTGGTAACTGTTCTCACAAAGCGTATGGCCGAAGATTTGACAGAATATCTCCACGAACAAGGTATCCGCGTACGCTATATGCATTCTGATATTGATACATTAGAACGCATTGAAATTCTATGCGATCTGCGAATTGGCACCTTCGATGTCCTCATCGGTATCAACCTGCTTCGAGAAGGCTTAGATATTCCAGAATGTGGTTTTGTCGCCATTCTAGATGCCGATAAGGAGGGGTTTCTGCGCTCTGAAACTTCCCTCATACAAACAATCGGACGTGCAGCACGTAACGTAGATGGCCGTGTCATCCTCTACGCAGATACAATCACAGGCTCCATAGAACGAGCCTTACAGGAAACACAAAGACGTCGACAAAAACAAATCGCCTATAATGAAGAACACCATATCACACCCAAAAGTATCAAAAAAAATATCGGAGATATTCTCAATTCAGGCTATGAAAACAACCATATTCGCACAAATATCTCTGATGTCATCGAGAGAGAAAATATGATTGGCAACAATTTAGCATCTCATATTAAACACCTTGAAAAATTAATGCATGAAGCGGCTGCTGATCTCAACTTTGAAGAAGCAGCGCGACTTCACGATGAAATCAAACAATTACAAAAGATAGAACTAGAAATCGCTGAGAACCCCTTAACACATCATAGCGAACAATCCACCCATGAGCCCGTGTTACAACCAAGTCTTTTCTCCAAACCAGACCTTGCACATATGGGACCAACCACGGACACTGGTATTTTGGAAAATCGAAAAGGAAAATCTGGTAAAAACACCCCTAATCAAGCAACAATAAAACGGAAAAAAACGCAATCAACAAAGGAGCAAAAAATTTCAAACCGCCTAAAATAATCTTCAGCTCTTCTAAAAAAACGACTAAAGCTCAAAAGCAAACAGCGTTATCCGCAAAACAGACAACCTCAAACATCAAGGGTGCTCCAATTTATCTAAAACACCATGAGAGAGAACATTTTACAAAAAATGCCTAAACTTTATTGACTTTTTAAGCAATTTTTCTTGTTAAACCGCGTTATAAAAAATCCCTAAAAATGTAAAAAAATTCTAAACTCTAAAAAAGCAGACAAATTTAAAGAGAATGTTTTATATATATATCAAAAAAATCATAAAATGTATTATCTTTATACAGTTATACTCTGATATCGAACTCAAATATTACTTATCATCACAAGAGAATATTTAAATAGGACACTGTTCTATAACACAAATAAAGTAAAACAAGACTTTATCATAGTACCATAAGCTTATGATAAAAAATGATAACTTTTATTCATGTATCTATTATTCAATTTATATTGTATCAAGTGATACAAAAAATATCCCTAAATAAAGAGTTTATATTCCATAGTAAAAAATCTGGGACTCTCAATACAAACTTATTAATTAACCTCAAGCAGAGTACATTAATTGAAATCAAAATTCTGTCATGATTTTACTTTACTGTATCTAGGATAGGTTTAACTAAATGAATTTTCATTTGTTTTGCCACAATAAAGTCCAAAATTATTCAGGCTCTATTCAGTTTGAAACGTGTAGGATGTGAAAAATACGAATTTACACAAGGAGCATCATTATGAAAAAAGTGATTAGGTTAGCGGTATTATCAGCAATGTCAACTGCAACCGTTTTCATGCCGCTAAATGCAACGCTTGCGGATATGGCATGGGACCTTACTCACCCTCTCACGAGAGAAATAGATGATATGAAGAGGAAGATGCGTAAAGAAAGAGATGATGCGACAAGGGAAATTGATAAGAAAATTGATGATATCTGGCGTTCCCGTTTTTCTACCTCCCATTGTTCTGATAGCAAAGAGTTCTGTCATTCTGCTGATTTCCAAAAGTTTATTGATGATTTCAAGCACCGTTTTAATAAAAACGACAAAAGCAAGAAACAACAACAACAACACCA
This sequence comes from Bartonella vinsonii subsp. vinsonii, assembly GCF_902825235.1. Lineage (GTDB taxonomy): Bacteria > Pseudomonadota > Alphaproteobacteria > Rhizobiales > Rhizobiaceae > Bartonella > Bartonella vinsonii. The sequence goes on along the minus strand of NZ_CADEAJ010000002.1, from coordinate 134,664 downwards.
TCATCATCATCATCATCATCATCATCATCATCATCATCATGTTGAAAACAAAACATATCATTACGTCGAGAGCAAAAAGACAAAACACAGTAATAATCATATAGACAATTCAGGAGATGCTTTAGCAGTGGGTATTCTTGGTACAATTTTAAAAAAACCAAAACAGCCACAAGTGGTTTATCAAATAGTACCACAAAATCAGGTGATCTATCAAAAGGTTCCGCAAAATCAAAGAGTTTATCAAGTGCAGCAAACGGTGGAATATGAGCCACTCCAGCAATCATTAGAATCTGATTGGCTCAATTATTGCAAGAAAAAATACCGTTCCTTCAACCCTAAAACAGGGACTTTTCGAGACCGTAATGGTGTGGAACACATTTGTTATGCCCCAATAAATTAACTTCTGTTCTACTAAAAAAGTCTTAAATGGCACAAAAAAACGCTTCAAAGCGTTTTTTTGTTTGCTCATATATTAAAATCTTGAAGAAAAGGATTATTTTGGCGCTCATAGCCTATGCTACTTTTGGGACCATGCCCACAGATAAAACAAACATCATCGCCTAAGGGTAAAACTTTTTCTCGAAGAGATTGCATCAATTTTTCATGAGAACAGAAGGGGAAATCAGTGCGTCCAATAAAACCACGAAAAAGCACATCACCCAAGAGAGCTAAGCGTTCTTTTTCATTGAAATAAATAACATGACCAGGAGAATGTCCTGGGGTGTGAAAAACCTTAAACACATGTCCAGCAAAATGAACGCACTCACCATCTTCTAACCATTGGTCAGGAATACAGGTGCAAGCATCAGTGATGCCGTAATTTTTTGCGCTTTCGCTCACGGCATCCATCACAGGCTTATCATCGCGATGTGAACCGATAATTTTTACATTAAGCGCTTCTTTCGCTTGCATTGCTGCTCCCACATGATCAAAATGACCATGTGTTATCCAAATAGCCTCAACGATAACGCCATTCTTTTCGATTACGTCTTGAATCCGCGGCCAATCACCACCAGGATCAACGAGAACCCCCGTTTTACATTCACTATCAAAAAGCAAAGTGCAATTTTGTTGGAATGTCGTAACTGGAATAATATGTATATTAAGACTACCCATAATATCCTTTTCAAAAATAACTTTTTTAAATTTATTCTCTCTCCTTTAAGGTAAAGGTGATGCTCAACAGCTTTATACAACTTATGTAAACTTGCATTTTATGTAAACTAAATTTTTGTCAAGGTTTTTAAGAATGTCCGATCATGTTCAAGTTTTGTGTGATGACGCACCTCACCTTCTTGTGATTGATGACGACACTCGTATCCGCAATCTTTTATTTCAGTTTCTCATTAAAAATGGATTTCGTGTTTCAGTTTCAGCCAATACTAATGAAGCAAGACGACTGTTGGCAAGTTTAGATTTTGATCTTCTTATTGTTGATGTCATGATGCTTGGTAAAAACGGTATTGATCTTACTCATTCACTCCGCCAAACAAAGGATGTTCCTATCTTCATGCTCACAGCTTTATCAGAAATAGACAATCGTATCCATGGCTTAGAAGCGGGTGCAGATGATTATCTTGCTAAGCCTTTTGACCCTCGTGAGCTTCTCCTTCGTATCAATGCCATTTTACGACGTGGTTTCCCCCTCACCAACCCAAAATTGAGCAGATCGTTTTTGGACCTTATATATTTTCAATTTCACGGCGCGAACTCAAAAAAGGGGGAGAAATTATTAAATTAACAGATAAAGAACAAGAAATGATGGTCATTTTTGCTGAAAATGCAGGCGATACAATTCCACGCCATAAATTCGCGACCGATGACAGCAATATAAGTGAACGTGCCATTGATGTACAGATCAACCGCCTTCGTCGTAAAATCGAAAAAAACCCAGCACTGCCTATATGGCTCCAAACCGTGCGAGGAATAGGGTACAAACTCTCTATTGAATAGGCACAAGAATGATCAAATCTTTAAGATTTTTTCTTCGATGGTTAACGAAAAAAATACCTAAACGGCTTTATGCTCGCTCTTTGATCATTATTATCGCTCCCATGGTACTTCTGCAAACAGTCATTGCTTATGTCTTTATGAAACGCCATTGGCAAATGGTAACCAAGCGTCTTTCAATGGCTGTCGTGCATGATATTTCTGCAATTATTGATATTATTGAAACCTATCCGCAACAAGAGAACTATGAAGAGATTAAGCGTATTGCACAACAGCACATGGGATTAAACATTTCTATCCTACCCCCAACTCCTCTTCCCCCTCTAGGACCTAAGCCATTTTTTGCCATTCTTGACTATTTTTTAAGTGAAGAAATTACCCGCCAAATTAACCGTCCCTTCTGGATCGATACCGTAGGAGATTCTGATCTTGTTGAAATCCGTATCCACCTTGGTCATAATATCTTGCGTGTCTTTGCTCCACGCAGCCAAGCCTACGCTTCCAATACGGCTATTTTTTTTAAGCTGGATGGTAGGAACAGCTCTCGTTTTATTGCTGATAGCAATTTACTTCTTGCGCAATCAAATCAAACCTATTCAACAATTGGCTGAAGCAGCAGAAAGCTTTGGACGCGGTCGTCCTTTACCAAAAGAATTTCAACCACAAGGAGCTGATGAAGTTCGTCGTGCTGGCATTGCTTTTTTACGCATGCGTAAACGTATTGAACGCCAAATCAAACAACGCACTATGATGCTCTCAGGTGTAAGTCATGATTTAAGAACCATTCTTACACGCTTTAAACTTCAGCTAGCATTAGCAAATACTGACTTTGATATTAAACCGCTTGAGCAAGATGTAAGTGACATGCAAAATATGTTAGAAGATTATCTTGCTTTTGCCCATGGTGAAGGAAGTGAAAGTGTCAAGACTTTTGATTTAAATGCTCTTATGCAAAAATTCCCGCCGATGCCCATCTTCACAAACGTCAATTTTCCTATAGTGTTGAAAGTCCTACACACATACAAGTCCGCCCTCGTGCCTTCACCCACCTCATTAATAATCTTGTATCAAATGCATTTTGTTATGCGAACACTATCCACCTAACAACCATATCCAAACAAAAATCCCTCATCATGACTATCGACGATGATGGTCCTAGAATTCATGAAAATATGCGTACAGAAGTTTTTAAGCCATTTTTTAGACTCGACAAAGCACGCAATCAAGATGCAAGTAGAACGGGTCTTGGCCTTTCTATTGCTCAAGATATAGCACGTAGCCATGGAAGCAACATTCAATTAAATGATAGCCCTCTAGGGGGATTGCACGCTATTCTTGATATCCCCCTCTAAAATATTATACAAATTATCTATCAAAAAACTGTAAAATAAACTTGATAATTTAGGCATTCCCTACAGTTTCAAACAAAGTGTATTGCAGTGCCTTACAAGCACTTTCCCCGCACAAAGCAACCATCTGAAATGCAACATAATAGCTTTCACAGATTTTAAGTGCATGTATCAACAATGTTTCAACCTGTACATGAGATGGATGCACCCCACCAGCCAGAAGAAGCCCCTGCCGATAAATAACCGAATTATTCCCTTGCCAGTAATCAAAATGTCCGAGCAACAATTTTTCATTAATTGCCAGCAATAAGCAATGCATTTCTGTTGTTCGAGCACTCTCAATAGCAAGATCAAAAGCACAAGCTAAATGAAGAGCCTCCTGCTCTTCCATCCATGAAAAAGCGAGGCGATAATTTGTCCGCTTCCCTTCCACACAAACACTGATCTCATCTTGTGCATCGCGCTCAAATGACCAATCATATTTACAGGCAATCTGTTCAATAAAGTCAACAGGATGCTCTTCCCTTTCTGTGGCGCAAAATGCAAGCCTCATCATAAACCCTCAATTATTATATTAAAACATTGTCAACAGAACATAAACCACCTAAATTGTAACAACATCTTGCTACAATCAAAGCTTTTACACCAAACAAATACACATTAAAAACAATCGACAGTACGCACTACCCAGAACACAAGAATGCTTCTCGCGGCAGCTCGATAATAACAAAACGAATCATCAAGCTCTTCCAGTGTATTGATACAATCTCAGAGTACCAGCCCCCCTAATTGAAAAAAAATGTTTTCTACAAAAAACAAATCAAAAAATAAAGAGGCAATCTGCTCTAACAGACTCAGGATTAAGCATTTTTTAGTTCACGCACCACATTGAAAAATTGAGGGGAAAATTGGGGATATTTTTTCTAAGACTGTTATTTCTTTTGTGTCTTTGTTTTTTCTAATGCGTCAAGACGTTTTTTCAAATCAGCATTATCGGCATGCATTTTCAGTACCATTTCCTTAAAAGTCTCAAACTCTTCACGTGACACAAGATCAAGTTTATTGGCTATTTTTTCAGCTTGCGAACGAAAAGCTGTTCCTGCTTCCCGCCGTATACCTTGTGCAACACCAGCTGCATCCGTTGCTAATTTTGCTAATTCATCAAGAATACGATTTGATCCATTACGCATGAGATTTTCCTTTAATTGAAATGACTAACACACGCATTATAGCGTATTTTCATAACATTTAGATATGATTTTTGTTCCTTCTATCCTACGGATTTTATTTCACCACGCTGATTTTACTTAAAGTTTTTTTATACTTCTTTTACCATCATCAAGTTTTAGCTCTAAAACCAGTGGAAACCCACCACTCTCCTAGCTTGACCATTGCGCATTCATCTGTCATTCCTGTGTTATTTCTGACCATTATCTATAACCCTATATAATGTGAAATGCTTAACTCCATGAACAATCTTTCTTGTCCAGCCATTGCTTTTCCATCTTTTCTCGATCCCGTAATTATACAGTTAGGCCCCGTATCACTTCATTGGTACGGACTTGGCTACGTAGTGGGCATTCTTTTTGCTTGGTGGTATGCACAAAAATTATTAAGAAAACAATCCCTATGGTATGCAAATCATGCTCCTATGAATGAAGAAAAAATAGGGGACTTTGTTGTCTGGTCTGCCATCAGTGTCGTTGTTGGTGGTCGCTTAGGACAAGTGCTTGTATGGGATCCCGTTTATTATTTTAACCATCCTAGTGCCATCATTGCAGTATGGGATGGAGGAATGTCCTTTCATGGAGGACTGATAGGCATCATTATTGCAATGATCTGGTTTGCCCGCAAAAACAATATCAAGATACGAGCAATGTTTGATATCATTGCTGCAGGTGCTCCTATTGGTATCAGCATTGTAAGAATATGTAACTTCATTAACCAAGAATTATGGGGCAACGCGACCACAATGCCTTGGGCGGTTTGTTTTCCACTAGATCCCTATTATTTACCGCGCCATCCAAGCCAACTTTACGAAGCATTCATGGAAGGGTTTGTTCTCTTTATCATTTTATCCTTTATTATTTTTGCTTTCAAAGCGTTAAAACGCCCTGGAGCTGTTGCAGGAACATTTATTATAGGCTACGCAATAGCACGCAGCATTTCAGAAGTTTACCGGGCGCCTCAAGAAGATCCAGAATGGTTTTCTACCCTTTTCCATTCTACTGGTTTTACCTATGGCATGGCTTTATCTCTTCCTATGCTTCTTTTAGGGTTTTATCTTCTTCTCCACGCCTTTAAATATAAATCGACAGAAAATGGCCAATCTAAAAGAAAAGATTAAAGAAATTATTGCCCTTAATGGACCAATCACTGTTAGCCAATATATGACGTTGGCACTTACCGATCCTCAATTTGGTTATTATCAAACACAAACACCTTTTGGACGTACCGGTGATTTCATTACCGCACCTGAAATAAGCCAATTATTTGGAGAAATGATTGGAATTTGGACTCTCGCAAGCTGGAAAGCCCAAGGTTGTCCTAAACCTTTCATTCTCGCTGAAATGGGGCCAGGACGTGGAACACTCATGGATGATGTTCTGCGTACTATTCAAAAATTATCGACAGCAGCATTTCATGCGGCTGAAATTTTTCTTATTGAAATAAGCAAAAAGCTCATCGAAGAACAAAAAAAATGTCTTTCTTCATATCAAAAAAAAATCTATAATATTCAAAGCTTTGATCAAATCCCCTCAAAGCCTCTCTTCTTAATTGCCAATGAGTTTTTCGATACACTCCCCATCAACCAATATATTAAAATCAAGGGAAAATGGAAAGAACGTCGTATTTCAATGAATCAAGATGGAAACTTCATCTTTATTGCTGTTCCAGATAAACTTCCTTCTTCTTGCTTACAGTCCTATTGTTCTGAAATACCTGACGGAACAATTTTTGAACATGCGCCTGCACGACATCAATTAATGCAACAGATAAGTCACCACTTAGTCCAAGTAAAAGGTTCTGCTTTGCTTATCGATTACGGCGCTTCTGATCTTGCCTTTGGCGATACGCTACAAGCTGTCTCAAAACATAAATTCCGTGATATTTTTGAAGCTCCAGGCGAACATGATTTAACATCCCATGTTGGGTTTTCTTTTTTAAAAAAAATAGCCCTTGAACAAGGCTGTTTTGCTGAAATTCTAGAACAAGGAGAATTTCTTTTAAAAATGGGGCTACTGGAACGCGCAAAACAGCTTGGAGCAGGTAAAAGTGCTACACAGCAAGACAAGATCTGCCAACATATTGAACGATTAGCCGGTCCAGATCAAATGGGCAAATTATTTAAAGTCTTATATGTGAGTGATAAAAATATACCTTTACCTCCTCGATTTTAATGACCAGCAATAATGCTTATTGACAAATGCAGCACACACACCATTCTTATTTTGAAAACAATGACCCTACTTAAGGAACTTTTATGAATTCCGTCCCTGTTCCTATCCTTGCAAAAGAGCTTTCTGCTTTACACCCGCAAGGGATAAAGCATGGTTTTTTTACACGTCAAGGTGGTGTTTCACAAAGCTTCTATCAAAGTCTTAATGTTGGCAAAAGTTCCAATGATCAACCTGAACATATTGCACAAAATCGTCTTTTAATTGCTGATTATTTTGGTGTTGACGTGCAAGATTTAGTTACTGTCAATCAAATACACTCCTGTGATGTTATCGTCGTTGATCAAGCTTTTATTGATGTTCCTCCTAAAGCAGATGCTCTTGTTACCACCACACAAGGACTCCTCATTGGCATTCTTACAGCAGATTGTGGTCCAGTTCTCTTTGCTGATCCACAAGCAGGTGTCATCGCCGCAGCACATGCTGGCTGGCGAGGAAGTTTAAATGGAATTATAGAAAAAACAATTTCGGTTATGGAAGAACAAGGAGCAAAAAGACAATCAATCACTGCAGTCCTTGGACCTTGTATTGGTCCTTGTCACTACGAAGTAACAAGCGAATTTTACAACCAATTTATTGATTGCCACAGCAAGTTTGAAAAATATTTTTTAAAAACAGATAACGTCAATCATCTTCGCTTTAACCTATGGGCATTCATTATGGAGCAATTAAAAGAAGCAGGAATCCATGCTTCTTGTGTAGAGCTTTGTACCTATCAAGATGAACAGCGCTTTTTCTCCTATCGTCGTGCAATACACCGCAACGAACCTGATTATGGACGGCAAATTTCTGCTATTATACTGAAAAATGATAGATAAACGTCTTTTTTGACTAAAAAGAATAGCAAAACTACCCAAAAATTTGCTTATCTCAATAAAACAAGAAGCTTTCTTATACTGTACCTTTTTATCAAAAAATGGTCCCTTAACTTACAGGATACGAACGCTTTTGCTCGGATTATTTTCAAGAGTTGGTTGTGAGGAAACACAAAACATTTCATATATTTTAAGACAGTACACATATTGAAACCGTTCTTTTATAAAGTAAAAAAGCTTCATGAAGACGTATTTCCTTACCTCACAGTCAAAAAACTTTTCTTTAAAAGTAACAAAAATTTTGGAAAAAGCGAAAACCAAACGTATAACTCTTTAACAATGAGAGATAAAATTGTAATGCTTTTGTAATTGTTTCCTTAGCTTTGGTAACAAGAAATTAAAAACCGTCTCTACCGTGATCATTCAGAGGTTCTACTATGAAACTTTTCTGCGGCAATTCCAATCCACGCCTTGCTGAAGATGTTACAAATTATTTAAATATTCCCTTAGGCAAAGCGACTGTGAAACGCTTTGCTGATCAAGAAATCTTTGTAGAATTGCATGAAAATGTACGCGGACAAGATGTGTTTGTTTTGCAATCCACATCTTATCCTGCAAACGATCACCTGATGGAATTGCTCATCATGATTGATGCGCTTCGCCGTTCTTCGGCACGCCGTATCACGGCTGTTATACCCTATTTTGGTTACGCCCGCCAAGATCGTAAACCTGGACCACGGACCCCCATTTCCGCAAAACTTGTTGCCAATCTCATTACTGAAGCAGGAGCACACCGCGTTTTAACATTGGATCTCCATGCAGGACAAATTCAAGGTTTCTTCGATATTCCAACGGATAATCTCTATGCTGTTCCGGTTATTGCACGGGATGTCAAAATGCATTACTCTCTTGAAAATGTTATTGTTGTTTCTCCTGATGTTGGTGGTGTCGTACGCGCACGCTCGCTTGCCAAACGTTTGAACAGTTTGCTAGCCATTGTTGATAAACGTCGTGAACGTCCTGGTGAATCAGAAGTTATGAATATCATTGGAGATGTATCCGGAAAAGATTGTCTTTTGCTTGATGATATTGTTGACTCAGGTGGAACTCTCTGTAATGCAGCAAGCGCTCTCCTTAAGCATGGTGCCAATAGTGTTACAGCTTACATTACACACGGTGTTCTTTCTGGAAGTGCTATCGAACGCATTACCAACTCAGAAATGAAAGAATTGGTTATTACAGATTCAATTATGCCAACAAAAGCAATTGAAAATGCGTATAATATTCGTGTTTTACCAATTGCCGACCTCATTGGAGAAGCAATTGCAAGAACAGCAGCAGAACAATCTGTCTCAAGCTTATTTGGTTAAGCTGGTCCCTTGGGATCCCCTGGTGCTGTTTCTACACCAAGTTCAGGAAAAGCTATAATGCGCTGACCGTTGAAATGTGTATGAATAACAATGAATCCGCGTTCTTCAAAGTAAGTTAAAAGTCGGCGAGCACGGCTTAAAGAATGTGTCCCATAAAGGCGTGCCAAAAATGCATCTGATGGGCATGGTTTTCCACCTAAAGCAGCCTGTGCTACATGCAAAAAAACGCCTTGAACATCATCTTCCAAACTTTCTGAGAGATGCAAAATGCGTTTCCAATTTTCACTTACCGCGGTTTCTTCATCAACGAAAGCCTGAGCAATAGCCAACTTACGCCGAAATTGCGAAAGATTCAAAAGATCCCCTGAGTGACCATGAATACGGCAACGAACCAAGAAATCTTGATAAAGCACCGCTGTTGAACGATAAAAAGCTTCAGGATCATCAAGAATTTCTCGAATAACACGTTCTGCTTGGATATCACGATCAACAACAGAAAGTTCAGGAAATAAGCTTGGTTCCTCTTCTAACGATTCTTGTTTTTTATGCACTGCCTCTTCTAACATCTCATGAATTGATTTTTCTCTCACCGGCTCTCGTGATTGCTTAAAGGGAATTAAAACTTCTTCCGGCGAAGCAGTAAAAACGAGTTCCTTTGCATCAACCCGCTCTGTTGGAAGGGGCATTAATTTGGGGCTAGAAGACCGTGCCAATGTTTCAACAGGACCAATGATAATCGATAAAGGACGTCGTGATAAAGCGGGACCCAAAGCTATAAAATGCCCTCGCTCAAGATCTCTAAACATTTCCGCTTGGCGACGCTCCATTCCCAAAAGATCAGCAGCCCGAACCATATCAATATCTAAAAAAGTCCGCCCTATTAAAAAATTTGATGCTTCAGCAGCTACGTTTTTGGCAAGCTTAGCTAAACGCTGAGTCGCAATGACACCGGCAAGACCACGTTTGCGCCCTCGACACATAAGATTGGTCATAGCACTAAGCGAAATCTTACGTGCTTCATCAGAAACCTCTCCTGCCGCAGTTGGAGCAAACAATTGTGCTTCATCAACAACAACAAGCATGGGATACCAATAATCACGTTCCACATCAAACAGTGCACCAAGAAAAGCACCCACAGCGCGCATCTGTTGTTCAGTCTCCAAACCTTCAAGATTGAACACCACCGAAACCCGATGTTGGCGAATGCGATGAGCAATACGTGTCAATTCGAGTTCGCTGCGTTGCGCTTCAACGACAACATGACCAAATTTATCTGCTAAAGTTACAAAATCACCCTCTGGATCAATCACACAATGTTGCACCCATGAAGCGCTTTGTTCAAGAAGACGACGAAGAAGATGTGATTTTCCTGAACCAGAATTGCCTTGCACAAGAAGACGCGTCGCCAATAATTCTTCCAAATCGACAAATGCCGGCTCTGATTTATGCAAAGCTCTACATTCTGCCGTCTCACCCAAGGCAATCTCAACCTTCATAACATCTCCAGTATTTGATTTTGAATATATCAGCTAGGATTTATTTTATTCTCCATCACAACCATGCTTGTAACATTTCCTCTTATCCAACGATAGAAAACATCAATTTTTCCCACAACTCTTGCATCTGTGAAGAGTTTGAATTATAGAAAAAATTCTGCGTAGACACCCTTGGAGGCAGCGCAGGATGGAGCAATCGCTACTTAACAGCGTATATCTTCATATTCATACAAAGACTACTGTTGGTTTTTGATGGATCTCCAATCACATAAAAGGACTTAAATTATGAGCAAAAGCTATACTCTTAAGGCCGAAATACGCGAACGGGTTGGTAAGGGGTCCTCCCGTGAACTTCGTCGTAACGGTCTTATTCCTGCTATCATTTATGGTGAAAAGCAGCCCCCTTTGGCAATCACAGTTCCCTATAAAGAAATTTTCTACAAAATTCATGCTGGTGGCTTTCGTACTACCATTGCAACTCTTGTCATTGGCAAACAAAAAATTACGGTATTACCAAAAGATTACCAACTCGATCCAGTCCGTGACTTTCCCTTACACGTAGATTTCTTACGTATTTCAGCGCAATCTGTTGTGGAAGTGAATATTCCTGTACACTTTCTCAATGAAGACACAGCTCCCGGACTTAAAAAGGGAGGCGTTCTCAATATTGTCCGCCACGAAATTGAATGTACCGCTCCAGCAAATGCTATTCCTGAAGCGATTGAGATTGATCTCGCCAGCTATTCTATTGGTGATTCTATCCATATTTCAGCGGTTCAGCTGCCAAAAGGGGTTACTCCAGTCATCCAAGATCGAGATTTTACCATTGCAACTATCGCAGCTCCTGCTGGTCTGGAAATCGCTGATGAAGCTCCCGAACAAGAGAATGAAGAAAACAACGAAAAAAATTGATCATTTTAGCAGGCGGGAATTTTCCCGCCTTAACTTATAAGACATTTATTAATCCCTCACTCTTTATTGAAGGTGCACATGTGGCTTATTGCTGGTCTTGGCAATCCTAGTTCACAATATCAAAATAACCGCCATAATATCGGTTTCATGGCTGTTGATGCCATTTATCAGACCTTCTCTTTTTCTCCATGGTCAAAAAAATTTCAAGCCGAAATCTCCAATGGTTTTATAAATGATGAAAAAACTTTTCTTATAAAACCTCAAACTTTCATGAATCTCTCTGGCCAAGCCATTGGTGAAGCCTTGCGGTTTTATAAATTAGATTTAAAGAATTTGATTATCATTTATGACGAGTTAGACTTACCACCAGGAAAAGTACGTGTAAAAATTGGTGGAGGCAATAATGGACATAACGGTATAAAATCCATTGATGCCCATTGTGGTACTGATTATTGCCGTATACGCTTAGGGATTGGACGCCCCAATTCCAAAGAACTTGTTCATCAGCATGTTTTGGGAAATTTTACAAAATCCGATCAACAATGGCTGTCCCCTCTTTTAGAGGCAATTGCAAAAAACATTACGCTTCTCATAAAAGGTGATCAATGTCTTTTTATGAATGAAATCGCACAAGCAATAAAAAACAAAGATCTGCTCTCATAATCCATTCTCTGAGAGACAAAATAAATCACACGTCATACAATTCTTGTGCAGAATGCTCTCTTTTTTTGAAAAGAAGAGCATAGCGCAAAAAAACAAAAACCATTAAATGATGTTACGCATCCTGCTTGGAATTAAAAAAATCCATCTGGATTAATAGTAGACTGTAGCGGATCATACATATTTGATTGTTGACTTAAAACTCTGGATGCAGAGTCATTGCGTTGCAATACCACCACGCGCGCGCCAACAGGAACACGATCATAAAGATCAATGATATCTTGATTAAGCAAACGAATACATCCGCTTGAAATAGCACGACCAATTGACCATGACTCATGTGAACCATGAATACGGAAAAGTGTATCCTGTCCATTTTTGAAAAGATAAAGCGCTCGTGCACCCAATGGATTTTCAGCTCCTGGTGGCATTCCTTTCCCCAAATGACCATAACGTTCTGGTTCTCGCGCCATCATTGCTGCCGTAGGAGCCCAATTTGGCCACCGGCGCTTGCGCTGCACAACCCCCTCACCTTCAAATGCTAGTCCTTCTTTACCAACCCCAATACCGTAACGCAAAGCTTTTCCATTTTGACCAATAAGGTAAAGGAAACACTCCTGAGTATCTATAACCAATGTCCCAGGTGGATAAGACGTATAATAAAGCACTTCTTGGCGCCAAAACTTCGGATCAATAGTCGAAAGATCGATAGCAGGTAATAAGTAAGGCTCATTGGTTACAGGTCCGTACAAAGCCTGCATTTCTGCTGGAACATATCGAACTTGTTGAGAAGGAACAACCGACATATCTGAATGACGTGTAGCACATCCAACCAAAGCCAAAGGCACTGCAATTAAAAAAGCACAACGAGATAACACTCTTATATTTTCTCCAATTAATTCTTTATGCGGATTGGCATACTATGAAAAACTTAGCGTATTATTAACGTTAATTTGAAAATCCCTTATTATGAGAGAAAAAGCCTTTAAACATGATCAAAAAAGGCAAACGCCCTCTTTAACGTAGACTTTTTTCTTATCTACAGCAACAGGAGACTATGACTCTTCTTAAAATGTGCTATAAAAACGTCAAAGACACTTTATCTTGACCATAAAATCAATAAAAATCTTGATCATAAAATGAATAGAAAAGAAGACACTCATGGGTTTTAAATGCGGTATTGTGGGATTACCTAATGTTGGTAAATCAACTCTTTTTAATGCATTAACGAAAACAGCTACAGCACAAGCTGCTAATTATCCTTTTTGTACAATCGAACCCAATACCGGTGAAGTCGCTGTTCCAGATTCGCGAATGGAAAAAATTGCATCTATCGCTGGTTCAAAAGAAATCATTCCCACACGCATCAGTTTTGTTGATATTGCTGGACTTGTACGTGGCGCTTCAAAAGGCGAAGGTTTAGGCAATAAATTTTTAGCCAATATCCGTGAAGTTGATGCTATTATCCACGTTTTACGCTGTTTCCAAGATGATGATATTACCCATGTAGAAGGACGCATTGATCCTGTTTCTGATGCCACAACTGTTGACACAGAACTTATGCTTGCAGATCTTGAAAGCTTAGAGCGACGAATTATACAAATTCGTAAACGTGCAACGGGAAAAGATAAGGAAGCTCTCACAATTCTCCCTATGATGGAAGCAGCATTAAATCTATTGCAGAAAGGAAGCCCTGTCCGGTTACTCCTCAAAGAAATCTCTCCCGATGAACGTCGCATCCTCGATAATTTGAATCTTTTAACTTCCAAACCCGTACTTTATGTCTGCAATGTGAGCGAAAATGACGCTGCTCATGGAAATAGTTTTACCAAAATGGTTGAAAAAATGGCAATAGAGCAAAATGCTCAAAGCATTATCATTTCTGCTGCTATCGAAGCTGAAATCACCCAACTTAATGATGCAGAAGCCTCAGAATATCTTCATGCTCTAGAGCTCTTTGAACCGAGCCTCAATCGCCTCATTCGCGCTGGCTATTCTTTGCTTGACCTGATTACTTATTTCACCTGTGGACCTAAAGAAACACGAGCCTGGACAATTACGCGTGGTACTAAAGCTCCTCAAGCAGCTGGTGTGATCCATTCAGACTTTGAACGTGGCTTTATTCGCGCCCAAACTATCAGCTATGAGGATTATATTGCTCTGGGTGGAGAAAACGGCGCAAAAGAAGCTGGAAAAGCCCGCGATGAAGGTAAAGAATACATTGTACAAGACGGCGATATCATGCTGTTTAAACATAATACTTAAACCCCACCTCGTTTTAATATTTCATCTTGAAGAATATAACAATTTCATAGGGAAAACTTGTTGTATGACCATAAAAAAACAGTGCCGTCATATTATGGCAGCACTGTTCTGTCACGAGAGAATGGAAATACAAAATTAACGCGTCCAACGTCCTTCGTACTTAAATGTTGGAGCTTCTTTTAAAGAATCCTTTGTTGCATTGGTAATAAGCTTCCATTTACCATAATCATTTATCATCTGGATTGTTTCTGGAGAAATTACCACATAACTTTCTCCTATCCCGAGGAAACCACCAACAGCAATAACAAATCCCGCAATGTTGTTTTCACGCAAAATAATATCTTTTACTTCACCAATATTTTCATTTTCTATATTGTATATATTCGCACCAATAAGGCTTGAAGCAACAAAATCAGTTGCTAGAGGTGTAACATAACGCGCAGACATATCTGACCCCACCTGTACGATGCCCGTCGCAGAAATCATTTCTGGTTCAGAAGGTACTGCGAAAGACTGGGCATATGCACTAGAAACCATCAAAACTGACATAAGAGTAGTACATGCAATTTTCTTCATTTTAACATCTCCGTTTTCACTTTGCTTTTATTTTATAAAACTCAATGCATCATAAACAGATTTGTTCCCTACGCTCTTTCAAGATCAGTATCTCTAGCCTTTTCTCCTTTTCAGTCTTTTGTCCTCTCTCCCAATTTTTCTTCTAAACCACGCCAGATACGGACTTTTAAAATATAAACAAGCCCTCCCAGAATGATGAGAAATAAGATGACACGAAAACCGGTTTTTTTCCGAATTTCCATATGGGGATCAGCAGCCCACATTAAAAAAGCAGAGACATCGCGCGCATAATGTTCAACCGTTTCTGGTGTTCCATCCTCATAAGAAACAATACCATCACTCAATGCAGGTGCCATAGCTAAAGAACTCCCTGCAATGAAATAAGGATTATACCAATAACCCTCAGTAACTTTTGTGTTCTCTGGCGCCTTCTGATATCCTGTTAAAAGAGCTGTAATATAATCTGGACCAGCAGTATTATAATGAGTCAGCACATCAGAGATAACAGCAGGAAATGGCAAAGATATGGCGCGCGCACGTGCCATGAGTGATAAATCTGGAGGATAAGCACCATGAAGAATAAATCTTGCTTCTTCTTCATTAACAAAGGGAGAAGGAAAACTATCTGTTGCAACACCAGCGCGTTTAACAAATCTCCCTTCTCGATTAGGGCCATCGCTCACTTCATATTGTTTAGCAAAAGTCTGAATCTGTTTCTGATCATAGCCTAGCACTTTTAAATCACGAAAAGCCACATATTTCAGTCCATGGCAACTGGAGCAAACCTGTTTATAAACCTTTAACCCACGCCGCAGCTGTGCCTTATCATAAACTCCAAATGGTCCTGAAAAACTCCATTCTTGTTTTTTAGGAACCTGTAAAGGAAAGGAAACAAACTCTTCTTTCTTATCAGAGGTATGACTCGCAACACTCTGAAAATAAAAACTTATCATTGCGATAAAAATCAACCCAATAAAAGCATTCACCATAATTTATTTTTTCTCTGTTTCATATCTTCAGTAATTGAAGAAGGAAGAGAATGTCCCTTTTCAAAAGTCGGTAGAATTGGCAAAACAATCAAAAAGAATGTAAAATAATAAACTGTGGCCAATTGCGTCCATAAAAGAGTGCTGTCACTGATTTCTCTTGACCCAAGCCAACCAAGAAAAACGACATCAATAATGAATGCCCAAAAGAAAATCTTATAAAGAGGCCTATATCTTGCAGAGCATATTTTAGAGCGATCTAACCATGGAACAAAAATCAAAACGAAAACTGAACCAGCTAATATCACAACGCCCAAAAAAGTTGATGAAAGAGCACCAATACTAAAAGTTATAGCACGCAGCATTGCATAAAAAGGCAAAAAATACCACTCTGGTACCACACGAAGAGGAGCCCTTAAAGGATCAGCAACACTATAATTTTCAGCCTGTCCCATATAATCGGGCATATAAAACAAAAACCAAGAAAAAAAGATTAAAAAAACTATGATGGCAAAAATATCTTTGATAAGCGCATAAGGTGCAAAAGGAACAATTTCCTTCTCTGATTGTATTGCAAGACCGGCCGGATTACTCTGTCCAACTTGGTGAAGTGCCCAAATATGCAGCCCAACGAGAAAAAGCAAAACAAATGACAAAAAATAATGAAAAACATAAAAACGGTTCAACGTCGGTTGTCCTACGCTATAACCACCAAGAAATGCCTCATGCAACCATGTCCCCACCAAAGGAATAGCTTTTACAAGTCCAGCAACCACTGAAGCCGCAGAAACAGACACCATCCCCCAAACCAGCACATAACCAAAAAATGCTGTTGCCATCATGACTATATAGATACAAATGCCCGTGATCCAAACCATTTCTCGCATATTTTTATATGAACCATAATAAAGGCTACGTGCTAAATGGATATAAACAGCAATAAAAAAGAACGAAGATCCTACACAATGCCATGGACGAAAAAGCCAACCAAACTGCCCCTCACGTCTAAATCGTTCACCCGTTTCAAAAGCCAAATGAACATCTGGCACATAATGCAGCGCCAAGACAATACCGGTCAAAAGCTGTGATAAAAGCATAACGGTCAAAATACCGCCAAATGTATAAAAATAATTCAGGTTACGGGGTACCGGAAAAATAACAAATGCATTATAAAAAAAACGGGGAACAGGTAAACGCTTATCAAACCAACGGGCAACAGCATTTTTGGGAATATAGGGAGAAAATTTGGTCATTACCTTATCCTATTTTCAGCAAGGTATCAGAAAGAAATCGATAAGGTGGAATAGCTAAATTATAGTTAGCTGGCCCTGAGCGCACTCTTCCAGCTGTATCATAAACAGATCCATGACATGGACACAACCACCCTCCAAATTTCCCTGATTGTCCAAGTGTTACACAACCTAGATGCGTACAAAGATTAATAATAATAAGCCAATTCTCATGTCCCTCACCTGCTGAACGCGCGAAATCCGTCGCGTCTTCTTCACTTTCAAGATTAGGATTGCGTGCTTGACGATCTCTCAGAATACTCAATTCGGTATTACGCGCTTCAGCAATTTCTTTTGCAGTGCGATTGCGGATGACGACAGGCTGTCCACGCCACTTAACCGTCACCGACATGCCCTCTTCAATCCCCGAAAGATCCACCTCAACAGAAGAAGAAGCCAAAACGGCCTCATCTGGAGACAGCTGACGAATAAAAGGCCATGCAACGGCACCCAATCCAACCGCCCCTGTAAGACCTGTTAGCAAAAACAAAAAATCGCGCCTTGTTTGCTCACTCATTACCTTAACAAAAGAGCTCTTTCTTCAAAATACTCTTTTACTACACCCTCCTCCATTGCACAATCCCTGATCATTCAGTTCCCTAACCCATGAAAAAATCCCTTAAAAACTTTCTACTATTTTTGTGATCTGTCTTCTCTTAGAAAAAAATTATGACGCCCATTCGCAAAAATGCTGCTTACTCTGCCCTGTTTTTTCTACCTTCCGTCTTCATTTCCCTCAAATATAAAAGAATAATCAAATATATTCTCTACTACCACACTGATTATGAAGACTAGAAATTCTTTCAACTCAAACCACGTTCCAACCATCCATTCTCAACTCAAAAGTTTTTGTTCATAGGAAACAATTATACTCCCCTTTCACTACCAAACTTCTACAAACAAGACCTAAATTTTACATTCAATATAATGCTTTGTCGAAATCATAGAGTTTGGGTTCCATTGGTACGGATAAAGACGAATGCTTATTTTTAAGCGCTATTCCCCCACACGTTATTTTAATGACCAATAAAGTTATACAAAGAAAATAGCCCTGAATACTTTTAAAGAGAACGCGTTCTTGTAATGATTCATATCCCTATCGAAATGTATTACTTGTCGTTATCCTTCATTGATAACCATTCTGCACATCTCATCATAAACTTGGGAACGTAACTTTTTCCTAAAATCCAGAATAAAATGATCATTACACGCCCAAAAACCATGCTTCTGAATTATATTTTGAATAAGCAACAGAGCTTCTTTACAAACATAAAGAAAAAATCATACCATAGAGCATATGACACTTCACATCGCTCTTTTTCAACCTGATATTGCTGGTAACACGGGAACAATTTTGCGCCTTAGCGCTTGCTTTGGTTTACATGTACATATTATTGAACCAGCCGGCTTTAATTTGTCGGATCGCAACCTTAAGCGCGCAGGGTTGGATTATCTCGAATACGCTTCGCTAGAAAGACACATGGATTGGCAACATTTTATGCATAGCATGAAATACTGTAACCGTCGTCTTTTGCTTTTAAGCACAAAAGCACAAACATGCTATACACAAATATGCTACCAGAAAAATGATGTTTTACTTTTTGGTCGTGAGTCAGCAGGAGTTCCAGATTATGTTCATGAAGCTGTTGATGGTGCATTGAAAATTCCCATGCAACCTCATGCGCGCTCTTTAAATCTTGCAATGAGCGTAGCCATAACGACAGGGGAAGCACTTCGCCAAATTGGTTATTACGAAAAAAGAGAAACTTTATAAAAAGGACAAAAATCTTATTGCGTGATTCAATATATTGATAAAAATATCAATATTCTGTGGATAATAAACGGTTTTTAAAAGAGTGAAATCATCATATTTTTAGAATTTGAAAAGAGCATGAAAATCTTACACTTCTCAATTATGCTTCTAGAATAACAACAGAACGCTTTTATAAATCATCAGAAAAACTATGAAGAATATAATGGGCTTAGAATACTTCATCGCACCATTTCCACTACCAATACTCAAGACGCGACAAATCCCCCTCCTCTAAAAATAACAAAAGCTTCTTTATAAAAACCCATATTACACATTAATTTTTTCTAACAATGCATTACGATCCAATAAAAATCCACTTTCAATCCATATCCCTTCCAGCTCTTTGAGCTTTTTCCCCAAAAGCACCCCTTTAGACAAACCTTTCTCCATCAAATCCTTGCCATTAACAGGAAAAGTAGGAATCTGCCATTTTTGAGCAAGATAATAAAGCTTCGTATACTTTTCTGCTTTTTGCAAAGCCTCCTCTCCTTCTAGAACATCGACATGCGCTGCTGCCATCCGCAAGGATAATTGATCTAAAACTGGCTGACGACCATGAAAATAAATCAGTTTTTGCACCTCTCCCTCTGCACAGTTTTGGTGAATCATTTTTAACTCTGCCCATTCCTTTAATCGCGTTGTTTCCTTATGAGAGAGACGCAAACGCTGCGCCATTTCATGAAGGCGTATAGGATCAGGAGGAAGAAGACTTTCCAACCGTAACAATGGATCGATTTTCCAACCAAGAGCTTTTTCTGCTTTTACCAATGAGTGAATTGCATCAATGCCCCATTTTTCTGTTTCCGGAAAAATGCGTGTTAAAACTCCACTTTGCCTCATCCATAAAAGAGCACGTGTTGGATCTGAAGCAGTGAGAAGTTTTTTCATCTCTGCCCAAATACGCTCAGAGGAAAGTTTTTGTAGCCCCTCTTTTAAACTCACACATGCTTTTAATCCTTGCACATCAGGACGTCCTGCACCATACCAAGCAAAAAAGCGAAAAAACCGCAAAATACGTAAATAATCTTCACGAATACGATTTTCTGCAATACCTATAAAACGTACTGTTCGGCTGGCAATATCATTCAAACCTCCCACATCATCATAAAGGCGGCCAGCAGCATCACAATAAAGTGCATTAATCGTAAAATCCCGCCGTTCCGCATCTTTTTGCCAATCACGACCAAATGCCACTTTTGCATGACGACCATCCGTTTCAATATCACAGCGAAGCGTTGTTACCTCATAAGAACATGAAGGAGAAACCACTGTTACAGTACCAAATGCAATCCCTGTAGGAATAGCCTTAAATCCTGCTTCTTCTACACGCATTACAATCTGTTGTGGCAAACAGGTTGTGGCAATATCAATATCACTAATAGGCTGCCCTAACAGCTGATTGCGTACAGCACCACCGACAATACGGGCCTCTTCATCACCCAAAGACAAAACACGAAGAAGTGTTTGGATATCACTATGCTGTAACCATTTAACGTGTTTGAAATTTTGTCTTATATTCACCCTTTAACCTTTCAAAAAATTGCTCTCATTGCCTTAAACAGATATTCTCATGAGAATTTTCTAAGAAAGTCCTCAATATATCTGTTTATTTCCCCCCAAAAATGATCTGTATGTAGAGAATACGAAAAAACAATATATTACACTTCTTTTCTTCTCATTTTCTGCTACAAATTATAAAATATTTATTATCATGCAGAAAAAATTACCGATTTTGCGACAAACGCCTTAAGGAAGCAATATGAGCCAATGTGATACATCATCCAATTCTCTTAAAAAGGTCAATATCAAGGATGAAGCCCAAGCGATCATTGATGATATTGATGCAGCACATAAAGAATTGAACATTTTACAACAAGAAATTGACAAAGTCATTTTTGGACAAAATCATGTGATTGAATATGCTTTAATAGCTATTTTTGCCGGTGGACATGCTCTTCTTGTTGGTGCTCCAGGACTTGCTAAAACACGTCTTGTTCAAACTTTGGGAACAGTATTGGGACTTGATGAAAAACGCATCCAATTTACTCCAGATTTAATGCCTTCAGACATTATCGGTTCTGAAATTATGGATTCGGATAAAAGTGGTAAACGTTCCTTCCGCTACGTTAAAGGTCCTATTTTTACCCAACTTCTTATGGCAGATGAGATTAATCGTGCCTCTCCTCGAACGCAATCAGCTCTTTTACAAGCCATGCAAGAATACCATGTCACCGTTGCTGGGACCCGTTACGATTTGCCACAACCTTTTCATGTGCTTGCAACCCAAAATCCTCTCGAGCAGGAAGGGACCTATCCACTTCCTGAAGCACAGCTCGATCGCTTTTTGATGCAAATTGATATTGACTATCCTGATCTAACAACAGAACGACGGATTATTTTAGAAACAACAAAAGAAAAAAAACAAAACGCAAAACCGATTTTGTCAACAGAAAAACTACAAAAAATTCAAAAGATCGTTCGTAAAATGTCCCTTTCAGAAAATGTTGTAGAGGCCATTTTAAAGATTGTCCGTTTGGCCCGTCCTCATAAAGACAACACTCTTGCAAATACTTATGTTGCTTGGGGGCCTGGCCCACGCGCTTCACAAGCACTTTCACTTTGTGTGCGTGCGCGTGCACTTTATTATGGGCGTTTAGCGCCTTCTCTTGATGATGTTGAAGCATTAGCTCTTCCTGTATTACAACACCGCATGGCACTTAATTTTTCTGCACATGCTGAAGATATCAGCGTAAAAGATATTATTCATAATCTCATGAAAGACGTTCTCTAAATGGCTATTGGCAAAAAAGTTTCCCCAAAGCCCCCCATGTCACTTGCGGCTAAACTGCATGAAGATGTTGCGAAGATGCCGTCTTTTCTTCTACAAGCACGTCGCATTGCAAATACATTGATAACTGGATGGCATGGACAACGTAAACGGGGTAACGGGGAAAATTTTTGGCAATTTCGACCTTATGTTGAAGGGGAATCCATTACACGCATTGATTGGCGTCGCTCAGCACGTGATGAACATACTTACCTACGCGAAAATGAATGGCAAGTGACACAGACAGTTTGGCTTTGCCCTGATCAAAGTGCCTCCATGCATTATTGTTCACGCTTTTCCAAAATCTCTAAGGGTGATTATGCCATCATTCTTACCCTCATATTGGCATCCCTACTTACACATAGCGGCGAACATATTGCTATCCCTACTTTAATGCCCCCCACGAGAGCATCCAATATATTAGAACGCGTAGCGCTAGCATTAGCAAATCATCACAGTGAAAATCCATTTGCAAATTTTTCAACTCTTACGCGTTTTTCACACGCCATTCTAGTAAGTGACTTTCTCGATCATCCTGAAAAAATCATCAAACATTTAACCCTTTTATCCACAAAACAGATCACTGCTCATTTAATTGAAATTGCTGATCCCGCAGAAGAAAATTTTCCCTACACAGGTCATACAGAATTTTTTGATCCTGAAACAAAAGAAAAGCATATTTTTGGAAAAGCAGAAAATCTTCGTAAACACTATTGCAAACTGTATCAAGCAAGACGACAAGAATTAGCAAATTTTTGCGCACGCCAAGGATGGACCTATCACGTGAGTAGAACAAATCAACCCTTCACAGAAACCATTTTGCATCTTGCAAACAAAATGGGGAGCACTCCATCTCACTCTAGGAGGTTGTCTTGAGTTTTGCTGCTCCGTTTCTTTTACTAGGACTTTTATCGCTACCCGTCATTTGGTGGTTGTTACGGATAACACCTCCATCCCCGCATAAAGAACCCTTTCCTCCTTTGCGCTTTCTACCAAAACCAACGCATCAACAAGAAAGCGCAAAACATACACCTTGGTGGTTACTGTTATTACGCTTAACCATAGCAGCGCTCATTATCATCGCTTTGGCACGCCCCACTTGGAATCAAAAACCAATAACACTTTCCAGCTCTCAACCACTTGCACTCATTATTGATAACGGATGGGCATCAGTGAAAGAATGGAAAAAACGCCTCTCTGTTGCCGAATCCCTCCTTACGCAAGCAGAAAAGCACCAAAAAGATATTTATTTTCTTGCCACAGCTGAAAATGATACTGCCAATATAGGTCCTCTCCCTGCGAAAACCATAAAACAACATTTAATGCATTTGCAACCCCGTCCTTGGTCTGTCAATCGTATGGACGCATTAAAAAAACTGATGGAAAGAGCCAAAGGAAAACCTCTTGATATTGCATATTTAAGTGATGGGTTACAAACACACGAAAATGATGAAACTTTTGCGCTGATTGAACAATTAAACCCCAAAACATTCTTATGGTACTCACCTGATATTTCCGATTTAACCGCCATAACAGCCATAGAAAATAACAATGGAAACATGGTAGCACGCGCCATCCGTTCAACGACACACAACGAGACTCCCATCACACTAAATCTTTATGATGCAAATAATCAACTTCTTGATCATTTTACAACAAAATTCCTTGAAGGAGAAACAACAACGCTTGTTCCGTTTAATGTACCACTTGAACTACGCAACGACATTGCTTGGATAAAAATTAACAACCAAAACCATGCTGCTGCGACCTTCTTAGTGGACAGCCACAATAAGATGAGTCGTGTTGCTCTCCTTTCACCCAATACGCGTGAAATGGCACAACCTTTGCTTTCTCCATTTTACTATATTATCAAAGCGTTAGAAGGCTATACACAGCTTATAACAGCTGGAGGAGGAGAACTTTCAACGGATCTCGATCATTTACTCAAACAAAATCCTTCTGCTATCATTATAGGTGACATTATAAACATGTCAGAAGAAGCAGAAAAAAAACTGTCTGATTTTGTGAATAAAGGGGGAACACTCATCCGCTTTGCAGGAGAAAACCTGAGTACCGCACAACACTATGATAGTCTGCTTCCGGTGCCACTGCGTTATGGTAAACGTTCACTTGGTAGTATTATGTCTTGGACAAAACCGCAAAAACTAGCACCATTTGCAAAGACTAGCATATTCTCTGATCTTCCTTTTCCAGAAGAAGTCACTGTCTCACGCCAAATTTTAGCAGAACCAAGCCCAGATCTTTTTGAAAAAACGTGGCTTAGTCTCTCTGATGGAACCCCCCTCATTACAGCAACTGGACGTGGAAAAGGAACACTCATCCTTATTCACATTGCTCCCGATCCCACATGGTCCAATCTTCCACTCTCTGGTTTTTTTGCACAAATGTTGCAAAAATTGATCACATTGAGTGCCTATCAAAACACCAATCCAACACCCATAAAAAAAGAAACAACAATAAAAAACCCTTGGCGAACAATAACCACTGATGGACAATTACAAACACCTCCCTCTTCTGTTGTTCCACTGATCCTTGATGCCCAAAATCCACCTCGTCCCTCCTATCATACTCCACCTGGACTCTACGGCGTCAAAAATAATTTTTATGCACTCAATCTCCTCAATCATCCATCGCACTTGGTGAAACAATCACTATTGTCCCCCTCCTTAAGTGGAAATCCTTTATCTTATGACACAAAAGAAAAACATCTTATTGGTCCACTTTTAGGATTAGCCATCTTATTATTTGCCTTTGACAATTTTCTGACTTTATGGATGGGAGGCGCTTTTTTTCTTAACCGACAGCGCAATATGCTCCTTTTTCTCCCCCTTACAATAGGTTTCCTTGCCTTTTTTCTCCATACTCCAAGAGTTTATGCAAAAGACACAGAAAATCATAATGAGGACATAATTCAAGCAGCGGGCGCGACGCATCTTGCTTACGTTGTAACGCATAATCGTGAAATTGATACAACGAGCAAGAATGGTCTAGAAGCCCTCAGTCAATTTATCGCGGAACGGACAATGCTTTCGCCCAGCTCTGTGAAAGCACTTGATCTCGATAAAGATGAACTTGCTTTCTATCCTCTGATTTACTGGCCCATTGATGCGAACAGTCCTCTCCCAACACAAAAGAGCCTTGAAAAAATAAATAGCTTTATGAAAAATGGAGGCACTATTTTATTCGACACACGCGATCAGATAAAGAGCAACCTTAATCTTGAAGGAGCAGCCCCCCCAGCCACACAAAGATTACGGATCATTTTAAAGGGATTAAATATTCCAGCCCTTGAACCAGCATCAACGGACCATGTTGTTGCACGCTCTTTTTATATTATGCCGGATTTTCCCGGTCTCTACCGTGGTTCACCTTTGTGGGTTGAATCATCATCAACCAACAAAAAAGAAAAAAATTCTCTCGGCTTCGGTGATAATGTAAGTTCTCTCCTGATTACCGCAAATAATTTTGCGGCGGCTTGGGCTCTAGACGAAAAAGGCATGTGGAAATACCCCCTTGTTCCCAATGACCCCATGCAGCGCCTATGGGCATTTCGTGCAGGATTAAATATTGTTATCTACGTGCTTACAGGAAACTATAAAGCTGACCAAGTTCATGTTCCAGCTCTCTTAGAACGTTTTAAAAGAGAAAGAAGGCAATGATACCATTTTTCACTTTGCAGCCTTTTTTACCTCTCTCTTGGATTCTTTTCTTAGGGGGGATATCTACCCTTTTTGTCATCATTGGTCTCGTTACACAGCGTCAAGGATCTTTATTACGCCTCATGGCATTGGCATCACTCATCCTTGCTTTGCTGAATCCAATGATTATAAAAGAGCAGCGTGAACCACTTAAAAGCACCGTAGGCATTGTCATTGATCGCAGCAAAAGCCAAACATTTGGTACACGTACAAACGATACTGATAAAGCACGCACACAATTAACCAATGCATTGGCACATTATCCACAATTTGAACCACGCTTTATTGAAGCTGGACAACTTGCCGATCATCAATACGCCCCCTCAACAAATTTGTTTCATGCTTTAACACAAGCTATCTCTGACGTCCCACCGACACGTTATGCAGGAACAATTTTGATCACCGATGGACAAGTGCATGACATTTCTCAAATTTCAGACCTTCATCATAAAGCACCTGTCAATGCTCTTATAACAGGAAGAGCAAATGAATTTGACCGCCAAATCAAAATCATTTCTCCTCCTCGCTTTGCCCTTGTCAATAAACCACAAATGCTCTCCATTTTGGTAGAAGATAAAGGGCACCCTCAAGAATCTCTACCAGCGCAAGCAAATGTTACTGTAAGCATCAATGGACAAGAAGTGGGCCATTATTCTGTAACCCCTGGTATTATTTTTCAAACTGAAATCACTCTTTCTCATGCTGAAAAAAATATCATTCAAGTTGCTACTGATGTACATAAAGGTGAATTAAGCTTTGAAAACAACCGCGCCGTAGCGATTATTGAGGGAATCAGAGAAAACTTACGTGTCCTTCTTATCTCAGGCGCGCCTTACAATGGTGAAAGGACATGGCGTGATCTTTTGAAAGGTGACTCCAATATCGATCTTATTCATTTTACTATTTTGCGCCCCCCCAACAAAGCAGACAATACACCATCAAGCCAATTGTCCCTTGTGATCTTTCCCACAAGAAAGCTTTTTGTTGAAGAGATTGATAATTTTGATCTCGTCATTCTTGATGGCTACCAACATTCTAGCGTTCTCCCATTAATCTATTATGATTATATTGCCCAATATGTCCAAAAGGGCGGTGCTTTGCTGATAGTAACAGGACCCGAATTTACCAAAGAAAACTCGCTGGCGAAAACACCTTTAATCAGTGTCCTCCCCGCATTACCGAATGGTGTTATTCTCCAAAAGTCTTTTCGCCCTCAATTAACCAAAGAGGGGGAACGTCATCCCGTTACAAGAGATCTTGCAACTCCTGCTTATCCAGCTTCTCAGTGGGGACAATGGCTACGACAAATCGCCATTCAAAACCCACACAAAGGCACTGCTCTCATGAAAGGCGCTGACGAACAACCACTCTTACTTCTTTCCCATGTTGGGAAAGGGCGTGTAGGCATGCTGCTTTCCGATGAAAGCTGGCTTTGGGCAAGAGGTTTCGAAGGTGGTGGCCCTTATGCAGCTCTTTATCGCCGCATTGCCCATTGGCTTATGAAAGAGCCAGAACTTGAAGAGGAAAAATTAACTGCTACCAGCAACCATAATCTCTTAGCAATTCGCCGCCAAACACTCAAAGATCATCCAGAGCCAGCTGAAATAACTTTTCCTTCTGGAAAAAAAGAAAATATCATCCTTACAAAAGAGCAGGAAGGCGTCTTTACAGCAACTCTTCATACGGATGAAACAGGAATTTTTACCATCCAAAATGGTGAGTTAACAGTACTTTCTTCTGTCGGGATAGTTGATAATCTCGAATTGTTTGATTTAATTTCCACACAAGAAAAACTCGCTCCCATCAGTAAACACACGGGAGGATATACCGTGCGTTTACACAACAAAGAAAAAGATGACTTTCATCTTCCTCCACTTAAAATTATTCAATCACAAACAGATCGAACATTTTCTCCCGCTCATTCAATTGTTCTAAAAGACGCAACGGAAAGCCGTTTAATCGATCGTTTCTATTTTGCGATCTTTTCTGGTTTTTTTGCGCTCATTTGTTGTCTTCTATTCTTGAACAGCATGTGGTATCGTGAAAGCCGTTAAGAAGCCTTAAGAATTTATGCTATAATCTTATAATATAGCATATCTTACGGAAAATTACGCCCTGATAAGATAACGAAAAACATGATATAGGATGTCATCTTTTTATTATTGCAAAACCAATCAATTTCCCGCAAGCTTTTTTACATTTTCAATAAATTGTTTTTCATTTTGCAAGCCTCTCTTGCTTCAAAAATATTCTCATTTGTCTTATATTTTTATTGCCTAAATCGTTTTCAACGTTATGCTATCGTCTATGTTTTACCTTGCCCATATATCAGATGTGCACCTTTCACCTCTGCCACAACCTTCTTTATTTGAACTTTGTGGGAAACGTCTTACCGGCTATCTTAATTGGCAAAAAAAACGCAAGCACAAAATGGCTACAAATGTTCTAGAAACTTTAATGGATACCTTAAAACAAACAAATCCTGATCACCTTGTAATCTCTGGTGATCTTGTTAATCTTGCTCTGGATAAAGAATTTGAACAAGCACGCAATTGGTTGCTTACCCAAGGCCAGCCTCAAAATATTTCTATAATTTTTGGCAATCATGACGCCTATGTCCGTGGAGCATTCCAAAAAGCCTGTACTTTCTTTCAACCGTGGATGACAGGTGATTTCCCTCAAAACCCTCCCTTTCCTTATATGCGCGTTCGCAAGAATGTCGCCATTATAGGAACTTCCTCAGCCATCGCTACCCCCCCTTTTCAAGCTTCTGGTTATTTTGGCAAAAGGCAAGCGCAAGCTTTATCAAAACTTTTAAACGAAGCTGCAACACGCAATCTTTTTCGGGTTGTCATGATACATCATCCTCCCTTTCATCATGCAACCTCTTGGCATAAAAAATTATGGGGCATTGATCGTTTCCTAGATGTTATCAAACACCACGGTTGCGAACTCGTTCTTCACGGTCATACCCATCTTCCCACATTGCATACTCTTAAAGGAATAAGGGGAACAATTCCTGTTGTTGGTGTCGCTTCTGCATCGCAAGCTTTTGGTGATAAAAAACCACCCGCAGGCTTCAATTTATTTGCTATTGAAGGCTCTCACCAACAATGGAGCTGCCAATTGCAACGTTATAGTCTTATCAATCAAAACAATGAAATAGCCTGCACTGAAATAATGAATCTTTAAACACTTTACAAAAACACTCCCAAAGTTGCTAAAACAAGCAAAAAACAAAAATATTTTTGCGTCATATCCCTTTATTAAGTCTCTCCTCCTCACTTCTAAGGTAAACCACCAATCTGATGATAGATTGCTTTCTCTTGAGGTGTATTTCATCTTCTGATCACTTAATGAGAATGCTGTATTCACTCCACAAGCTCTACGAGTGAATCCCTCCTTAAATATTCCGTTTAACATTATTTTTTTATGTTTACTTGATGCAAAAGAAAACGAAAATGAGATACAAACAACCATTATTTACATATGATGCATCCTTATAACTCTCCTGAAACACAATATTCTACGATACTATAAACAATGAGGGAATTTTTTTATATAAAAGGAACAACCGTTGTACCGAGAGGCAACTTAGCCTCATTTTCAGGCTCAACATGAATAGAAATACGCACATTATCAAATTCTTTTTGCAGAACAGCTTCAATTTTGTCACAAATCTGATGTGCCTCTCCTACAGACATTACAGCTGGTACAACCAAATGAAACTCTATAAAAGTGACTCTCCCAGAAACACGCGTAAGCAAATCATGGACTTCAAGCGCACCCTGTGCATTTGCAGAAATAAGTTCACGAATCCGCATAGTTTCATTCAATTCAACACCAACATCCATGAGCCCTTGAACGGCACTGCTAATCACCTTCCAACCCTGCAAAAGAATATTAACAGCAACAATGATTGCTAGAATCGGATCTAAAATACTCCATCCCCCCATAAAACCAGCAACCAAACCAATTAAAATGGCAACAGAAGTAAAAACATCCGTTATGAAATGCACCCCATCAGCTTTAAGAGCCGGTGAACGGTGAATATTCCCCTGTCGAATAAGAACAAAACCCCACACGTAATTGATGATACTTGCAACAAGATGAATCACCAACCATATACCGGGTTTTTGTAATAACTTAACGGTCGAAAGAGCTATCCATGCTTCTCTTAAAATGATAACTGCTGCAATAATGATCAGAATTCCTTCAAGAATCGCAGAAAAATATTCCGCCTTATGATGTCCGAAAGGATGATCATGATCCGCAGGCTTCATACTGACTTTCACAGCCCACCACGCTGCGAATGTAGCAAGTATATTGACGATTGATTCCAATGCATCAGAATAAAGCGCAACCGAACCAGTAATGTGATACGCCCAATATTTCAAAGCAAAAACGATACAAGCAACGAAAATAGAGTATAAAGTTAAGCTTTGTATATTGGTTTTTACATTCATAACCATACCCTCTTCTTCACTCAATAAGAAAGAACACTTTCAACCACATGCCCTATGATATTTTTGACATGTCACCAATATTTTCTCAATATCACAAAAGCTTATTATACAATAAACATCTCCCAGAGCGCATCATTGTCTTGCAACAACAGCCAAGCTATAGGATATAACATAACACATAGAATCATGTGGATATGACTCAAACAAGAAAAAAGAATTCTCTCAAAAGAGACCACCCCCATTACCTCCATGATCAATAAATTCTTGAGTCGCTTAATACCGCTAAGTTCCTATAATCGCAAAAACATCTGTTATCTTTTCTCAACCTTATTGTATTTCATATGCCGTTTATCAAACTTTTACGCATATCAAACGCATTGAGAGAGCAGCATAATTGCGCATCAGCAAAAAAGATCGCTTAGCATTCTGCTGCAATCTTACACCTCAACATGTCAGAAAAATATGACTGCTAAAACAATTTAAAAAACTATTTTCAGAAAAAAAGAAAGACAATGACTCCCCAAAAAGAATCTGGGCATTGGGGACCCAGATTCTTTTCCCTTAGAAATTTAAGGGTATGCAGAGCTTAGGAAATAGCGGGGACCCAAGACCCTGCACCCGACACGAGAACAAAACTAATTGTATCGCACTCGGTATCTTCTTAATATACCAATGGTTGTATTTTGTCAACACAAATTCTACCATAGGTTTATAATAATATTTTTTTCGTCTCTCTCTCTTCAAAATAAAGCAAACATTTAAAATCTAGCAATTTTAAAAAAAGCACTAAAATCCGCCTATACATTTGAATATTACAACAATCTCCGAAACTGATGATATACGTTTGAGAGACTATCAGAACATCCACGAAAAAGATCTTGTTGGTTGGCAACAGCAATTTATTGCTGAAGGTAAGGTTATATTGTCAGCATTACTGCATTCAAAAGAATTTTCTGCTCTCTTCCTGCTAATAGTAACAGAACGCCTTCCTGAACTTATGCCTCTTTTGGAGCAAACACAACCAACATGTCCCATTTATTGCGTTTCGCAAAAAATTATGGACAATATTGTAGGGTTCCATATTCATCGTGGTATATCCGGTATAGGTAAACGCAAAATGTTACCGTCATTACAAAATTTTTTACAAGATTTATCAAAAGAAGCTTTGATTCTCGTTTTATGCGGTATCTCTAATCATGATAATATGGGCGCAATTTTTCGCAACACAGCAACCTTTGCCAATAATGGCATTATAGTTGACAAAACCTCATGCGATCCCCTTTACCGTAAATCAATCAGAGTTTCTGCTGGCACTGCTCTAAAGGTACCCTATACACGAGGTGCTGATATGAGTAACATTCTAGAAACTCTCCATAATACAAATTTTCATACTTATGCACTTTCCCCCGTCTGCGTCATGCACTCTCAAGCAAGCAAAAACACCCAAAAGAACCGCGCTTATTTTGGGAACAGAAGGTGATGGCTTGCCATCCCATGTACTAGAAAAATCAGAAACTTTACGTATTCCCATGGCTTGCGGTTTCGATAGCCTCAATGTTGCGACAGCCTCAGCTATTGGATTCGCCCATTTTTGTGATTTTGCTAAACTTCACTAATCATGATAACAGTTCAAGTGGAGGAAAATATCCCCCAATCATACCACTTCTCTTCATAAAAAGCGGTTTAAGTTTGGAAAGCAACAGCTGTTTTTGTTTCCAGATTGCACAAAATGCGCTTCAACATCACTTCAGTATCAGCAGCACGTTGCGAATGTGTCACAAACCCACCCCCAAGAACACGTGCTGCATCACCATTTCCATCATAAAGAACACAAGCTTGACCTGGTGCTACACCATTCTCACGTTCCAACAAGTCAACGGAAAAAACCCCCTCTTGATAATGTAAGCGGGCAAGATGTGGAGGACGCGTTGAACGAACTTTTACAGCCACCTCAACACCCTCAGGAGGGAAATTATCCAACCGCTCATCGCCAAGCCAATTTACATCACGCAAAAAAAGCTTATGTGTTTCCAACATTTCACGCGGACCAACAATAACACGCGCATTTTCTACATCGAGATAAACCACATAAAGTGGCTCCCCCGTTGCAACACCAATACCGCGACGTTGACCAACAGTATAATTAACAATCCCCGAATGTTTTCCTAAAACCTGCCCATCAATATGCACAATAACTCCAGGATTGGCGGCTTCTGGACGCAATTTTGTGATAACATCTGAATATTTGCCCTGCGGGACAAAGCAAATATCTTGGCTGTCATGTTTATGAGCAACAACAAAGCCCATTTCCGCGGCTATTTCACGAACACGCGCTTTCGGAAGATCCCCCAGTGGGAAACGCAAATAATCAATCTGCTCTTGTGTCGTTGCAAAAAGAAAATAACTCTGATCACGATCATTATCGAGAGGACGAAAGAGTGCCCGATGCACACCATGGGGGCGCGAACGAATATAATGTCCCGTTGCCAAAGCATCTGCACCCAATTCGCGCGCTGTCGCTAACAAATCAGCAAATTTAACCGTCTGATTGCACGCGACACAGGGTACTGGTGTCTCACCGTGTGCATAACTTTCTGCAAAAGGATCAATCACCGCTTCACGAAATCGCTTTTCATAATCAAGAACATAATGGGGTATCCCCAATGTCTCTGCTACGCGGCGGGCATCTTCAATATCTTGCCCAGCACAACACGCCCCCACCCGATGCGTTGCAGCACCATGATCATAAAGCTGTAACGTAATCCCAATGACATCATACCCTTCCTTTTTCAAAAGGCCTGCAACAACGGATGAATCAACCCCCCCCGACATTGCTACAACAACGCGAGAATTCTCAGGTTGTCCTGGTAAATCAAGACTGTTTAAAAACATATATTCATTCTCTATTAATGGATACCCATTGCTTCATGTTCTTATGGGCGCTTTTCATTATTCTTTTATATTGTTTTTTTACCCTTTCCACAACCAAGAGTATCATTTTCCTAAAAGAGCCTGCAAACAAAAAAAGAATGATAGAAATAAGGCACAATGAAAATCCTTTTTGCTCTTTTAAAAAATCCGATAAAAACATTGCAATAGGCTCTTCTACGCACGTCATTTGGCATCCTATTTTTATGCACTAGCTTACTTTATTAATTTTTTCTTTCGACGTGTTTAGCTCTTTTTTAAATTTCATGTTTTAAAAACGAATCAAGTCCTTGACTCAAAGTAGAGGATACAATGACCAATTTGATAAAAACACAAATGAAATATGTTATTGGGCCAGATGGAAGTCCACTTACAATCGCCGATCTACCGCCGAAAACAACAAGGCGCTGGGTAATCCGTCGCAAAGCTGAAGTTGTTGCAGCTGTGAGAGGTGGGTTGTTAAGTCTTGATGAAGCGTGTCAACGCTATACTTTGACCGTAGAAGAATTTCTTTCATGGCAAAGTTTAATTGATGAACACGGTTTAGCTGGATTACGAACGACCAGAATCCAACATTACAGGTACTAGCTGCCATTGATAATGATTTAATAGCGGCTCAAAAACACTTTAAAACAGCCAACCTTTTAACAAGTTTGGCTGTTTTTTTGTGTTTTCAGTATATAAGCATCTCAAAGAACTTATTTTCAAAAACTCACTTTTATCATCCAGTCATTGAGTGAGAATGAATTGAATCATCATCCACAATTGCTTTCTTTTCCCGTGCCTCAAGAAGCTGTGCATGTTGCAACTCTGTATTGATTTCATGGAGCGCAATTTCAGCATTTGTTTTTTGAATCTGCAAATCACGAATCGAATTTATAAGATTATCGCGCCTTTTCCGCGCCGCACGAGCAAGAGCAGAATAAGCAAAATGGTTTACATCATTATTTCCAGATTTGCGCTCTTCATTAATAATTTGTGCTTCCAGTTCTAACACCATTCGCTCAAATTCTGCGATCATCATCTCAAGCTGTGCAATTTCACGACGCTTTCCACGCACTTGAAACATCCTTAATCGCACCATACTTTCCCGTGGCTTCATACTCACTACTCCTCGATTGCGCCAACTCAAAACGCGTCTTCGCATTCTTACATGAACTTCTCGTTATACTCTTTCTAACGAAAACAGTCCTTTTTGTAATTTAAAACTATAATTTCTCGACATCCTTAAAGCATCGGTGAACACAACCTGCTTTAAAAAGATATAACTCTTTCTTTACTTTTCACCTGCACTATAGAATGAAGAGGTTTAAAGCTCAGTAAATAAAAACTGAAATTGTAAAAAAGTAATTTAAAATGATCTCTTATAAGATCTTTTTTAAGTTAAAAATTAAGTGAAAAAGTGCTTCATTTTTCATGGAATGAAAAGATATGCGGTTATTTCTAAAATAATTTTGTAACCTCTTTCAAAAATAAAAATATTTTGTTAACCACTATCATAGATAGTGGGAAATTCAGTGGTGATTGTTACGCGTACTACTGAAATATTCATAGACACTTTATGTTGTAAGTGTTTGATTTCATGGATTATTTTTTATCACGGCTGGTAAAAATGCTATTGATAAAAAAATGCTCCTTTTGATTCGAAGGAGTTAAAGTGAGGGATCTAAAATGCGCGTATTATTAATTGAAGATGATAAAGCGATGACTCAAAGCATTGAGTTAATGCTAAAGTCAGCGAACTTTAATGTTTATATCACTGATCTAGGTGAAGAAGGAGTCGATTTAGGTAAGCTTTATGACTATGATATTATTTTGCTTGATCTAAATCTCCCTGATATATCAGGCTATGATGTCTTGAGAACCCTAAGATTGGCAAAAATAAAAACCCCTGTCCTCATTCTTTCTGGTATGAATGCCATTGAAGATAAGGTCCGTGGTTTTGGCTTTGGTGCAGATGATTATATGACGAAGCCATTCCATAAAGATGAGCTTATTGCGCGTATTCATGCGGTTGTTCGTCGCTCTAAAGGGCATGCGCAATCGGTCATTGTTACTGGCGATCTCACCATTAACCTTGACGCAAAAACCGTAGAAGTTGCTGGGCATCCTGTTCATTTAACTGGTAAAGAGTATCAAATGCTAGAGCTTCTGTCTCTACGCAAAGGTACTACACTCACCAAGGAAATGTTTCTCAATCATCTTTACGGTGGAATGGATGAACCAGAACTTAAAATTATTGATGTCTTTATCTGTAAACTGCGGAAGAAACTGGAAGCAATCTCTTCTCATGTAAACTACATTGATACCGTTTGGGGACGTGGTTATGTGTTACGTGATCCGATTGAAGAGAACGTCCGTAAAACCGCTTAAGCAGTGAAATGCACATTGTAAAATCTCGGAGTGTAGCGGGCCGAGATTTTTTCTCTGTTACAAGGAACGGCTCGCACACAAATAATCTCTTGTGTATAGAAAATGCTTAAGGCTTTAATAGTCCAGACATCCGGTTTGCAGATACAATCTAAGCCCTCTTTTCCTTACATGGCTTATCTTCTAAACTTCCTCCTCCTCGTGCCACAATAATAAGCTCAGATCTTGGCACAACTCCCCCTAAAGGGAGAGCATTAGTGCTTCTCTTTTACACTTTCCAAAATAATACAGCCTTCTGTTTCCTCGATATTTATTTGCATATCTGTTATCTCAGCAAGAAGCAGTGTGTAATAAAATTGGATGGCATGAGCATCAACAAATTCTTCTTGAATGTCTCCTTTATATAACGCAATAAAATGAGACGGAATACGTAAAATTTTACCGGAAATCTCAAATCGAAAAGAAAGCTTCTTTTCATCCTGCAAAATCATAACAACGATTTCTCCTTCACGAGAAACTGTTGCATTTGCAATCAATAATAAATTAAGCAAAAGCTTAACATCATTTTTTGGTAAAAGCAGAGAAGGTGCCTTCCATTTTAAAATTGCTTTTTCTTCCTTCATATATTGTTGTGCGACTTGCTCAGCAGAACGTGTATCTATTTGTCCCCCACTTGCTCCTGCAAAACCAAAAGCCAATCGCGCAAATTGTAGACGTGCAGAAGCGCTTGAAACAGACAAACGCACCAATTGCAAAGCATCTTCTTCAGCTCCTCCTTCATCATAGAGCTCCATCGCATTTTGAATAGCGCCAACAGGTGAAATCAAATCATGGCAAATACGACTACAGAGCAAAGCAGCAAGATCGGTAGGCTTCAAAGAAACAGCTAACGTCATAATTATTGAGAACTCCTAGATTTAAAAATAAACTTCATTTTAAAGAAAAACTCTTAACATCCAATGCATATATACAAGGAACTTTAACAATCAGGATCATTTTTTTCAGAAACAAATTCAAGAATTGAAACAAATTTATATCTTATTTTTTATTTGAATAGAATAAAAATCCTAATATTATCTTTTTGTTTGTAACTAATAAAAGGGAAAAACTCTATGAATCTCTCTCTTCTCATGCGCTGGAACAAAAATATTGTATCTATCATCTTCCTTTTATTCGTCATCATAAACACTGCAAATGCTCAACTCCGACCAATAGAACGAAATGAACCCCATTATTCGCTGCAAGAAATTATCGATTCCGGTCATACTTTTTTTGGAAAAACTGCCAGCAGTATAGCTGTAGCAATTCAAAATATCTTTTCACAATACGGTTATCCCAATGCCTATATATTAGGGGAAGAAGCTTCTGGTGCTTTTTTTGCTGGCTTAACCTATGGTGAAGGAAAACTTTTTACCAAAAACTATGGTCAACATAAAGTTTTTTGGCAAGGTCCCTCTGTGGGATGGGATCTTGGCGGACAAGGTTCTCGTTTAATGATATTAGTTTACAATCTTAATACTATAAATAATTTATGGGGACGCTATGGCGGTATTTCAGGTTCGGCCTATTTAATTGCAGGTGTTGGCTTTCATGTTCTTAAACGCCACAATGTTTTATTAGTTCCAGTACGTACAGGAATTGGCGCACGTCTTGGCATTAATGTGGGATATTTAAAATTAACGCCCAAACCAACATGGAACCCGTTTTAAACGAACTTTTACTAATAAAGAGGTTTTATGCTTATCCAATCGTTTCTTTTTTTTATTTTTGGTGTCGCTTTTACCTCTTGGTTACTCGTGCTTTTTGCTCCTCTTATTTGGCGCAGAGCTATTCATTTTGCGCAGAAATATGTTTCTGCACAAATCCCGTTATCACACACTGAGATGCAAGCAAACTACGATTTTCTTCGTGCACAACATGCTGTGGAACAAGTACACAACGAACAAAAATACGATTCTTTGCAAAAAAAATATGCTCAACAAAAAATGCAGCTTAGCCAACTAACAGAGCAGCTTTATCGATTATGTCTTTCCACACAAGCCCCCTCTTCCTCCCCCCAAAAAGCATCCGCAATCGAACAAAATTCTGATGCAACAAATACTTTTATAATGGAACTAAAAACTATGCATGAAAAAATTGCACATTATCAGAAATGTTTAGAAAAAATTCAAACCAACGAACTTGACAGCACAAAGAACCAAAAACTCCTAAATGAATTGCGTGAAGAAACAAAGGAATTAGCAGCAACATTAGCTGCTCAAATAGCATTACAAGAGGGTGAATCATCTCCCATCAACATATTGACCCAAAATTCTAAAAGTAAAAATGACCTAGCCTCACATATTCAGAAAAAAATAGCCTCCAGCAAAAAAACACCTCTTTAAATTGTCTTTTAAAACTCCTTAAGTGAAGATCGAGAATGATAAACACTAATGGTTTCATACAGAGAGGTAAGCTATTCTCTTAGCAAAAGAGCTACTCATTCTGACTTTTTTTTAATTACAAATCAAAAATACTTTTCAAGATGGGACAAAACCAAAACCCACTCTTAAACGACCTTTAAAAATAAAATATCCTCTCAAGAATAATAAAAATCTCTTATTTTCTGGATAACCATATCCTGATCAGTTTGCGTTAAATAAGGATGCATCGGTAAACTTAAAACGCAATTCCCTAAAGACTCTGAAACAGAAAGAGAATTTTTTACAGAAGAAAAGTGTTTATAAGCGGGCTGTTGGTGCAATGGAGTTTTATAATAAACCATTGTAGGAATAGATTCTTTCTGTAAATAGTCCTTCAATTTATCACGTTCTTCCACCTTAATCGTATATTGTGCATAGGCACACCGCACATTTTCTCCCACTTCTGGAACTGTGACAATATCTCTTAACCCCTCGGAATAACGTCGAGCAATTGCCACTCGCCTTTCCATCTCATCTTCAAAGATCTCAAGTTTTTCTAGCAAAATTGCAGCCTGAAGAGTATCCAGACGTGAATTCATACCGATACGCACATTATCATATTGCGTTTCACCTTTACCATGAAACAAAATAGAACGTAAAAGTGCTGCCAAGTTATCATCATTGGTCATCATAGCGCCTCCATCGCCATAACACCCCAATGGTTTTGCAGGATAAAAGCTTGTCGCGGCAACATTACCAAAAGCTCCGCACATAATATTATCGCTTCTTCCCCCCATCGATTGAGCAGCATCTTCAATAACAAAAAGATTTTCCTTTACCGCGACTTTAGCAATTTGCGCATAATCAGCAGGAAGCCCAAATAAATCAACAGCAATAATTGCCTTTGGTTGAAGGCGCCCCTCTTCTTTAATCATTTTGATTGCTTCACAAAGTTTTTCAACATCCATATTGAATGTATCAGGCAAAACATCCACAAAAACAGGCTCTGCTCCGACTAAAGCAACAACTTCAGCGGTTGCGGAAAACGTGAAACTAGGACAAAAAACAGCATCCCCTAGACCGATATTATGAGCCATAAGAGGCATTTTCAATGCATCGGTTCCATTAGCGCATGCAACCACATGTTTAACCCCAAGATAATCTGCTAATCGCTCTTCAAACTCTGTGACTTTTGGCCCTAAAATATACTGTCCACTAGCGACCACATGCGCAATTGCAGAATTAATTTTATCTTCAATGCGCACACGTTGCGCTCCAAGGTCGATGAATTGCATATTAACTCCATTGATCATCACAATAATGTACGAGCATTACTTCTCTTCTATTTTAATAAGAATTGATACTTTCTTTAACAAGAATTGACACTAGCAGCAGTTAAAATCCGTAAAACAGCAATAGCATCATCGCCATTTGTGCGAGGCAATTGACGCGTTTCAACACAATCAAGGAAATGTTGCAATTCGCAAGTAAGTGGCAAGCCTTCACAAACATCAATGTAATTCAACGCATCAGTGCTAAAAGCCCACTCTTGATTCTCTTTCCAAACAGCAAAAGGGTGCAAGGCTAATTTACGGTTCCATGGTTCCATATCATCAAAAACGAGCATAGCTTTTGTGCCAACAACCGTTAAGCGCCTTTCACGATAGGGACTAAAACGTGAAGTAAAAAGATGACTCCCTATACCATTTGGAAAAGTCATATGAATATGAGCAAAGTCAGAATGCTGATCAATGACACCAGTCCCCTCGCCACGAACCTCAGAAGGTTCACATCCTGTCAAAGCCAAAATCATTGAGAGATCATGAGGAGCAAGATCCCATAAGGCATCACTTTGTGTATGAAATTTTCCAAAACCTAACCGGTGAGAATAAATATAACGGATATCTCCCAATTCTTCCTTTGCTATCAATTCACACATTTTTTCAAAAGCAGGGTGAAACCGTAAAATATGGCCAACCATAAAAATTCGCTCATATTCACCAGCAACTTGGACTTGATGTTCAGCATCTGCTACATTTAATGCAATTGGTTTTTCAACCAGAACATCCTTACCATTTTTGAGAGCACACAGGGCATTTTCTGTATGAAATTGTGGAGGCAAAGCCAGAACCAATGCATCAATATCTTTACGAATAAAAAGATCTTCAGGCGCAATGGCTTCAACCCCATACATGCAAGCAAAGCTTTCAGCACGCTCCACATTCATATCAGAAACTGCTGCTAAAGCCCCAAGTTGTTGGAGTGTTCGTATATGATTCCCACCCCAATGACCGCATCCTAAAACCGCTACACGTGGCACCATTTTTATGCTTTACCCCTGCCCATCAATAAAAAAATATATTTCTCTTCATTCCATATCGGGGATGAAATAGAATGACAAGAGAAAAGCTTAAAAACGATGCTTGACATCTTACTATTCTACCTCTTATATCCGCAAAAGTGAAATGAGTTGCAGATTTGGCGGAGTAGCTCAGTAGGTTAGAGCAGAGGAATCATAATCCTTGTGTCGGGGGTTCAAATCCCTCCTCCGCTACCATTTTATTTTTCAAAAAGTTTTTTGTAGCTTGTCGGCTGTATAGAGTTTGTCATTAGGCTTTGTACATTTTAATACGAAATATTATATTAATTTGTTTTTTCAAAGAATTTTCAAGAGGCTCTCAAAGGGGGGCAAAGATCACTTTAAACCTCCTGATATTTTTGTAAGAATTCTTCAAAAATCTTTTCCCATCTGATTTTGAAATGGCAACATCAAAAATCTTTCATTTGCACGGTTACAGTCACGCAAATACCGTTATGTTCACTAATTATTTTCTCTCTTAATTTTAGCTAAATGAAGATTAATACAAAAAGATACCTCCCATTAATAAAAATATCACAATAATAATAAATATTATAAAATAATTTAATTCATATTTTAAATATAGAATCAATATTAATCAAAATATAATAAATTATAAAGTTAAATAAAACATTCTATATTTTAATATAAAGTTATTATTATACTTTGACATAAAAATTAAAACAATCTATGTCATACGAAGATAAGCATTCATTTGATATCCTTTTTGTAAGCGGAGGGAAAAATGTATGGGGATTATAAGTAAGGAAAATATCAATGTATAATAAATCTCTTTTATTCTGTACAGCTGCTATAGCTGTCATACTGCTTGGCATTCATTTCAACGCATATGCCGAAATTCTTAATGCTGATAGTGGAGAAGTAAAAAATGAATCTGGAAAATCCTATAATTCTATGATGCAATTAAGGCAACAAACGGTAGAAAAATCAACGGCCAAGGTTTAAAAAATAACTTCTTCTGATCCCGAAAAAACACCACTGCTGTAGGGTCGAATAATTCTGGTAGTGAAATTAATTTAAAGGACACAACAACCATTGAAAAATTCAAAAAAGGACTTGAGACCCAAAATGGCGGCATAATCAACATGACTGGTGGCTCCATTACGGCTTCTGAAATTGATGCTTCTTTCAGTTCTAGCAAGAATGGTATGAACACGCTGGAAAATATGAAAATATCGAGCGGTAAAGATGAGTCCTTGATGGATAAGGGGATAAGTGCCGACAAAAGCATTGTGACTTTAAACAATGTAACCATCACACAAGCAGAAACAAGCATATTTGCAGATAATGATTCCACAATAACAACCTTTCGAGGATCGTTTGAGGGGAAAACTGATGGGGTATATGTTCAAAACGGCGGCACCATTATTTTAGAAGACAATACGACATTTTCCTCATCTGATAGCAATGGACTCCATGCAGAGGATTCAGAATCTAAGATCACAATG
Source organism: Bartonella vinsonii subsp. vinsonii (assembly GCF_902825235.1). GTDB lineage: Bacteria > Pseudomonadota > Alphaproteobacteria > Rhizobiales > Rhizobiaceae > Bartonella > Bartonella vinsonii. The sequence goes on along the minus strand of NZ_CADEAJ010000002.1, from coordinate 93,185 downwards.
ACAGGAAAAACCATAATTGGGAAAAAAGCTGCATTATTAGCAGAAAAAGGTGGACAAATTGATGTCATAGATGCTGCTTTCATAACGTATGACATGGGCACTGTGGGGCAAAAGCTGATGACACAGACAGCATGATCGAGTTAAAAGGCAAAACAGCAAAATTGAAAAATGCCAAGATGTTGAGTATTTCCACCACTGTTGGCAAACAATTTGCCACCGGAACGGAAGGTTTAACATTTGAACCACAAGCACAGCTTGCCTATCAACATTTGATGTTTGACACCATCACCGATGTCAATAATTTCACCATTGATATGAACAACCCTCATCAATGGATGATCCGTGTTGGCGGATGTTTGACCAAAACCCTTTCCACTGAAAACAACCGTCCGATGTCTTTCTATGGAAAAGTCAACTTACTCAAAACATTTGGTGATGATGGTACCATCCAGATTGGCAGAGACCTTGACCTTGATCCTATGGGAACTGCAATTGAAGGCAGCGTTGGCATTAATGCGCAACTCTCCCATAATTTCTCTCTTCATGGTGATGTCAATTATCAACAAAAGCTTCAAAAAAACCGGTATATCTGGAGCAAGTTTTTCCGAAGGAATACGTTATCAGTTTTAAAGTAAGACTGTAACAACAAACCTCTTGTTATTTCTTTATCACAAAGGGCAGCACAATGTGCTGCCCTTTGTTTATAAAACTTATTTTTCTTTCTTTTAAAAAGCTCTTCTCACTTTTAAAATGTGAACTCAGCCAGCATATTTTAACAACTGTTATTAATCATTAATACAATGATTAATAAGTTTCTTTTTCAAAAAACTTTTCCTTACTTGATAAATAAAATATCAATTTTTAATAAAGAGAAAATAAATTTATACTATAATAATGACCTTATAATTTTATAAAAAATATATTTAATAAATATAAATTGTTATTTATTATGATAAATACTTATTTTAATACAATAAAAGTTTATGAATAGAAATTTATAAGAAAAAACAGTGCCATCATATCAGAAAAATCATACAGGCTATAAGTCATCTGTATGTCTTACAACACGCTACACCTCAGAGTATCAAAATATATAGCGAAAACTCTCTCAGAAAATTTATCACTGATAAAAATCCTATAATATAAGAACAGAATACAAAAACCTATATTCCAACAACGATATAGAACATCTCCAGAAACTAAAATAGAAAGCAATGTATTTTCTCTTCTGTAGAAGCTCTCATACTCTTTCTTCTCTAATGAATAATAGGTTCAATACTTGCTTCAAAAAACATCTTTGTATAGTGATGTTGTGCGTGCAAATTACGCAAATCATCATTGCTAAGCTCTTCAAGAATAACCCCTTTATGCATAATCCCAACACGTTCACAGATGTGTGCAACAACAGCAAGATCATGGGATACCATCAAATAAGTGAGCTTTTTTTCCTCTCGTAATGATTTCAATAAGTTTAAAATTTCGGCCTGTACCGATACATCCAAAGCAGATGTCGGCTCATCAAGCAGCAAAACCTCTGGTTCAATAATCAAAGCACGCGCAAGAGCAATACGTTGACGTTGTCCTCCAGATAATTCATGCGGATAACGATAAAGAAATGACGAATTTAAACCAACAGAATTTAAAGCATCACGTACTCGCTCTCTTGGATTATCCATACCATGGATTTTGAGAGATTCAGAAAGAACAGTATGAACCATTTTTCTTGGATGCAGCGAAGCATAAGGATCTTGAAATACCATTTGAATTCGGCGTAGAGACTCCTTATTCCTTTTTTTTTCTACCTCTTTTCCATCAAAAATAAAACGCCCACTATAGTCTGAAATAAGTCCAACCAATGTATTCAAAATAGTTGATTTTCCACATCCTGACTCACCAATCAACCCATAAGCTTCACCACGCTTAATATGAAAATTAACATTTTTAACAACCGTTACGGACTTATGTCTATGCCCAAAGGTTACAGATAAATTAGACACATCAAGTATATTCGCACAATGGGTCATGGAGCAACTCCTTCAACACCATTAACAATTGTAGGATTATGCAACCAATCAGGATCACGTTCAGGAACAGCCAAGACATCAACAGGATTATCAAGCCGTGGCAAACTTGCTAGCAGAGCTTTAGTATAAGGATGACAAGCGCGAGACAAATCACGCGCAGGCAATTCTTCTAACACACGCCCCGCATACATAACCAAAACACGATCACAAAAATCAGCAATCATATTCAAATCATGACTAATAAAAATAAGTCCCGTTCCAGATTTAGTCACAAGTTCATCCAGCACTGATAAGACTTGACGCCTTACTGTAATATCAAGTGCAGAAGTTGGCTCATCTGCAATAATGAGATCAGGTTTAGGAATAAGCATCATAGCAATCATTACACGCTGTCCCATACCACCTGATATTTCATGAGGAAAAAGACGCATCACATGTTCAGGATCACGAATATGAACAGATTCCAACATAGAAATTGTCTTTTTCCGTGCATCAGCTTTTGAAACACGGTAATGAATACGGTAAGCCTCCATAATTTGCTGCCCAATCCGTATTAACGGATTAAGTGAATATTTCGGATCCTGTAAAATCATTGAAATACGCTTACCCCGAATAGTTCGCATCTGAGGTTCACTTGCACGCAATAAATCGATACCATCAAAGCGCATTTTTTTAGCTTTGACAATTGCTGCTCTTGGACTCAACTTGAGTATTGCGCGCCCAGTCATTGATTTTCCAGACCCAGATTCGCCAACAATGCCAATTTTTTCCCTTCCCACAGAAAAACTAACACCACGCACAACTTCTGAAAGACCGAGTGTCGTAGGAAAAGAAATACGTAAATCTTCTATCTCTAATAATTTTTTAGCCATTACGTGGATCCAATAAATCACGAAGCCCATCACCCAAAAGATTGAAAGCAAGGCTTGCTAACAATATTGCACAACCTGGTATTGCCGCTAACCACCAATTTGTCATCATAAATTCACGCCCAGATGAGAGCATTGCACCCCATTCAGGACTTGGAAGTTGAGCTCCTAGCCCCAAAAAGCCGAGACCAGCAGCCGTTAAAATAATTCCAGACATATCTAACGTTAACCGGACAATCACTGAAGGAATACACATTGGTGCAACATGAAACAAAATAATTCGCAAAGTAGAAGCTCCCTGCAAGCGAACAGCAGAAACATAATCAGAAGAGCGTATCGTTAAAGTTTCAGCACGCGCTAAACGCGCTATTGGCGGCCACGCTGCAATTGAAATTGCAATAGATGCATTTTCAATACCTGGTCCCAATGCTGCTGAAAAAGCAAGAGCCAAAATCAAACTTGGAAAAGCGAGAAAAATATCAACAATGCGCATGAATACAGTATCAACCCATCCTCCTATATAGCCAGAAACAGTTCCAACAATGAGTCCTATTGGTCCCACAATAATTGTAGTGAGAAAAACAATATAAAGAGTAATACGTGCACCAAAAATGAGACGACTAAAAATATCACGCCCTAACTCATCTGTCCCAAAATAATGCAACATAGAGGGTGGCTGCAATCGATGTGCTAAGTCATTACTCACAAAATCATTGGTAGCAATCCAAGGCGCAAAAAGTGCACACAAGACAATAACAAGAATAATCATCAGTCCGACTACTGCCGAAAAATTATGCGAAAACTTTATGAATGCGTGAAAAAATCTTTGCACATTAGCTTGAAACATTGATCGCGGAACAGCTTCATTTAACCAACCGCCCAAAGAAAATGACGATTGCGATTTATGATGATTCATTATTGTCATATTCAACGTGTCCTTGGATCAAAGATTCGATAAAGCAAATCAGAAAATAAATTAATGATAACAAAGAAAAAACCTACAAGTAGAGTACATCCAACAACTGCATTCATATCTCCAGCCAAAAGAGCATTTGTCAAGTAATGCCCAAAACCAGGCCAAGCAAAAACCGTTTCTGTTAATACAGCACCTTCTAATAAAAAAGCATAAGACAGCGCAACCACAGTGATAATCTGAACAGCAGCATTACGAAAAGCATGCCCCCAAACCGTTCGCGCTAACGATAATCCCTTCACACGCGCCGTAATGATATATTCCTGATTGAGTTGTTCAATCATAAACCCACGAGTCATACGACTAATATAAGCCATAGCACCAAATGCTAAAATTAAAGCAGGCATAATGATGTGACTGAAGACATTTCCAAAAGCCTCCCACTGACCCTGACGAGCAGTATCCCAAAGAAAAAATCCTGTTTTGGGTTCAAAAGAATATTCATAAATAAAATCAATACGTCCTGGACCACCAATCCAGCTAAGCTTGGCATAAAATACCAATAACGCCATTAGTCCAAGCCAGAAAGTCGGAGTAGAATAGCTGAGAAGTGTAAAAGTACGGACAAAATAATCAATAAATGAATCACGATACATCGCGGCAAAAACACCAAACGGAATACCAAGACTCGTACCAATAATAATAGCAACTGTGGAAAGCTCTAACGTTGCAGGAAAGACGCGCATAATATCTTTCAAGACAGGACGCCCTGAAGTTAAAGCATCTCCAAAGTCAAACAAAAATATCTTGTGAAGATAATTCCAGTATTGAACAATCAATGGCTTATCAAGACCCAACTTATAAAACATTGCATCATAAGCTTCTTGACTGATATTATCACCAAGAATAGCAAGGACAGGATCTAAAGGGAGCAAATGACCAATAAAAAAAGTGATCGTCACTAAACCAAGCAATGTGATAAAAACGGAAAGAAGCAATTTTAATCCCTTGAAAAAAAAGTCCCATACAAACATTCTTTTCTGCTTTTGTGATACTGCTCTTTCAGATTCTGGAAATGGCAAAACCATTATAATATCCCCCTCCATAGCGACCAAACATAAAGCTAACACCTTTTTATATAATTAAGAAAATCCTCATAAAACATGCTCTACATGAACATGCTCGGCTCTATTTTTCTGCATCATTGTAGTAGAGTCTAAAACTATTCCAAACCCATTTTTTTACTGCAGCGCTCATACCGACGGTATAATATGTCTGAAACAAATAAACCATAGGTCCATGTTCAAACACATAATGCTGTAAAGCACGATATTGTGAAATACGCTTTTTTTGATCTTGTTCAAACAAAGCATCCATCACCATTTTATTGATATTTTCATCATAATATCCAGCACGCCAAGCCAAATACATATTGTGCTTTTTTGTAAATGTTGGATCAGGATTAAAAACATGATTTAATGAAGCAGGATGCCCATCAGGATCAGCACTCCCCCACCCCATAAGAGCAGTATCATAATTTCCACCACGCACACGATTCAACAATTGATTTTGTGCCATTTTTTCAATTGTAAGCTCAACACCAATTTTGCGCGCATTGGCTTGAATAGACTGCGCAACAGATGACATATAACTAAGACTACCAACTAAAAGATTAGCTTTAAAACCATCAGGATAACCCGCCTCACTGATCAACTGTTTTGCCTTTTTTAAATCTAGCTTAAACGGCAATCCCTCTTTTTCATCCAAAGCGCCTGGGATTCCTAACGACATATAAGTCGCACGTGGAATTCCTATACCCTTTAAAACAGTGTTGCCAAGACTTTCGTAATCAATCAAATAACGCAACGCCAATCTGACTTTTTCCTGAGCAAAAATTGCCTTTTTATTATTCAAAGAGAGATAAATAATCTGTGGTCGCAACACACGGCTAATTTTGACAGGTCCCCCCCGTCTTTCAATATCCAAAACATCCTCTGAAGAAAGATCACGTGCGATATCCACATCACCTTTTTCCAAAAGAAGTCTCTGACTGGCTGATTCAGCAACATGCTGCACAAAAATCCGCTTAATTTTAGGCACCCCTCCCCAATAATGTTGGGTAGCGTGCAAGACAACTTTTTCTCCTGGAGACCAGCGTGCCAATTTATAAGGTCCAACACAAGCCGAATGGGTAGCCAGATATTTATTCCCCATATCCCCATCAACGCTCTTTGCTTCAATTGTTTGCCGATCAAGCAAAGCAGAAGCATAAGATTGCCCAATCACTGTCATTATAAGTTGGACAGGATAAGGCTTATCCAATTTTAATTGTAACGTTTTATCATCAAGAGCCTGAATATTTGTTTCGATATTGTCTTTCGTAAATCCATAATCCATCAAAGATTGCGCATAGTTCAATCCTAATCTCACAATTCGTTGCATTGACCACACGAGATCTTGTGCTGTTGCAGCCCTTCCATCATCAAACTTTAAATCATCACGAAGATGAAAAACTATTCTTTTCCCATTATCGAAAACATCCCAAGATTTTGCCATAGCAGGACGAATTTTTGTGGGATCATGCTTATCATATTGCACTAACGCACTGCAAATATTCGTCAAGAGTTCACTCGTTACAACTTCAACCGTTTGCGCTGGATCAAAACTGCTAATGGAATCAATATTCCATGCCATTATCAATGTATCTTTAGAGGATGCACTTAAACCCGATGAGAGAGAGCCATTTAAAAAACCGATAAGGCCTAATAAAATACAAAAGTTTTTCAACATCGCTTTTTTTCTCATTTTATCCTTTCCTTTTGCATTTTATTTTATCTTTTTTACAAAAAGTACTTCTGATTTCTTTATTTCATCACTCGAGCAGCATAATAAAAACATCAACTCTCACTGATCAAACATCCGTAAAATACTCTTTCAAGCATTAAACTATAATCGAGCTACATACTAACTATACCACAGTAAACAGATATCTCAAGAAATATTACTTCATACTATTCAACATTACTTATCCCCAATAAACTGCCCTTAATCATAGACTCATATCCCCCCACAGTTTCATAGCTTAAAGAGCTTTTAAAGACTCTACGCGGGAGGATATTTTTTCATAATTTACGTTATGATCACGCTCTTTTTGTTTTTTACAATATTTTATACGCGCTTATTTTTCAATTGCACTATAAAAAATACGTGGTGCGCTATTCCAAACCCATTTTTTAATATCAGGTGTCATAGCGACAACAGCATATTTCTGAAAGATAAAAGCATAAGGTCCTTTTTGCATAAGCTCACGCTGCAAATCAGCATATATTTGTACCCGCTTCTGTGGATCTTTTTCAAACAATGCATCTTCAACCTTTTTATTCATCTCTGCATCAAAATATCCATGCTGCCAACTCGGATAGGCTGTTTTTTTAGCCTCAAATCGATTATCAGGATTATAAATAACGTACGCAGCCATTGAATGAGGATCTGCAGAATCATTATTCCAGCCAACAAAAATCGTATCAAAAGCACGGGCATAAAGTTTTGAAAACAGCTGCGTACCTGCCAAACGTTCAATTTTAAGATGCACCCCAACCTTTTTTGCATTGTCTTGGAGTGTCTGAGCAATGGACAAAGCATAATGAGATGTTCCTACCAACAAATTGACCTCAAAGCCATTCGGATAACCCGCCTCTGTTAAAAGCCGCTTCGCTTTTTGAAGATCAAGTTTAAAGGGCTGTCCTTCTTTTTCATCCAAAGCTCCAAAGTTCCCAAGAGGAATAAAGCTTGCACGAACAATACCATCACCTTTGAGAACGGTCTTTCCAAGAGTTTCATAATCAACAAGATAGCGCATCGCCAAACGCACTTTTTCATTAGCAAAAATAGGGTTCGTCATATTGAATCCCCAATACATCATGGAGGGCTCCAACACTCTTTCAACCTTAATATCTGTTTTTGCTTGGAGATCTGCGATATCCACAGGCGTCAAATCACGTGCCACATCAATATCATGTTTTTGCAACAGTAAGCGTTGTGTTCCTGGCTCCGCAACATGGCGAATTAAAATCTTCTTCAATTTAGGTGCTTTCCCTCAATAATTGGAACTTGCACGCAATAAAAGAGCTTCTCCAGGGCGCCAGCTGCTTAACTGATAAGGACCAACACAAGCAGCATGACTGGCCAAATATTGGTTTCCCATATCACCATTTTTCTCATGTTTCATGATTGTTTCACGATCAAGCAAAGCAGTAGCATGACCTGCAACAACATTGTTAAGAATAAGCTCTGCTGGATAAGGCTTATCAAATTTCATCACCACCGTTTTGTCGTCCGGCGCTTGCAGAGCCTCATCAACATTTTTTTCTGTAATCCCATATTCATTAAAGGTTGCCGCCTTCGCCATTTTTAATTTAACAATCCGTTTCATGCCCCAAACAAGATCACTGGCACGAGCAGAACGACCATCATTAAACTTCAAACCATCGCGTAAATGAAAAGTAAGCACTGTACTGTGATCATCACCTGAAACATCCCAATGGGTTGCCAAAGAAGGAACAATTTTCGCTGGATCATCTGTTGCAGTGCTGACCAAATTATCACAAACATTGAGAACAATTTCATTTCCATAAACGTCATTGACTTTCGCTGGATCAAATGTATTTATTGCATCGAGATTCCAAGCCATCACGAGAGTATCAGCAGGTGTTTTTGCTGAAACATGTTGTACAAACATCCCCAGAGCAATAACAGCAGAAACAAAAGAAGTACTGCTTTTCAAGATCTTTCTTTTCATGTTCATAGACTTTTCCTTTTAAAGTTATTTTATCAATTCATTATTCTCAAATGGCACGGCAAATTTATAACAACAAAGATTGAATAAACAGACTGACTATAAAATTCCAATTTCGAGGTCCATCATTACTGTGCAAGCACTAAAAATAAGGCCCTAAACAACATACCGTAGCAACTCTTCTTTCCAGCGGCACATTAAGAGATTCAACTCAGCAATTGAGTGGATACAACTCCGTCCGAGCTTAAACATCCTCCTAAAAACTGGAACCATACGCAGAAAAATTACTCCTCAAAAAGGAGAGCTATCAGATAATAAAACGCAACACAAGCATTTGGTAATGAAACACCATACAAATATGCTCAATTGCTCTATATTCAATAAATATATTTCCTTAAATTCAAAAAGTAGAGCAATACAATAATAGCTCCAGATCGAAAAACTTGAAAACTACTTTATCTTCATCAAAAACTATAAATAAAATAACTGCCATTATTATTAAGCGCCATACAAACATCATTAAACAAAGTTTAATAAAAACAATGATATAGATGGCACACATCATATTTTTAGGAATAAAAATTTTAAAAACTATTCCTGAAAAATAATTCACTGATTTTATTTACATTTTCTGAAATCACTGTATCCGTTAAAATGCATTCTATACTATACCATCACGCCAGAAATGATGAGTCAATAGACAACAAGCAAATCATCAAAAGACTATGGAATAGTCTTTTATTTTCTTCTTAAACTATCTCTTTGAAACAAAGGGAGGCTTTGCAAACTTATCGACAAAAACAACCTTCAAGATGATCATTAACAATCCCTACAGACTGCATAAAAGCATAACAAATTGTGGGACCAACAAATGTCCAGCCGCGTTTCTTCAAATCTTTAGAAAGACGAAGAGAAGCAGGTGTTATGGGGTTAGCCAACAGTGTTTGAAAATCTATCTTTTCATAACGCTCCGATTGTGGAGGTTGAAAAGACCAAAAATAACGGGACAAACTCCCCCACTCTGTTATAATTTCCTGTGCTCTAAAGGCATTATGAAGCACCGACCGAATTTTTCCTTGATGACGAACAATGCCTTTATCCTGCATCAATATTTGTACCTTTTTTTCATCGTAATGCGTAATTTTTTCAAAGTCAAAATCATCAAATGCATTTCGAAAAGAAGAGAGTTTTTTTAAAATTGTGAACCAAGAAAGCCCTGCCTGAAAACCTTCAAGACAAATTTTTTCAAACAAACGGCGATCTTCAAAAACAGGTTTTCCCCATTCATGATCATGATAAGCACAATAAAGTGGATCTGTTCCTGCCCACGCACAACGAACTTTTCCATCTTCTCCCATAAGGAGCCCTTCATCAAGCATCCCATTATCCATATTAAAAGAGCGTTCCCTGATCATCTTGCTTCGATTTTATCCGTTTTGATTTTGAAGATCGGTTGAGAGCATGATCATGTGTTGAAACGCTAATTTCACCATCAAAAAAGCGTAAGTTTATTTGCCCCGTTTCGGGAAATTGCCTCAACCGTTTGATGGGCTTATCATCTTGCCCCAAAGCCAAAACAAATCCACGTTCTAAAATATTTTGATACGAAGTACTTTTTAAAAGTCTAAACGCGCCCTCTAGTCGAGCACGTTGTTTTTCTACATTGCAAATAAAAGCACGATGAAGACGCGCAGTATATTCTTTTGTATTGCGTTGTGCTTTTTCAGTATTGAGCAAACGCGGTGCAAGACGGATACCAAGTGCATGAAAATAAAAACGTTTTTTATCGTAACTCACACAAAGCGCACGCTGCAATCGACTTGAAATTTCATCAAAACCACGCCGTGGTAGAGCAAAAAGTTGATCAACAACCGGAAGCCCCCGTATAATAGCACGCAATTTTTGTCGATAAAAATCAAAATAACGCACGAGTCCCTTACGCAAACGTGCACCAAGCGACGCCACATACACTTCGAGATCAAGCTTGACAGGAACAGCTTTTTCTGCTGCTGCCGTAGGAGTTGGAGCACGCCAATCAGCAACATAATCAACCAAAGTCCAATCTGTTTCATGCCCAACAGCAGAGATAACCGGAAGAGCAGATGCATAAACAGCACGAACAACGGCTTCATCATTAAATCCCCACAAATCTTCTAAACTTCCCCCTCCCCGTGCAACAATAATAAGATCAGGTCTTGGCACAAATCCCTCTAAAGGGAGAGCATTAAACCCTTCAACAGCAGCAGCTACTTCCCTCCCACTTGTTTCCCCCTGTACACGAACCGGCCAAACCAAAATATGTAACGGAAAACGATCTGATATACGATGAATAATATCGCGAATAACAGCGCCTGTTGGTGATGTGACAACACCTATAATTCGGGGCATATAAGGCAAAGGTTTCTTTTTGGCTTCGTCAAATAAACCTTCATCCGCAAGCTTTTTCTTGCGATTTTCTAGAAGAGTCATCAAAGCCCCAATTCCCGTTGGCTCCAGCGCTTCAATAACAATTTGATATTTCGATGACCCTGGATAAGTTGTCAGTTTACCAACAGCAATCACTTCCATCCCTTCTTCTGGAGGGAATTTAAGCTTTTCCATAATGCCGCGCCAAATGACAGCCTCCAACCGCGCCTTATCATCCTTTAAAGCAAAGTAAGCATGCCCTGAAGCATGAGCACCACGATAACCTGATATCTCTCCACGCACCCGCACATAACCAAACTTCTCTTCAACAATGCGCTTCAAAGCCCCTGCTATTTCGGAAACACTGAATTCTGCTACATTCGTTGCACTTGCTTTTTCATCAAAAAAATTTACCATTTTTCAATTCACGGAAGTTGAAAGATCAATCTTAACACTCACACAAACATATCTTTAATGAAAATGAAATGTCTCTCTAAACAGAGAGTGTCTTGAAATATTATTCTATACACAACATATCAACCCATTACCACTAAACTTCGACGTTTTGTAAAGCCTTTAAACTATAGACAAAACGTCGAAGAGAGCATGATGATACTCTTGTTGTATTTTACAATACTTCAAACTCCTTATTTTTCAATCGCACTATAAAAGATACGTGGTGCACTATTCCAAACCCATTTTTTAACATCAGGTGTCATTGCGACAATACTATATGTCTGATAGATGAAAGCATAAGGTCCTTTTTGCATAAATTCACGCTGCAAATCAGCGTACATTTGTGCTCGCTTCTGTGGATCTTTTTCAAACAACACGTCCTTAACCTTTTGATTCATAGTTTTATCAAAATATCCATGGCACCAACTAGGATAGCCTGTATTTTTCGCCTCAAACCGATTATCAGGGTTGTAAATAAGGCGTGAAGCCATTGTATAAGGATCTGCAGAGTCATTATTCCATCCGAAAAAAATCGTATCAAAACCACGTGCGTAAAGTTTTGAAAACAACAACGTACCTACAAAACGTTCAATTTTAAAGCGCACACCCACCTTTTTTGCATTGTCTTGGAGTGATTGAGCAATGGGCAAAGCAAACGGGTAAGGAGAGGCTCCTGCAAAAATATTGGCCTCAAAACCATCCGGATAACCTGCCTCTGTTAAAAGTTGTTTTGCTTTTTGAAGATCAAGTTTAAAGGGTTGTCCTTCTTTTTCATCCAAAGCTCCAAGAGTCCCAAGAGGAATAAAGCTTGCACGCGGAATACCAACATCTTTGAGAAGGGTCTTTCCAAGACCTTCATAATCAATAAGATAGCGCATCGCCAAACGCACTTTTTCATTGGCAAAAATGGGGTTTGTCGTATTGAAACCCCATATGATCACGGAGGGTGCCAACACTTTTTCAACCTTAATATCTGTTGTTGCTTGGAGATCTGTCAAATCCTCTGGCATCAGATTACGTGCCACATCAATATCGTGTTTTTCCAATAATAAGCGTTGAGTCCCTGGCTCAGCAACATGGCGAATTAAAATCTTCTTCAATTTAGGTGCTTCCCCCCAATAATTGGAACTTGCACGCAATAAAAGAGCTTCTCCAGGACGCCAACTGCTTAGCTGATAAGGACCAACACAAGCAGAATGGCTAGCCAAATACCGGTTTCCCATATCTCCATCTTGTTCGTATTTCATAATTGTCTCACGATCAAGCAAGGCACCAGTGCGGTTGGTGGAAATATTGCTAAGAATGAGCTCTGCTGGATAAGGCTTATCGAATTTCATCACCACCGTTTTGTCGTCTGGTGCTTGAAAAGCCTCATCAACATTTTGCTCTGTGATACCATATTCATTAAATGTTGCTGCATTGGACAATTTCAATTTAACAACTCGCCTCATACCCCAAACAAGATCATTGGCAAGAGCAGGACGACCATCATTAAACTTTAAACCATCGCGCAGATGAAAAGTAATCACCGTACTCTGGCCATCACTTAAAACATCCCAACTCTTTGCCAAAGAAGGAACCATTTTAGCTGCATCATCGGTAGCAGAAACGACTAAATTATCACAAATATTGTTCACCACTTCAATTCCATAGCGATCATTGAGTTGTGCAGGGTCAAATGTACTTATTGGATCGAGATTCCAAGCCATGACAAGGGTATCGGCAGGTGTTTTTGCTGAAACCTGTTGCACAAACATCCCCAGTGTAATAACAGCAGCAACAAAAGAACTGCTCCCTTTCAATATTTTTCCTTTCAAATTCATAGACTTTTCCTTTTAAGATTATTGGATAATTTTTCCATGCAACAACATGCAAAACAAATAAAATCAGGCTTAGAAAGCACATCTCCTAAAGGCAAAATACCAAAACCTCCAAGAGCAGCAGCCTCTTGCCAAACACGCATTTCCTCCAAAACACGAGAGAGAAAAAACAAAATATGCAATGAAAACAAATCTGATACAGGATGAAAACATTACGAATGACAGCACTTTAATGAATGATGTCACATTATAACTGAGGATATAGAAAACAAAGGTTCCTTTTTTGCTTCATCAAACAGATTCTCTTCTTCAAATTTCGTTTTGCGATTTTCTAGAAGTGTCATCAATTTTTTAGAAATATCATTAAATTGCCCCCAGTTGTTTCAAAAGCCCCAATCATGATTTGATATTTTAACAGTTTGGATAAGGCGTAAGTTGCTAAAATAACCATTTCCAACCCTTCATTCAGAAGGAAATTTTAGTTTTCCATAACTTCACGCCAATAACAACCCTTCATATCCCCCATCTTTTAAGAAAAAAATGAGTAGGACTTGAAGTATAAACACGGTCGTACCCTGATATCTCCCCCACACCCGCACATAACTAATTTTTTTAACAATACATTTTACAATCTCCCCCCCACTCTTTTAGAAACATTCAACTCTATTACACTTGTTATGCCTGTTTTTTTAACAAACAAATTTAGTATTTTAATTTATAGAGATTATAATATCTAATCTTAATACTTATATAATCATAGTTTTATTAAGGATAATAGTCTCTTTCCAAAAGAGAATGTCTTGAAATTACATTCTGTACACAACATATTAATCTATTATAAAATAAAGATATTAAATATTCGACGCACTAAAAAATTCATCATCATGCCAAACGTCGAAACATTATAAAATTCCCTTGCGAATTTATGGAAATAAAAGAATATCCATCAGTTAATGAAAGGAATACTATGAAAATATCTCGAAAAATGCCTACAGAACACGAGCGTGTTTCAGAAACCAGCACAGAGGTTACACCAGTATTAAAAGGCGGCGAGCTCGAAAAGAAAGTAAGGAGAAACAAAAGAAACATTTCTTATTGAGGATAAGTCCTCCATGATATGATGCAAGGAAAACACAATATATCTAAAGATATATCCAAATGAACAAAAGGAAAAATATGTATGTCCAATTCTTTTCACGCGTTTCTTGGAGGAACATTAGGGCGTGTTGCTATCAAGCTGCTCATGCTTTCACTTCTTGTTGGTATCGTGCTGAATTTTCTCGGATGGACTCCTCGAAGTCTTGTGCGAACAATAACAGAATTTTTTAAATCTTTGTGGGAAACAGGATTTATAACTCTTACAAACTTTTTCCATATGACCATGATGGGAGCCATCATTGTTGTGCCTATTTTTCTTCTTTTACGCATTTTGCATAAAAAATAAATGCCTTAGCTTTTGCCTTTTTCTAATCTTTTTGAAAAATCAAACGACATAAAAAGCCTGTACTAACAGCTACAATCACGGCCACAACACCATATAAGAAACTATATTTGTGGGCAGCGTGAAAAATTGTATAAGCAATATGTGCTTTAACAATTTCAAGAGTTGTGGTTGCACGATCAATAAATTGCCCATCGCGAAAAAGATAAGCGCGGACCTGATAATGTCCAACAGGCGTATTAGCCGGCAACCGAAAATGTGCTGTAAAAAGCGCACCAGAACCAAAACGCACACCACCCACTTCCTCATGATAAAGATTTTTGGTCTTTTGCAATTTTATAAGTTCATCACGAAAAATTTGTACTTTCCCCAAATCTTGTTCATCCGTCTGCAACAACAAATAAGATAATCCTAACCCCAAGCGTTTATAATCTTCAACGCTAGTAATCTCATCAATCTCACGCGTCGTGACCATAGAATAAAAGAGAGGAACATTTTTAAAAGTGAGGGAATCTGTGTTAACCCAAACACCAGCATTCCGTTTCTTTTCCCGCATCACCATAGTCCGAGCCGGCCCCTCTAGGCTGACAACAACATCATAACGGCTCTGTTGAGAATGTAATGGATCGATATTTTCCAAAACACCAGCAATATAAAGATCACGACCATCAAAATGTGCATCAACCGTAATTGTCTTAGTTGTTACGATAATTTGGATAGTTTCGTGATCAAATTGATCAACAAATGCAGCTTTTGCCCCAACATTTGCCCACGTAGAAAAAGGCACCACAAAAAAGCAACCAGTAAAAATGCATAAAGAAAATAATCTACCCATTTTCATCTCATCAGAATATCCAGAGAGAAAAGATTATCGGGGCGTACAAATAATTGAAAAGCAAGACGCATACATACAATCAACACCAAAAATGCAAGTGCCATACGCAATTGTTCCGCCTTCAACTTGCGTCCAGCCCTTGTTCCATATTGTGCCCCAATACTTCCCCCAAGCATCAGCAAAAAAGCCAAAACAATATCAACTGACTGATTACTCACACTTTGTAAAACGGTCGTGAAAGAGGACACAAATGTAATCTGAAAAAGTGAAGTTCCAATCACCACACTGGTTGGAACACGCAAAAGGTAAATCAACGCTGGTATCATAAAAAATCCCCCGCCAATTCCCATAATAGAAGACAATAACCCAACAATAAGACCAATCCCTAAAACTGGAATGATGCTGACATATATCATAGATGTCCGAAAACGCATTTTGAATGGCAAACGATGAATCCAATTATGCCTCTTAGCAAGACGCATATTGATTTTGGGTGCCTTGCGCTGGCGCAGCATATCGCACCAACTTTCAATAATCATCAAACTTCCTATGCTTCCAAGAAGAATCACATAAAGAAGCGAAATCATGAGATCTAATTGCCCCAATTTTTTCAGAACAGAAAAAATCTGTATCCCGATGACAGAGCCTATTCCCCCTCCCACTGCTAAAAGAAGACCAAGTTTGATATCAAGAGTGCGTCTTCTAAAATGTGTAATGGCCCCTGTCACAGATGATGCAATCATCTGATTGGCTCCTGTTCCAACAGCAATAGCAGGAGGAATATTATAGAAAATCAATAAAGGCGTGATGAGAAACCCGCCGCCAATACCAAAAAGACCTGAAAAAAAACCAGCAACCCCCCCCATACCAATCAAGATTAGCATGTTGAGTGACATTTCAGCAATTGGTAAATAAATACTCACTTACAGAACCTTCAAGATCTTTTGAGGTTTTTAGATAGAGAGCCCCTCTCCAACAATCCCCTTCTTCAATACTCTTTGTCGCATATTTTAAAAAATAATTTAAGATGCCATCCATGCTTTTGCAAAATCATGTGTGCAAAACATCTTATATCAATGACCCTAAATCATAAAATTTAAAAGAGCCCCTCTTAAAAAGTCATAAAAGCATACCGTTATCACAGCCATAAATGCAACGACTAAAAAACAAGGAAGTATTTTTTTTACAAAAAAACGTAAAAAAGAAAAATGCCTCTGAGGCTCTACCTTTAAGGAAGACAACGATTCACTCTCAGTGCAATGACCAGATTCTTGAACATCCGAGCGCCTTTCTTCTCTTGCGGAATGCCCCACAAGCTTCACAGTCTCTTTTGAAGGAGTCTTCAGAACATCACTTGGTAAAGAGCTTTTATTCCCTTGTTGCAAAATATTTTCAACATTTTTGGGATTTGGCGTTATGATGTTTTGTCCAGAAAAATTTGCTCCCTCTTGAAGCATCGAGCGTTCTTGATTTTTTTCACATGCCATATGAGCCAGGTGCTGCACAACAGAATCAGATGATTTTGAACGAGACATACGCCGTGTTATCACTGCTTCTTCTAAGATTTTCTTTTCGCTCTGCAATCCCTGAACAAGCGTTTTAATCTGCTCTAAACACGCAAAAAGCTTTTTTTCTTTTTGACGGCGCATAGAATACTCAGCCAAAATTGCCCGACTAATATCATCCAAGTAAGATTTAAAATCCTCTTCCACAGGACTTTGCGATACCGAATGACGAGGCGTGTGCTTCATTTGCATTTGTGCATAAACAGAGCGTAATTTTTTAGCAATATCCGACATCGTTACTTCCGTAGACGTGTCCTTCCCCTCCTTTTGTTCAACAACAAAAAAAGAAGGGTTGTCATGCTTAACCTGCTTTATAGTATGACTCTTGGTATTCAAAAACGCTATTCCCTCATTATCCTTACAAATGCTACGCTTTCTTATTTTTTTGCAAAGAATCGCACAAATGATAGAGAAATGTGCTCTACTTTAGTAAATAGAGCTTTAAGAACTTCTAAAAATATTCAAATAAACCATATTTGATTTTACTTTTCCTAAAGTCTAAATGGAAAAATCATGCCTCTTTTTAGCTTTTTCACCCTTTTGTCCTTATATTCAAGAACTCTTATCCCACCACAAACTGTACATGCGGAACAAAAAAAGACTCTTTTCATTTTGCTCTTTGGATACTATTTTCCATCGCTTTTATTTTAAGTTTCTTTAACACTATCTTATAAACTATGACCAACGCATTTATTTCAAATAAAGGCATATTGTTTTTTCTTTTTATTCAAGCAAAGGTAACAACTATTTAAAGTGCACAAAAAACAAAATGAGAGACGCGTAACATTGAGAAAAAGGTATAAACAGATGCAAGAAAGCTTATATAATGGGAAAATCAATGATAAATGAAATTCAATTCTAAACGATTTGGTTTCTTGTGAAGATTACTATAAAGTTGTAGTCAAAAAACAAAGAGGATCATCATGAAGATAATTGTCGCTGTCAAACGTGTTGTTGATTATAATATCAAAATACGCGTCAAACCTGATAGCACAGGCGTTGATTTATCCCACGTAAAGATGTCTATGAACCCTTTTGACGAAATTGCCGTGGAAGAGGCAATTCGCCAAAAAGAATCCGGCAAAATTTCCGAAGTTGTTCTCGTTTCAATTGGACCAGAAGCTGCACAAGAAACTTTGAGAACGGGACTCGCAATGGGTGCTGATCGTGCCATCCTTGTAACAACGGAAAAAACACTCGAATCCTTAGCAATCGCTAAGATTCTTAAAGCTATTGTTCATGAAGAAAAACCAGATATGGTCTTTTTGGGAAAACAAGCCATTGATGATGATAACAACCAAACCGGACAAATGCTAGCAGCTCTTCTTGGCTGGGGGCAAGCAACTTTTGCATCGCATTTCAACATAGAAAACGGGCATGCAACAGTTACCCGCGAAGTAGATAACGGCACTCAAACCATTCGCCTCCCCCTTCCTATAGTGATGACCGCTGATCTACGCTTAAACGAACCGCGTTATACTTCTCTACCCAACATCATGAAAGCAAAAAAGAAAGCCATCGAACAAAAAGCACTTGCTGATCTTGGCATAGATACGCAACCACGCTTAACAACCTTAAGCGTTGAAGAACCAAAACCCCGCCAACCCGGTGTTAAAATGGCTCATGTAGCAGAACTTGTAAGTGTTCTAAAACGAACAAATTGTATTTAATATTTGAGAACAAAGTGATCAAAAGAAAAACTGCGTAAAAAGGTAAAAAGGTATGGCAATTCTTTTATTGGCCGAACAAAATACAGAGCAAACCGCAAAAGCACTTACCGCCGCTAACGAAATCAATAACGAAATCGATATTTTGGTTTGTGGAATAAACGTCCAAGCAATTGCCGAAAGCCATGCAAAACTCACTGGTGTGCGCCAAGTGCTTATCGCAGAAGCTGATTATTTAGCCCATCAACTGGCTGAACCTATGGCAAATACAATTGTCAAATTAGCAAAAGATTATGATGTGATCATGGCTGCCTCTACCAGTATCGGCAAAAATGTAATGCCCCGTGTAGCTGCTCTTCTTGATCTCATGCAAATTTCAGACATTATCGCAGTTCTTGCACCAGATACCTTTAAACGACCAATTTATGCAGGAAATGCTCTCGAAACTGTACGCACCAATGATCATCAAAAAGTTATAACAGTTCGTACCGCCGCTTTCACACCAACGGCTTCTCACAATGATAATTCTGCTCCCATTCAGACAATAACACCAGCGCCCAACCCCAATCTTTCTTCTTTTGTGAAAGCAGAAACCAACAAAAGCAATCGCCTTGATCTTACTTCAGCACGTGTTATTATATCAGGCGGACGCGGTCTTGGTTCACAAGAGCAGTTCATGGCACTCCTTCTTCCCCTTGCAAAAAAACTAGAAGCTGCTCTGGGTGCCAGCCGTGCAGCCGTTGATGCTGGCTATGCTCCCAATGATTGGCAAATTGGACAAACAGGAAAAATCGTTGCCCCTGAACTTTATATCGCTGTTGGCATTTCCGGTGCAATCCAGCATTTAGCCGGTATTATGGATGCACAAATTATCGTAGCGATTAATAAAGATGCAGAAGCCCCCATCATGCAAATTGCTGACTATGCCCTTGTAGGCGATCTTCACCATATTATTCCTGAACTGGAGAAAGCTTTATAAGCCATGAATGCAGCTTTGCATCAACAACGTGAGAGTATGGAATTTGACATCGTCATTGTCGGAGCGGGTCCCGCAGGACTTTCGGCAGCAATTCGTCTCAAACAGATTAATCCCGAACTTTCTGTCACAATTGTTGAAAAAGGGACCGAAGTTGGTGCACATATTCTATCAGGGGCAGTTGTTGACCCCATTGGCATTAATACACTCTTGCCAGAATGGAGAAATGAACAGGATCATCCCTTCAAAACCTCTGTCACCAGTGATCAATTTTTTTTTCTAAAGCCAAAACACGCCACACTCTTTCCCAATATTTTTTACCCTAAAATCTTATCCAATGACGGATGCTATATCGTTTCGCTCGGTGATGTTTGCCGTTGGCTTAGCAAAAAAGCTGAAGCACTAGGCGTAGAAATCTATCCTGGTTTTTCGATCACAGAGACCATCCAAAATGATAAAGGAGCCATCATCGGTGTTCTTACAGGTGATATGGGCGTTAACAAAGATGGAACTCCTGGGAAAAATTACATGCCTGGTATGACTTTATTGGCAAAATATATTCTCATTGCAGAAGGCGCACGTGGTTCCATTGCCAAACAACTGATACAAAAATTTGATCTTAGCAAAAACCGTGAACCACAAAAATTTGGTCTCGGATTCAAAGAGCTCTGGGAAATTGATCCCCAAAAACATAAATCCGGTTTAGTCCAGCATTTCACGGGGTGGCCCTTAGAGGATGATACCGGCGGTGGAGGCTTTCTTTATCATCAGGAAAACAATTTAATTTCTGTAGGCTTTGTTGTCCATTTAGATTATAAAAATCCTTATCTCTCTCCCTTTGAAGAATTTCAACGTTTTAAAACACATCCCAAACTCTATGAGATCTTCAAAGGCGCAAAACGCCTTTCCTATGGGGCACGTGTTATTAGCGAAGGAGGGTGGCAATCTGTACCAAAACTGACCTTTCCTGGAGGAGCGCTTATTGGCTGTTCTGCTGGTTTTGTCAATGTTCCTCGTATCAAAGGCTCACACAACGCCATCTTATCTGGCATATTAGCAGCCGAGAAGATTGCTACAGCTCTTGCGCAAGGACGTGCTCATGATGAAGTCAAAGAAATCGAAGAACATTGGCGAAAAGGGCCCATTGGCAAAGATCTTTATAAAGTGCGCAATGCCAAACCACTTTGGGCAAAATATGGTACAAAATACGGGATTAAACTTGCCGGCTTTGATATATGGTGGCAACAACTTTTTGGCTTTTCTTTATTTAAAACACTCTCCCACGGAAAAGCAGACTATGCATGTCTTGAACCAGCAGAAAAATTTAAACCCATTGCTTATCCAAAACCAGATGGTATTGTCACCTTTGATCGCCTTTCCAGTGTTGCACTTTCCAATACGCATCATGAAGAAAATCAACCATGCCATTTAAAAATATCTTCATTAGAAAAACAAAAAGACTCTGAATACGCAATTTATGCAGGACCTTCTACCCGCTATTGTCCTGCTGCTGTCTATGAATGGCTAAACCATCATGATCAGACAACTTATGTTATCAACGCTTCAAACTGTATACACTGTAAAACGTGCGATATCAAAGATCCCAACCAAAATATTCATTGGACCTGTCCGCAAGGCAGCGAGGGTCCCTTGTATTTGAACATGTGATCATTGTTCATTCCACAAAAATGAGAGTGTACAAAACACAATCAACAAAGGGAGCCTCTCCAATCAGAACCTCTTCTGTGTCTTTCAATGCATGTTTTCCTTCACAAGTAAGACACGCTTTATTATCACTCCCACAACAAAATACTTTCAACAACCACATCATTTTTATCAGAAAAAAACTATAATATTCTGTTCTTAAAGACTGTTTACCTATCAACTTATGACTGTAGAAAAAATTCTGCTTGCTTTTAAAATGTTTATAGCAGACGATCCGGTAAAACCGCGTTCACGTCACTCTCAATACACGCCCTAATACCTCTTTCATTAAAATCAAAAAATACAAATCAAACATTTTAATGAGAGAACGAAGCATTCATTTTTTGCAAAGTAGTCTCGAGAGCTGTTATTAAAGCGTCCCTTCCCCCTTGGCGAGAAAAACAGTTCGACAAAAGTTCATTTGTACCTCCCTTTGTTGAAAACTCTTTCTCAAGCAATGCAAAATCAAGAGAGGATGGACCATCCATTGCTGTAATTCTGCGCATTTCATCCGTAAGGTTCCCAAACATCATAGCAAGAAAATCCGCTGCTTGCTGCTTCTTTAACCCCTGTATTACAAACCATTGATGTGCTGTTTCTATAAAATTAAAATAAACTCCCATAAGTGAGCCAGCCGTCATGAAAAGATTAAACTGCTCTTCTGCATCCAGTACCAACGTGCCTCCCAACGCATCAAATAAACGGCGTAAAAAGGGATGATCAGGATAAATTGGTGTCAAATTTTTACATTCTGCCACAAAAGGAAGCGGAACAGCACGATAAACCTTATGGTTGATCCACTCTTCAACTTCTGCTGCTTTTGCCATAGCAAGTACAGAAACAACAAGCTGTTTGGGATGAAAGCGAAGAGAACTTAAAACTTCTTTAGCAACTTGGTTAGGCAAACAAAGAAAAACGCAATCACTCACATCCAGCAACGCTTGATTATTTTCAGCAATGATAACCTTATCATACTTGTGCGAAAGATACTCTGCACTTTGTGCGTTCCGTGGTGAAATGATAAGAGAAGGAACATCAAAAGCACTTTTCATTAAGCCATCAATCATTGAAGAACTGATTTTACCTGTTCCCACAAAGCCAATTTTCATTTCTACTCCTTATCTCTTATCATTCTAAAGGAAGATTCCACCAACAACGCATACATTTTAACGCATTAACTCACATAAATAGTAATTGAAGAAGCAACACACAACATAGCAAGAATAATCAATCCCAAATAGACTTTAGGCTTATCAAAGAGAACCGCAAAAGCAGAAAACCAACCAACGATAGCAGCCGCTAGTGCAAATAAAAAACCTGGTTTGTTCATAAGGACAATATGCATTGCCATTAAACCACCAATAATTAGCGCTCCAAAAACAATCAACAAACCCGTTGCAAATTTTTCATAATCGTCCATATCTCGCTCCTCATAACGCTCAAATTGTGACGCACTGTTTCCTACCCCATCTGTCTATAAAAACAAAATGTTTTTCATCTACCATGGTTAAAATGATGTAGGAACTCTTATTTATCAGATGTAAAAAAAGCAGGAATATGCTGGGGCCAACGCCACGGCAAAATTGCTATGAGGTCAAAGCGTACACATAAAAGAGCATGATCTTTTTGTCGTGCGAGCCAAATATCGGCTGCTGCTTCAATTCTCCTCTCATTCATCCGAGAAACCGCAGCCATTGCTTCAGCCAAGGTTGAACGTGCTTTAACCTCCACGATTAAAACAAGATTTCCGCGCCGCGCGATTAAATCAATTTCACCACACTTTGTTTTAAAACGGATTTCAGCAATATGAAATCCTTTAAGTCGCAACCACCAAGCAGCCCATTTTTCTGCACGAACACCTCGATAAAAAGACTTTTGTCTGCGCTCTTTTTGCATAAACTTACGCATCCTTTAAAGTTTTACGCATCTTTCAAAAAAATCAACCGCTGGAAAAGGTCTTGCTTTTTTAAACCTGTTTTCTTAGCCGCTAAAGCAGCAGCTTGAGCTGCAGAATGTGTACGCGCCAATTCCAATAACATTTCATCAATTTCTTGATTGCTCATCACGTCCAAAGAGGAAAGAGCCTCCCCAACAAGCACAACGATTTCCCCCCGAATATGGTCCTGTTTTCTGTAACTTTCAAATAAATTTCCTAAATTGGAAACATCTATTGTTTCAAACTTTTTTGTTAATTCACGACAAATTGCCGCAGGACGATCAGCCGAAAAAACAGAAACCATATCCTGTAAAGTCTCGACAAGACGATGGGGTGATTCATAAAAAACCAACGTGGCAGGAATGGCTTTTAATTGTTCTAAACGCTTTTGACGCTGAACCTTACGCGCACTTAAAAAACCTGCAAAGAAAAAACTATCGGTGGGAAGCCCTGTCGTGACAAGAGCAGCTAAAAGAGCGGATGCTCCAGGAATCGGAACGATTTTATAACCAGCTTTACGCGCCTCTTCTACCAATCGAAATCCAGGATCAGAAATAAGCGGTGTTCCCGCATCTGAGATAAGCGCTACGCTTTTATTTTCGGCTAAAGCTGCTAATAATTTCGGTCCTGCCCTTTGTGCATTATGTTCATGATAAAGAAACAATTTTTTCTGAATACTGTAGCGTTCCAACAAAACACGCGTCACCCGCGTATCCTCACAAGCTAAAACATCAACGCCTGCAAGCACTTGCAAAGCACGTAGAGTAACATCTCCAAGATTCCCGATAGGTGTTGACACAAGATAAAGCGCTGGTTCTATGACAGGCGCAGAATAAACATGCGTGCCTATAAAATATGTTTTTTCACACATGCTCTTCTTTCATCGACAAAGAACCTTTCTTCATCAGATTTTACTAAAATCTTAAACGCGTGAACATCATCCATTTCTGCCATTTTTTTGCCACCATCAAAAGAGCAATGACTCCAATAATCACTCGTACCATAACAAAAGAGCTTACACCAATGTCGAATTTTCTGAGTGTGATAACGCGTTTGTGATCATCATAGCTTCCAGTAGAATAAATTCCCCCTTCTTACAGCACAATAAGCTTCTATAATTCTCGCAAAACTTTTCCCTGAAGTGACGAGCAATTTTTATATCCGCCTAGATTTTAATCTAATTCCGTTTTTTAAGAGCGCAATATTCTAAATGATTTCATAGACAGTATTTTAAAGTCAGCCTTTTTTACCAATGACAAAACCATCCTCCAAGCAAACATGAACTGTTTTCTCACAACAACTGCACCATTTTTGAATAAACAGAGAGCGTTCGCATTACCACATCTTATTTTGGAATATTTTCCACGGTTTTCGCATCGATATAATCAACATCCAACAATTTGATATTGAAAAATACTTCCTCGTACCTGAACAAAGTCTTTAACCAATTCCTTTCCTTCAGAAAAAAAGCCCTTATATTTTTCTCAATATTGTATCCTCCCCCTCTTAAAAAAAATGTAAATTTAAAAAAATCTATTTTTCACTTGATCAACAATCGCACGATAAAGCTTAGCGTGCTCCTCACCAGGTTTAGCAACAAAAATTGGCACGCCCTCATCTGAAGAAGACCGTAAAGCCGCATCAAGCGGCACTTCTGCTAAGAAAGGCACCCCTCGGCGTTCCGCTTCTGCACGCGTACCACCATAACCAAAAATATCGTAGCGTTTTCGCGTATCAGGAGCAATGAAATAACTCATATTCTCAATAAGTCCTAAAATGGGAACATCCACCTTCATAAACATTTCTATCGCTTTACGTGCATCAACCAAGGCTAAATCCTGCGGAGTAGAAACAATCAACGCACCCGTCAATGGCACTTGTTGAGCAAGTGTCAATTGTGCATCCCCTGTTCCCGGCGGCATATCAACCACCAAAACATCAAGAGGTCCCCATAAAACATCTCTCAGCAATTGTGTCACAGCCGCCATAACCATGGGACCACGCCAGACCACCGGCTTTTCTTCCTCAACCAAAAATCCCATTGACATCAATTTAAGACCGAATTTTTCAAGAGGTCGAAGTTTTTTCCCTTCGATATGTTGCGGTTTTTGGTTAACAAGCCCTGTCAAACGCGGCAAAGAGGGACCATAGATATCTGCATCCATCAACCCCGTTTTGAAACCAGAATCTTGTAAAGCAAGAGCGATATTGATTGCCATTGTAGATTTGCCAACGCCCCCCTTTCCAGAAGCAACGGCAATCACATGCCGAACATCTTCTATTGGCATTTTTACAGGCAATGCATGTGTTCTCCGTTTTGGTGTAGAAAAAACTGTATCTTTATGAACCTGAGAAGATACCGTTGGTTTTTTTTCTGCCGTAAGTGTGACAACAACAGATTCGACCCCCTCCATAACACACACCACTTCTTCAGCAGCACGACGCAACGGCTCCCATTCTTGCACACGCCCATCTGGAACTGTAATGGAGAAGAAAACTTTTCCCTGAGCAATCAATATTTCTGAAAGAAGCCCCAAGGATACAATATCACTTTCAAAATCCGGTCCTTTGATTTTATGTAACGCGTTGCGAATAGCCTCACTTGTGATAGGACTCACACTCTTTCCTCTCTATATAAATTTCAGAAAATAGGACAATAAGGACGAAAAACACTTCAACTTCATCATCTGAAACTTCTCACTTTATGAGAATGACAAAATGTAAATTATCTTATACTCTCTCTCTTTATATCTCTTTTAAAACACTAAACAAACCTCAAATAAAAAACTCGACTATAAAATCCTCTTAAATGATGGTTATCAGGCTCTCTCTTTATAAATGTTCTAAAGCCTTTAAGAGGCAAAACTCACGCAAACTTCTTATCTACAACAAGCACACGTCATCATTATACAATAACAAATCACGATTTTTTCTCCACTCTTTCTATAACGTTGTGAGTATCCACTTGTGTTACAACAGAAATAATTGTAAAATACCTCATTGTAACCAGCAATTATTTTCCTTAACTGTTTTTAAGTATTACGAACAAAATCACTTCCTCGAAGGATTTTTTTGTATTTTTAAAAAGAGCGAAAAAGAAACTGAGATTGACTTTTTTTATGTTTTTGCCTATGGGTTAGCAATCGTATGATAGGATAAGACTGTTCATCTAGCGCATAGTTTTGCCCATAGAATTTAAGAAGGGCCGCACTCCGCGGTATTTAAATAAATGAAACGTACTTACCAACCATCTAAATTGGTCCGTAAACGCCGCCATGGGTTTCGTGCTCGTATGGCGACAGCCGGTGGCCGTAAAGTTATCGCTGCAAGGCGTGCTCGTGGGCGTAAGCGGTTATCCGCTTAAGCATTTAACTTAACCATAAATTTTCACAAGAGTTGAAGAGTGTTCATCATTTCTTCGTTGTGGAACTTTCGTTATGAACCTCCAGTGCCTGCTTTTGCAGGCATTAGTAAAATTGCGAAACGCTCTTTATGAAGAAAAAACCTCCCTGCCGCATTCGCAAAAGAGCAGATTTTTTGTCTGTACGCACAGGAGAAAAGCGACGTGGTCCTTTATTTTTGCTGGAAGTTAAGTCTCATCAGCAAACAGCAGAGATGAAATCTCCTCTTGTTGCGCGTGTGGGTTTCACGGTAACACGTAAAAACGGTAACGCCGTCAAACGCAATCGTATTAAAAGACGTCTGCGTGAAGCTGTGAGAGTTGGGTTAACAGATAACATGGAAGCAGGAACAGACTATGTTATTGTAGCACGTCCTGATGCACTTCATGCGCCTTTTACATCTTTGATCAGTGAATTAAACCGACGAATAAAACCAAAAACAAAACATCAGCAACGCCAACACGGGTGTACGAATGGAATATAACCGCAATTTCTTTATCGCCATTGGATTATCTTTTATCGTGCTTATCGCATGGCAGTTTCTTCATGTTATTCCAAAACAGGCTGAATTACAAAAACAACAAGTCATTGCACAACAATTGTCTAAACAACAATCCGCACTTTCCACTCCTACTCAAAATTCCTCTGATGCTGCACCAATGCACCCATCAGCATCTATCATTGACCACAAAATGACTCCTGAAATACGGAAAGTTGTGTTGGCTCAAACAAACCGTATTGCCATCAAAACCAATGAACTAGAAGGCTCTATTAATCTTGTTGGTGCACAATTTGATGATCTTCTCCTCAAAAAATATCGTCTGACAGTAGAGAAGGAATCACCCGAAATTGCTCTACTGAATCCCAAGGGGTTCACAACGACCTACCTTGCCGAATTTGGTTTTACAAGTTCATCTTTGTCAGCAGAAGCTTTGCCACAATCTGATACCCAATGGCAAATAGAAGGAAATAATACGACACTGACTCCTTCAACGCCCGTTACTTTAATTTATAATAACGGACAGGGACAAATCTTCCGCCGTACCCTTTCTGTTGATGATCATTACATGTTTACCATTGAAGATTCTATCAGCAATGAAGGAGATAAACCGATATATCTCTCGTCCTATGCCCGCGTTGCACGTGCAGCTCCACCAGAACACACAAATGCAACCTATTTACTTCATGAAGGCATGATAGGTATCGCTGGTGCTTCACTTAAAACTGAGAAATATAAAACGCTAGCAGAACTTGATCCCAATCCTGAGAATGGTCAAAAAAGTATGACTTTCTCTAAAGTAACAGGAGGCTGGATTGGCATTACTGATAAATATTGGGCTGTAGCGGTTATTCCTCAACAAGATAAAGAATATACCAGCCGCTTTATTTATTTTGATCGCTTACAGACGCATTATCAATCTGACTTGCTCGGGTCGCTTTTAACGATTGCCCCTAATGAAACAAAAACTGTTACAAATCGTCTTTTTGCTGGTGCAAAACAAGTTGGAATCATTAACCACTATCAAAATGACCTGAAAATTAAGAAATTCGCTCTTTTAATCGATTGGGGTTGGTTTGATTTTATCACCAAACCAATGTTCTCCCTCATTGATATTCTTTATAAGCAAACTAGCAATTTCGGTATCGCTATTCTTCTTGTCACAGTGCTCTTGAAAACACTTCTCTTCCCGCTAGCAAATAAGTCCTACAAATCTATGGCGCGTATGAAACTTATACAACCAATGTTGCTGGAAATAAAAGAAAAATATCCTGATGACAGAACCAAACAACAACAAGCAATCATAGAGTTGTATAAAACACAAAAAATTAACCCTCTTGCCGGTTGTTGGCCAATGTTGGTTCAATTTCCAATATTTTTCGCTCTTTATAAAGTTCTGTATATTACCATCGAAATGCGGCATGCCCCTTTCTTTGGCTGGATTAAAGATTTAGCAGCGCCAGATCCAACGTCCTTTTTTAACCTGTTTGGCTTTTTGCCATACGCAGCTCCAACATTTCTTATGATTGGTGCATGGCCTTTAATCATGGGAATAACAATGTTTTTACAAATGCGTATGAACCCAACGCCTCAAGACCAAACACAAGCGATGATCTTCGCGTGGATGCCTGTCATCTTTACCTTTATGCTAGCATCCTTCCCTGTTGGTCTTGTCATTTACTGGGCATGGAACAATATATTATCGATCATTCAACAAAGTATCATGATGAAACGTCAAGGTGTCAAAATTGAGCTTTTCGATAATCTTAAAGCCATATGGAAAAAATCACCAAAAAAAAGAAATACATGAATGACAAAATGTTCTTCTCTTTCTGGAATTTTTTCTTGCAATTGGATTTTTATTCGTGGTGTGCCTGCAATACACTTTCTTCCACCAGAAGGACCACCTGAGATTGCATTTGCAGGACGTTCGAATGTTGGGAAATCTTCCCTCATCAACGCACTTGTCGAACAAAAAAACTTAGCGCGCACCTCAAATACACCAGGGCGAACTCAAGAGCTTAATTACTTTGTACCTGATGGTTTTAGTGGCCAAGCAGGAGATCTCCCCCCTATTGCACTCGTAGATATGCCAGGCTATGGTTTTGCAAAAGCACCTAAAAATCTGGTTGATGCATGGACACAATTGATTTTTAGCTATTTACGGGGACGTACAACTCTAAAACGTGTTTATGTCTTGATTGATTCACGTCATGGAATCAAAAAGAATGATTCTGATGTTCTCGATCTCCTCGATAAAGCTGCCGTTTCTTATCAGATTGTTTTAACAAAAAGTGATAAAATAAAATCGAATGTCCTTGAAAAATTAACAATAACCACAAAAACACAGCTTCTCAAACGTCCAGCAGCTTATCCTGAACTTCTTGTAACATCTTCAGAAAAAGCATTCGGTTTAGAAGAATTGCGTGCTGCTATTTTGCAAGCGATTGCAGTATAATCTTCTTGTTCTTAAGGGTTTATTAAACATAACTGTGAGCTTCTGTTAATAATCTTGTACTTCTCGTAAAGCATCTTTATAAAATTTCCTATCACTTGAAAGAATTCTCATTAACTCTATTTGATAGTGTAGATTATGTTGACACTTTTTCACTCTCCCCTATCCTCTTCCTCGCGCTTCATACGCCTCATTCTTGGAGAATATGGCATAACCATTCAACTGATTGAAGAACATGAATGGGCTAGAAGACACGAATTTCTTGCACTTAATCCAGCGGGTCAAGTTCCTGTTCTTCTTGATGAACATGAAGTCCCATTATCAGGAGCCATTGTTATCTATGAATATTTAGATGAAACACATGGAAGTTTACGACAAGAAAATAAGTTCTTTCCAGAAAATCCTTTAGGCCGTGCCGAAGTCCGTCGTCTTAATGACTGGTTTTTAAATAAATTTGAAAATGAAGCGATACGCCATATTGTACGGGAACGAATCTATAAACGTGAAATGCCCCTTGCCATTGGCGGTGGTGCTCCTGATTCACAAATTTTGCGCAATGCGCGCGCCAATATTCTTCCTCATATGAACTATCTCGATTGGCTCTGCGCATCTCGCGACTGGTTAGTCGGCTCTGAATTATCGTATGCGGATCTAGCAGCCGCAGCTTCTGTTTCTGTGCTTGATTTTCTGGGAGAAATTGACTGGGAACAATCACCCGCTGCTAAAGACTGGTATATGCGAATTAAATCCCGCCCCTCTTTTCGCTCTCTTTTAACAGATCGCGTACGAGGAATTGTAGCGAGTCCTCATTATACAGATCTTGATTTCTAATCACCTCTCTTGACAAGGAGAAGCACTCTTAACATTATAGAGAAATGCTTCTTCATCAATAAAATCTCAATGATGTTACACACCGCACGAGAGCCTTAACTTATAAGGATAATGCATCATTTATAACGTGAATGGGAACCAAAAAGGAAGAATAGAGCTGGCGTGTTCATCCATGCTACCCAATACATATAAAAAACATATTGCGTAATATCCCATTTTTGACTTCTCTAATGAAAATAAAGATTTCTCATCCTGCATTTCTATCAACTGAAATTTCATAAATAAAAAAGCAAAATTTTTCTTTTATAGAGAAAAAGAACCATTGGAAAGAAGACAGGAATTTGCCTATACTACAAAAGTCAAGTGTCATAAGGAGAGAAATATGCGCCTTACAGTTGTTGGTGCGAATGGAAAAATGGGACGCGAGCTCATTACAGCTATCCAGCGTAGAGAAGACATAGAACTGAGTTCTGTCCTTGTGCGCAAAGGATCGCCTTTTGTAAACAAAGATGCAAGCACACTCATTGGTTCAGATTTTCTTGATATTCGCATTACGGATGATCCCGAAAGCGCGTTTTCTCATACAGAAGGGATTTTAGATTTTTCTCAGCCAGAAGCCAGTCTTCTCTATGCCAATTATGCGGCACAAAAAGGTCTTGTCCATATTATTGGCACAACGGGATTTAGTAAAACAGAAGAAGAAAAAATTGCAGATTTTGCGAAATATACAACTATTGTCAAATCTGGGAATATGAGCCTTGGAATAAATCTTTTAGCAAACCTTATAAAAAAGGCTGCACAAGCATTAGAATCTGATGATTTTGATATTGAGATTTACGAAATGCATCACTCTGGTAAAGTTGATGCCCCTTCTGGAACAGCTCTTCTTCTTGGGCAAGCCGCAGCCGAAGGTCGCAATGTTATGCTCCAAAATGTGCGTGTCAGTGGTCGCGATGGCCATACAGGTAAACGCGAAAAAGGCACAATTGGCTTTGCCTGTTCACGAGGTGGAACAGTTATTGGTGACCACACTGTTACTTTTGCCGGTCCAAATGAACGTATTATTCTCTCACATGTAGCACAAGAACGTTCTCTTTTTGCCAATGGCGCCTTAAAAGCAGCTTTATGGGCAAAAGACCATAAAAATGGTCTTTATTCAATGCTTGATGTTTTAGGACTGGACGATAGTTGTCAACAATCAATGTAATTCAGGAAATTCGTAATGGAACGCACGCTTGTACTCATTCGTCATGGACAAAGTGAATGGAACCTCAAAAATCTTTTTACCGGTTGGAAAGATCCTGATTTGACAGAAAAGGGATGTGCAGAAGCAAGTGCAGCAGGAAAAAAACTTAAAGAAGCTGGTTTAAAGTTTGATATCGCTTATACATCTGCCTTACAGCGTGCACAAAAAACGGCTCAACATATTTTAGACCAAATGGGACAATCAGATTTAGAACTGATAAAAACTCCGGCATTGAATGAACGAGATTATGGTGATCTTTCTGGTTTGAATAAAGATGAAGTGCGCCAACAATGGGGAGAAAAGCAAGTGCAAATATGGCGTCGCTCCTATGCTATTGCGCCCCCAAATGGAGAAAGCCTACGTGATACTTGTGCTCGCGTTTTACCCTATTATCTTCATCATATTCAGCCATATATATTACGCTCTCAAACTGTTTTGATTGCAGCGCATGGCAACTCACTTCGTGCTCTTATAATGGCGCTTGAAGGTCTAAATAGTGAAGAAATTATCTCTCAAGAATTAGCGACCGGCATTCCTATTATTTATAGATTTCATTCTGATTCAACAATTGCGGCAAAAACAATCATCACACCTTAAATTTCTAAAATCGTGGTAAGTTCAAAGAATCCAATTCAATCATTTTGCGCTACAGAATAAATTCTATAATTTTATTGACAGAGTTGTTTTACAAGCTTAGATCAATTTTATAGCCCAGATGGCGGAATTGGTAGACGCGCAGGTTTCAGGTACCTGTGCCGCAAGGCGTGGAGGTTCGAGTCCTCTTTTGGGCACCACTTTTTGCTTTGAACATATTGAAATATATAAGTTTTTTCTTTAATTGGTAATTTTTAGACCACCTTTTAGACCACCTTCTATAGTTTATATAACTTTATCTAATTTGTTCTTATTTGCTCCTTATTTTTCTTTGGAGTGAATGCCAAAATCTCTTTCTTTCTCCATCTCACTGCTCTACCTAGTTTATAGGGCTCAGGAAACTCTCCTTGAAGCACCCAATTGCGAATCGTTGTTGTGGATACGCTAAAAAGCTCCGCACATTCACGTGTCGTTACATATCTATCGCCATCATCAAATATCATCTCATTACCTTTCTCTTTTTTATATTAATTAAATGGGCGGGGATGCTCGGGAGGAGAAGAGCACCCCCATAAGTTTAAGCAGCTTTTGTCAAAATCTTTTGCATCTCTTGTTCTATTTCCCCTAAAAAGACTTCAACTGCTTTGTTAATCTCTTCAATGTGTTTCTCATCACGGAGGATGCGTTTGATTTTCATTCTCAAACCAGTAGATTTGCCTACAAAGTTTGGATTATAGCTCATGAAATGACACCATTTGCGTCCTGTGCATGCCATTTGGAATTGCATCTGCGCGTGATATTCAGGCTTGATTTCGTTATCCATAAAAAAGCGAAGATGAGTCGTTGATTGTGGACATTTGACTTCAATTAAACCGTCATCACCAACAAACCCATCAGGACTAGCCCCTGCCATTTCCATTTTTGGGTGTGGGATAAACCCGCATCTTGTAACATTGGTGTCATAAATGAGTTCATATTCTTTCAAGGCATTATCCTCATGTTCAATGCCCCATTGCATAGCAGGTGTTGTATAAGATTGACTTATTTCTCCTGTTAAGCGCTCTGTCATGAGTTTCATTTTGTAGTCTTCATATTTGCTTGTAGGCAAACCTTTTGCTGTCTTACTGAGTATGTTGTAAATGTTTGATGCAGTGACTTTGCCTAAGCGCGCTTGAAACCATTCTGCTGTCCTTTGTTCCATCTCACACCGCCGTTCCCTGTTCGTGTGGTGTTACTATATCGGCGTCTTGTATAGTAGAATCTGTTTCTACCTTTTGTTTGTTTTGTTTATCTTTCAAAAGATGTAACACCGTTTGTGCTTGTCCTTCAGACATATCGTCAAGCTTTTTGACTTTGACATAAGCAAGTATTTTTTCTTCTTCTGTATTTGTTTGTACCATAAGTCTTCTGATTTCATTGATCTGTTGCGGAAAAGCCTTTTTAATAGGTGCGTTCCCATCCGTATCATCATCTTCACTCACGACATTAAGAAGCATACCTAAGAGATATCTGCGTGCGTATGTGATTGCAGAACCAACCGATTGTATAGTTGATTTGCATCCTTTAGTGTCATAAGGAAACTTTCCCTCTGTTGAGATTTTATTCCCAGATGGATGTGTCAAAGTCATTTCTATAATTATACTGTCTGAACTCTGTTCTTTGATACGAGAAAACAAAGAAAACCGGTGTTTTGCAAGAGTATTCTTTACAGCATCAATGTACTGATCAAGGGTTGCATATTGGCTGTTGGTATGGGTGTTTGTAGAGTTTTTTTGTATTTTTTGATATTCTGTTTGCATATTCGAAAGATCACTGGCAAATCTTTCGTAGTTTTGCCTTTCTATTTCTTTTTCTCGTAAGGCAATGAGACGCTCGAGACGGTCCATATCGACGTCACTTTCTAAGGCTCTGGTTAAAATGCGTTCCATAGCAGTTTGTTTGGCTGCTAAATGATGTGTTTCTTCAATTTCTGTTAGGTTAGTGTTTTGTTCACTCATCTTGATTTCCTCCATTGCACGCAATTCTCCCGTGGCGTGAATCACGCTTGTTTTAAAAGTTGGTTGTGTGATTAGAAACGGCTTATAGAGATACTATAAGATTAGTCGTTCGTATTTTTTCATCTGGTCTTTTCTCCGGTTGATATGGCGTTATAGTCATCAACGTGTGCGCTACGGTAAACTTCTGCATCACCGTAAACTTTTGCTTCTCCGTAAATTTCTGCCTTATCGTAAACACGTGCTTCATCGTAAACGCGTGCATCATCATAAACTTTTGCACGCCCATGAACATGTGCATTGCCAAAAACTAACGCCTCACCAAAAACCTTGGCATAACCGTAAACCTCTGCATTATGGGAAACGCATGCCTCACCGTAAACGCGTGCACAACCGTAAACCTCTGCCTTACCGTAAACACGTGCTTCATCGAAAATAAGTGCACAATCGTAAACCTCTGCCCTACCGTAAACTTCTGCATCACCGTAAACTTTTGCTTCTCCATAAATTTCTGCACGACCGTAAACGCGCGCTTCATCATAAACGTGTGCGCTCTCGCAAACATGTGCATTATCGGAAACTTTTGCTTCATCGAAAACAAGTGCATTGCCATAAATACGTGCATCTCCAAAAACACAAGCCTTATACCAAATCCAACAATTGCCCTCATGGGATAAGTTGCCTTCGTGCTCTATAAAACCACCTAAATCACCAACTTTAATATCACCGAAGTTTTTCAATGCACGAATACGGCGGAGCGTTTTGCGCCCAATTTCGATTGTTTCATCAGTAAGTTCGTATTTCTTTTCCATGATTACTATTTCTTACGTTCTATGATTACGGTTGATCCACTAATTTTACAATCTCCACCAATGTCTACACGACAGCAAATATATGCTTGATTGTAGATTTTAGCATTTCCGTAAACGTGTGCACTTTCCCCTATAACAGAATTGCCATAAATCCGCGCATAGTCAAAAACCTTGGCATCCTCTCTAACAAAAGCACCATCAACTTCGGCATAATCAGAAATTTGTGCATTTCCAGAAATTTTTGCATCCCCATAAACCCGTGCATCATTATAAACTTTGGCATTATCGTAAACTTGTGCATTGCCAAAAATCCAACAGTTTCCCTTATGGCTTAAGTTGCTCCCTTTTTCTATAAAACCGCCGAGGTCCCCTTTTTTGATATATCCAAAGTCTCTTAAGGCTTTAATACGGTAAAGTGTTCGTCCATAAGCTTCAGTTTTTTCATCAGTCAGTTCGTATTTCTTTTCCATGATTATTGCTCTTAATGCATGCTTTGTCGTTTAAGCTCTTGAGAAAGCACACCAATTCCTTTTGCTGTGATTTTTGCGCAAGGAATATTTTTTTCTATTCCACTTGCGGTTTGGAGTGTGATAGTTGGACAATCCATAAGTTGCTTTTGGATTTTGTCTTGATAAGGAAGCAAATTTCCACCTGCTGCTCGTCTGTAAACCCAACCTTTTTTCTGTAAGAAGAGAATGAACTGTTTTGGTTGCATCTCGAGTATTTTAGCGGCTTCAGTGAGACCAAAAAGCCCTTCATTGCGTTGCAAGCTTTCAAGAGCCATAGCCTTTGGTTTTAATTCAGCAATCATATTATCTTTTTGTTCATTTTCACTTTTGAGATAAGTTAAAACACCAAGCATAACCTGAGGACTTGAATAATCGATTTGTGGTATTACTGCTTGCTTTTCCAATTCTTGCCAACGGTCTATAATCCTAGCACGTAATGTCATACTGTAACCTGAGACAAGAATTAAACATTCACGCTTGGGAAGATTATAACAAGGGAGAGTGCGACCTGTTGAATCTTTGTAAAAACCTACAAATTCACTCAGCCCAAATTTGGGCTCAGTACTTTTAGAGTGTAGCTCTTCAAGCATTTGCTTAATATCACGCATAACGTGTTTATGTTGTTTACTACACAATTCTGCAATTTCACGACTTGACATGGTTGGAACGGTTTGATTGTTAAAATTATTTTCTGCTGCTGTGATAAAATTATGCATGCTTCACTCCGTTCGTTGTGACAACATTGTCATTGTGCTTAATTTGCTGTCTTAGATGTCTTAAGAAATCTTCTAATGTTTCAGGATTTGAATAATCGATTTGCAGCTTTGCTTTTTTTTCGCATTCGAGAAAATGCTTACGAACTTGTTTACCTTTGAGACCAAGTTCACAAATGGCAATGTGTTTTGCCGTGTCTAAAGTGAGAGCATAATCTTTAAAAGGATTTCCGTGTGAGGAGTTTGATAATTTTTTAGTAGAAAGTACAAAGTCGACATCTTCTCTAAAACTAAGTTCTTTAATACAGTTTGTTATCCACTTTCTAAACTCGGTTTTTACCTCTAAAAAGGTATATAAATCACGAGCGCTAATAGTTTGAACCTTTTGATGTTGAATAATATTGTACTGAGTAGGAATAAGCTTTTCCATGATAGACCTCATATTGATGGGATTGAAAGGGGCGCTTGAGAAAACGCCCTCAGAATTTAAAGCACATCACAAGGACGCAAACGGTGTTGCTGTTCATAGGTCCCGTACATTTTATCATTATATTTTTCGTCTGCGATATCGTCTAAAAGCCTATGGTAAGCATTGCTTTGATAGATATAATAATCAACCTTGCTGTCCTCATCGAGAAAATCTATGTTTTGTTTTATATATGCTTCTGCAATATCTTCAGAGATATCTTCGCAACTGTTCTCAGAAGGATTTATGCGAAGGATTTGTATAGCATCATCTGCCTCGTCAACAATTGCTAAAGCTTGGTTTTCATCAAGTGGACCCGATTGCCCTATGTGTTGATCATCATTGTAGACAACTAATAAAATTTCATCAGAATTTATAAGAATTGGCTTATCCATAATTTCCCCTCCCTAACGCCTAATAGCGATTGTTTGTGTCAATGTAATTTAATCTACACCAGATCGGCTTTTGCTTCTTCGTGATATGTTGTTATAGAGGAGTATACCGTAAAGGATTATTATAGTCAAGTCATTTTATGCTAAAATGGTTTTTTATAAATGAACTTTAATATTTATTACGAATCGGTTTGGGTATTGTAGCGTTCAGTGTAGAGGCATGATACTTCCTAGTATCCCGTAAAAAAATAAATCAGTTAGCTGTATTTGAAATTTATATGCAGGAAAAATTGGGGCAGTGTGCAGACAGAGCCAATCGATGGGTAGATAACGCCGTAGTTTTTTTATAAAAACTGCGGACGAACAAAAAAACCCCGCTTCAGCGGGGCATACATAGGTTGTTAGAATATCTTATAAATATTTTTTTGCTGTTTCTCTTATTCTGTCTGCAAAATCATAAATATTATCTAGCGTTTCAATACCGACTTTTTCATCAATATCAGTATCGAAAAGGGCTAGTTGCTTACGTTTTCTGTTAAAGTGCAGTCGAACCAACGGCTTTCTGTTATTATTGTCAATTAAAATGGCGCAGTACGACTTTGCATCTCTGATAACAATACGGTCGGCAGAAATAACTTCACGCGCAATTGCCTTGACAATCATGAAGCCTTCAACTTCCTCTTCGGTCGTTATTATGGCATGTTCATTACCAATAGATGTAGCAATATTATCTTGCTTGTCGGTTTCAGTTGTTGTTTGTAAAGCGCTAGAAAGCCGACTTTTTACCGCATCAGATATTACTTCGCGAAACGCATTTTTAGTAACACCTGTGAGCATTTCTAAGACATTAGCAGTCAGGCGCCCTTCATAAACATCCGCACAAGCAACACGAACAAAACCTTCGGACGGATTTTCTATTTCTTTTTGGATGTTTTGTTTTATTCCAGATACATATTTGAGCTGCTCGGCTGTCACCAATATATTTTCAATATTAAATGCTGAGCGTTCAAACTTTTTAAGCTCTGTAAGTACCACAGTATTGTATTCTATTACATCAAAAGTAAGGAATGGCCTATTATCGAGCTTGTTTGCAGCATCAAGATCTGTGTAAAAATGAAAAAATCGACCATTTGTCAAAATCGCGAATTTAGCATTCGTTACACTAAAGTATCGATATAATTGACTTAAATGCTTTGAACTCAATTCGCAAGATATCGGTTTGCACTCAAAAAGAATACGTATCTCACCGTCTATACGGATAGCATAGTCAACTTTTTCACCTTTTTTACCAACGGCATCAGCAGTAAACTCGGGAATGACTTCAAGTGGATCGAAAATATCATACCCAAGTGCGCGCAGAAAGGGTAAAACGACCGCTGTTTTGACCGCTTCTTCAGTTAACATAGTATCTGAATGATTTTTGACTTTATCAGCTATTATTTTTAAGCTCTCGTCTACTGTCCCCATTCCCGCTTCTCCTTTGTTTTCAGGGTTTTCTTAAAATCCAAAGAACTTTCCCAACTACACGAATCTCCTCTCCATCAGTTGCCCCATTTATTTTGATAGGTTCTTGATGATTGGGTTCAGTACTTTCAGGCCATAGTTCAAATCCACTAATAGTTTGACGTATACGTTTAGCTGTACGCTCAATCATTTGACCATTGAATCGGCTGCGTTCAACTATCACGAGATCGTTAGGTTCCACATTAATGCCGGCTTTTATTATGTCTACGCAAATAAGTTGATCACCATCACGAGCAATTTTGTTAAGGCAGTTGCCCTCGATTTTTAAAGCAAATTGAAAGTGAGCTGGGTATTTCGAGGTGCTGGGTACATATTCTATGTCATCAAATCCAAAATCCATATCTTCGACCGACATCCACGAGCTAGCAGCAACTTTTCCTATCACCGGTATCATTCCAATAGCATTAGATATGGGATGTATTTCCTCGTTTTCTGGGAAAAGAAGATTAAATGGCTTTACACCAAGATGTGGTGCTAACTTTTCCGCCCACTCTTTGGTTAATTTTCGCTCACCTTTTTCAAGCCGTTTTATTTGAGGTTGCGTGGTACCAGCTTTTTCAGCCAATTTCACCTGTGTGAGTCCCAAATCTTTCCTCAATTTTTTAATTATATGCATGCTCTAAACCTTACACCAAGACTGCTTATTTAACAAAATCCATAAAGGTATTTTTTATTGACTAAAGCAGTCCTTTATGGTATTTATTTGAATTATGGAAAAATTGAAATCATATCTCACACGAAATAAACTATCTCAAGCCGAATTTGGGAAGCAAGTTGGCGTAGCACAGAGTACGATTAACAGGTATTTACGCGGCTTGCGGTTTCCTGAGCCTGAAATTGTCTTAAAGATTGAAAAGACAACCAATGGTATTGTTCGTCCCGTTGACTGGTATGTCGATTTATACCCACGCCCCTCTCTTGAAGAGGTAGGCGTGCCACTGACTACAGCTGATAACAAACACCCACAGCACCATTCACACTCTTAAAGAAGAAAGATCATGAGAAACGGGATATTGAAGAAACTCTACGCACGGATCTGTAGATTAATAGGTTGTAATACGAAAATTGAGAATGGAGATAAGTTTGTGAAAGAATTTATACAAATACCGGATCGTGATTGTAGCATAGAAGATCTTATAAAACGACATAGAACTCACACAACAATTCTTGCAAAACGAGAAGAATGGCATAAGTCACAATTTGATAATTGGATGAGATGGCATGAAGCAACTCTTGCAGAGCGAGATAAGTCAATTGAACAACAGCAAGTAGTACTTGAAAACCTATCCTCTTTAATTAAGCAAAAAAATGAAACGCTATACAGCCAAAGGCTAAAGTTAGCTTCACAGATGAAAGTTATTGATGAATTAAATAATAAAATCATTGAGTTAATTAACAAAAAAGAAGAACCTGGATTGCTGGATTTTGCTTTCGCAGGAGAATGCTTTTAATTTTGGCATCAAAAAAACCACAAATGAGGATTATCAGCCAAAAAGGAATATTCAGGGCCAAATTCATCATATGTATCTTTTGAGCGTGGATATGAGGCCCAAAAATGAACAGTGAATGTTTCCTCTGGGTTAACAATCGAAGTGTGGTCAAGTGTAAAATTTGCAATGTTGCGAGAATTAGGCTTACGGCAGCTAATTATGAAATCTAAAAAAGTATAGCATTTAGCACGTATAATAAAAAAGTTCAAAGCGAACTCTGATGAAGCATTTGATTTTATATTTTGGGGACATAAAGCAATGAGTTTTGGAGTTGTTCTTTTAATGACAAGGTGTTCACCTGAAGTTTTAGATGGCCATCTAACGAAAGGGCAAGCATTTTCAACAAACTTAAAGGGACTTTTTTTCGATATGCGTATATTCCTTATCATTATATCTTCTCTAGTAAGATTTTTAATGCACAATTTCACCCTAACACGTGAAGTGCCTTCATATTTTTGTGGGAAGAATACTGCCTTCAATTTCAAATATGGTCCCAAATCCCGTGCTTTTTTATCTTCTAATAGAATAGCTGTCTGGGTTTCTGATGCTATAGTTTGTCGTTGGAAGATTTTAAGTTGTTTTTTTAAGCTTAGTTGTTGCACAAAAAGTGTCACCATTCCAGTAACTATCGTAGCAATTATAGGAGCAATCGTAAGATTATCTCTTATCCAGTGCAGCAAAAATGCAGCACTATCATTTATCGGTTGCAATAAGAATATAACCTTATCAACTATCCATTCTTGCATCATAGCTCCCCCCAATTTTTTAGAATCGTTGGGAGAGTACTTTTTCAAAAATATTTTTTCAAGACAGGCAATTTCTAAGCACTCTGTCACAGCGCACGCATAAATACGCAACAGCCTTAAGGGGGGATTATGATCACTAATTTATATTTAATGAAAGAAGGGGGCGCGCATGTCTAATGCAATGCCATGGATAAGATTCCATTTGTATGACTGGATAAGTGGTACAAGTGGAATGACATCTGAACAACGGGGGGTTTATATAACCCTTCTCGTTTGCATGTATGAAAAAAAAGAACCACTTAAAACAGATTTTCAAACGCTTGCACGCGTTTGTCATTGTTCGCAGAAAAAATTTGCAGCTATTGTCGAATACTTAATGAGGAATAATAAACTTATCCAAACAGATGATGGTTTGTGGAATTGTCGTGTTGAGGAAGAGTTAAAAGATTTTTCTGATAAAAAAGAGCACATATCGCAAGTTCGTAGTGAGGCTGGTAAAAAAGGTGCACAAGCAAAAAACAATACAAAACAACATGTTAATAATTTTGCTGAAGCAAATAATAAGCAAAACGCTTTTTTTGCTGAAGCAAACGCTAAGCAAAATCAAGCTATAAAGAACCAGAATAAGAATATATATAAAAAAACTAACACTATCGTGTTAGCAAAAAAAGAAATTGGTTCTGAAAATTTAGAAACAAACGAACAGGTTGACGAGCCAACAGAGGTTGCTGCTTGCGAAAACCAACCAGAGCAAATCACAACGGTATTTGAAAACCAACCTCCCATTCACGAGCAAGAGAACGTTTCCCAAAAAGCAAAACGAGCGAAAGCTAATCGCGGTTGTCGATTGCCAGAGGATTTTGAACCTAATTTGCAATACGCAATCGATAAAGGCTTAACGCATGATGAGGCGCTGTTAGAAACCGAACGGTTCAAAAATTTTTGGCTAGCAAGATCAGGAAAAGATGCAACAAAAACGGATTGGCAAAGGACTTGGTACAATTGGGTTACAAGCCGAAATGGAACTTTAGCCAAGAAAAAAGAAAAGGAAAAACAGGCAGGTGCAAACAATGAAAGATTTTCAAAAAATCAAAGAACTAGTGGTGGTACCGGAGAAGCAATCCGTAATCTTATCGGTGCAACACAGCTTAGTGATACCTCTACAAGATACCGTGCAACAGATGGTACAATCTGTAACTCGGGAGTACCCATGGACCTTGAAAAATGGCATTCAATTGACACCAGCCCTAGAGAAACAAGCTTTAGAAGCTTATCAGACGGTTCAGAACTTACTCGCCTTGAAAGCATCTGTTGAAGACATTGCAGAGGCTCTTGATGTGCTTGAAGGTGGTTTGACAATGCAAAAAGTTGCTAATGGAAATGCTCGCGCTCGCGCCTATGTTGTAGCTCTTGACGGTGTTTCGCTATGGTCTTTGTTGCAAGCTGTTAAAAATCTCGTGCGTGGTGAAGCGGAAGGTATGTCAACAACATTTGTACCATCTTCTGCTGATCTTGCGAAGTATTGTCGTGATATGGAGTCTGTTCTCTATGGTGCTGCTGAGAAGATATTCCTAGCTGTTGAAAATACACGCAACAAGGCATTGGGAGGTAAGCGTATTTCATTCATGAGAATAGGCAAGCTCGATTCCGATGCTTTTGAAGAACAGCATGGCAAAGCAGCTTGAGACAGCAAAATAGTGAAAAGTGGTGATTGTTTTGGGATTATATATGCATTTAAATCGATAAAAAGGTACCGTACAAAGCGATTTAGTAATTTTTTGATACAAACAACATAAGGAATTAAAAACGCTTTGTACGATCAAATTTGAGGCAAATAGACCAATTGGTAAAATTATGGACTAAAAGCATGGGAATATTAAAAGATCTGTTCTTAAAAAAACGTAAACAGCCAATGAAAAAAGAGTTTGTTGCAACAGCTGTTGGTTATGTTCCTTGGGGGGACGGAGCAGCTGAGTATTTTTACAATCTCTACGAATATGAAGATGGCACAAGAGAGTGTGAAAAGTTTGATGGTGGGCAGTATTATACCACACCAGAAAATGCGGATTTTAGTACCAAAGCGCAAGTGAAAGCATGGGTTTATGGGGGTGATGTCCCTAAAAGCGTTCTGAATATCGAACCTCTCATAGACGAGATCAACAGAGAGATAAAAAAATTAACAGAAACTTCTGAAAAAACGATGATTAGATGCTAACTCATATCAGGAACAACTTGACAAATTTTTAAAAGCCATTAGGTTATGAGGCAGGCTTAAAACACCTGTAACCAATCGGTTCAACAGTATCCCGAAAGATCTGTTG
Source organism: Bartonella vinsonii subsp. vinsonii (assembly GCF_902825235.1). Classification (GTDB taxonomy): domain Bacteria; phylum Pseudomonadota; class Alphaproteobacteria; order Rhizobiales; family Rhizobiaceae; genus Bartonella; species Bartonella vinsonii. The sequence continues at coordinate 49,785 of NZ_CADEAJ010000002.1, read as the reverse complement.
CCCTTCATTTTATTATTCCAGGGTCTTCACGTGTATGTCCAAGGGTAACCTAAAGATGTGAAGGACTGAATTGGTTCGGTTGTTTTAGCCCTGGATACTTAAACTTTTAAAACAAAGGAACCAATATTATGAACACACTCATTAAAATATCAGAAAAAATTATTGAACAAGAAATTGTGCAAACGGTCAATGCGCGTGAGTTACACGCATTCATGGAAATAGGAAAACGTTTCGCTACTTGGATTACAGATCGTATTAATCAATATACATTTGAAGAAGGTAAAGATTTCATAAAAACACAAGATTTGCGGTTCCCAAAATTGGGAAGCGCAAAATCTAGAGCTGTTACAGCAATAGAATATCATCTCACTCTAGACATGGCGAAAGAGCTCTCAATGGTTGAACGCAATGAGAAAGGTAGACAGGCTCGACGCTACTTTATTGAATGTGAAAAGAAACTAAGAAACCAAGCTGTTGATTATGATAATGATACGCGCTTTGATGATTTTAATTATCTTCGTCAATATGTTTTGACAAATTATCCTAAAATCATGGGTATAATCTTTGGTCGTCTTTTAAAAATAGATGAAATCGAAAAAGAACTTGATCATTATAAATCAGTTACAAAAGAAGCTAAGCGCATTCTAGCAAGGTCTGTAGTAAAAGCTGCTTAGACTTAAAACATGACTCCCCTCCCTGCCTTCAAACGTGGGAAGGAAGTTAAGCCGCGTTTTTGATTGTAATAACGACTTGCTTGCCAAGAGCACTCAGTGTTTGCTCTAGTGTTTGAAGCTTAGTTGGATAATTGGGATCAAGAATGCGTCTTGCTTCTGTTTCTTTTTTACCCAAACGATTAGCCAATTCTGTTTTTGTGATATTCGCTTCATTAAAGGCTTCTACCACTGCAAGTTTAAGAGCATTCCACGCATCTACCGTAACCTCTATAAGGTCTTTATATTGCTGTGGTACTGGTAAAGGTAAACCGCGCATAGGATAGCTCCGTAATGCTAACCCTAAAGCTTCAACAGCATTCTCTAATGCCTCAGTTCTATTTTCTCCAGCTGTTATTGCTTCTGGTACATCTGGAAAGGTTACAATAAAACCACCATCTGGATCAGATTCCAGTTTTGCTTGATAAGTATATTCCATGTTTTGGTCTCCTCGCCATGATCGAAATGTTTTTGAAACGAAAAATTAAAGCCGTCGAGAGAGTAACTCATATCCCCAACTGCTTTTTTATTATCTTCACGTAAAGTGGAGTCAATTCACCAGATTTTATAACGGTTGTTTTATCTCCAAAAGTTACCAAATAATGTGACCCTTTACCTGCATCAGGAGCTTCACTGTAATGAATGCCTCTTTTTCTGGCTTCTTTACGTAATTCTCTAAGCAGCGCTTCTCGTTTCATTTAGCTTCCCCCTTTCTTCATAAAATGAAGATCGCACAAAAAGGTTCGATAGTCAACAATAAATCGAACAAAAAAGTTTGATACAGACTCTTAATGAATTGAAAAGTTAAAAGCAGAAATAAGAAAGCCGTGCCATTTGTGTGACATGGTTTTTTGATGAATAATTTGTCAAATAATATTATAATGTAATACTTTAAAAAACTGTTATTAATTTACTGAATTATTTGATAAAATACGCAAATTATGCTAAGATTTTTCATGTATAATTTGCAAATCTAATGGGGCTATAAATATGCTAAATAAAGTGACGTTAATCGGACGCCTTGGTGCTAATCCCGAAAGCAAAACAATGAATTCTGGAGCGGAAATAGTCAATTTTAGTATAGCGACTTCTGAGAGCTATACAGATAAAAAAACCAATCAAAAAATAGAAAAGACAGAATGGCATTCCGTTGTAGTTTTCAATCCACATTTGGCAAAAATAGCGCTTCAATATTTGAATAAAGGTTCAAAGGTTTATGTAGAAGGCAAATTACAGACACGCAAATGGCAAGATAAAAACGGTCATGATCGTTACTCAACAGAGATTGTCTTACCACAATTCAAAGGCGAATTGTATTTGCTTGATGCAAAGAAAGAACAATCGGCACCCCCTACCCCTTCACCTATTACTTCTCAAAATTATGCTGTTGCTTCAGGAGCTAAAGATTATAGCGCACTCACTAATAATGATAGCATACCATTCTGATTGAAAAAAATATGACAAAAAGAAAAAAACGTGCAAAACGTGGTCGTCCACGGATTAAAGGATGTATCAGAGAACCAAACGGACGCATCTCACGAGCCAAAACACCGCATGAACCCATGGATAAATTGGCACTTGAAATGCGTGCCAAACGCTTTGGCTTGACCATAGAAGAGGCTAAAAATCCGCTTTCCGGTACTTATATCGGGCGGCTTTATTTGCAAGGCGAAATCAATCAAGATCAATATGATGCTGCGCAAAAATATCTTGAAGTGAGAAACAATTACCTCTGTGCAAAAGCGTTACCTAATGCTGTTTATGATGAAATGCCTACAACTTCTGATGACAAAGCAAGAGAGAAATGGGTACAAATGGCAACAAAACATCTTTTAGCTGTAAAAGATGTTGTTCAAGAAGCACAATGTTTATACCGTCAATATAACCTTCATGCCGCATTACAGTATCTTGTGATAGAAGATCAATCACTACCATATCTTGTTAATTCTCTGCGTATTGTGCTTAACGCGCTTCATAAACACTTTATGCAAAACCGGTAGTTTTCAAGCAGCGTCTTGGATATTAATGGCAATCTCTTTTCCAAGAGCAATGAGTGTGGATTCTAAGGCATCTAATTTGGTTGCGTGGTTTAAATCCAACAATCGGTCAATTTGTATTGGATGAAGTTTTAAAAGACGTACCAGATCAGCTTTGCGTAAGTTTTTTTCAATCATAGCGTTATGTATTGCAATTTTTAAAGTCACCAATGAAGATACTTCAACAAAAGGATAGGCAATATCACGATGTCCAAAGGGAATAGGTTCACGATCTTGAAAACGCCCCATAATGACTGTTAAAAGTGCATTTTTAGCCTGTTCCAAAGCCTCTTTTTCATCGTTACCATAGGTAATAAATTCCTGAAAGTCTTTAGAGACGACCAGAAGAGTATCATTGTCATCTTTGATAAATTTGATTGCATATTTCATTTACACCTCCATATTCAGGCTTATTTTAGGTCAAGATCTTTAAGAATTTTCTGGACTAATCCTGTTCCTAATTCTTTTCGCGTACCATGCATAGGTAAAACGGACTTTTTAGAACCACGCTTTACAAGCAAATGCCCTCCCTTCCCTGAAGTAAAACTGCAACCATGCTTTATAAGATATCTTTTCAATTCTTGACTGTTCATTATAATAATATAACATCTAAAATGTTTCAACACAACATAAACGTTGTGTTGAAGAAAAATAAAGAACATCTTTTAAAACACCATATTTAGGTAAAAAAATAAAAAAAATACAAGATCATGTTTTTTTGTTGACATGATGTGAAAAATCATATTTAATGACGTCACTGCACTAGTTGTATTGTGTCTAAAATTCAAAATATTCCCTAAAAATTCAGTAAAATGTGAACTTGAAACGTGCCTAGAAAGCCCTGTTTTCTTGCTAATTCTGGCTAATCAATTTTTCACAGAATAAAAATCAATATTTGACTAATGATGTCATTAATTATGACTCAAAAGGAGCAATGATGAAAGCTGTCATCACTAAGCCAATGTGTGTTGTTGGAGACAATAAAAGCACTGTTCGCTTTGAACCATCAACACCCAATAATCCATTTGTTGAAATTTCCAATCAGGTCTATGCACGTCTCAAACGTGCCAATGCTGTAAAACCTTTTGTTGAGGTTAAGACAACAGCAAAGCTTGAAAAACCAGTTAAACAAGTTGAGAAAGTAGAAAAAGAAATTGTACAAACATCAACTGAACCAGTGGTAGAGGAAATCGCACCAGAACAGCCAAAAGCATCTAAAGCTTCCAAGCCATCAACACCTACTCCCAAAAAAGCTTAGAAGTTGAAATTAATCATCCGCCAAAAATGGTATCTTCAACAACTGAAGGATACCTTTACAAGTCTTCAAGCACCACGCCTTAATTGGGCTTTGCGGAATGCTCTAAACACAGCAGCAAAGCAAGTCGAACGCTTTGCAGAAAAACAAATTGCCGATGTTACATCAGCCAAATCAAAGCGTATCAAGCGAGGCGTTTATATTAAAGAAAAGGCTACAGCAAAACTTCTCGAGACAAATATCATTGGTTCTGGAACACCGATACCTCTTAAATTTTTTCAAGCAAGAGAAACAAAACGCGGTGTAACTTACAAAATGTTTGGAAAGAAAGAAATCTTACCTCATGCTTTTATCAAAGGTGGGAGTTTTCCAAAGCGTGTTGAATTAAAAAAGCTGAATGGTAATGTCTTTCAAAGAGTGGATGGAGATCAATTCCCCATTGCAAAACAAGAGGGCCCCTCAATTGCTGGGGTGATGTCCAAACCAGACATTGCAAATGATATCGCAGAATATGCCAATGAAAGATTAATCAAAAATATACAGTACCAACTTGCTCGTCAAGAATATGCCGCCAATAAGAAAGCTAAATAATGTTCTTATGCTATGCCTATGTATTACATACTACGATGTTAATTTTGAAAGCAAATTATCGCTTATACTTCGCTTTTTCCAGAAAAAATTCAATAAAATCAATGCAAAAGGTACTTCCAAGCGGGTTTGGTCTGTTGCGGGGCAGGACAGCGCGAACTATCGCTAGCGTTAGAACTTTTCAAATTGACTGTACATTGTACATTTAACTTATTGATAAATAACAAAATTAATATGTACTCATATACACACTGTTCAATATAGGATTATTTTTTAGAAAAAGATTACATTGCCGTTTGACAATATGGCGGCAATATGAATTTGAAGAGATAAATGATTTTATAAAAACACAAGATTTGCGGTCCTCAAAATTGGGGAGCGCAAAATCTAGAGCTGTTACAGCAATTAATCATCAAGTCTCACTCTAGACAGCCTTCCCTGATTGAACGCAGTGAAATAAAGACCCAAGATCGTCATTATTTCATTGAGTGTGAAAAAAAATTAAGAAGCCAATTTGTTGATTATGATAATGACATACGCTTTGATTTACCAAGCCATTGGAAATGGCATGAATCCTACTGAAAAAGCTTTATATCTTTTAGGTCCTATCCATGTTCGTCTTAATCTATCCTTCCAGAGTAAACGAAGAAAACAGGAAATATAAAGCCTTAATTGAAGAAGCAAAGCAGTTTTTAACAAGATCTATAGTAAAAGCTGCTTAGTTTAAAACATGATCTTATCTTCTCCATTTTCAGCACAGAAAAGATGTTAATTTAAGTAATGAGATTAGAAAAAAATGTTTAAATTATTTATTACTATAATAATTGTTGTGTTTTCACAGCATGTCTTTGCCGATGACAATGATAATAATAAAGTTTATCGAGCGGCTATGCAGTCTCCTGAAGAAGTAAAACGTGATGGCGGTTTCCTACCACGAGGGATGGATGGAACACGGCCTAATCAACCTCCACCAGATATAAGTTTATGGAATCATGTACATGGAACTGCAACAGGAATGTCACGCTATAATTCTGGCTATGTATCTACAACAAGATACTACTCTATTGCAGCTAATTGGATATATGATTACCTTAATCATGATGGTTATATTTATCATATCAGAGTTACCCCTAATTTCATTGATGTTAATGCATCGTTAGGGAGATTTTCTCCATATGAACATGAGCGAGAAGTCGCTGCATTGGGTATAATTCACTGGGAACAAATTATTGGGTGGCAAAGATCGAGCGGGGGAGTTATTGGTCCATTTGTTCGGAATCCGGATTACAGAGAGCAATTATATGCGGGCCTTACATCAGGAGGAGCTCAACCGCAGCTAGCCGCTTTCCCTGTTGAACATCAAGCTTGGAATCTAGCGCCATGGGTTACATATGCTCACTGCCAATTAAGATCATTCTGTTCCCCCATAAAATCAGCACAGATTTTTGGAACGGAGTGGTTTTGGAAATCTTATTACGCTATACTTGCAACACCATTTATTTATCTTGATTAAAATAAGATTACAAACATATCTACTTATACCGTAAATTATATATTTTATTTTATAATAACACATAAATAAAAAGAATAATCTTATTATTCATATTGTAAAGCCTCGTTCTTTAGAGCGTAAATATAAAAACAAATACTATAAACCATTGGATGTAGGACTTGCTGCCTATAGAACCGCCTATAAAGTGGATTACATAAGCAATCAGCAGTAGGAACTCACCGAAAAAAGCCAATCTACTTATATATTAAAAATCCCAGAAATCTTTATCCTTTAGGGTAAGGATAATATTAAATTCTACTAATTTAAATTTTAAAGGAGAAAACAATTATGAAAATTAAAGAAAAAATATTTCTACCCTTGATAATGATAATATTAATGATAAAACCCTCCATCGCTGGACCTTATGTAGAAGAGGGTCATATAGATTTGGTTAAAATGGATATGAATACATATTACTGTACTTTACGAATTAATGAACAGTTAGGGAATTGGTACTGTAATAACATTGCTGGAAAAGCCATGTTTGATTTGGCTAAAATAGCTCACATTCTGAATAAGCCAGCAAAAGTAACATTTATGAGCGGTTACGTTGAATCGAAAGCTGTGTTAGGCATTACTCTAGAATAACGTCAATATAAATTTACGTGTGCTGCTACCCCTGCAAATACTTTAGATATTATTTTCCTCTACGCTATAGTAAAAAAAATGAGTTTACAGGTGGAAACTATTTTTTCACAAACATAGTTTTTACTGCTTGACAATATGGCAACAATGTGTCTACTGTTGAATCAGGTGCCTAACAAACACCTTAGAACCATAAGCGGATTGGTTACCGAAATAATCAGTCTTCTATACATTAAAGACTTTGACTCATTATATGCTACATGCGTATAATAATATCTGTCGGGTGTGGTTACGCTATACAATACCCTTGCGGGGAAAGTGTAACGACGGACTTATGGCCGTGTTTCTTAGCGCCCGGCACTTTTCTAGAGTGTCATTAAGAAACGTCTAACCATAAGGAATTCATTATGAACACACTTATAGAAATTAAAGAAAGCACTGCTAATAGTGCTACCACTCAGACTATGTCTAGTCGTGAGATTGCTGATTTGTGTAAAAAACAACACACGCATATTATGCGTGATATTCGAAAAATGTTAGGAGAATTATATTCTGAAAATACTGAATCCAAATTTGGACTGAGTAAATTTACTGGGTTATACAAAGATTCAACAGGTCGGACTCTCCCTTGTTATAATCTCCCCAAGCGCGAATGTTTAATTCTTGTTTCAGGTTACAGCACTGCTTTACGAGCTAAAATCATTGACCGTTGGCAAGAATTGGAAAAACAAGTAGCAATACCGCAAATTGACTATTCAAGTCCTCAAGCAATGATAGGCTTTTTAAATCATCTACAAAATCAAATCGAGCAAAAGGATCATGTTATTTCTGAGTTAGCACCAAAAGCAAAGGCTTTGGAAGGCTTAAAACGATCAGATGGGCTGTTTGGTCTTATTGAAGCAGCAAAGATGCTTGAAGTGCGACCTAAGGATTTAACGGATTATTTGCGAAAACATGATTGGGTGTATCGGCGTGCTCCAGGGGCGCCTCTGTTACCTTATCAAGATAAGATCAAAAAAGGATTCATGGATTGTCCTGCTATCACCATCCAAAGACCGGATGGTACAGAAAAGGTGCTACCCTCAACTAAAATTACACCAAAAGGATTGGCATGTTTGAGAGAAGAAATCCATGGGGGTGTGCAATGAAGGTAGATACCAACTTCTTATGTGATTTGTGGATAACGTTGTTTCAGTTTGTAAATTGTGAATATGTAGATGACAAAAATTGTAGTGCTCTGGTTGACATCATGGGTGTGGTGGAAAGAGCTTTGATTTTAAAACTTCAAGATGAGGTGCCAAATATTACAAAGATTCTTGCAGTTCTTACAGGTTTTGGAACTTCAGAACTACCACATAGCATGAATCCGTTATTGCAGGCTTATGCTCCTACTTTGGAGAACCCCATTAAAAAGGTTGCTTAAGTTAAAAAACAAAACTCCCCTCCCCGTTCTTAAAATGGGGAGTGGTTAAACCCTACATTCAAATTTATTGATTTTGGCAAATTCGTCTGCTTTTTCAGTTTGTAATATACTAACGTCGTAAGCAGCTTGCATGTTAAGCCAAAATTCAGCAGTGGTATCAAAAAAATAGGCTAATCTTAGTGCTGTATCGGGAGTTATTGGACTGTTTTCAGCAACAATCCGTTCTATCCTCGTGCGTGGAACATTCAATGCTTTTGCAAGAGCATAAGCGGAGAGAGCGTATTCTTTTAAATATTCCTCCCGTAAAATTTCTCCGGGATGAATAGCAATATAATTTTTCATCTCGACCTCCTACAGATCAATGATAATCTACGATTTCAACTTCATAGGCGCCATTAGAACGCCACTCAAAACAAATACGAAACTGGTCATTAATACGAATAGAATATTGACCTTTACGCTCTCCTTTCAATGCTTCTAAACGATTTCCTGGGGGACTGCGCAAATCTTTAAGATCAACTGCTTTATCAAGCATAAACAATTTTCTTTGGGCTATACGGACTAGAGTTGAAGGAAAGCCTCTGGGCGGATTGCCTTCTAAAAGATCTTTACATCGCTTATCCGCAAAAGATTCAATCACCAAATCACCTTCATTCGTTCTTTTATGTATCATATCACGATACTAACCTAAAGAAAAGGATGGATGTTGAAAAATATTTAGCAAAAGAGATGGAAATGAATAAGAAGCATCGTGATGGTCTCTCGGTTCGAGCCTTTGCGAAGAAGATGCGTGTGTCGCATAATGCGGTTGTTTCTCGAATAAAAACAGGCAAATTTAATGAAGCTGTTTTTCCAGATGGTTCAATTGATGAAGCTCTTGCAACAGCGATATGGAACCAAAATCCTACCAAGAAAGCTCATCAGAAATCTACACGAATTAAACAGGATTCCGTGAAAGCAGCCAATGAATTTGAGATCAAATTGGAGCGAATGCAGGTTGCGCTAGCAAAAGAAAAGATTGCTCTGGAAAAGTTACGAGAAACAACTGTTGATCGTGAAGAAGTGAGAAAAGAAGCATGGAACTTTGGAAGAGCGCATCGAGATACAATGCTCAATTTTGCCTATCGCTTTGGTGCTGAAATTGCCGCACAAGTGGGATGTGATGCTGCTAGCCTTATTGGAGCTATCGATCATCATATACGCAAAGCTTTAATGGAAAATGTTGTCCCTGTTTCTTTTCACGATCCTGATATTTTAGAAGAGAAAACAGAACATGACAAATGATGCTTCTCCCCCATCATCTGGTGCTGGGCTCTTTTTTTCCTATGCGAATGAAGGACGCCGTCCTGACCCGCCTTATACTGTTTCTCAGTGGGCTGATAAAAATCGTTATTTGAGCACAGTCACAAGTGCAGAGCCTGGTCTGTGGAGGACGATGCGTACCCCCTATTTGCGTGAAATCATGGATAATCTTTCTGTTTATGATCCGACTGAAACAACCGTTGTGATGAAGGGAGCTCAGGTTGGAATGTCGGAAGCAGCGTTGAACTTTTGTGGTTATGCCATTCAACATAGTCCAGGACCGGCACTGTATGTGATGCCGACAGTTGAGACCGCTAAGAAACTGTCAAAGTCTCGTCTTGATCCGATGATTTCAGCGAGCCCTGCTTTAAGTGAACGCATTGCCCCTGCTCGTGCACGGGACAGTGGAAATACAATGTTTTCAAAGGAATTTTATGGGGGAACATTGATGATTACAGGAGCAAATAGTGCTGCTGGTTTGCGTTCTTCTCCTATTCGCTATTTGGTTTTGGATGAAGTCGATGCTTACCCATTGAATGTGGATAATGAAGGCGATCCTGTAACAATTGCTGAAAAACGAACCTCTGCTTTTATTCAACGTAAAATTTTTAAATTGTCCACGCCAACACACCGTGACACAAGCCGTATAGCCAAGGATTTTATGCTTGGTGATCAGAGATATTACAATGTTCCTTGCGATGCGTGTGGTACGCTACAACCGATTGTTTGGTCACAAATCAAGTGGCCAAAAGGCGCCCCCGAAAAAGCTGTTTTTGTTTGTGCGCATTGTGGTCATGAACATGCCGAGCATCGCAAAGCGACCTTAATGGCGGAAGAAAACGGTGCTTGCTGGATCGCAACACAGGAGCCAAGTAAGCCTCGTTTGCGTTCTTACCATATTTCAGCGCTTTATTCGCCATGGCTGACTTGGGGCGATTGTGCGCGCGAATTTTTAAGAGCCAAAGAAGACCCTGCTCTTTTGCAAGTTTTTATTAATACAGTTCTTGGAGAGCCATGGGAAGACAGAACAGGCGAAGTCATCGATACCGATAGTCTTTATGCAAAACGCGAAGATTATCCCATTGCACCAGAACAAGCCGTGTTGTTGACAGCAGGTATTGATGTGCAAAATGACCGATTAGAGCTTGAAGTTGTAGGATGGGGGCGTGGTGAAGAAAGCTGGCATATTGATTATCAGGTCATCCCTGGTGATCCCTCTTCTTTTGAAGTATGGGACCAGCTGGATGAATATCTTACAAGACGCTGGCCGCACCCTGGTTACAAAGATGGCATCAGGATAACAGCTGCTTGTATTGATACCGGTGGTGGACACACACAAGCGGTTTATAATTATGTGCGCCCGCGTGAAGGACGGCGCATCTGGGGAATTAAGGGGCAAGCGGGATGGCGAGCAGTATGGCCACGCCGTCCAAGTAGAAACAACAAAGGACAGATTAATCTCTATATTGTTGGTGTTGATGCAGCAAAAGACATTATCACGGCACGGTTTAAAAAATCCGGTCCTGAAGCATCGGGTGCTGGTGCAACACACTTTCACAAAAACCTTGATCGGGAATATTTTGACCAGCTAACCGCTGAAAGAAAAGTCATCAAATATTTTAAAGGCTTTAAGCGCATTGAATGGCAGAAAAATGAGAAGGCAAGAAACGAGGCTTTGGATTGTAGGGTCTATGCTTATGCCGCTTTACAAGGTCTGATTTCGGCAGGAATAAACCTTAATCGAGAAGTCGATATCTTAGAAGAGCGTTTGGAAAAACTTAAAGTTGAAGGCTCTTTAGAGCAGCCAACACCAAGACATGCCCCCTCTCCTGCTCCAAGAAGATCTCAGATAGCACAACCTCAAAGGAAACAATCCAGAACGGTAATGAATCCTTATATGCAAGGGGATTGGAGGTAATTTGTGGATAAAACTTTAGAACCAATTAACAGCACCATTGAGAGACTTGAAAGTTTAAAAAAGCGGCGTGAACAAATTGAAGAGGCTCTTTATTCAGGGGCACAATCGGTGCGCCATGGCGATAAGCAAGTAAGCAATCGTTCTGTTGAGGAACTGCGTAGAGCGCTTGAAATGCTGAACACACAAATAGCCAACCTTGAAGGACGCAAGCGTTCACGTGTTTTCTATTTTAATATATCACGAGGCTATTAATGGCTGGCTTGTTCAATAAACTCACAGACTTTTTTAAAATTTCTCGTCAACACAATCCGCCTTTTGAGGCTGCAAGTAAAAGCCGTCGCATGGGTGGTTTTGACCCCGCAAAAAAACATATCAATAAAGCGATTGAAGAATGCGGAGAGACCATTGTTGCCCGTTCAAGATGGCTTTATGACAATGAATCTCTTTATGGCTCTGCAACAGAAGAATGGGTCTCGGCTGCTGTTAGTGACGGTATTAAACCTTATCCTCGTATTGAAGGATTTCAAGAAGAAAAGAAAAAGCTTTTAGACTTATGGTGGCAATGGGTTGATGAGGCGGACTATGATGAAGATGCCAATTTTTATGGACTTCAAGCAACCATTGCACGAGAGGTCTTTTTAACCGGAGAATGCTTTGTAAGATTACATTATGTTGACCTCTACGGGCGCTCTGGTGTGCCTCTTCAGTTGCAAGTTTATCCCACTGAAATGCTGGATCTCACTTATAATGGACCTGCTGAGATTGAAGGCAATTACATTCGTATGGGAATTGAATTCGATGCCAGTGGTAAGCGCGTTGCTTATCACTTCTGGGAACATCACCCCTATGATGATTGCCCTGTAAACAGTGCATTTAAGAGCCAAGAGCGCGTGCGCGTGCCCGCAAAAATGGTCATTCATATCAAAGAGCGCCGTATTGCCGGACAATTGCGCGGTTCTCCCAAAATAACGCGCTGTATGACAAAAATCTTTCAACTGGAATCCTATGACGACGCAGAACTCGATAGAAAAAGGACGGCGGCTCTTTTCGCGGCGTTTGTCAAGGACAATTCACCAAACGTCGAAAAATTATCCGATAATCGTGATAAAAACAACGTTGAAGAAGAATACAAAGCACCTGTCATTGCGCCCGGTGCATCTCTTTATTTAGGAGAGAATAAAGAGGTTACATTCTCAAATCCTGTTGAGGTTGGTGGCTCTTATGAGGCTTTTCAATTTCGCAATATTTTGAGAATTTGTGCAGCACTTAATATGCCTTATGCCGTTGTGACAGGGGATGTTACGCGGGGTAATTTTTCCAATGTGCGTACCTCTATCATTCAGTTTAGACGGCACGTCAAACAATGGCGTGAACATATCATTGCTTTTCAGTTTAACCGCATTATTTGGGAGCGTTTTGTTGAAATGGCAGTGCTTGGCAAATGCGTAAAATTACCGAGATGGGAGGAAAATCCCTTGCCATGGCTTCAATGTGAAAGCTTTGCGCCCCCGCTTGAAATGATTGATCCAAACAAGGATATCTCAGCGGAAAAAGAAGAAATTCGTGCAGGCTTGAAAACACGACGCATGGCACTTGCCGAGCGCGGCTTTGATATCGATAGCATTCATGCCGAACTTGAGGAAGAACACACAGACGCTCGTGCACGTGGTTTATCTTTTGATACCGATATGGCAGCGCCCTCTAGTAGCAATCAAGTAATTGATTCCGCAGATTCAGAACCTTCTGACACTTATGAAAGTAACCAAGGCAGTGAGGCACACAAAAATGGCGAATAATCTCGATATGCCGTTCTTAGTATCACGGCTTTTTGGTGTTCCTCATATGCTTGCATCGACAAAGCTTGATGTTATCCTTAATGCTCTTGCTCCGCGTCTTTTTGCCGGAGAAAAGTTTGCCCCTAAGGCTTTTGCACAAAGGGATATGGAAGCTTTAAGACCCCCTGAAACTTATGTGGTGCAAAACAATGTTGCTATCCTACCAGTTCATGGCACGCTTGTGCGCCGCGGTGCATGGCTTGGTGCCCTTTCAGGGTTAACCTCTTATGAAGGCTTAAGTGCTTCTTTTCGTGAAGCCATTGCACAACCTGATGTTCGTGCTGTCTTACTTGATATTGACAGCGGCGGTGGAGAAGCCGGCGGTGTGTTTGATTTAGTTGAAGAGTTTCAAACACTCTCAAAACAATACAACAAGCCCATTTGGGCTCATGCCAATGAGTTTGCATGTTCAGCAGCTTATGCCATTGCCTGTGCGGCTTCGCAAATATGGGTTGCTCGCACAGGGGTTGTGGGCTCGATTGGTGTCGTTTGCGCCCATCTTGACCAATCCCGTGCAGATGAGAAACATGGGCATAAATGGACCTTTGTCTTTGAAGGTGATCACAAAGTTCATGGCAATCCTCATGAACCCTTGAACGAGACAGCACAGATAAAAATGCAAGCCGATTGCGCCCTGCTCTACGAGATGTTTGTCGATTTGGTGGCGCAAAACAGACGCTTAAATGCTGATGCAATTCGTGACACAAAAGCAGAAACTTTTATAGGCACCCAAGCTCTTACGCTTGGATTAGCAGATGCGCAAGGCACACTTGCGCAAGCTTTGGAAGCCTTAACGGATTCCATATCACAAAACCCAACATCAACAACAAAAGAAGGACAAAACACATGGCACGCACAAAATACCGCGCGGCAGAAGAGGAAGATGAAAAGATCGTCGACATCATCAACGAAGACGAAGAGGATGAAGACGATAGTGACATCGACAAAAATGCCAAAATCTTTGACGACGAAGAAAACGAAAATGAGGATGAAGACAATGAGGACCATGACGACAAGCGCGAAGGCATGAAAGCCGTGCTTGAAAAAGAAAGAAAGCGCGCAAAAGCTCTAACAACCCTTGAAAGGCAAGCAAAGCGCCTAGGCGTTTCTTTTGATGCAGCAAAAGCTATTCAAAATGGTATGAGTCTCGAGAAAGCACGCCAATGTGTGTTGACGGCTGCTAGCTCTCAAAGCGCCTCTTTAAAAGTATCGCCTTATGCTCCTCATAGTGATGGGACAAACAAGGCAAAGATTCATGCAAAATGGGAAGCAGCTTGGAGGGCAGTGAAATGAATAATATTGTTTATGAAGACGTACGCAATGGCGCTTATCTTGGACCCTACGACCCTGATATGTCAAACGAAGAAGTGGTGTTTGCATCAGGAGCATTCATTGAAGCGGGAACTGTCATGGGGAAGATAACCGCAACAGAATACTATGTCCCCCTTAATCCAGCAGCATCAGATGGCAGTCAAACACCGGCAGGGATTTCTTTTGCCACTGTTGATGCATCTGAAGCAGATCAACGTGCCGTCATTACAGCACGCTTATGCACTGTAAAAGCTTCTGAACTGCTATGGCCAGATGCCATCACAGACAAGCAGAAGAAAGCAGCCATTCAGTCTTTAGAAGACCACAACAACATTCTATTGCGATAGGAGAATGCGCACATGGATATGAATTTTTTTAAACATGATGCTTTCTCAAGCATTACAATGATGAAAGCCATTGAAAACTATGAGTTTCAACCTGGTCTTGTGAGTTCTCTCAATCTCTTTGAAGAAGTTGAAACCAGCACCACAGTGGTGGGGATTGAACGACGTGACAATACATTTTCGCTTATTCAAACCAGTGAACGCGGGGTACCTTTAGCAGAAGGCGATAGAGATGGCAGAAACCTTCGGTTTTTCAAAACAACACGTATTGCCAAAAGTGATACCGTGAAATCAGAAGAAATCCAAAATCGGCGTGAATTTGGCACAGAAGATCAGTTAGAGACGGCAATGAAATATATTGCCAGAAAACAAAAGAAACTGATTTCTGAAATCGAATTGACATGGGAAAACATGCAGCTTGGCGCTGTTCAAGGTGTTGTCCTTGATGCTGATGGTTCGGTGATTGTCGATTGGTACAAAGAATGGGAAATCACACCACCAAAGCCCATTGACTTTAAACTGAATACAGAAACAACCAATGTTGCTGACCATGTTGACCAAGTCATTATGCGAATGATTGAAGCTTCAAAAGGAGCATTTTCTGATCGTTCACGGATTATTGGGCTTTGTGGAAATGAATTCTTTTCCAAGTTGAAAAACCATAAAACAATTCGTGAGACCTATTTAAACACAGCCTTAGCACAGACCCTCAATAGCGCAGGAGGTGTTGCAACACCAAGTGCTCTTGGCTCGGGGAGCTTTGGCAGTTTTGATTTTGCGGGTGTGACTTTTATCAATTATCGAAGCATTCACAACTATAATGTGAGTGCAAAAGCTGGGACAAAGCGCGCTATAGGAATTAAGCCTGATGAATGTCAATTCTTTCCTGTTGATGCGCCTGGTGTATTTCAGAAAACCTTTGCCCCTGGCGAAAGCTTGGATTTTGCCAACACGGTTGGAAAACCTCTCTACACGATGCTAATCGTCGACCACGACCGTAATGCATGGGTGAAACCTGAAGTGTACAGCTATCCGCTTTACATTTGCACACGCCCTGAAATGCTGTTTAAAGCAGTCATTGGAGCGAAATAACATGCGATGGCACGGGCTGCTCAACAAAATGGTCAAAGATGTGCGCAACACTTTTGGGCAGCCCATCATCTACAGGCGAAAGGACAACCAGCAATCTTTTCGGATTACAGCGATTTACGGCATCAAGCATTCGGAATCGGACGCCGGTGGTAGAATCCCCACGACAATTGCAAGAAAGGAACTTGATCTTTGTATTAAAGACATTGGAGGCTTACCTCCAAAGCCTGAAGATAGTGTTGTTGTGATGGCTCCTGAAAACACTGAAGATACCACTCAGGAACACTTCATTGTTACAGATGTCCAAGCCTCTGAATCCGGTATGTATAAACTTATCTTGCGAGAAGTAAAACAATGAGACATCTTTATTTGGTGTGTTGTTACATACCTTCTAGTTATTTTTAAAATAATGATATTACCACTTGACATTGTAGCAACAATATGAATAATCGAATCAGGTGCCTAACAAACACCTTAGAACCATAAGCGGATTGGTTACCGAAATAATCAGTCTTCTATACATTAAAGACTTTGACTCATTATATGTTACACGCATATAATAATCTTGTCGGGTGTGGTTATGCCATAAAATACCCTTTGGGGAAAAGCATAACGACGGACTTATGGCCGTGTTTGTTAGCGCCCGGCACTCTTTTTGAGTGTCATTAACAAACGTCTAACCATAAGGAATTCATTATGAATACTCTTATAGAAATTAGAGAACAGGTTATTGATGGCGATACTGTTCAAACTGTTAATGCACGTGATTTGCACGCATTCTTAGAGGCAAAACGAGACTTTTCCAATTGGATTAAAGACCGTATTATCAAATACAATTTAGAAGAGGGAATAGATTATATTTTAACGCTCGCCAAAACTGGCGAACGTCAAAATGTAGTGTTAAAGGAATATTACCTTACACTAAATGTAGCTAAAGAGCTTTCGATGCTTGAGAATAATAAGAAAGGTAGAGAAGCGCGTTTATACTTTATCAAATGTGAACGGCTTTTGAAACAAGTAGTGACACCGCAAATTGACTACTCCAAACCCGAAGCATTACTTGGCGTTTTGAATCACTTACAAAATCAAATCGAGCAGAAAGATCATGTGATTGCTGAGTTAACACCCAAAGCAAAAGCACTTGATGGTTTAAAACGTTCTGATGGGCTGTTCGGTTTGATAGAAGCAGCAAAGATGTTAGAGGTGCGACCAAAGGATTTAACGGATTACTTGCGTAAACATGATTGGGTGTATCGACGGGCTCCAGGGGCGCCTCTGTTACCTTATCAGGACAAGATCAAGAAAGGATTTATGGATTGTCCTGCTATTACCATTCAAAGACCGGATGGTACAGAAAAGGTCCTGCCTTCAACGAAAATCACATCTAGAGGATTGGCATGTTTGAGAGAACAAATCTTTGGGGGTGTACAATGAAGTGCAGTGTCGATTTCTTATGTGATTTATGGATAGAGTTGTCTCAATTTTCCAATCATCAAAGCGTTGGAGATGAGGATTGTAACACGCTAGTGCAGGTCATGCGCATGGTAGAAAAAGCTTTGATTTTAGAACTTCAAGATGAAGTGCCGAATATTACAAAGATTCTGGCAGTTCTTACAGATTTCGGAGCTTCAGAATTTCCCATGGCTATGGACCCTTTCTTGAAAACTTATGAACCAAATTTGGAGCCTCCCATTAAAAAGGTTGCTTAACTTAAAAACATGCCTTCCCTCCCTACCTTCAAACGTGGGGAGGTGGTTAAAAACGAATATTTATCAAAAGGGAAATTATAGTTTAGAAGAAATGTATCTGTTTAAACTCACACCATTTTCAGCAGCTTGTATTGCAAGTTTTCTATGGAGTTCTGGTGGTATTCTTAATTGAAACTTACCACTGTATTTACCATGTGACAAAGGCACAGGAACTTCTTCTCCGTTGTGTTGCATGTCCTCAACAACTTCTGAAACAAGGTCCATAATGCCTTTTAAAGCTTTCTCTGCTTGAGCATCTAACCATGAAAGGGATGGGAATTCTGCACACAATCCGACATATTCCTCATCTTCTTGCGACCACAAAACACGATATGTATAATGATTATTGTTCATGTTTCATCCTTTCTATCGCTTGTAAGACTTGTTTGACCTGATAAGCTTTTGCTTTGTTACCAGAATCTTTTTGAATATTCACACGGGGATCACCAAGCCACGGGGTTTTAAAAACAAAGTGGCTTGTACCATTGTTCCGCGGTTCTCCAAAAAAATGTACACATACAGCCAACAAATCTGAAAACTTGATGTTCTTTGGTGATGCTTTCATCAAGCTGATTATTTTTTCAACTTTATTGCTCATAACCAATAATAGTATCATTATTAATCCTAGTCAATCATTTTATACACTTAATTGGACAGGAGCCCCCATGCATCCCAGAGAGACGATCAGGGAAAGTTTTGTTGCGTTGATTAAAGCCGCAAAAACAGCAGCTGATGACAATGTTTTCAATATGCGTGATTTCAACTTTTCCGTTGAGAAAATGTCAGCCATTAATATCTCAACACAAAGCGAAACAATTGAAGATGGCTATGATTATGGAGTAAGACGGCGTGTCTTAACGGTGGATGTTGAATGTTATGCGACATGTGAAGATGGAGCACGTTTTGTTGACCAATTAGCATGGGAGGTTGAGGAAATTTTCTATGCTAATCCCAATCTTAACAATACAGTTGAAACATGCCGCCTGCAAAATATTGCTTTTGCCTTTGGGGATAATGGTGCTCTAGCACTCCATGGTGCAATTTTAACCTTTGAGGTCACTTATGTGACAAATATCCCCAACATGGATGAAGAAGAAGGCAGTGTAATAGCAAGAATCGTTGAACCTTTCTTAAGCTTTGAACCAGAAACAGGCGCGAGAAATAAAGATAAATACCATAAAATTGAAGGTGGACATGTTAGAGCGGCGCGATAAAGAAATCACCGATCTAAAGAGACGTGTGGCAAATATGGTTGTGGTGGGTAAGATTAGCCATGTCGACCATAAAAACGCACGCTATCGGATAAAAAGTGGCAATCTTCTCAGTGACTGGATTCCAGACACCCAAGCCCGCGCCGGTAAAACACGCTCTTATGAAGGGCGCGATGTTGGAGAGCAAGTGGTGGTTGTTTCATCATCGGGGGATTTATCACAAGGGGTGATTGTTGGCTCCATTCATACAGATGCTCATCAAGCGGCCGATAAAGGCAACATTCACCGAA
Organism: Bartonella vinsonii subsp. vinsonii; assembly: GCF_902825235.1. Taxonomy (GTDB): domain Bacteria; phylum Pseudomonadota; class Alphaproteobacteria; order Rhizobiales; family Rhizobiaceae; genus Bartonella; species Bartonella vinsonii. The sequence goes on along the minus strand of NZ_CADEAJ010000002.1, from coordinate 30,588 downwards.
CTATATACCCTGATGGAACCAGCCTTGAATATGATGATGAACAAAACCGCTATAGCATTCACATCAAATCAGGTGGAAAATTTATCCTCACCATTGCGGATGGCGTGTCTCTTAAAGGTGATGGTGGCAAGCTAGAGCTTAACGCACCAGAAGGTATAAAAATTTCTTCAGAACGTGACTTAAGTTTGAATGCAAAGGGCAGCATTTCTTTGAAAGCGGATGGTGGCGTTTCACTGAATTCGAATGATAGTCTCTCTCTTCATTCTGGGAATAATGTTTCCATTCATTCAAGTGGACTAAAGCATAACGGCACCAATATTGGAAACAGCCATGTTCATGGTGGTGTTTCCCCTGGTGGTTCTATGACAGGAGGCCCCAATTGAACAGTGGAATGGACCGCACAACAGGAAAGCCATTGACCGGCATTGCGCATTTGCGCCAATCAATCCTTGATATTTTGTCAACGCGGATTGGTACACGGGTGATGCGGCGTGACTATGGTTCACGCATTGCTGAGCTCATTGATGCACCGGTGAATGAGGCTTTTGCTGTTACCCTTTATGCCGCTATTGCTGAGGCTTTAGACAAATGGGAACCGCGTTTTAAACTGAAAACAATTGATTTTAAATGGAATGAGGCTGGACAAGTTTTATTGTCCTTTGAAGGCATTTATTTGCCTTCAGGCAAGCCCATTACCATGGAAGGACTATTGATACAATGAATGGGGCGCTTGCAAAACCAGAAATCATCACAGAAATTTCTTTTGAGGAAATACGGGCTGCTGCTCTTGCCCATTTAAAAGAGCTTTTGCCTGAATATACCATTCTTGAAAGTGATCCGGCAGTCAAAGTCATTGAGGCTTTTAGCTATCGAGAGTTGCTTTTAAGACAGCGTATTAACGAAGCGGCACGCAACAACATTCTTGATTTTGCAACCGGTGAATCTCTTGATGCTTTGGGAAACTGGCATGGTCTTGCCCGCATGGAGGGTGAAAGTGATGAGAGATATCGGGAACGTATTCAACTTCATGCGCGTGGTGGCAACGGTAGCGGGACAGAGCCCTATTACAAGCTTATAGCCTTAACAGCAGATAATCGTGTTAAGGATGCGATTGTTTACCGTAAAGGCAAAGATCCAACTATCTATGTTGCTCTTTTTGGCAACAATGAAGAAGGAACAGCCTCTGAAGATCTCATACAAACAGTCTCACAAGCCCTTCACAGAAAAAATATCATCATGACCAATGATACAATCATTGTTCACGCTGCTGTCAAAAAAGTGCTGGATTTAGAGGCAGATGTTTGGCTGTTACCGGAAACATCTTTGAAAATTCTCACGACAATGGAAGCAAATTTAAGAGCCGCATGGCAACAAGAACAAGCCATTGGTCGTGAATTAAGCCTCTCGTGGTGGATTTCAAAATTAATGATTGCTGGTGTCCAGAAAGTTATCGCCATTACACCAACACAAGACAGTGCGGTTTGTGATGAAGAAGTTTTATCGATTGGAAAAATCACCTTAAACTTCAAAGGGCGCGCCCGCTAATGGTTGGCTCCCTACTCCCAAGCAATGCAACAGAATTTGAAAAACGCCTTGCCGATGCTTGCGACTTTCATCAAGATATTGATGGTTCTGTTTTGGGGATTGCACGCTCTAAACTTATCACCCGCCCTCCCCGCTTCTTGCCGTGGCTGATTGAAGAATACGGGCTTGGAGAACTTACACCTTATGTCCCAAACCTTTATGATTTGATTGATCAAGGGCTTGAATGGCAGCGTTTGCGTGGTTCTCTTGCCGCCATTGATAGAGGGCTTGAATGGCTTCAAATTACAGCACGCTTTCAAGGAGCCTGGACGGGACGTGCGTGGTGGAATTCCTTTCAACTTTACTTTGATCAATTGCCTGAACGAACACAGCTCGAAGCCATTGAAGCCATCACAGATCTTTCCAAGAGTTTGCGCTCTGATTTTCGCCGTGGTGTCAATGGCTATGATGTGCAAGCTGTTGAATGCAATATGTCACAGCTTGATGACAGCATGTTGGAGTATGAAAGCGGTGTGTGCATAACAGCTGGGGGCACTTTGTTTTCCTTCGGGCGCACCACAGAGAGCACCCATCTTCTTAGTAAAGAAGAAGGCAGGCTTATTGGCAATTGGATCGATGATGGGGATGAAGAATTAAGCTTCGACCAGATTGATTACCCATGGGACATGGCAAATTTTCCGTGGTGTTCGGTCAAAAAACATGAACGCGATATACTCATGGCAGAGTGGTTTTGCAACCGCACGCTTTATCTCGTGTTACGAGACAGCCAAGATGGCGTGATTGGGTATCGCAGATGCTATGCTGTAGCACCTGTCGAACAGGCTTTGGAGGGTGTGTACAGCCATGCAGGCAATCACTATCAGCCCTCCCCGAGGGGCACAGCGCTTTTTCTAGCAGCAAGAACAGATTTTCAGGATGTTGATGGCAAGCAAGCCGCATTTGTTTCTGTTCTCGTTCATGCTACCCCCGCAGAAAACATAGCCCTTGGCAAGCTTTGGTTGGAGCCTGATGAACTCAATGGCGGTGTCGAGATACTCAAAACGCCTGTCAATATTCCTTTGCGTGCCGATGTTCGCGAACAATTCAAGATTTTATTGAGGTTTTAATATGAAGCATGAAAGTGGTTTACCCTTTGCAATTGACAGATCTCGTGGCAAAGAGGAACAACAAAGCGTTGTCTTTTATGGCACGCGTCCCTTTATTCAAAGTGGTGAACTGAATGAAGTTCAAACCATTATAAGGGGAAGGCATGACCGTTTGGGGCGCCTTGTGGCACAAGAAGGAGACCGCGTTGAACGAGCTGATGCTTTTGTCAACAAAGAGACAAAGACCGTCACTTTAACAGAGGGCAAGATTTATATCGCAGGCGATATTTTCCCCGTAGCATCCGCTGTACTCAACAATGTTGCCATGATTGGGCGCTTGGAAATTGGTGTGAAGCTGCAAAAAAAATGGATAACACACGAAGATGATCCAGAGCTATTGGGGCAAGTCCCTGGCACTTTGGCAGAAGGAGAGCCCGGTGCTGCACGCGAGAGTGCTAAGCTTGTTTGGGCACTGAAAGAGGATGCACAGCAAGGTACTTTCTTTCCGGTTTATATTTTGCAAGATGGTGTTCTGATTGATCAAAAATCCCCCTCATTACTTGAACCGGCCATGCAAGCCATTGCTACTTATGACCGTGCGCATGGACATTATATCGTGAGTGGCTGCCGTGTGAGCGCATTAGGAGCAAACAATGGTTGCCAAGTCTTTAGTATTCAAGAAGGAGAAGCCAATATCAACGGCTTTAAACGCAAACGCCTTGCTGCTTTGCGCCATGAAGAACGCGAGGACTTTTCGACAAGCGTTGTTCCTAGTGAAACGCATATTTTTGCGCCCCAAAAAGGCAAAACAAGCTTTACCTTTAAAAGCTATTATGCCCCCATTGCCGATATTCAGTCTCTTTTGTTGACAAAAGAAAAAACCGTTAACGTCACCCGTGGTGCAGTTGCTGCAGGGCGTGATGGTGTTCCCGATAAAAGCATCACTTCTTTTATCAAAGTCGTTCAAGGAAGTAAGGAATTTAAAGAAGGGACGGATTTTAAAAAGACAGGAGACACCATTGATTGGGCGCCTGTGGGGGATGAACCTTTACCGGGGAGCAGCTATAAGGTGACTTATCGTTACCGTTCAAAAATCACGGCTGATAAAGTAACAGCGCAGGAAATTACCGTCTCAGATGGGGCGCAAGGTGGTGATATTATCGTCAGTTACACTTACAAATTGCCCCGTATTGACCGTATAGGACTGAACACACAAGGTAATGTGGTTTACATCAAGGGGATTTCCGCAGACCAACCTATGGCACCCAGTGTCCCTGATGATGTGTTGTCCCTTGCAACGATCACCAACAATTGGCTTGAAACGCCGGTTGTGGTCAATGATGGCACACGGGTTGCGCCTTATGATGAGATGTGGCGTTATTTTCAACGGGTGCTTTCTCTTGACCGGTTAATGCAGTTAGAGCGCATTAAAAGCAATGTCGACTCTAAAGAGCCTGTTGCCAAAAAAGGCATGTTTGCTGATCCTTTTCTTGATGACTCTTACAGAGATGAAGGCTTTCAACAAACAGGTGCCGTAGGCAACGGCATTTTGCAGCTTGCCATTGACCCAACATTCTATACGGCACCTTTAAAAGCCCCTGTCACCCTTGACTGGACAAATGCAGTGATCATTGCGCAAGAATTGACAACGGCTTGCGAAAAAATCAACCCTTATCAAAATTTTGCCCCCTTACCTGGTACAGTAACCCTCACACCCGCGACAGACTTTTGGCACGAACAGCGCACCGATTGGCTCTCAAGCGTGACCAATCAACTCAATATGGGATGGAACCGTGGGAGAAGCATCCGTAAAACAGAAATCAGTGATGATTTGGTGAGTGCGACCAGAGAGCAAATCGACTTTTTAAGGCAAATTGAACTTTACTTTAAAATTGAAGGTTTTGCCAAAGGAGAAATCTTAGAAATCCTTACCTTTGATGGTGTAAATGTCTTGCCAAAGAACCGCCTTGTTGCCGACGCCAAAGGTATGCTCGAAGGAGCTTTTACCATTCCTAAAAATATTACTGCTGGCACCAAAAATGTTATCGCACAAGGAAAAGGTGGAACAATTGCAACAGGGCTTTTTACCGGTCAAGGTGTGATTGATGTGAAAGTGATGCGGCGCACCACCACGGTGAAAATCTGGACACAAGTGGACCCGCAAGCACAAGTCTTTACCCCCGATGAAACACGGCAAATCACCGGTGTTGACTTTCATCTTTGCAAAATTGGCAATCAAAACCATGATCTGGTGATTGATTTGGTCACCACAGAAAACGGTTATCCGACCGCCGATATTCAAGCACAAAGTTTTTACTCCATGAAGGGTGCAAAACTAGGTTGGGCAGAGGCACGCTATGATGTACCACTCCTTGTGATGGATGACCGCTTAACGGCTTTTGTCATCAAGACAGATGATAGTGATCATTCTGTCTCCTTAGCAAAGCTTGGGGATTTTGATGCAGAACATCAGAGATATGTCTCAAGCCATCCTTATGTGACGGGTCCACGCTTTTCTTCTGTCAATGCACAGACATGGACCGCGCATCAAGATGAGGCCTTAGCCTTTCGAGTGCTGGCGGCACGCTATACACAAACAGAAAAAACCATTGATCTTGGCACTTTTGATCTTGTTGACTGCTCTGATTTGCAAGTGCGTGCAGCCATTGAATTGCCTTCAAGCGATTGTTCTGTCATCTTTGAAATTGAACGAAACAACGGCGCGATTTATCAACTCCTTCCCTTTCAATTGCTAAGCCTTACCGAATATATCAGTGAAAAAGTTAAGCTCCGCGCCATTCTCAAAGGCACAGAAAAACTCTCACCGGTTTTGTTCGCTCCAGTGCAATTGATTGCAGGAAAAATTCATAAAACAGCCACTTATGTCACCCGTGCTTTTGCCTTTGGCGAAAAGGCAAGGTTGACCAGCTATATCAAAACCTTTTTGCCTGGTGGAGCAACCTTTACACTCGAGATGCAGCTGGATGATGGTGCTTTTACTCCTCTCACATTAGAGGAAACAGAGCAGTTATCCGAGCCGCTTTGGACAGAGCGAAAATTTGTAAGCCACGACAAAACAGCCAAACAAGCGCGCCTCAAACTCACGCTTACCGGTGGACCTTCCGCGCGGTCCATGGTGAGTGATTTTGGCGCTGGCATATTATGAGGGAAAAACAGAGATGACAAAAACCAAAAAACTCGACATGGAATTGCCTAAAGAAGGACGTTTTATCAGTTCTGAATTCCCAATCTTGCGGGAAAACTTGACCAAAATTGATCAGGCAATAGCAGATGTTGAGGAAAAAATAGACGAAAAAGCGCCTTTAAAACACACGCACACAATAAGTGATGTTGCAGATCTTGAAGCAGCCCTCAAAGGCAAAATGGCAGCCGATAAAACCTTCACTTTTGCCGATTTAAGCGATATCGAGGGAGCACAAGATGCAGCCAACAATTATGTTCTCTATAAATCAAGCAATAATAACTTCACTTTTGGCAGTGCTGTTTCTCTGTTAGGCGCACACCAACATAAAACCGAAGATATTGTAGGTCTTGATACATTTAGAGCCAAGCTTAATGAAGACCTCACAGCCTATGGACGCTTGAAACAAGCCAATGAATGGCAGGATTATAACAAGTTTACAAAAAAAGTCACTATGAGTGATGGCTTGGAACTCATAAGCAATTCGTCTGAAAACTTCACGCACCATGATCATTCAGTATTGGGTTTCATGGGTAATGCTTATGTGTCATTGAGTATCATGGATAATGATAATTCGTCATTGAGTATCAGACATAATGGTGAAGTGGTTACAAGTTTAAGCGCAACGGGAAGCAAGTTGAAAGGACCGCTTAAAGTTGATGGTGACCTTATTTATACCAAATCACAAGTGGATGCAGCTATCTTAGCAGAAACAAAAAAGATCTTAAAAAAAGCTTTGAGTAATAAAGTCATTAATTGGTCTGCGCTTGTTGATGCTGAGTTACTTTATACACAGGATGGGAAAATTCAATGGCCAGATTGGGTAACGGATAAAACCAAAGTTGAGATTACAGCCTGGGGCGGCGGAGGTAGTGGTGGTTCCTCTTGGTCTTATGGCGGTGGCGGTGGTGGCGGCGGCGGCGGTTGTTCCGTGTGGTATGGCTATAAATCCAGTTTAAACGGGCATGAGGATATCATCATTGGTAAAGGAGGAACTTCTGTTGCATCACACGGTGCGACAGGAAACTCTGGAGGAACAACAACCATTGGAAAGAATTTTATTACCGCTACAGGAGGACATGGTGGTGGGGGTGCTTATTATAGTATGTCAAGGGGAAATACTTATTACTATTCAGGCACTGGTGGAACTGGGGGCATTGGTGGAAATTTTGGTTGGGCAACAGATGATCTCCTAGGACTTGCTAAAGGAGGAAATGGTTATGCTGGAACGAATGGAATTGAAGGAATTGTAGAAAAAAAAGTGGTAACGGAGGTGATGCTGGAGGCGATACATCAAGAGGAGGTGGTGGAGGAACGGCAAAAGGTGGCTTTCCTTCAGGAAAAGCAGGGCGTGGTTTTGGGGGCGGAGGTGCCGGTGCTAGTAGGGATGAATATGACAGCGGTGCTGGAGCGGATGGTGCTGTTCTTATAAGATTGTGGAAAGAATAAATGGTTATAAAAAAACCACAAGAGAAAGACGACCAAGTCTAAGCTATAGCGAAGTCATTCTTTGTCTTTAGAGGGGTGTCCCGAAATCATAGCTGGTCACCCCATTTTTTACTCCAAAGATTTCGTGCAGAGATTAATAGCTTATAGGCAAGCAACTCTAATTATCCATCACTATAAAAAAATCAAGCGGATATACCGCAGAAATTATCCTAGAAACACCAAACAAGAGAAAACAAAACACAAAAATAGAGGCTGGGCTGGTTCCCCAGCCAACGGGAGAAGTTTAGCGACCAACCCGTCCGATGCAACTCAACTCAACATCGCAGCCACTTCTTATCACTTGGAAACAGTGAGAAGATGGCTATTATAGATGAAAGAGTGTTAAAAAATGATGGATACACTTTGTAAAGAAAAATTAAAATCTGTTGATCCTATCGCACCAGCTGCTGCTTATATTGGTGGGAAAAGAAGGTTAGCAAAAACCATTACCAAAATCATAGAAGGCATTCCTCATAGCATTTATGCTGAACCTTTTGTTGGCATGGGAGGAATATTCTTTAGAAGGAAATTGATTCCACCTACTGAAATTATCAATGATCGTTTGGGTGATGTGGTGAATTTTTTTCGGGTTTTGCAACGCCATTATCATCCTTTTATGGATTTGTTGCAGTTCCAGATTAGCAGCCGTGAAGCGTTTGAACGTTTCACTTTGCAAGACCCAAAGACCCTCACAGATTTAGAGCGAGCTTTGCGATTTTTATATCTGCAGAAATTGAGTTTTAGTGGTCAGGTTGCCAATCGTACGATTGGGGTTGAAGTAAGTTGCAGTGCACGGTTTAATACATTCAAACTTGAAGCGTTATTAAAGCTTATTTACCGGCGTTTAGCAGGTGTCACCATTGAACATTTAGATTGGTCTGATTTTATCCTTCGCTATGACCGGCCAAACACCTTGTTTTACCTTGATCCACCTTATTGGGGTGTTGAGGACTACTATGGAAAGGATTTGTTTAAGCGAGAGGATTATCAGACAATGTCCACACTGCTTGCACAATTAAAGGGAAAGTTCCTTCTCTCTCTCAATGATGTGCCTGAAATCCGAAAAACCTTTAACCAATTTAAAATAAAAGAGATGAGAACACTTTATTCGTGTAACGCCTCAAATAATGCGATTCCAGCTAAAGAATTGATCATCTCAAATTGTGATTTCTAAAAAAGAAACAATACTCATTAAACGGGTTCTAAAAAGATCTTTGAAGAACCTTTAAAAAGTACTGATTAAAAACGAAGCTTTTTCAAAAGCGGCATTTCGCCTCTCATTTTTCCCATTCATTTTCATTCACCACTTAATTTTAAGGAGCATAAAGTATGGCAACAGGTTTTCTACACGGTGTTGAAGTCATTGAAGTTGACGACGGCACCCGTCCCCTTCGCGCGGTTCAATCGGCCGTTATCGGGATTGTTGGCACGGCACCCGATGCGGATGAACAAGCCTTTCCTCTTAACACACCGGTTTTGGTTACCGGTTCACTTTCACAAGCCGCTAAACTGGATAAAACAGGCAAGCGTCAAGGCACCCTACCCAATGCCCTTGATCTCATTTTCAAGCAAGTGGGTGCCATTGTTATCGTCGTGCGCGTGAACGAGGGTGACAATGAAAATGCAACACTCACCAATATTCTAGGCGGTGTGAACGTAAATGGCGCTTATGAAGGCGTCCATGCTTTGATTGGAGCACAATCCATTGTGGGACAAACACCACGCATTCTGATTGCTCCAGGCTTTACACATCAACGCCCTGTTAGTCTTAGCAAGATTGATGTGATCAACCAAGGAAGCGGTTACACTCAAGCAACTGTTAAAATTGCTGGCGGTGCACAAGCAGAAGCAATCCTGAAAGATGGAAAAGTAACTTCTGTTGTCATTAAAGAAAATGGCTTTGATTATCAAACCGCCCCCACTGTAACGATTGAAGGTGATGGAACTGGTGCAACAGCAAAAGCCGAAATCAGTACAACCTCTAATCCTGTAGCAGCAGAGTTGATTGGCATTGCAGAGCGTCTACGCGCTATTGTGGTGATTGATGCACCCAATACAACCGATGAAGCAGCACTTAGCACAGCAAAGGATTTTGACTCCAAGCGCGCCATTATAGTTGACCCTTTTGTAAAGGTGAATCGTGGTGGAAAAATCCTAGAAGAACCAGCAAGTGCGGCAGTTGCAGGTGTCATTGCCAAAACAGATTTTGCAAATGGTTTTTGGCATTCTCCTTCAAACAAAGTGATCAATGGCATTGTTGGCACTGCGCGTCCCATTGATTTTTCCATTGGTGATAGATCAAGCCGTGCCAACCTTCTCAATGAACAAAACATCACAACAATTATTCGTGAAAATGGTTATCGTCTTTGGGGCAATCGCACCCTTTCAAGCGATACAAAGTTTGCTTTCTTATCGGTAGTGAGAACCGCAGATATGATCAATGACGCTATTTTGCGTGGGCATCTATGGGCGGTCGACCGCAATATCAAAAAAACCTACATGCATGACGTGAGTGAAAGCGTCAATGCCTATTTGCGTGATTTAAAAGCACAAGGCGCCATTCTTGGTGGACAATGCACGCCTGATCCAGAATTGAATACAGCAAGCGCCATTGAGAGCGGCACAGTCTATTTCAATGTCGAATTCACACCAACAACACCAGCAGAACACATCACATTCCGTTCACGCATTGTCAATGATTACTTAGAGGAGATTTTTTAATGACTATCCCCGTTTTACCAAGAGTTTTGAAATATTTTAACATTTTTGTCGACGGCATTCCCTATCAAGCAAAATGCGAAAGCGTAACACTACCAAATTTAAGCTTGGTCGTTGAAAACTATCGCGGCGGAGGCATGGATTCGTCCATTGAGGTTGATCTTGGTCTTGAAACCCTCATCCTCTCCATGACCATTTCTGATTGCTCTCCAGAGTTGATGGCGCTGTTAGGGCGCTCTGATGTGAACATTTCATTGCGCAGTTCAATGCAAGCGCAAGGCACACCAGCAGAAGGTGTTGTCATAACTATGAGGGGACTTTGCAAAGGCTTTGAAATGGCAGAATGGCAACCAGGAAGCAAAGCAACATCCACTGCGACCTTCACATTGCAGTATTTCAAATATGTCCAGAAGGATGTGGAAATTGTTGAGATAGACGTCCTCAACTTAGTCAGAAAATTCAATAGCGTCAATCAATTAGCAGATCATAAAAACTTTTTAGGAATGTAAAAATGACAATACAAACAAGCATTACACATCAATTACTTATCCCTGTGACCTTTGAAGGAGAAAAGCATACCACGATCACCTTACAGCGTCCCAAAACAAAAGATGTGCAAGCAATCGATAAGAAAGAAGGTGTTGAACAAACAATCGCTATGGTTGCACGCCTTTCTGGATGGCCCCATGAAGCTGTTGGAGAACTCGATATTCATGACTTGTCGAGCATTGGGGAGATTTTAGAGTCTTTTATCAAGCGGCGGGAAACCTCGACTGGGAAACCGCCGCTAAACTCATAGCCGATATTGCCATTGTTTTTCATTGGTCTCTTCCAGACATGATGGAAATGGAACCGCAAGAGTTAATATTCTGGCGAAAACAAGCAGCAGAAAGGTATAAGACAAAATGAGTGAAAAAGTTGCTGATGCAAAGGTAAAATTGTCTCTTGAAGACAAACTCACCGCACCTCTTAAACATCTTCAAAAAAAATTTGATACATTGTCAAAAACACTCTCACATAGATTGAGTATTCCTCGCTTTTCTGCTGCTGTCAAAAACATGACAAAAAGCCTTCATGGCGTTCAAAGTGCCCTTGGTGTGGCGGCAAGCCGTGCTTCACTCTTTACCGGTGTCTTAGGGCTTGCTGGTGGTGGCCTTATCGCAAGTGTGACCGCCATCACCATGAAAACCATGCATCTGGGGGATAGTCTTCACCATGCCTCACGGCATTTAGGCATGAGTGTTACAGCACTTCAGTTATGGGGTGATGCAGCAGACAATTCAGGATATTCTGCTGAACTCTTTCAACAATCCTTAGCAACTTTAAACAGGCGTTCAGCACAAGCATATGCCGGACAAAAAAGAGGCATTATGGGCTTTGAGGCGCTTGGCATTTCTGTCAAAAACGCTTCTGGAAAACTCAAATCAAATTCCGTTTTGTTGGAAGAAATTACCGACAAGATGAGTAAGATGAAAAATCAAGCACAAAGACAGCATATTGCCGCTCTACTGTTTGGTGGTGATGGCAAGGAAATGGCAGCCATGCTTGCACAAGGGATGGCACCCATAAAAGAACTGTTTGCAAAGGCACGAAAAGGAAAATGGCTTATCGGTGCCGATGTTGCACGCTATGCAGCAGACTTAAGTGACAAAATGGGAGCTTTTAAGAAAAAAATAGGCGGTATCGCGAGCTTTATTGGCGCACGTTTTATGCCCGTGATCAATGATATGATTGATGCTTTTTCTCGCCTGATTGATGAAAACCGTGACCTCATCCAAACAACCGTTGCGAGCTGGGCAAAAACCTTAAGAAAAGTCTTTAATGATTTGCTTAATCCTACCTCCGATTTGAGAAAAGGAATCCGTGATCTTACAGAGAGAATTAAAGGCTGGGTTTGCTGGATGGAGCCGCTAATCGGTGAAATAACCCTCTTAAAAGTAGGACTTGTAGCCCTTGGTTCGTTCATTTTTGGTCCACTTATTGCCGCATTAGCCGCAATGAGTGCAGCTTTTGTCATGCTTGGCTACACTATTATGACTACTCCCATAGGCTGGATACTTGGCGGCATTGCATTGCTTGTCGGAGCTGGATATCTGCTCTACAAAAACTGGGACAAAATCAATGGATGGTTGGCTACATCCTTAACTGTAGTTGGTGCAGTTGTTATCAGACTTGCTGTTGCTTTTGCTGGACCGCTGTTTTCAGCAATAGGCTCAGTTTGTTCAGCATTTATGAGACTTATTGCAACTCTTATGAGATTTATTGCAACTCTTGGAAAATCCCTATTTTCAAAAATAGTCGCAGCTGACAAAGCTTTTATAGGGCTTGCCAGAACTCTCGGTCAATCACTGCTTTCAGCAACAAGAACAGTTTGTTCAGCATTTATGAAGCTTGCTGTAACTCTTGCAAGAACACTCTTTTCAGCCTTAGTCTCTGTTAGTTCAGCTCTTCTTTCGCTTGCCGCGACTCTTATAAGCTCTCTGCTTTCAGCATTAACTGCAGCAGCGTCTGCTTTTATATCGCTTGGTATCGCAATCATGACCACTCCTATCGGCTGGATCATTGGCGGTATTGCAGCACTTGTTGGAGCTGGATATCTGCTCTACAAAAACTGGGATACAGTCGTGAATTTCATAAGCAAGTTATGGGATTCTTTTGCTAGCTTATGCAGTAACGTTTTTGGTAAACTCTTTACTCTCTTTAAAAACTTTTCACCACTCGCTTGGATTGCAAAAAAAATCAATGCATTGATTGAATGGTTGTTTGGGGTCGATTTAATGGAAGCTGGTGCTCATCTCATTGGTAGCTTGTGGGACGGCATCAAAAGCCAATGGAATGCTCTGTCTGAATGGTTTAGCGGCATGATAAGCAAATTAACCAGCTGGATGCCTAATTGGATGAAAAAAAAGCTAGGCTTTAATGTTTCAATCAACAAAACTTCAACAGAAACGATTAAAACCTTTACCGATGAAACCAATGCACGCGCAAAAAGAATGCTGGACACAGTAGCGGTTACAAATACCCCGCCTGAAAAACGCAAGAGTGGTTTTAATACAAGTGTCGTTGAAACAGGACAAATGCAGGCAACAAATAAAGTGGGTGCCTTTAAAGCTCCTAAGCCCATTACAGTTCATAAAGCTGTTGAAGTAGACGCCCGTGTAACCATTACAAATCTCAATATTTCAGTACCAAATGGTCTCAAGAACGAAATTAGAGATGCAGTCAATCAAGCACTTGAACGCTATGCAAAACAGCAACGTTTAGCCATAGCCTCTAGCCTTTCGGATTAAATACCATGATGTTAGCTTTGGGCGGTTTTATTTTTTCGATTGAAACAGCAGCTTACCAAACACTTGATATGTCTTATGGGGTGCCATGGGTGGAGCAAGGGCGTTTGGGGAGAAAGGCTGCTCTTCAATTGCCAGCTGTTGCAAATGCGGAATTTTCTTTAGCAGGCGTGATCTATCCAGATTTTAAAGGCGGTCACAAACAGCTCGAATATTTGCGACAAATAGCGCATATGGGACCTCACATCCTTGTGACCGGTCAAGGCAAAATCTTAGGTAAGTTTGTCATTCTTTCCGTGGAGGAAAAGCAGAGTGTTTTTCATCATAATGGCACCCCCAAAAAACAAGAATTTACAGTAAAATTGAGAGAATATGGTGAAGACCTATGAGTGATCTTTACAGAACCAAAGAAGGTGATATGGTCGATGCCATTTGCTGGAAATACTATGCCAAAGGTCAACAAGCGCTTGCTGTTGAACGGGTCTATGCGGCGAATTTGGGGCTTGCAGACTATGGACCCATTTTAACAGCAGGCATCACAATAGTTTTGCCGTCCCTCCCCTATCCCAAAGCCACACCCGTGATCAGAATTTGGGGTAGCAAATCATGAAACCTTTTTGCATGGTTCTGGCAAATGGAGAAGACATTACCAAAACTCTCATGGATTATGTTTTGTCGATTGAAATTACTGATGAGGCAGAAGACAAAAGCGACCGTATCACCATAGAGCTTGATGACCGTATACGCGACAGTGATAATGGCTTTCTTGACATTCCTTTAATCGGAACAGTTCTTTCCGTGACACTTGGCTATGAAGGCGGTAAAAACCGTGATATGGGAGCCTATCTGATAGACGAAATCTCTGTAAGCAGCCCACCACAAAGCTTAAGTGTGACAGGGCGCGCCGCCTCCATGAACACGTCTTACAGAACCCCAAAAAGCCAATCCTATCACCAGCAAACCCTTGGCAGTATTGTTCAAGAAATAGCACAGCGTAATGGTTATAGTGCAAAGGTTGATCCTTCTCTTGCAAAAATCGTTGTGCGTCACATTGATCAAACTGCTGAAAGTGATATGGCTTTTGCCACACGCCTTGCAGAAGAATATGATGCGGTAGCAAAGCCCGTTGATGGAAAACTTGTGCTCGCCAAACGGGGCGAAGGCAAAGCCATCACCGGCGAAACACTCCCTGTTGTTGTTATCCATGAAAAACATTGCACCTCTTGGGATTTTAAATACAGCGCACGGGATGAAGCAGGTGCAGCAAATGGCTTAGAAACGGATGGTGGTGATGACCAAAAAGCCGCGGCTGATGCACGTGCACCAGAAGAGATAGATGATGATGAAAACTCCATCCATATGGATGAAAATGATCTACCAAATCCATCTGAAGCAGAGAGAGGAGAAAAAACAGAAAAAGAAACGGAAAAGCAAGAAGAAGAGAAAAAAGGCGGTGTTCTCGCAACCTATCATGATATCCGCAGTGGTGAAAAAAAAGAAGTCAAAGTTGGAAAACCACCATTTCATGAACTCAAATATACCTACCATAATCAATCAGAAGCTGTTGCGGCCATTGCTGCTTATCGTAATAAGTCATCACGCGGTAAGTCTTCTTTCTCATGTGATATTGGTGGAGATCCCTTTGTGCAAGCAGAAGCAAAACTTGTTCAAGATCCCCCTTTCCGACCTTATATTCCGGCAGAATGGCGCATCAAAAGCGTCAAACACAAACTTGATAAAATGGGTGGTTACACCACAAAAATAGAGTGTGAGCTTTTTGACGAATCACAAGAAGATGCGGCTGGAAACGTTGCAAACACAACACCAGACAAGGATGATACCCTTGATCCAAACGCTCCACCCAATGCATGCGATGAAGGCGAAGGCGTCATCCATATGGATGAAAAGGATATATAAACAAAACTATCTGATGATGATAAAAAGCATATTCCTATCCGAAAAGAAATCTAATTTTTATTTCACTATTCCTAAAAATACAGCCAAACAGCGTTCAATTTCTAACATTTTATCTACCGGAATGGAGCCGAAAGTGGAACTAACTTTTTCACATCTTACCGTCATAATCTTATCAATCATTACTTGCGAAGGCTTTTGTAAACCATTTTTGCTGTCTGGATAAAGAGTAATACGAAGTAATGGCGCCGAAACAAGTGTACTTGTAATTGGTAAAACTGTTACACTTGTATGTTCACTAAATTGATTAGCTTGAATGATCAATGCAGGTCTTGGTTTACCAAAATCCCCTTGCATAGCTATTGTTACAAGAGATCCACGCATCATTCTGTCCAGCCATCAACATCCATTAAAGATTGATCCATAAACAACTGCATAGATGTA
Source organism: Bartonella vinsonii subsp. vinsonii (assembly GCF_902825235.1). Lineage (GTDB taxonomy): Bacteria > Pseudomonadota > Alphaproteobacteria > Rhizobiales > Rhizobiaceae > Bartonella > Bartonella vinsonii. The sequence continues at coordinate 14,905 of NZ_CADEAJ010000002.1, read as the reverse complement.
TCTGTTTTATCTCTTTTTGCCACTAAGCGACATTGACGACGGCACTCTTCTGCAAAATTTGGTTGGCGTGTATCTGGCACCCAAATTTGCATCAAGCGTAATCCCGCTTTCCTTTGTGCGTTGCGATGTTTTTGAACCCGTTCATTGACATGCATTGTAGCCATAACAAAATCTCCATTATGTTTCATGTAACGTATAACACAGAAAAAAGTTACATGAAACGAGATTTTTAATAATACGCAATAATTACAATTTTATATTTTCACGCATCCCCACCTTGTGTAGGGATTTTTTATGGAGAGTCATATGCGAACAATATCATCAGAAGGACTAGCACTTATCAAACAATGGGAAGGTTTGCGTTTGAACGCCTATAAAGATGCCATTGGAGTGTGGACAATAGGTTATGGACATACAAACACCGCCGGAAAACCTTTTATTTATGAAGGCATGACAATCACTGAAAAGCAAGCAGAAGAACTTCTTTGCCAAGACTTAAGACAATTTGAAAATGCTGTTGAACGCGCTGTTACGGTTTCATTAACGAATGAACAATTCGCGGCGTTAGTGTCTTTTTGTTATAATGTAGGAACAGGAGCTTTTTGTAACTCGACACTGTTAAAAAAGCTCAATCAAGGTGAATATGAAGCAGTGCCAGCCGAGCTACAGAAATGGACAAAAGCAGGCGGGAAGCGTCTTCAAGGTCTCGCACACCGACGTGCAGCAGAAGCAGGCTTATGGGTAAAAGGGGCTTATGTTTCCTCCAATTATCAAACAGTAGAAACACAAGAGCCAACGGGGCTTTTCAAAGCAGAAGCGCTTGCACCTATTATTGGCTCTTTCTCAGGTCTTGGAGGCTTTTTAGCAGGCAATGGACCACTCCAATGGGCTTTGGCAACCATCATGGTTTTAGCGGCATGTACTGGACTTTTCTTGGTCGCTAAACGTTTTCAGGAACACCGCCTATGATCTTATGGATGAAAAGAAATCTGATGCTAACAGGCGCGGCTTTAGCCGCTTTTTTTATGATTTTAGCAAGAGCTTTTACCCTTGGAAAGAAGGTTGAACAGCAAAAACAAACAGAAAATACTCTAAAGACAGCAAAAACACGGCTGGAGGTGGAAAGTGAAGTTAATCAAAAAAGTGATGCTGATGTGCGTTCTGCTCTCTCTGACTGGTTGCGCAACAAATAAAGTTGTTTCTTCTTGTGTTGGCTGGTTGCCAATTTATTTAGACAAGAAAGATCTGAACGCCATCAGTTCAAACTTAGCAAGAGAGATCTTAAAGCACAATAATCTAGGTGAACGCGTGTGTGGGTGGAAACATGGCTAGAAAAAAAACACAAGACAATATAGAGCTTACAGAAGCAGAAAAAGAACTACTTCAAGAAATCATCATGACCTACAAAAGTGTAAAAGTGATGTCTCGTTATACGAAATGGATTGTATTCATTATACTCTTATTAGCGCTTGATTTTTCACGTATTATGGATGCATTAGTAAGTATTTTTACACAAAAACCAAATATCCGACTCTAAACATATTCTGAGACGCGCAAAATTCTTTAGCAAATGGATTCTCAATTTCGCGCGTCTCGCAGATGCGATAGACAATGTATTTGCACATTTAAAACAGTGGCTAAGCAAAAACTGAAAGCTTTATCCCCTCCCCGCTTTTGAGACGGGGAGAAGAGTTTCGCTTTTTACTTAAGCAACCTTTTTAATGGGATTCTCCAAATTTGGATTGTAAGTTTTCAACAAGGGCTCCATAATAGAAGGAGGTTTTAAAGATCCAAAATTTGTAATCATTGCTAGAATTCTAAGTGCATTTGGTGATTCATCTTGAAGTTTTAAAATCAAAGCTTTTTCTATTGCATCCATGGTTTCAATGAGAGCATTAAAAGCCTTATCTTCAACATCATCACGATCAGAAAACTGAAACAACGCCATCCACAAATCACATAAGAAGTCTATACTGGTATTCATTGCACACCCCCAAAGATTTGTTCTCTCAAACATGCCAATCCTTTTGGTGTAATTTTAGTTGAGGGTAGCACCTTTTCTGTACCATCAGGTCTTTGAATGGTAATAGCGGGACAATCCATAAATCCTTTTTTGATCTTGTCCTGATAAGGTAACAACGGAGCCCCTGGAGCCCGTCGATACACCCAATCATGTTTTCGCAAATAATCCGTTAAATCCTTAGGTCGTACCTCTAGCATTTTTGCTGCTTCAATAAGACCGAATAAACCATCAGAGCGTTTTAAACCATCAAGTGCTTTTGCTTTTGGTGCTAATTCTGCAATGGTGTTATCCTTCTGCTCGATTTGACTTTGTAGATGATTCAAGAAACCTATCATTGCTTGAGGACTTGAATAGTCAATTTGCGGTATAGCTACTTGTTTTTCCAATTCTTGCCAACGGTCAATGATTTTTGCACGTAAAGCAGTGCTGTAACCAGACACGAGAATTAAACATTCACGCTTGGGTAAGTTATAACAAGGGCGGCTTTCACCTTTGCTGTCAAGGTAATAACCACTAAAATCAACCACCCCAAATTTGGGGGCGTTAAGTTCTTCAAGTATTTTCTTAATATCACGCATGACATGGTCATGTCTTTTCCCACACAACTCAGCAATCTCACGACTAGACATAGTTTGAGTGGTAGCACTATGAGAAGTACTTTCTCTGATTTCTATAAAAGTGTTCATTATGAACTCCTGTGTAATAGACGTTTTTCATTGACACTCAAAAAGAGTGCCGGGTGCTGAAAAACACGGTACACAGTCCGTCGTTACGCTTTCCCCATAAAGAGTATTGTATAGCGCAACTACACCCGACAAATCTATTATACGCATGTAGCATATAATGAGTCAAAGTCTTTAAATGCGGAAAAGAGATTGTTTCGGCAATCCACCCGCTGTGTATTTAAGGCGTTTTTCAGGCACCTGATTCGACAATAGACACATTGATGCCATATTGTCAAGCCTTTCCTGATATAAAAGACGCCCATTGCTCTAAAAGAACACGCCGTTGTTCCAAAAAGTCTGTTCGCATATAAGCTTTCGTCACTGAATTCCCAACTGAATGCGCAAGAACAGATTCTGCAATTTCAAATGGTGTTGACGTTGTCTCTGCTATCCAGTCCCGTAAGCTTGAACGGAAACCATGGGGACGATAAGTCAAACCACAAACTGTCATATACTTTGCCATGGTGGCATCAGAAATGGGGTTGCCTTTAAGACCAGAAAAAAGAAAACCATTCTTTTCAAAGGGGAGAGTTTTTTCAATAACTCTCAAAGCTTCATCACTTAGTGGCACGCGAAAGTCTGAAACTTTCCCTACAATACCTTTCATGTTTTCTTTGGGTATCGTCCATATATTTTTGTCAATTTGTTCAAGGCGCAAATAGCGCAATGGATATGACCGTGCTCCCGTCAAAATCAGTAACTTCAGTGCTAAATTTGAGAGGATATCATCCTGTAACTTTTGATAAAAAGCCGGCACTTCTTGCCATGGCATAGCAGGAATATTTGTTGATGTCGCACGTGGTTTTCCTAAAAGCGCGCGTGCCTTCATACAAGCCTGTAGATCAACATCTAAACCAAGAGCCGCGGCATATTTCAAACAAATATTGATACGGTTAAGTGCCTTTCGCGCTGTATCTGCTTTTTCATGCCAAAGGGGTGCGAGAACATTGCGAATGATATTAGCTGTTAATTTTTCTATAGATAATTTGCCTATGTGTGGAATAACGTGCAACTCGAGTGGAGAAAACCAGCGGCCGTTTTTGCCTTCATTTTTCAACTCTGCTTTCTTGCTTTCAAAAGCCGCTTGCGCAATTTCTTGAAAAATATTGCTTTGCTGTTTCAAAATAGTCTGTTCTCTAAAGACAATAGGATCATTGCCTTCTTTAAGAATATCACTATAATATCTAGCAAGCTCGCGTGCTTCTTTTAAAGAAAGTTTCGTAACAGGACCAAGTCCCATTTCACGACGCTTATTGTGGTGCGTATAGCGAAAAAACCAAGAGCGCGTATTATCTTTTCGGACATTTAACCATAGCCCTGCCCCGTCACAATATTTACCCTGAGGAGAAGTCTTTACGAATGATGCTGATAACCGATGAATCGCTCTCACTTAACGCCCCCTCTCGTCCACCTTTTAGACCACCTTTAATTTTTGATTTGAGATTTTTTCTTTAATTCTTAATTTTTTTATTGGAACATAAAAAACTACAGACATCAATACGCTCTTGCACATATTTATATAATTTGATTCTTGCTAATAAAGCCCGCTCCGCCTCTTTTGGGCACCATGCCCTTTTTTATCCAAAATAACTTATTGATTTTCCATATGTTTTAAAGGTGCGGGGTGCGTAAATAAAGGTTAGAGAAGAGGACCTTCAAACACACTGCTATCAGCTCTTTTACATCACGATCTTTTATGAAGGTATTTGTCTAAGCACTCAAGATGTCTAACATATTTGCATTTTCAAAAAAATAAAATCTTTAAGCCTCTCGCATTACAATCATACAGATTTAAAGCAAACTTGCCTTTGAGAGAGATATACCGTTTTTAAAAATCATCAGAAAAAACGCACCTGAACACGCTGCATTTATCAGCCTAAAGGAAGATTAATGCAAAATCCATGTTTGTACTCCTTTATTTTTGGAATACAATGAAATAGAGCTCTATCATAAAATAGGCATTAGAATATCTCAAATAGCAGTAAAAAGTTCAGACATATTGGTTGGCTTTACCAGATGATGTCATTATAGCTTTGACATCACGCATAAATGAAGCAACACGGACCTCCATCCAGCTTATTTTGTGAGAGCAAATCAAGAAACACTGTAAAATTCTATGGCATATATGTAGCAGTCATAAACCAATGCATAAGACACACAAGGCTTATGGGTAGCAAAAGTTTGTTACGAAAAAACTACACTTTTAAAGTTACAGAGAGACATCCCACAAGATCTAAACCAGATACCCCTCTTGAGATTTCATTTGCGTAGAAAACTTTAAAATTGGTCCTATTGGAGATGAAACATTTATTTGCGGAAAAGCAAAAATAAGCTCGTTAAAGAAAGTTTTGAAAACTTATTTTGTGATGCATGTAATACAGTGGATATAAAAAAACAGCCTATGGATTGAGAAAGTTAGCAGCAACTCGTGCAGGACAATTCTGGTGCTACAGTTTCACAAATGAAAGCGCTTTTGGGCTAGACAGAAGATAAAATGGCATCACTTTATACCAAAACAGCAAATACAACACAGCTAGCAATAGAAGCAATACAAAAGCTTCAAAAAGGTTCGAGGTAGACAAAAAAATAAGTTAAAGGAATCAAAATTCCCGAACTTTTATATAACTATTAATTTTATTGAAAATGGCGGAGAGGAAGAGATTCGAACTCTCGAGAGCCTTTTGAGCCCTACTCCCTTAGCAGGGGAGCGCCTTCGACCACTCGGCCACCTCTCCAACGGAGTGCATAAAGGGTATCAACAGAAAGTTCAAGACATTTTCTATTTTTTTCAAAAATATCTAAGATTTTTCTTGTTTATTGATCCAAGAGGACAAAAAGTTAACAAAACAAAAATTGTGCTTTTTTTACCACATTTCCCTGAATAGTACATGAATATCCTTCAAAAAGGTGATTTCATATTTGTATATTGAAAAAAGATCAGTATAGCTAGAATTCAAGTATCGCGTATTTTTGCCTCTAATAAGTTAAGCAAATAATATTCCTAACGAAGAATAAACGACCTTTCATTGGAGATCCAGTATGAATATTAAATCCCTCTTTTTGAGCTCTACAGCAGCTTGTTTAGCAATTTCTGGAGCACAAGCAGCTCCAAAACCAATTGCAGAACCAGAGCCTGTAGAATATATTCGCGTTTGCGATGCATATGGTAAAGGATATTTCTATATCCCTGGAACAGAGACATGCATGCGTTTGTCAGGAAATGTTCGCGCTGATTTTGTGGGTGGTGATAACGTAGATGCAACAACAGACGCTGAATTAGCTGCAAAAAGAAAAACCTACGGTGCGTCATCACGATTGACCCTTGTTTTCCAAGCTGCTTCTGAAACCGAATTGGGAACACTTCGTTCCTATGCACGTATTTTCTCTAACTGGAACAATGGGAGAGACAATGCTGGTGCAAAACTTGCAGCTGCTTACATTGAACTTGGTGGTTTTCGTGTAGGTCTTGATGATACAATCTTTAACAGTTGGACTGGTGGTTATGGAAACGTTCTGAACGATGACAGTATCGCACCAGCAGGTGTAACACGCACCAATTTTATTTCTTACACCTTTAGTGGTGACACCGGATTTTCTGCTATTATCGGAGCTGAAATAGGCAATGCTGATGATCCTTATACTGATAAGGTAAACTCCGACAATAATACATATTATTACATAGATAAAGATGATAAAATCGTTGATGTTCCTGTAGATGGTCTTCCAAGTAAAAGAATAAAAAAATACACTCCCAATATCGTTTTGGGTATGAAGTTTATGCAAAAATGGGGTGGTTTTTCAACAGTAGCAGCTTACGATGCTTATTACAAAAAATGGGCAGCGAAAGTGCGCATGGATTTCAATGTCAACGATCGTTTGAACCTATGGGTAATGGGTGGCTATAAAAACAGCATCGATTACTATACAAAGGATGAAAACAACGTTCTATCACGACAGAACACAACGATTTATGCAAATTGGGGAGGCAAATGGGCCGCTTGGGCTGGTGCAACTTACAAGCTTACTCCAAAAGCAGATTTGAACGCTCAAGTTTCTTATAGCGCTGTAAAAACTTTTGCAACTTCTGTAAATATTGCCTACACGTTGGTTCCGGGCTTTGTAATTACGCCTGAATTGACTTATGTTTCTTGGAATGATGATCGCACTCTTAAGGGCGCAAATGACGTTGCACATACACATGCCCTGAAAGGAAAAAGTGCTTTACAAGGTATGATTCGCTTCCAGCGCTCATTCTAATCTTCTTAGATGATACTTTTAAAAACTGGCAACGTGTGTTGCCAGTTTTTTTGTTTTTGAAGCTCTCTGTGATGCTCAAAACACCATCTCATAATATTTATTGACTACTACCCTCGCAAAAAGCTGCTTAATATTCCAAGCAAATAAATCAGATAAAGACTGATAAGTACCTTCACAAATCTTGCACATTCAATTCAAAGAACACAGATTTTTATCCAAGGTAATTTGTTATCAAATTGTCTAGATATCCTCAAAAGCAATTAAAAATGAGTGAGATATCTCTTAAACGTGTTAGACAATGAATTGCAGCAATGCTCTCAACAAAAATGGCTAACCTAAAATGCATCACAAGGTTCTGGAGAATTTCAGTAATTTTGGATAAGCAGAAAACATTCCCCCAAGAGCAAAAACAATATACATTAAAAAAACTAAAAACATTCCACTTATATTTAAAGTCCTATGTATGCTTCACTTACTCTTTTATTTCAATTATTGTTAAGCTTTACTTGCACACTACAAGCACAATACACATAATTCGTACTTTTTTTGCATCAGATATTGTGGATATAAATTCATTCTCAAGCATCTCTTCTTCTACACAAGCTCTTGAGTAGCACATTTTCCTGCGCACAATACTCTAATTTTATACGCTCCTTGCCTATCTTGTGTGCATACATTCACACTGCCACTGTATCATTTGTTTTTAAATTCCAAACAATATTTCTTAAAGCCAATTTTACAGGTAAGTAATGCGTAAAGAATTGAGAAAGCAGATTTTTTTAGCTCATCCCTCAAAACCGCATCACTTTTTTCTTGTTTCATTCATTCTTTTGCAAGATCATTTTATTGCCGAAACAATCACAATTTCTCTCTTTCACAAGAGCTTAATCGGCAGAAAGCCAAAAAACTCCGTTAAGAAAACCTATATTGCAATAACTCCCTCTCTTTAAAATTAAGATAAACTGGATAATTCCGATGGGAAATACTTATCTACCAAAGCATAGAGAATTGCTGCAGTTTCAACATCCAGAATTCCATCATAATTCTCTTGACGAAAATGAAGCTGAAAAGCTCGGATCAAATTTTTATATCCAATTTCGCTACATGCGATAGAAATGTCGTACCCATAACATTTCAACTGAGCCAAAACATCTTCTTTGGATGGCAAACTCTTACAAAACTGCTCCTGATAGTGATGCTTTTGTTCATCATCATACCATGCCCCTATCCCTGCCGTATAAAGTTCTTTCCACGGGAAAGCAGCCCCTGGATCAATTTTTCTTCCAATGGCAATATCACTGTGTCCAACAACATCGGTTGGCGTAATATCTGGATATCGTTGAAGAATATTCAACGCAAGCTCCTTAACTGCATCAATTTGCGTTGGATTATAAGGAGGAAATATCAACCCCTCATTCTGACAAGTAAAAAAATGATCGTTCTCAAGAGGCAAAACTGTACTGCTCACATGCCTGTTTTCAGTCCATGAACCAACCTGTAATTCATTTTCATCTTTAGGAACTGGATTTAAAACGCGCCCATCCTTTAAAGATGTTTCAACATAGGTCTTGTCTGAAGAAACAGAAGGACCAGTTGCTAAATTAACTATTTCAATTCCAATAGATGTATCATTTAAATTACTATGCCCAGCCCATGAACTGACACCTGCATGCCATGCACGCTCATTTTCATCCACCAGATTAAAGATACGCATATCCCTAAATCCTGCCTCAAGATACGTCTGCTCTGAAGGATCAGGAACAAGATAGTGTGCACTAACCTTTTCCCCTGTAAGAGCCATAACCGACTCTTTAAAATTCAGTGAAGTATAATGCATTACAAGAAAACGAACACGACGATTAAAGCTCTTAACAGAACGATAACTGTTGTAATCAATCTGATACATAGAAATCCTTCCTTTTTTCATTCACAAGTACCACCGCACATTATAAGAGACAGTATACAAAACGAGTGCTGAGCAACTTTTGAAAATTTTTTATATTCAAACACTCAAATACTAAGAATAATACTTTAAAAATTCACTCAGTAAAAAAGCTCTTACTTAACAATGAATGATGCATTTTCAAACATGCCTGAAAATTGCCCATCAAGAAACCAAGAAGAACATAGCAAAACCGCTGAAAGAATATTCCTTTGTATCTCGCACACAAAACAATTCTTTTTATGCACTTGAGTAACAGTGAGAGACCACCACTCATAAGAAGCAATGCCTACCCATTATGCTCGATCATAACAGTCTTGGAAAATACTGTTATTTTATGGCAATTTATTGTCAGAAAAATGAACAATATTTTGCTATCCTCTGAAAAGATATTTTTCATCTCTCAAACAATATGTGTCGAGATTTTTTCCCTGAACTAAAAACAAACGCCATGAAGCATTGCAATTTTATCATGCAATAATAATTCTCCCCATACGCATATAGGCATGTGATTTTTAGCCTAAACTGTATAAATATTTGTTGCAAAAAAGTAAGATAGAATTGCTAGCATCAACAATATCCCAAACAAAATCTGAATAATAATATCCGTATTGTTCTGCCAAACTGTTCAGAATAAAATATTTTCTATTTATTCAACCCCATTTTGCTATTATCTAAGATCAAAGAAAACAAGTTAGTCAATACAACCGATCTCAAACATCAAAACAACACTGTCTTAACTTTAAGTAAAAGCAAAGATTGAGTTAGTGCTTTCACACCCCCACAGAATATCAGTTTTAATCTTCTACTTTCAAATATCTTTTTAAAACCGACCAAGCTGCATATTCCGGTAAAACCACCCCCAACAGCGGTCGCGTATAGGGAAAAGTAATATGATCATCACCATACCCGTCAATTCGTACAGTCATTGTAGCATGTCCAAGGCTTTCTTTTTGGTTTTCTAAGACCTCCAAAGAAGGTGATAAACTAACCTCAACCTCAAGCTGCGGAATCATCTTTGCGCTTTTTTCTATGGGGTGAAAATATTTTAAAAGCATGGGATCATTTGCCGACCAATGAACTTCTGCATGCATCGCTAATTGTTGGCGAGCAGTGGTAATTTCTGCACCAACCAAATATGGACGAAAATGATTTTCAAATTCTTCGATTAAATGCTGTGCCAAAGGCGCTGATGAATGACCAACCAGTTGCACAAGAACATAAGGACTTTTCCATAAAAAATGCCGTTCAAATGGTTCATTGGCGAAATGACCATCAACCCAATGCGCAATTGTACTTTCATCAACTCCAATCAAAGTCCACGCATATTGAGCGCGTGATACAGCAGGATACTTCTTCTCACCGTGTTCTAAATAATGTTCTAAAAGTGAAAGAGCCTGCGTGGGAGGACCAGGCAAAACCACAAGAGAACTCCCACTACAGGAGAGGGTAAAACCAGGTGCTGTCCCAGTAGGGTTATCAAGGACTTTTGCCGTCTCAGGAAATAATGCTTGACGCGCATTATTGCTATCCGGCGCAATTCCTAATCGTTGCAATTGACCTTTTATCGTTTGCCAAACCGCTTCATGATGAACCAAAGGCTTTTGCACAGCTTGAGCAATCGCATCACGCGTTTTATCGTCAGATGTTGGTCCTAATCCCCCACTGATAATAATGAGATCTTCTTGTCCAAGACACGCAATCACCGTCTCACTTATTTGCTGTAATTGATCGGCGCAAACAAAATGACGTGTCACTTGAATATTTCTCTTGTTCAAGCTTTGACTCAAATCCTGCAAATTCGTATTCAGATATTGTCCTGAAAGAAGTTCATCACCAACCGTAATAATGGCCGCTCGACAAACAGAGATAGGATTTACAAGAGAATGAAGAACAGCTTCAGCCATTTGACGCGTGGTGGCTAAACCTCCCAAATCATAAGTTACAGTTTTCCCAGCGCGAATAACCTGATCAACACTCTCAGACAGTTGTTGTGCTGCATCCTGAAAACCTAAATGTTCCAAGAGTAAGGCTGTCGTATAAAGCATGGCAGAAGGATTAGCTTTATTCTGCCCAGCAATACGTGGTGCACTGCCATGAACAGGCTCAAAATAGGCAATCTTGCTTCCCACATTTGCACTTGGTGCCAATCCCAATCCACCCATGACTCCAGCACCAAGATCAGAGAGAATATCACCAAACATATTTTCAGCAACAATCACACCAAACTGCTCTGGTTTTGTGACAATCCATAAAGCAACCGCATCAACATTGTGAATATCTGCTTCAATTTCGGAATAATTTTGAGCAACTTTCTCAAAAATTTCTTGAGCAAATTGACCACTTTCTCTCATGACATTTGGCTTATCAACAAAAGTAACCCGCTTAAAACCGTGTCTCTGTGCATAAGAAAAAGCATATTCAAACAACCGCTCTAAACCAAAACGTGTCTGCAACCGCACTGTCCATGCGGCCTCTTCAAGACCATATTTTGTCAAATTGGGATGCTTTAACCATGTCGCTGTTTCAGGAGAGACACCGCAAAAATCAAGCCCCGCATAGAGACCTTCGCTATTTTCCCTGATAACACAAAAATGAAAAGGTCTTTTTGAACCAACAATATATCTTACAGGTCGTATATTCGCAAACAAGCCTAACTTTTGGCGAAGCTGAACAACAGGAGAAACGTAGGGAAGTTGCCTCTCCCTTAAATGTGGTGCAAGCTTCTTTAAAGCAGCTTCTTTCCCTGAACAAGTCACAGCACCAAGCAAAACAGCATCACTTTCCGTTATTTTTTGCCAAGTCGCTTGAGGAACAGGATCCCCTTCCTGTTTCCAACATTCCCAACCAATAGCGCCATAGGATAATTCAATCGGTAACTGAAATTGCTCTAAAACCATCAGTGCTGTATCACAAACTTCTGGCCCTACCCCATCACCAGGTAATACAAGAACTTTCTTTTTCATAATCTCTCTATCCATTCATCAAGGATTGCATTTGTCATAGCAGGATTATCATCCCATAAACGCGTCCCCGCATCAGAAACAATTTTATATTCATGATTCACACAATGACTTCGTGTTTGATTATCTACGGTTGCAAGTTGCGATTTTTCACCGACCAAAGCTAAAAACTTTCCGGTGTACTTGATAATCTCATTTCGAGCATCCATTCCCAACAAGAACTCAAATCCTTTTGTCATACGCTCAATGGCCATGCTTTTTTGCGCTTCGGGAATTTCCCATAAGGCTCTTTTCTTCATCACTCCACGAGGATGCATAAAAGCATTCAGTGCTTCTAGAGCTCCTGATAAATCTTTATTTTTCAAGAAATTGAGAATATACCCAACGCGCCGTTGCAAAAGCATATCTGGATAGCCTGGTGCATTCACGGCTAACACAGCTCGAATATTTGGAAGTCGCGCAGCCAATATCTGTACTAACATTCCAGCCATAGAAAAACCGACAAGAATTGAAGGCTCCCTAAAATATATTTCAAGTTTCTCTATCATAAAAGGTAAAATGCCCAAGGCAGAGTTATTACCAAAACTAGAATGAGTGGGGAAAAGGGATAGGGTATCGAGTAAAGTAATTTGGAATCCTTTTGCTAAACATCGCTTTGTAAATGAAGAACAAAAAACGCCATGATCCCAAATTGGCATCACAGGAGAAAGAATGACAACACGAAGGCTCATTATTTATTTCCACCCCACTTTATTTCAAAATACAGATTGTAGCAGCAATATCCCCACTGAGGATAGCTATGAAAACCTAAAAATATAGATCTCTATCATGCATAAACTTCCCCCCGTAAAACTGCTAAGAATAATCAATTGTACCAAAATTAAGTTAAGCTACGGCAGATTTTAGATACCTTCAATGCAACCAGCTTAATAAGAATTAATTTTCAACTAAGGTTACTTACATTCAAGAAAAATAATACCAAAACATTTACGCATGATGCCCCCTCTTGCTATTCTACTCAGTCCATTTCCGAAGTCATAAAATGATGGGCTTTTCGAATATAAATTATAAACCCTAGCAGACAACAGAGAGCCAACAAAGTTGCCACAGCCCGTGGACTATGTGCAGATATCTTTCCGATAACCGCCGCACTCAACGCCGCACTCCCTAATTGTAAAGCGCCCATAACACCAGAAGCTGCCCCAGCTGCTTGAGGATGCGAAGAAATAGCCAATGCTGTTCCTAACGGCAATAAAAAACCATTAGCAAAGGTAAGAACAGCGATAGCCGCAAAACTCGTCACAAGTGGCCATGGGCTTACATACATTTGCAGAGCAAAGAGCCCTCCCCCTATAACAAAAATAATATACCCACGCCATACCGTTCTCTCCATAGATTCTCGCTTAAAAAGCCACCGTGCTGTGAGATTACCTATAATATAGGGGAGAGAAACACCAATATAGCTATATCCAATATATTTCAGTGGCAAACCCAAAGTGGTGAGTAAAAAAGGCGACTCTACAATGTAAGCAAAATAGGTTGCATAAGAAAAGCACGGAAGGAGCGCATAAAAAATAAATTGTTTGTTTCTGAGAACGCCTAAACTACCCTTCATAAATCCTATAAAAGAAAAACGATGCCGCTTTTGAGAAGGCAACGTTTCCGTTAGAATAAAACAGCAGAGCAAAATGGTTAAGAATATAAAAAAGCTTAAAAAGATAAAAGTAGCTTGCCAATTAAAAGCTTGTAATAAGAGCCCTCCCACTAACGGCGCAAGTGCTGGTGACATCCCAATAAAGGGGAACACAATTAAATAAAGTTTTCCCGCTGCTTTTTTATCCAACAAATCATTGATAATAGCACGGCTTAAAACAATCCCCGCACAAGCTCCAAGACCTTGTAAAAAACGTAAAGCAAGAAAAGCGTGAATATTAACCGTATAAATCACACTGATCGTGGTGAATAGCCATAAAAACAAGCCAAATAGTAGTGTTTTTTTACGTCCAAAATTGTCACTCAGTGGACCATAAATGAGCTGTCCAAGAGCTAATGCAAACAGAAAAATCGCTACAGCACTCTGTATCTGAGATTCACTCACTTGGTAGTATTGGCGCATTTCACCAAGTGCAGGAAGAAAAATATCTGTAGAAATCAGACCGCCTGTTGATAAAAAGACGATAAGTATAATAAATGGCAATGTATATTTATGACTCATTTGAAAAGTACACTTTACAAGTTGTAAAAAATTTATTTATCTTAATATTACTATTTTATAAATACAGTTTTATTTTATACTTATAAACAGGTAATATATAGATGATTTATATAAAAGATTTGCTTTTTTAATAAAATTTATATTTTGTCATCTTGTTGATAACAAAAAATCTTATAATTTATAACCACAAGCTCAACGCGATATAGGAATACACTGCACCCCCCACCTTTCACCCTTTAATGAACTTTCAATTGCTCTAAATACCCACTTCAAAACTCTGTAAAAAAAATCAAAACAATGGCTACAGAATTTTGCTTTTCATTCCCAGATGTAACTGACTAAGTGTAACCTTTATAAGATTTTCTCCAAGAAGTAAAAATATATTATTTCCGAAAATAAGCACTAAGATCATTTCATAAAATAGCCCCCCAATTCCCCCTTCACTTCTTTCCTTCAGAACATTCGTCTCGCAAAAAAAGCAAATGCTCCATCAACAGCTCTCTAAAGCTGAATTTTGCAAGAAGAGCTTGCACCATAAGGGTCCCATCATAAAAATCCCTGATATCCCCCCAAAAAACTGATCATTCCTTTCTGTTATTCAGATTTTCTCCTCCATTTTGAGTACATCATTCGCACTGATTTGTCTCTTTGGGAACATAACCTGTCAAGAAGCATTTTATCTTCAGCATCATTCAAGGAGATAAAAACATGGAAACCCGCATTCCTGAAGACACACCATTCGATACCCATTTTCTAGGAGAAACATCTCTAGAAACAGAA
>NZ_CADEAJ010000001.1:493661-557378 GCF_902825235.1 Bartonella vinsonii subsp. vinsonii | reverse complement strand
GCCCCAGAATGGGAAAAACATCTCTTGCGACCAACATTGCCTTTAACATTGCCAATGCTTACAAGCGTGATGGCACAACACAAGATAATGAGGGAGGTATCGTTGGATTCTTCTCCTTGGAAATGTCATCAGCGCAACCTTAGCAAGAGATCTCTTAAAACATAATAGACAAGGTGAACGCTTGTGTGGGTGGAAACATGGCTAGAAAAACCACAAAAAAAAACACCGAACTTACAGAAGCCGAAAAAGAGATGCTTCAAGAAATGATATTTACCTATCAAAGTGTGAAAATGATGTCTCGCTTTATGAAATGGATAGCCTTTTTTCTCTTTTTGCTTATCCTCGATTTTTCTCGCCTTATAGAGGCAATAGATAATATCTATGCACATTTAAAACAGTGGTTTTCAAAACACTAAAAACTTATCCACAAAATCTTATCTCTGATGCTTAAAATAGGAGGAACGAGGAGAAAGTTAAGTGAAATGAACATGCTTAAAGAGTTCAATGGTCTCATTTGTGGTTAACGATGCTAAAAAATAAGCTTTTATAATATTTTATTTTTCTATAATAATATTAATTATGGATTTTTTAACTTCGGTATATATAATACATTATGTGTTTAGATATAGAGGGATTTTTATGAAAACAAAAATTTTAACAACAATATCAATTTTCACTTTAATGGCGACTTCAGCCGTGCAAGCAGCGGATACCGTGGTTCTTCAACAACCAGAGCCGCGTGTTTCACCCACTCTTGTTGCTCCGCCTTTTTCTTGGACCGGTCTTTATCTTGGAGGACACATTAGTGGTTTTTCAAGTAAAAACTCTTTAAATTATTCTCAAGATGCGACAACGGGGAAATGGGCTTGGGTTGAGAAAAGCTTATCTCCCAAACCATCAGGATTTGGTGCAGGTCTTTATGCGGGTTCTAATATTGATCTTGGAGATAATTTTATTTTCGGTGTTGATACGGATCTCACTTGGTCTGGAAAGAAAAACACCCAAACGGGTGACGAAGAAGAAATTTCAGATGACGATGCGTTAGACTCTATTAACGCTGTTCTTAAAGAAGCTGGACTTCCTATTAACAGACCTGGAGCTGATGATGAAACAATCCCCAATGTTGGCGACATTGTTCAAAGCAGCGTTACTTTAAAAGAACAGTGGTCTGGTGCAACACGTGTACGTATTGGTTTTGCTTCAAATCGTGTGATGCCCTATATTGCTGCTGGTATAGCCTATGGAAAGATGCAATATAGCATGTCAATTTTGTCCAAATCAGAGGAAGATCCATCTTTTATATTTGCTTCTGGCAAGGTGTTTGATGAAACACAAACCATGATTGGCTATACAGTGGGTGGTGGACTTGATTTTGCAATGACAGATAATCTTATCATGCGTGCAGAATATCGTTATTCTGATTTTGCTAAAAAGAAATTTGCAGATGATAAGCTTGAAATAAGCTCCAAGATTAATAATTTCCGTGTTGGTTTAGCTTATAAATTCTAATTTATTGCAAGATTAAAAACAAAAGAAAACGGCTAAGAAACCCCGCCTCAGGCGGGGTTTTACTTTGTTTGCTGTAAAAGTTATACCGTAAAAACTGCTTTCATGGCAGCAATCATAGCGGGGGAAGAAGAGCTCATCAATAAAATCCGCAAATAAATTTGTGCGATTGTGCGATTGTGCGATTGTGCGATTGTGCGATTGTGCGATTGTGCGATTGTGCGATTGTGCGATTGTGCGATTGTGCGATTGTGCGATTGTGCGATTGAAGTGAACAATATGCTATTTAAAACTTGTCAAGATATATTTGGCATAGATATGATATACTGATCAAAGGAGCATTGGAATATACAAAACATCTATCGGAATTGGGAAAACAGAACTTTCAATAAAGGCAATAAACCAACCAGCAATCCCCCCTAAAACAGAACATACAGTTGCAATAAAGGCATGACAATAAGCCCGCTTGGGATGGATAAGGAGCATATTGTTTTTTAAAAAATCCATTTTTTTTAAACATTTTGGGCGTCAAAACCGCCCCTTGATGCGCAAGAAGAGCTTTGATAATTTTCAAAAAATGATGTTGATATTGTTTTGCTCTCCCATCTCCTCACCTTTTGCAAAAATCTTCATAAACGGAGAGTAACAATTCTCATAAACTTCGAAAACGTCACAAGAATGATATGTTAAACTCTCAAGTTCCCTCTCTTTTGCCCGTATCATTTGAAAAAAACTTAGTGCAATTTTGCATCAATCACAGCTTCACCGGCCAAAAAGAGCTTCCTTTACATAAAGCGGTCAATTTTTTTAATTTGGTGATTTTTGGGCCCCTCTTTTCCTTAAAAGATAAAGTTTCTTAAAACACCAACAATTCGGTAACAGAATGATTTTTTCAAGGGGGAACAGCTGCTCACTACGAAATACGATCCCTCGATAAGCTGGGGAAAGATTTCCCTAAATACACCTCATGGAATATTCCTTCAAACGCACATTTCTTTCTATTTCTCTCTTTTGTTGATGCAAAAGGAAACTGAAATCACACAAAACGGCATTGTTTTTTTTAATATTGCATGAAGAGTGTTTTATACGTGAAGAGGATCTTATATTACCACTCTGAAGGACAATATCTCACACAACAAAGAAGTATCACCTGAAAATAAAGGATAACATAAAGTGGTGCGGGTGGTCGGACTCGAACCGACACTCCTTTCGGAACCAGATTTTGAGTCTGGCGCGTCTACCAGTTCCACCACACCCGCACACTGTTATACAGGACTGTCATAAAGAACAGACTTTCCCATTATCTCTTTGCTCTATATGAAGAGAAACAGATTCGTCAACACTAGACTTCTGTTTTTTTAAGAATTCGTATTATTTTTATTCCATTCATTTTGGGGAGTATTTGCCCCACTTCATTTTTGGAGTATCATTTGTAAAGTCTTTACCTCTTAGAGATATGAAAGCCCTCATGATATTGAACAGACTAAAGCTTTGGACGATTTCTTTAGCAAATCGGCGTACAGCACCCCATTGGCTTGGGTTCATTGCCTTTATTGAAAGTTCTGTTTTCCCAATTCCCATAGATATTTTGTATATTCCAATGCTCCTTATCCATCAAAAACGAGCTTATCGTTATGCCTTTATTGCAACTGTATGTTCTGTTTTAGGGGGGATTGCTGGTTGGTTTATTGGACACTTTGCCTATGACACACTTGCCAAACCGATTTTGGAGTTTTATGGTCAAATTGAAAATTTTCAAGCGCTACAAAACAGTGCAACACTGCAATTTCTTATCATTTTGCTCATTACTTCAGGTTTTTTACACCTACCTCCTATCAAGATTGTCACGATTTTGGCAGGTGTTATAGGTGTGCATCTTGAAATTTTCATTCTTACCTGTATTTTTGCTCGTGGCGCTCGTTTTTATCTTCTCGCATGGCTCATTCAGCGTTTTGGACAACAAGCAATGAATTTTCTGGTCCGACATTTCAAATGGATTGTTTTCATTGGTTGTGTTACTCTCCTCTCGGTCTATGGGGTTTTTATAGCTTTTGTGAACAAGCACCTTTTATTTTAAGGAACACGCTCAATGACACACATTTTTTCTTCTCATCCTACTCTTTTGAACAAGCATCTTCATCTTGAACCAAGCAGAAAAGAGCTAGCTTTATGGGCTTTTTTTCTCGCTTTTTGCCTTTCTGCTACAATTATCCTAGCGCTTTATTTTGAACATATTGGAGGCTATCTTCCCTGTGATTTATGCCTCATGGAACGTTTGCCCTATTATGGCGCACTCCCCTTTTTGATTTTAGCAGGTTTTGGAGCACAATCTTCCCGCATGTTTTCTTGGGTACAACTTTTATTTTGGTGTGTTTTTGTTCTCATGAGCATCAGTCTTGTTTTAGCGGTGTATCATGCGGGTGTTGAATATGGTTTTTGGCCAGCTCCTTCCAGTTGCGGTGTAGGAGCAATAAGAAGAACAACGGACGTTAATCAATTGTTCAATCGATTGAACAATATCCATCCTCCCTCTTGTTCTGAAGCGCCCATGCACTTTCTTTTTCTTTCATTTGCCGGTTGGAATGCTGTTGCGAGTTTGTTTTACATGCTTGTCAGTTTTTATATCGCTTCAAAAGGGCTTCTCAGTTATAAAAAACTATAAAGGCAAAAGACAGAGTGAAACCGCAGCACACCCATACCCCTAAATACCCTTCTCCCAGCACCAGCACCCTCGCCTGACACAAACCTCGTTTTCCAAGCGCAGATCTATAAAAACAAAAAGAGCAAATGCATGCATTTTATGATTTTGCCTCCCTATACTTATTAAAAACATTTTGATACAAACCCGCAATAGAAAAGCTATAAGACAACAAGTGAGGGGACCGATAAATATAAATGGTCTGCCATGGCTGAAGATAAGAATACAACGCCTTCTCCCCTTTCACCTATTTCCTTAGATATAACCAAACTTGAAGAACCATGTGTTATGATGGAACATGATCATAATGCATGGCGCGAGCATATAAGAGAAAGAGATTTAAATGCTCCTTACAAAAAACCACCTCATATAAAACCACGTCTTAAATCGGCACCACGCATCAGGCAAGTTTTTTGGTGCGATTTTCCTCATGATTCGATACTCCCTGAATTTTGGAAAAAGCGGCCTGTTTTAGTGCTTTCTAAGAATGCCAAATTATATGGGAATGTGACAGTTTTGCCTTTTTCAACGAAATCACAACCCAATAATCCCGCTGCGTATCCAATACGATCTCCCATAGAGAATAAAAAAGCATGGATTATCTGCAATTATGTCACAACAGTTTCTGTAAGTCGTTTAAGCTGCTCACGTACCATTCCAAGATTATCCAGCGAAGATTTTCATAAAGTTGTAGCTCTAATGCTCAAACATTTACCGCATTTACACCATTGACTCTTTAAAAGAATAAGCGTATATATAACGGCATATACGGCATTAGAAATGATGACCGCTTCCCCGAAAGGGGAGATAGGAACGAAGGAGTGGGCAACCACTCCTTTCGTCATTTTTACTGTTCTTTTAAGAAGTTTTTTAGCGACGCCTTGCAAGTTCTTCAAGGATATCTTTGATCTTTATTCTCTACCCTTATTCTTTTTTGAAATCTCTATAAATTGGTTGAACAAAGTACGCTATTGATACTCTTAATCCGGTAAAATTTTTTTAATGAAAATGACCGTAATGTACCCCCCCCCATTATCATTGCACAAAATCATTGTACAAAAAGTCGTGATACCATCGCATAAAAGATGTTATACAATAGAAATACCCTTTCAAGGTTAAAATACCATTTTTATAATCTCTAGATGGTATAACTTCTTGATCACGACAACTCTTGAAGTGTTCAAATGCTAAAATCTACCAAAAGAGACGTGATCTCACCATCTCCTCATTGACTCCCCTCAATACGAATTGAAAAAATCTCTCTTTTTGAAAAGAGCAATAAGCATCAATATTTAAGACAAAAACAACACAGAGACCTTCCTCTATCCTTTAACAGTTCAATTTTGGGAGAGAGAGAGCCAACAAAATTCTTAGAGCATCTCAATCATATCGGTTTGCATACCAAATTATAACTGATGAACAAATAGAACACTTAACCAAAACCGTAGATCACCACTCTAAAGAACAGTCTTTTACGAGAGTAAATAAAACTATGACTCCACACAGCAACATATCTCAAAAATTGTATCCATAATGCAAAGCATTTTAGAGAGAATTATAGCACATTAAAATTACATTATGTATTTTTATAAAAAGCATTTTATATATTTAGAATTATCCGATAATAACCTGTACTTGTAATGATGTTTTGTGAGAAAAAAACCACAAGAAATACAATAAAAACAATAAGGTAATTTAAAATACTTTCTCATTTAAAAGCAGAATTTATAGATTAGTCATTCAAGTTAACAATAAAAATTAAGTAGTTGACAAAATATATAAACTATGGAAATGAGTTGTAATAATACAAAATGTGTAGTTGAGTCTTTTGTATTAAAAACACCTTAAACAGAGAGGAAAAGATGCGTCATAGGATGCCACAGTATTTTTTTCTGTTTAGAGGGTGAAATGGAAAAACTTACTTTAATTAAAGTTTTTAAATTAGGTAACTATCATGAAAATATTTAAAAATTTTGTGTTATATAGTGTTATAATAGCCTTTTTCTTTTGCCAAAGTTCAGGATCTCATGCGCATTCCTTGAAGAGTCTTTCTCAAGAGGCTCGTTTTACTTCTATAATGTCAGAAGAAAGTAAGGGTATTAAAAAAGGTGTTATAAAGGTATCAGATTTGACAGGAATAGAGGCAGAAATTTTGGGCCTTATTGTGTATCTTGCGTATTTATGTACGAGAAAGCTCAACTCCACTCATCTAGGTTATGAAAGAATGTTTGATGCTTTTAATCAGTGAGTTTGTTTAATATAATAACATAAACTGTAATGTGAATTACAGTTTATGTCTTTTTTATATTCAATGTATATTGTTGACTTTTCCTTATCTCACCATAACCTCAACTATATTCCTACACGTAAAATGTTATAAATGAAGCACTCTTTGCCTGTATGCGTGATAACAAATAAAAGTTGATCTCTTTTTTTCAGATTAAAAATACGCATTTGGCAATGGATTCATAAATCACCATAATGAGAAACATGTCTCCTAGCATTTTACAATTTTAACTTGCTGTAATCATATAAATTTAGATGCAAAACAGCACGATACAGTATCATTTCGCAACGATTTCGTGCTCAGAAGTACCAAGACACTTTTTATCGTACTTATAAGTTTTATGGGACGCGTCATGACTCTTATTGTAAGATCAATAAATAAAGCAATTGATGCGAAAGGTTGATAGAATTTATGAATGTTACGTGATTGAGCTCTTTTGTTCTACGGTGAATTATGACACTCACACAGCACCTATCACAAAAACCTTCTTATCATTGTTGGATCAATATCATCATGAAATGATCTCTCTACTCAAACAATCTCCTCTATAATCCATCATACGTCTAGAGGATAACAAACACGTTATTTTTAAAAATCAAAGAAGATCTGCATGCATGCCAATATAAACTCAATAGAATTGAGACACTGCAACTGTTTCATTTTCTTCTCATAAATCTCTTTCGAGAAAGGAAAAGCGACCTCCCCAACCTAATTCCTCGACACGATTCCTGAGCATAATCAGCTCAATATGGACAACCAACACGATTAATAGCATTTTTGAGAACCACATTTTATCACTTCTCCTGCCTCATTTTATTTTCTTTACGCACCAATTTTAGGTACCCACACTCTTCTTTTCCCAACATCCCAGCATTCTTTTTTCTCAGTGCAACCTTTTTGCAATTTTTCAGTTTTTAAATTTTGGATTGACTTTCATTTTTATTATCTTATATCTTAGAATTATTCTAAAGTGCAAAGGAACAGAAAATGTTGAGATCGTTTTTTTCATTTGTACAACGTAAAGCTCTGTCCTTTCGTTCAGCACAAAACATGATAATTCATACGCTCAAAGCAAAAAAGAGACATGCCTCGCTTTATTTAAAATACGCAAAAGCTCTTCAATCTTATTCTCCCAAGCAAGCAGCGATTTTCGCAGCCATGGGCATGCACGAGCTTGAGAATTATAAGGAGCTTCTTTGCCTTTCCTGTAAGAATCGTGCACATAATCATTATGCCAGCAATAATCATGCGAGAGCGGTAGGTTCATTCTGTAACCACCCAGCTCTTTTAGCAAGCAAGCCTGCCAGCGCAACCCCTCGAACAGCAGTAAAAACACCAGCAGCAAACACAAATAAAGGCATGAAAAAATCATCTAAAGCGCATAGACAATTTCTTTTGACGTGGGTTCAACCTGGTCTTGCAGGTTTAATGGATGGCTCTGTCTCTACTCTTGCCCCCATTTTTGCTGCTGCTTTTGCAACGGGTGATACGCATCAAACCTTTTTGATAGGGCTTTCAGCTTCAATTGGCGCGGGTCTTTCGATGGGGTTTACAGAAGCAGCCCACGATGATGGAAAATTATCCGGTCGTGGTTCTCCCTTTAAAAGGGGCCTTGCTAGCGGCATTATGACAACGCTGGGGGGATTAGGCCATGCCCTTCCTTATTTGATCAACTCTTTTTATGTTGCAACAATCATTGCATTCATCATTGTTTTTTTCGAACTATGGGCTATCGTCTGGATCCAAAACAAATTCATGTCAACTCCCTTTTGGCGTGCATCTTTACAGGTTATCATTGGTGGAGCACTCGTTTTTGCTACAGGGATCTTCATTGGTAGTATTTAACAAACACTATGAAAAATAAGCATTTACCGTACAAAACAAGCAGTGGAGATCATCACCCCATCGATAGGTTTTTCACTGCTTGTTTTAAAAGGATTCTTTTGTTAGAGCTATGTTTGTTTTTGTTATTTTGGAGATGCTTTTACCATGCCTTCTACGCACCTGAACAACCAAAAGAACCCCATTTCAGCCAACCCATCTCCTCACCCTTCGCAAAAAGTGACCTTATCGGTCCAACGCCTTGAACATGGACAAGACTTAGAGCTTCCTCACTACGCAACAGCTGGTTCTGCTGGTCTTGATCTCCGCGCAGCAATTGGAGAAGGAGAAACCGTAGTCCTCGCACCGAGGCAACGTGCCCTTATTCCAACGGGTTTGATCTTTCATCTTCAACCAGGTTTTGAAGCACAAATACGCCCACGTTCTGGTTTAGCCTTAAAGCACGGCATCACATGCCTCAACACTCCAGGAACAATTGATAGTGATTACCGTGGTGAAGTCAAAGTCCTTCTTATCAATTTAGGGCAAGAAGATTTTTCTATCGAGCGTGGCATGCGCATTGCACAAACGATTATCGCACCGGTGATTCAGGTAAATGTTTGTGCCATTGAGCTGGATGAAAACGAGAGCTCCCAAAACAATGCAGAAAACCAAGCTGCCAAAAGCAGAGGCGCTGGTGGTTTTGGTTCAACAGGGCAAATTTAAGCAGCACTCAGTGTAAGAAAAAAGGGAAATGGGCGCCCTCGCACAGCAGCAATGCGCCCTTAGATCTGATTTTTCACCTTCAGTTCAAGGTGAAAGAACAAATACACCCCCACGTTCTGCAATCTTAAAGCATACGATCACATGCTTCATGCTTAAAAACAATAGAGTGTGATAAGCCGATGGTAAAAGAAAAGGATTTCTCACCCATTTGGAGCAAGAAGATTTGTTTATTGAGCATGGCATGTGCATTGCACAAACACTCACCACATCAGTGATTCAGGTCAATGCCAAAAAATTAAATAAATCCCAGAAATTCAAGTCAATGTTTTTGCCCTTGAACTAGATAGAAAAGAGAGCAGCCAAGGCAATAAAGCAAGCCCCCAAAGCAATACAGAAAAACAGGGTTCCAACAGGTCGAGAAGCCAAAACGAGAAAAAGGTGGTTTTTGTACAACAAAAAAGACTGAAAAAGAAAGAAACGGCAAAGCTCTATAGACAAACTCTTACTCTACAGAAGAAACAGCTCCCGTCACAGAATGATTGGTGTTTACCATATCACTCGTTACCACCGCACGCGCATCCTCTGTAACCTTCACTCCACCCGCATCGGTAGCCCCCACACCTCCCTCATTTGTAGCTCCCTTTGCAGCAACATTGGAAGATTTTTGCAACCCCATAAGACCCACTTTAGTATAGCCCGCCATTCGTATTTGATTAAGCAAATCCACGACAGCGCCATAATCAATTTCGCTATCGGCTTTGATTAAAATTTTTGTCTCTCGATTTTGCTCTGTTGCCTTTAACAAAGTTTCGACAAATGCTGTTTGACCAATGAGATTGTCCCCCACATAAAGCGAACGATCTTTTTGCAAAGTCACATAAAGAGGTTCATCAGGTTGAACCACAGAGGATGCTTTTGTTATAGAAGGAAGTTGAACCGGAATAACAGAGGTTGCCAAAGGTGCTGCAACCATAAAAACAATAAGCAACACCAGAACAACATCAATAAAAGGGGTTACATTGATCTCGTTGTGCAACCCACTGTCATCACTTTCCCAATTATCCTGAAAGTCTGCTTTCATTTTTTACGACTTTTCTGTTGACGGTGTCTATCAAGTTCACGGCTTAAGAGCCTTTCAATTGCCGCAGCAATATCACCCAAATCATTGCGATAACCACTCAGAGCACGCATAAGGCTATTATACATCACAACGGCGGGAATAGCCACAAACAACCCAATAGCTGTTGCAAGCAAAGCTTCAGCAATTCCAGGAGCCACCACATCGAGCCGCGTGGTTTGAGATTGGGCTATACCAATAAAAGAGTTCATGATTCCCCAAACGGTAGCAAAGAGACCAACAAAAGGAGCAATGGCACCAATGGTTGCAAGAACAGCACTCCCACATGCCACACGGCGTGTAGCAGAAAGCAAGCAGCGCGACAAAAGCGAATGCACCCTTTCCTTTACGCCCTCATTCATATCAATATCGCGCCCCCCCTCATCATACCGATCAATCTCCTCAAAAAAGAAGAGTCCTTCATGCGCAACGGCGGGTATCTCCTGTCTTGCATCGGTTCTTTCACCCTCCCCTTCAGAGCCCATAAAACGTACCTGCTGTGTAGAAAGATAGACTTCTTGCAAAACTTGTTTAAGGAAAAACACACCAGCCCCTTTGCTTTCTTTCAAGCTAGCAGCCAAACGCGTGAGAGTCTGCGCATGAAGAGCCAAATGAAGTTCTTGACGCACTCTTCGTTTTGCCAAAGTAATCTCAATGATTTTGACAAAAGCAATTGTCCAAGAGGCAAGAGAAGCCAACAACAAAAGAACGATAACGGATTTTACAACAAAATCAGCCGCCATAAACATAGAAAAAGGGGAAAGATCATGTGCTGTAAATACAGCAGACGTGCTTTCTAAGGGTACTGTCTCAGATTCCATTTCTGTCTCACACCGTTATAGACTTCACTTGTGTCTTACAGCTGTGTCATCAAACCCAGCAGCATTCCCCTTCCACAATGCCACGTGCCTCTATAACATCACTTCGTGTTCAGTCTAAAAAATAAAACTTGATAAATCAAGTATAGTTTTATTTCAAAAAACCTCTCTTTCAAGAGGAATATTTCAAGAAATTTTTCTCCACACGAATAAGAATAAATTTATCGGAAAAATAAGTTTATTGTCCACAATGACTTAAAACAAACCACCCTCATCAAAGACAAACAACAAGAGAGAAGTGAAAACGCATCAGGGGATCGCTATTTCATAACCGTAAAGCAGTACACAAAAGACCTTTCTAGACTTTTTCCCAAGTTTTGTTCACATCCCCTCACATCACATCCCCTCACATCACATCCCCTCACATCACACCCCTCCACATCACACCCCCCACAGGCAAATAAAGACTTATGACTTCAAAACATTTTTAAATTGAAAAAGAGAAGGAACTAAAAAAACCGTTTAGCGTTACAAAAGCAGTGAAAATTTTACTCCAATGCAAATGATCACCATGAATACAGATAACTTAAGTCATGATGAGTCAGAGAGGGAAAGAACATCATGGCAAACAATAAAACAACGGAGAATTGTAAAATGACAGCAAAAAAAAATCCACAAGGACAATTTGATAAGTTACGCAATGACGTTTCAGAAGTCACTTCAACACTAACAGATCTTGGTGCAAGCAAATTAAACAAAGCCAAAAACAAAGCCGAAGAACTGTATAAGACAGCAAAGGAAAGCAGTGGAGATATTCTTTCTCAAGCAAAAGATAAAATTGGCGATCTTGAACAAAACATGAATCAATATGTTCGTAAAAATCCGAATAAAAGCGTTTTATTTGCAGCGGGTATTGGTTTTATTCTTTCTCAATTATTGCGTCGTTAAGCAATGCATAAGTTTATCGCTCCCCTGTTAAACCATCTTGTCGGCGGAGGGCTCCAAAGCACCGTCAAGCAAGTGCGCCTTCAAGCAATTTGCTGTGGTATTATCGGCATTTCCTTGTTCGTGTCGTTGCTTTTTTTATGTATGATGGGTTTTATTGCATTATGTTGGATTATGAATCCCTTTGCAGCAGCCACCACAATGTTTTTCATTTGGCTTGTTCTTGCCGGCTTAGGGTCTGTTATTGTCCGCATTCTTAAGACTTCTCAACACTACGCTCAACAAAAGAAGTCGGAAGAACAACGTCATGAACTTATGACAGACGCAGCACTTTCCGGCATTGCGCTTTTAGGTCGAAATCTTCCCTTTGCCAAATTGAGCGTTCCAGTTCTTGGGCTTGCAACCTATTTTCTGTGGAAAAAAGACAAAAAAAGCCACCTTTCAGATTAAGATATGCAATTGTGCACTTCTAATCCCCCGGTGTTTTCCCTCAATTGAGGGAAAACACCATTTTTGTTTCTCAATGAGCTTTTCCCTCTTCACAAAGTGAGAGCAGCTTTCGTGTCTTAAGGGGGCGCATTCTCACAGCTGAAGAGTAAACAACCAAACCACATCATTTTACACTTTTATTATTTAAGCATGATAAAATAATCCGAATATCCGATAAGAGAGCATCAAGGGAGATAAAAGCAAATCTCAGAGATTATTTCGTAAACGATCAAAGAGCATCTGCAACTTTCAACAAAGATGACACGCATCAACAGCCAAGCTTCTCGCACGCCCTTTTGAAAGCATATCTGATCAATATCATGAGGATTGAAAATCCACCCTCTCCATCACGAGAACCTCAAAAACTTTCTGCCCCTCTCCTGCAGCCCCTCCTCTTCAAACATTATGTCCTTCAAGGATCGTATCCTTCAGGCAGTATGCAAGAAGCTCAGCTTCAAGAGCCTCTCTTTAATCAACATCAACAAAGGTGCAAAATCTCTCAATTTGCAAAATCCTCTGTTTCTTCAAGAGCATGCGTTCTTCTCAAACACACGCCATCTCTTTTTATTGTTTTCTTTTTTATGGATTGCCTTCAGGCACCACAAATCGCCAGCCCGCTTAAAAAAAACATCAGCTGTGCTCTTTTACCAAAAATATTTCTTGATGACACTACAGATTTTATAAAAGGATTCAGGATTCCTCAGCGGCAGTATCGACCTTTGAAAGGACATCATGATGTATAATCACATCCATCAACTCTGTCACAACAGTGTTCAGAGTTTCTCGTTCATCACCTTCAGCCATAATGCGGATAACCGGCTCGGTTCCAGAAGCACGAATAACCAATCGTGCCTCTTTTCCCAAACGTTGTGTTGCTTGATCAATTGCCGTTTTAACCGGATTCTTTTTCAAAAGATTTTTATGTTTAACCCTTACATTTTTCAAAATTTGTGGCACAGGCTCAAACCGCTTACAGAGAAGACTCATAGGGGTTTGGCTTTCTTGCATACAAGCTAAGATCTGCAAGGCAGCCACCAACCCATCACCCGTTGTGCCAAAATCACTCAGCACAATATGCCCAGAAGCTTCACCACCGACATTATATCCCTTTTGGCGCATTGCTTCGACCACATAGCGATCCCCCACATTTGTCCGAACAAGTTCCAAGCCTTTACTGTTTAAGAAGCGTTCGAGTCCAAGATTTGACATAATGGTTGTAACAACACCATTACGCTGTAACTGTCCAGTTTTATGCCAATGTTCAGCAATCACAGCAATCAACTGATCTCCATCAATGGTTTGTGCTTTTTCATCAACAAGGAGAACACGGTCACCATCCCCATCGAGAGCAATCCCCACATCCGCACGCACTTCATGAACTTTTTGTTTTAAAGAAGCCAAATCAGTTGAACCACATTTTTGATTAATGTTGGTTCCATTTGGGGTATCATGAATCGCAAAGACCTCTGCCCCCAATTCCCACAAAGCCCGTGGAGCAGCTTTATAAGCAGCCCCATTGGCGCAATCGACCACGATACGCACAGCATCCAGCCGAACATCGCGTGGCAAAGTTCGTTTTGCATATTCGATATAACGATAAATGTCGCCCTCGACGCGTTTTGCATAGCCAATTTCGGCAGAACTTGCTAAAGATTTTGAGAGATCAGTATCGATCAATTGTTCAATTTTTGCTTCCATATCATCGGAAAGCTTAAAACCATCAGGACCAAAAAGTTTAATTCCATTATCATAGAAGGGATTATGAGAAGCAGAAATCATCACGCCAAGATCAGCGCGCAACGAGCGACAAAGCATAGCAACAGCAGGTGTTGGGACAGGTCCCAACAAGAAAGCCTCCATCCCAGCAGCGGTAAATCCTGAAACCAAAGCATTTTCCAACATATAACCAGATAATCTTGTATCCTTTCCAATCACCACACGACGGGATTGGCGTTGTGAACGAAACAACACGCCCACAGCCATCCCCACTTTCATGGCAAAATCTGGTGTCATGGGAAAAGAATTGGCTTTCCCTCGAATGCCATCAGTACCAAAATATTTTTGTGCCATCCCTCTTTCCTTTACACCCTTGTTTTCTTGCAGTTAGAACAGAGCAGAAACTCTTAATACAGCGCAATCACTCCTGTCGATCACTTAACACTTTCAGCAAATCACAACACACGCCATATCCACTGCTCAGAAAAAACCAGAAAAAATCTTTGATTCTACCAACAACCACGCAATTACGCTCTTACATCCCACAGATTAAGCAATAATATTCTCTTACAGGCTTTATCTAAATGAACCCTTTAAACAAAATAAAAAAGTGCTTTTTCAAAAGACCATCCTAAAAACAATCCCTCTCCCAAACACCCCTGCTTGCACACACCGCAAACCCACCAGCCATCAACGCCTCTACCCTCACACACCGCAAACCCATCAGCCATCAACGCTTCTCCCCTCACACACAGCAAACCCACCAACCATCAACGCTTCTCCCCTCACACACAGCAAGCCCATCAGCCATCAACGCCTCCATTCTCATATTCTCCCCAATATTATTGTGAAGGCGCAAGCAATGCTTGCGCCTTTTCAAAGAATTTTTCTTCAGTTTTCTCCCCAAAACATGATCGCTCAAGCGTCGTTAGAAGGCTCTCCTTTACCACGTTCCATAGCATTTTATTTTTTATCAGTGCTTGCTTTACCTTTAGAACGATTGACTGCTTTTGTGGTATTTTTTGCGCTTTGTGTTTTTTTCTCAACGCCTTGAGATTGTGCTTTTTTCAACGCAGCATCCTGAGACTTAGCATCACTGGATTTTGTCGTTGCCTTTCCAACTTTTTCCTCTGTTTTTCCCATCTCTCCCTTATCGGCATTCATTTTACGAACGTCATCAGCGTCTGCTTTATCCGCTGTTGTCTTAGGAGATTCCGCCTTCATTGCTCCAGTTTTCGGAACAGAAGACGTGCGAGGAGCAGCATTTTCATCTTTCTGTGTTCGTGAAGGAGGCTTTCCTGCAATAACTTCGTTAATTTCAGCACCCGTTAAAGTCTCATATTCCAACAAGCCTTGGGCAAGTGCAAACCATTGTTTCTTTTTTTCTTTCAGAATTCTTGTCGCATTTTTATAAGCATCATCAATAAGCTTACGCACTTCCATATCGATCATGCGGGCTGTTTCCTCAGAGACATTTTGTGTCCGTGCAACAGAATGGCCTAAAAAGACCTCATCCTGATTATCCCCATAAGCAACATTTCCAAGGAGATCAGAAAAGCCCCACCGTGTAATCATAGCGCGTGCTAACTTTGTTGCTTGTTCAATATCAGAAGAAGCACCAGAGGTGATATTTTCCTTTCCGAATTTCAATTCTTCTGCCACACGCCCACCCATCATAATAGCCAGACGAGAAATCATCCACCGATAACTCATGGAATAACGATCCCCTTCAGGCAATTGCATCACCATTCCAAGTGCCCGTCCCCTTGGCACGATTGTAGCCTTATGAACAGGATCAGCAACAGGCACACTGAGTGCTACGATAGCATGTCCTGCTTCGTGATAAGCGGTAAGTTCTTTTTCCTCTTGTGTCATAGCGGTTGAACGACGTTCAGCCCCCATCATCACCTTATCTTTGGCATCTTCAAACTCTTGCATTGTCACGACTCTTTTATTGCGGCTAGCAGCCATAAGAGCAGCTTCATTAACAAGATTCATCAAATCAGCCCCAGAAAACCCTGGTGTTCCTCTTGCAAGCACTTTCAGATCAACATTAGGAGCTAAGGGCACGTTGCGCACATGCACTTTTAAGATTTGTTCACGCCCAGAAACATCAGGGTTTGGCACGACAACTTGTCGATCAAACCGCCCTGGTCTTAATAAAGCAGGGTCGAGCACATCAGGACGATTTGTTGCAGCAATAAGAATGATACTTTCATTGGGTTCAAAACCATCCATTTCAACCAGCAACTGGTTTAAAGTTTGCTCACGTTCATCATTTCCCCCACCAAGTCCAGCACCACGATGGCGTCCGACAGCGTCGATTTCGTCGATAAAGATAATGCAAGGTGCATTTTTTTTCGCCTGTTCAAACATATCGCGCACACGGCTAGCACCCACACCAACAAACATTTCGACAAAGTCCGATCCTGAAATGGTGAAGAACGGCACATTTGCTTCCCCCGCCACCGAGCGTGCAAGCAAGGTTTTACCAGTTCCTGGAGGACCAACAAGCAAAACACCTCTAGGGATACGTCCTCCTAAGCGTTGAAATTTTTGTGGTTCACGTAAAAATTCGACAATTTCCTGTAGATCTTGCTTTGCTTCTTCAACACCGGCCACATCTTGAAAGGTCACACGCCCTTGTGTTTCACTGAGCAATTTTGCTTTTGATTTGCCAAATCCCATAGCGCCACGTGATCCATTTTGCATTTGCCGCATAAAAAAGACCCACGCCCCAACGATAATAAAGACAGGCAGCAAAGAAAAGAGAAGATTAAGGAAAATACCATTACCAGAGCTTTCGGGAATAGCTTTGACATTAACATTTTTGTTTTCCAATTTTTCTATCAAACTTGGATCTCGAGGAGCATAGGTTGAGACAACTCTGTGTTCAATGGTTTGCCCTGTTAACTTTTGCCCTTGAATGGTCACAGATTTCAGCTCATTATTCTCAACTTTTCGCAAAAACTCAGAATAGGAGACTTCTCCTCCTCCAGAACGTTGGCTATCTCCATTAAAGAGAGAAAACGACACAATCAAAATTAAGGCAATAACTCCCCAAATGAGGAGAGAGCGGTAATTGGAATTCATATTCGGCCCACACTTTTAATCAAATCTAGATTTTCAATAGTTCCCCTTAACATATAACCTTGTCTGTCCCTTGCCAAGGGATGAGAGAATGTTTATTGTCTTTTAGGGCGATTTTTCTTTATCTTTTCACCTCAATCTTAAAAAAAGGTTCCACAACACGCACAAGAGTGGCATCTTCACACGACAACAGCCAATCAAAAGGAGCCATAATCCGCCTTACAGTCACATTTTGATGAGAAACAGCTTGAGAAGACAACTCTGGAATATCACACCCTTTGTCCTTTGAGAGCATCAGCAGCGACTGTAAAGAAGGGAAATGGGGATTTTCAAGATCGAAATTGCTGTTTTGCAGTAAAGCTTTCAGCTGTTCCAAGCTCGCCGCTCCAACTTTTATAGCATCGGTTCCATGATTGGTAATCTGATAGCGTCCATCCCATAAAAAAGTTTCACTGGGTGCAACAACCGCCTCTTTCATGTTTCGAGATTCACGCCAAAGAGCAATTCCATTTTTGTTAGATTCAATAACAGATCCAGCCAGCGTAAAACGCTGTTTTTGGGAAGAGTTGAGACAAAGCTTTTGGACAAGAGTGATCAATTTTTGAGCAGGAAGCAAATAAGAGCTCCCTCCCATTAACACGGCAAAGAGCCCAACAACAAAAGGAAAACTTGGGTGTTGTTGTAAGAATGGCGCAGGCTTTGCAATAAAACACCGTCCATATTCAACAGCAATATCGAGAGCCAAAATCAAATTGGCAACAATTTGTGCTTGTTGGCGACGGTTAAGTGTAGCCTCATGCACCCTTTGGGCGATACCGGTAAGCTTTTTGGGATGAAGGGAATGACGCACCCGCACCCGCTCAAAATTAAGATCTTCATTTGTTGGATCATCAATCCACGTTTTTCCCTGTAGACGCAAATAAGTCCGTAATGTTTCGCGCTTTACACCAAGGAGCGGACGAATCAAGCGTATTTTTCGAAGCAACAACGCCTCACGCGGAATACAGGATAAACCACGCGCATAGATTAACCCATCATTTTCAGCAAGAAGACATTTTTTTTGCGCAATATTTTCTCCACTGTCTCTAGCATCCCTCCCCCCAAAGGCCCCACGCTGCAAAACACCCTCAGTATTACGAGCATAGCCCCCATCCTGCACGCCCTCAAAGGCTCCATATTGCATAACATTGAGATTTTTTGAAAGCCGCTGGGAGCGCATCTGATAGGTCTCAGCCTGATCATTGAGCGTATGCCCTGTCATAATAAGTGTTGCACCTTGTTTTTGCGCTTCTTTAAACAAGAGATTATAGCGCGCAATACGGGCGCTTGAAGCGAGATGCGTCTTTGGCTTTTTGCCTTCCCACCGCACAATGATATGTTTAATGTGATGGGAACGACAAATTTCCGCAACAATGGAAGCTTCACGAGCTGATTCTTTACGCAATTGATGATCAACGGTAACAGCAATGATTTCCGGAGGAACAGAGAGGGTCTTTAAATGGTCTTTGACCAAAAACAGTAAAGCCAGAGAATCACTTCCTCCTGAAACTGCAAGAATCACCTTTTGACATTGGATAAAATCCGATGGCTTAAAGAGATTTCCTGCTAGCCTAATGCCCACCGTGACCGACTCCGCTCCTTTTAACCGGTTTACAAAAGATAGACTCTAACGTTTCTTTTGATTGTTTCGCAGCAAGTGTACAAGCCTCTTTGTTCTGATCAAGAGCAACCATACTGATTGCTAATTTCAGCAAAATCTCAGAGGAGTAGAGCTCTTTTTTATCTGTATACCATGCGTTAAGATAAACTTGTGCTGCTTCATGATAGCGTTTTTGTCCTAACAAAGCTTCTGCCAACCAAAACAAAGCATCATCACGCAAAGGATCTTTTTTATAGTGCTGTTGAAAAGTACAAAAAGCTTTTTCAGCATCAACATAATTGGCAGAAAGAAGTAAATTATAGCCTTTTTTATACAATTCTTTGGCAGAAAGAAGCGAAGAATCTTCGCCATGATGGGAATCAAAGCGCTCTCCTTGTTCATGAATCTTCTCTAAACGGCTTTCCTCCAAACGCTTTCCTGCTTCCTTTGCATCTTTATGTTCTTCCTTCAGATTTTCATCTGTTTTTTGCCCGTGACCATAGATTCCCTGCAAACGGCTTTCATAGTTCTCCACATGTGTCATCCTGTCTTTGGCACCACTGTCTTGAACCTCTTTTGTGTTCTGCTCCTGCAGCATTCCTTCCTTTGCAATCTGCACGTTTTCATCCAAAGCAGCGCTTTCAGCAGCACAAGAATAAACAGAAGAATCTTTTTTATCAAAAAGCTGGTGAAATTGCTTTTCGACATTTTTTAAATCATGATGCTCCAGCACCGTACGTATTCTTTGCAAGAGTTTATCCAAATCATAATCTTTAAAGAAATCCTTCTGATTTTGTAAAATAAACTCTCGACTTTGAATCATCCCCTGAAAAGAGGGACCTTCATCCGCAGCAGGCGCCACTTCCTTCACCGCCTCAGAAGCTTTCTCCACCTCAGAAGCCTTTTCCGCAGCAGGCGCAACCTCTTCCACCGCCTCAGAAGCCTTCTCCGCAGCAGGTGCCACCTCTTTCTCCACCTCAGAAGCCTTCTCCGCAGCAGGTGCCACTTCCTTCACCGCCTCAGAAGCCTTCTCCGCAGCAGGTGCCACTTCCTTCACCGCCTCAGAAGCCTTCTCCGCAGCAGGCGCCACTTCCTTCACCGCCTCAGAAGCCTTTTCCGCAGCAGGCGCAACCTCTTTCACCGCCTCAGAAGCCTTTTCCGCAGCAGGCGCAACCTCTTTCACCGCCTCAGAAGCCTTCTCCGCAGCAGGTGCAACCTCTTTCTCCGCCTCAGAAGCTTTCTCCGCAGCCGGTGCCACTTCCTTCACCGCCTCAGAAGCCTTCTCCGCAGCAGGTGCAACCTCTTTCTCCGCCTCAGAAGCCTTCTCCGCAGCAGGTGCAACCTCTTTCTCCGCCTCAGAAGCCTTCTCCGCAGCAGGCGCAACCTCTTTCTCCACCTCAGAAGCCTTCTCCGCAGCAGGCGCCACTTCCTTCACCGCCTCAGAAGCCTTCTCCGCAGCCGGTGCAACCTCTTTCTCCGCCTCAACAGCCTTGTCAGATGGAGAGTATTGGGAAGCCTTTCGCGCGGCACTTTGAGCAGAGGAAGTAAAACAGGCTATGAGAACTGCCATACAAAAGAGAGTTTTCCAATTTTTCTTACAACACATCTCCATATTTTTCTCCCCTCAAAAGCTAATCCAATAATTTAGAGAAACCATCTATTCTAATTACCGTTCATGTTATTAAGAGTTGTAACAGCACGTCGATTTTGGTTCCAACAAGAAATATCATCACACACCGCAACAGGTCTTTCTTTTCCATAAGAAATCGTTTGAATTCGTTGTGCGGATACGCCAAGAGAAACCAAATAATTACGCACAGCAACAGCACGACGCTGTCCAAGTGCCAAATTATATTCACGCGTCCCTCGCTCATCAGCATGGCCTTCAATCATAATAGAATGATAAGGATAACGAAGCAACCATTCTGCTTGGCGCATTAAAATACGTTCAGCATCAGGCTCGATTGAAGAAGAATCAAGACTAAAGAAAACGCGATCTCCAACGTTAACAGTAAATTCCTGCCCCGAACCTGGAGAAGATTGATGAAAACCATCCTTCAAATAAGAACTGTTCATACCGCTTGGTCCTCCCACATGTCTTTTGCCACAACCAACTAAAGACAATGAGAAAAAAAGAGCCACAGCTAAGGGATGAAAGAGTGTATTTTTGGTAGAGCGCATATATGGATTCTCCTTAATTAATAAGCACGAACAAAGATGTCTTCTTTTAACAGCGCTTCAAGAATAGTTGTTAATTCCTAATGAAACAGAAACTTTCTTTTATTCTTTAACTATTCATCATTTTTAAATTTTGCTGTTTTTCTTCATCCACAGTCTTTCATCCCCAACGTGCAAGAAGCTTACAGTGTCTTGTCTATCATTCTACTTTATTGTCATCTTGCTGGTTTTTCTGCAAAGCATTCAGTTTTGCAAAAACCTTATCGGCATCAAAAGTCTTGTGAGGATCATCTTCACGTTGTTCTTTATCGAAAACAGGATTTTCTGTCACTGATGCTGGAAGCAAAGACAGATCTCCCTCTACAGAAGCAGGGCGATTTTTTGCAGCCCGTTGGAGTTCAAAATCCAAATCAATTTGTGAACAAAGCCCCAACCCTACGGGATCGAGAGAAACCAAATTGGCGCTATTCCAATGTGTTCTATGACGAATTTGTTCAATAGTTGCTTTTGTTGTTCCGATCAACCGTGCAATCTGTGCATCTTTCAGCTCGGGGTGGTTTGTCACCAACCACAAGATACCATTTGGACGATCTTGACGTCGAGAAAGAGGAATATAACGCGCGCCCTTCCGTTTTTTTTCCGGAATGCGGACTCTGGACTCGGAAATTTTTAAGCGTGCATTTTTATCAGCCTCCACGCGTGCAATTTCACTGCGCGTCAATTGTCCAGAATTAATGGGATTGAGACCTTTAATACCATGGGCTGCTTCGCCATCGGCAATAGCTTTCACTTCCAACACGTGCAATTTACAAAATTCTGCAATCTGATCAAAAGAAAGAGCTGTGTTATCAACCAGCCAAACAGCTGTCGCTTTGGGCATCAAAAGTTGCGTTGCCATCTCTATAATATCCTCTCACTTTGCCTCTTTATAGCGTTCTTGAGGCAGGTTATTGCTCCTTGTGGAGCATTAGAACTTTTTCTCACACGTCAGGCGTTTTCACTCACTCTTCAATTTAAAGCGAGAGATGGAGTAAACCATTTTGGGATTAAACCATTTTTGCCATGAAATTATATTCTTTATAGCCTGATTTTTAATGAACGACAAGACATCTGTCTTGTAATGATCCTCAACAGAGTATCTTTACCTTTAAAGTGAATTTTCTTATAAAGAGTTTATTCGATCACTTATACCCTCTGTTGCGGCACATTTATTCTGAGAGAAGAGGTCTTTAATCACCTTAAGTCAGGAGAAACCCAACGGAAAGACAAGCCTTTAAACTGGAAAGAAAACTATGGCAGGCCATTCACAATTTAAAAACATTATGCACCGTAAGGGGCGTCAAGATGCGATGCGCTCGAAAATTTTTTCTAAGCTTGCACGCGAAATTACAGTTGCAGCCAAACAAGGGGCACCTGATCCAGCCATGAACCCCCGCTTAAGGCTTGCCATTCAGAATGCCAAGGCCCAGTCAATGCCGAAAGACAACATTGAACGCGCCATTAAAAAAGCTTCAGGAAACGATGTCGAACATTATGATGAAGTGCGCTACGAAGGATATGGCCCAGGGGGTGTTGCCGTCATTGTCGAAGCTTTAACTGATAACCGCAACCGCACCGCTTCAAATGTACGGGCTGCCTTCACGAAATCAGGCGGAGCTTTGGGAGAAACAGGTTCTGTAAGCTTCATGTTTCAGCGAATTGGTGAAATCATCTATAAGCCCGAAGCAGGAACAGCAGACAGCATAATGGATGCCGCGATAGAAGCTGGTGCAGAAGATGTACAATCAGAAGAAACAGGACACCATATTACTTGTGCCTTTGAAGATATTGGCGAAGTTTCTAAAATGCTTGAAGCAAAACTTGGTGAAGCAGAATCAATCAAAACCGTTTGGAAAGCCTCCACCCTTGCACCAATAGATGAAGAAAAAGCTTTATCCGTTTTACGGCTTATTTCGACATTAGAAGAAGATGATGACGTACAAAATGTTTATGCTAATTTTGACGTCAGCGAAGAGATTTTAGCAAAACTCTCTGGTTAGTCTCTCTACAATGATCCTCCATGCAATCATCCCGCATGCCACAATGATTGTGCACGCTCTTTTGTGCAGAAAACCTTCTGCACTGCTCACAAAACTGTCATTGCCTTTCATTGTGGTTGCAACATAAACAAAGCCCCACTTCAAGAGTGGGGTACTCTCATACAGGCTCAAAAAACACTTTCAAAAAATACAAAAACTCCTGTTCATTTTTTCAAGCCCCCCCTTTTCATTCTTTTTCCATCCCAAGGGGGTATCTACCCCTCAAACATCCATCCTTCATCCCTTCGCACCACCACCTCTTAATCCATGCGCACTCTCTTCATCCTCCATTCTCCCCCACACACTCTTCTCCAGTCAATTCTCTCTAGCCAACGCACTTAACAGCACTCTTCCTCCCAACTTCTCCCTCCAGTTTGCACACTCTTCACCTCCCCCAATCCTCTCACCCCACTCCACACCACGATAAAAACACGCACAATCCATAAATCGTCCGCCCATAAATCGTCCGCCCATAAATCCTCCACCCATAAATCCTCCGCTTCACTTTTACAGATAACCGTTTTTACGCTTTTACATCATTACAGAAAACAGCTAAACAAAAGATTCATCACCCCACGCTATTCTGTAAACTAACCCAGCTTTTTGCCTAATATTCTCACAATCTTCAGACGCCCCCTCCTCAAACAACAGCACTTCATCAGGCTCAACAAATCAAGCCCTATAAATATTCCAGCTCTTCACTCCCCCCTCAAAGAGCAGTGTTTTACGGCATAATAGAATAGAAAATTCTTGATTTCTCTTGCCAGTTTCCTGAAATTACTTTACTACTTAAAGGGTGAGTTTGGTCGTATACGCGACGATCAATAGGGAACTGAAAGCCCGAAACCTCGATACATAAGAATGAACCCACTTTTGTGGGTGTCCCGGGATTCCGGGAGATTTTGCTATGTCCAGGTGCGATGAGCACTAAAAGCAAAATGCTGATTCGAGGTCAGTGCTTTCAGGCTCCCGGAATACCAATGCGAGGGCGCTCGCAACCGGAGGGGGGCTTGAAGTGCCAACTAAAAATCCACACTTTATCGACATTTTGATAGGCAAAAGAATCCATCACAGACGCATTTCAATAGGGCTTTCCCAAAAAGAATTAGGGAGCCATTTAGGTGTCAGTTTCCAACAAATCCAAAAATACGAAAAAGGCTTAAATCGTGTAAGCGCAAAATGTTTGCTGGAAATCGCCAACATCCTAGAAGTCCCTATTACCTTTTTTTATGCAGACATTGTTACAAAAGAAGATATGCCCACAAAAGAAACTCTCTTACACCACGATCAAGAAACCTATAGTGAAAAAGAACAGGTACTTGTAAAAAATTTTAGAGAGCTCAAATCTAAAAAACAAAAAGCAATCTTGTGGTTGATGTCTGATTAAGCAAAAGAATAACAATTAACATTATTCCATTCATATCCCCCCTTAAGTCAAATTCAAACCAGCACACACCTTCAAAGAGTGATGTTTTACGGCAGATAGGATAATAAGCTGCATTTTTGTTGTAACTTATAATTTCCCAATGACTTTTGAATGCCTCAATTTATCTTTTTTATAGCACTTTTACTCTTTTTAAAGCTTCTTTCTCTGCTTCTTCTTTTAACTTCATGTCATTGGCGCCCTCATACCTTTTTATTGTTTTTTCAATCTGATCATCAGTCCCTGCTTTAAAGACAATCATTGTTTCAAACGGACGAAATAATGACGATTGCGAAATATGAAAAAAGATCTTCATGCACAAATTGATTGGATCAAAATCGCTCAGCCGTGTTATTTTTAAGTCATCGATAGATATCGCTTTTTTTGACATGGCAAGACCAATAACATCGCTATTTTTCTCACCAAAATTTTGTACTTGTAAAAAACTCTTTTTAGCGTCATAAACTGTCGACATATTCATGACTTCGTTAAGACCTTGATCATCCATGCCCAATATGCCAAAAATGAATACAAGATCACGCCAAGAACAAGCTTTTTGAAAATAACAAGCATTGTACAAACGTGAGGGAACTTTAAGACCTCTGACTGCTTGTTGAATGATGCTTATAGCAAGCTTATATGATTGTTCATCTAAACGAAGATTACGAATGTCTGGAATGTAGATTTCTTGTGTTTCGCGCAACGGTGCAACTTCACTGTTTAATGCACTATCAATGAGCTTTTCTAACCAATTGTAACTCTTAGTATTATCCTGCTTTCGGAAGAACGATCTGATATCTTCTAAAAGACTGTACAGCCCATACTCTTCTCTAAAAGCATGCTCTCTTTGTTCACACGTCATTGTAAATGTATATCTATCTTCTCGTTTTTCCGGTATAGATGATGCTTCAATTTCTGGATCATTTACTTTCAATCGATCAACGCCTTCTCCACTTTTAACAGGGATCCAATGCTCCCCTCTAATAGTATTAAAAACTCTCGCCCCTTGCGCCTCCCTAAAAGAAATGTCTTGTTCAAGAAACAACTTTAATGGATTGGAATCATCCGATGTTAACGACATATCCTGTATTAAAGACTCCAAAATTTTCTCTTGAAGCTTAGCATCATTTATTAACGAATCTTTCCTATCCTCATAGAAATCCTTTAAGCCTTCTGGAATACGCCGATTGTAATTCTTAACGTCCTCTGCAAAGCAGCTGTTAATTATTTCCTTGTTTGTGGCTAATTTCATGAGATTATACCCCCGCTTCAATTCCAAATGATACTTTTTGTCAATAACTTCCAATACAGTTTTTATTAAAATTCTTGAAAAAGTTCATTATCTATTTCTTTGTACTTATCTTAATATTCACCACATTTCAGCTTATTGATAAATAGACTAAATTAAAACATAACTGCTATTTTTAATATACACATCCACTTAATCTTGCCTTATAACACGAATAGCAAAATTTTAACCAAAAACAGGTTAAGGGTCTTGTTTTTTAAGTCTTTGTCTTGATTAAAAAACTGCAAAGTAGCAAACTTGATTGTGAAGATAGTCATGCTCCATCATCTATTAGCCACCGATAAGAGTGTAATCAATCAAACAGTTTAAAAAAACTTTTAGCAAAATTTTAAAGCAGAAAAACGCACATTACCGAAAAAACGGGAGAGCAATGCATTTTACGCATCCTCCACCTTTTGCTTAAACAGCAAAAGAACTCCCAATCAATCACATCAAAATACTCCCCCGCTTAAAGCTTTTCATGCAGTTCAGATTACCTGTTAAAGCCCCCCTTTATCTAAAAGCATTCCAAGAAACTCCAACACCACCAAACCACAGCAAATGGAGTGTAAAGCTTACAAGAGCTTCAGGTCACCCCCTTATAAATGCAATAAATCACCTTTCTGCAACTTGAGAGATGATACTTGCATAGACTTTCGCATTGTTTGTTTTTACTTCAACGGCTCCCTTTATTGCATATGAAGCAATGGCGACCATGCTGGATCAGAAGCATCATTGGGCGTATCGACTTGGCGTTCATTGCGTCCAGTAATATCAATGGTATAAAGTTTGGGACCCATGCCCGGATTTTTACGAAAGAACATCAACACGCGCCCATTAGGAGCCCAAGTTGGTCCCTCATTGTGAAACCCTGTCGTTAAAATTCTTTCTCCTTGTCCATCAGGGCGCATAACACCAATGGAAAATTGTCCCTCTGATTGTTTTGTAAAAGCAATATAATCACCCCGTGGTGACCAAATGGGCGTAGAATAGCTCCCTTCATTTGAGGAAATACGCTGAACATTGCTTCCATCCGCATTCATTGTATAGATTTGCGGCTTTCCGCTGCGATCAGAGGAAAAGACGATTTGTGTCCCATCGGGTGAATAAGAGGCTGATGTATCAATGGCCGAAGTTGTTGTAAGCCGCGTCATTGTACGGGTACGTAAATCCATAGTATAAAGATTTGCACTCCCATCATTTTGCAACAAACTCATAATCACTTTTTGTCCATCAGAAGAAAAACGGGGAGCAATTGTCATATTGTTAAAGGTTCCTATCAACTCTCTTTGTCCCCTTTCAATTTGTTGAAGATAAACGTGGGGCACTTGATTATGGGGATAAGCCATATAGGTAATTTCTTGTCGCTTTGGTGAAAAGCGTGGTGTGAGAACCAACTCACTCCCATCAGAAATATAGACAAAATTTGCTCCATCTTGATCCATAATCGCTAAGCGTTTAATACGTGCATCTTGGGGACCCGTTTCATCTATAAAAACAATTCGCGTATCGAAATAACCGCTTTCCCCTGTCATCTCACTATAGATCTCATCGGCAATCATATGTGCAACACGCCGCCAATGTTCTATAGCAGTATAAAAACGCCGTCCCTTGAGTTGTCGTTGTCCAAAGACATCCCATAAACGAAACTCGACTCTCAATCGGCCATCAACTTCCCTTATCACTTGTCCAGTAACCAACCCTTGCGCTTTTGTTTTTTTCCAAT
The DNA here is from genome assembly GCF_902825235.1 of Bartonella vinsonii subsp. vinsonii. Classification (GTDB taxonomy): domain Bacteria; phylum Pseudomonadota; class Alphaproteobacteria; order Rhizobiales; family Rhizobiaceae; genus Bartonella; species Bartonella vinsonii. The sequence continues at coordinate 529,833 of NZ_CADEAJ010000001.1, read as the reverse complement.
ACTTAAAACGCGGTTGCCTGTTAGGATTGATAATTCTTTCAAAAAAAGACGCCTTATCAAGCGGTAAAAAAAGTCCTGACCGTTCAAGATCATCTTTAACCACAGCTGCTATTTTCAACCCTATCGAATCATTAGAAATAAAATCCGTAATAGCAATAGGAATAGGATTAAAGTCAGCACTAGAAATAGTACCTTTCAGTTGTGCATGAACCGGTGAAAAACTTGAAAACCCCAAACAACAAGTGACGATAAGCCAAGAAAAAAAATTATGTCTCGTTATAGTCATCATGGAATGTATCCTTTCATTAAGAACAAAACATATCTGTATTTCATCGCGTTATTTTTTGAAGGGGATCAACATTAAAATCGAAGCCCTGCCCCCACAAATCATATTGATCACGTGGAAGATCAGCATAAGGTTGACATGAAAAAACAGCTGCATACACCTGTCTTATCATAATGGCTTTCTGGCTTTCTGCACCGCTTAAAGGATCAATAATGGGATCTCCCATAACCATCCCTTGACGGCTTAGGTAAAAGCGTAAACGCACAACCGGACGGTTTTTTAAATCACCACCAAGCGCTACAAGTTTAAGCTTCTGTTGAATGCACCCCCCAGCAATACTGACCAATGTTTGTGCCATTTTTGTGGTATCACCGATATTTTTTCTTGCTCCCAAAGCTTCTGGTGATCTAGAGTGTTTTGCCCCCCCTCCTTGCGTACGTGCACGATTCAGCAGATTACTTTCCTCACTTACCAAAATATCTTCAATTGTTTGGTCTTTTACTTGCTGGTGCTGTTTTTTTACTTCTTGCACACTTTGAGATGTGGATTGTTTGGGTGATTTTGGTTTGGATTGTGGAAGAGGAAACTTATCTGGCAGCGTTACGGGGGGAATTTTCTGGGGTGCTTGTGCTGCTTTTATAGATGTTTGGGGTATCGTTGGAGCCGACTCTTGCGGCAATGTTTTCTCTTTATTTTGGGGTGTTTTTAAAGACGCCTCTGGCTTTAACTCTGCAGCATCCTCTTGAGGTGTCTCCAAAGGCGCCTCTGGCTTTAACTCTGCAGCACCCTCTTGAGGTGTCTCCAAAGGCGCCTCTGGCTTTAACTCTGCAGCACCCTCTTGAGGTGTCTCCAAAGGCGCCTCTGGCTTTAACTCTGCAGCATCCTCTTGGGGTGTCTCCAAAGGCGCCTCTGGTTTTAACTCTGCAGCATCCTCTTGGGGTGTCTCCAAAGGCGCCTCTGGTTTTAACTCTGCAGCATCCTCTTGGGGTGTCTCCAAAGGCGCCTCTGGTTTTAACTCTGCAGCATCCTCTTGAGGTGTCTCCAAAGGCGCCTCTATTTTTGAAGGCGTTTGTGTATTTTTCTGTGATATTTCTTGCTCTGTAAATTCTGGTAAAGGATTTTCCAACGGGTTCTCTTCTCCTGATGGCGGAGGTGTTGCGTCAATAAGCCGTGGTTTTTCATCCTGTTTAAAGGGTGCGAGACTGTCGAGTATCCCTTCTCCAAAATGACGCGCGACTTCTTTTTCTTGTGGTTTGGTGGTTGGTTTCACTGCTGGAATTTCACGCACAGGGGCATTCACTGCTCCTTGTTGAGAAGACAACTCTTGCGTTAAAGGAGCAAGAGTAATCGGAATCGCTTCCAATTGCTGTGGAAGAGAAACAGGACTGATGAAATGAGCCCCCGCCCAACTAAGCAAAAACACATGTCCCGCAAGGGATAAAGTCAAGCCTCGTTTCATACTATGATAAGAGCCTTTGTTCATCTCCATACCTTGCATTTTTTTAAAACTGCCTGTTTCTTCACAGGCAAGGTGTATTGTACGTACAACATGTGACAGTTCATCATCATCTTATTGTGCCAAACTGGCTAAAGCCACTTGCGAAAAACCTGCTTTTTGAATATCGGCGAGTAGTTTTAACACTTGTTGATATTCAACAGTTTTAGCAGCACGTACAAAAAGACGCCTGTTCTTTTGTGCAGGCTCAGATTCCAATTTTGCTTTGAGTTGTGCAATGAGAGCTTCCGCTGTCTCGTAATAGTCTTGATTAATGGCGAAGCGCCCTTGGGCATCAAGGGAAACCGTGAGAGGGGTTTCTTGCGTTTGCACGGGTCCAGCTTGACTACGCGGCAAATCAAGAGGAACACCATTGACCAAAAGGGGCGCAGAAACCATAAAAATAATCAACAACACCAGCATGACATCAACAAATGGTGTCACATTGATCTCACTCATCAATTGACGATGTGAATGATGCCGCCTGCGTGTATTTTTTGAAGAAGAAGCAACAGAAATTCCCATGGAGTATTCCTCTTATAATGGTGAATGTGCTGTGAGGGTTTCATCAATACGCCGTGAGATAATGGTTGAGAATTCATCAGCAAAATTTTCTATTTGTGCAATGATCCGCGCACTTTCATGGACCAGTTTGTTATAGGCGATAACCGCTGGAATTGCTGCAAACAAACCGATAGCCGTGGCCAAAAGTGCTTCGGCAATGCCTGGAGCAACAATAGCCAATGATGTGTTTTGAGAAGCTGAAATAGAAAGAAAGGAACTCATAATTCCAATGACTGTTCCAAAAAGACCGATAAAAGGTCCCGCCGATCCCAATGTCGCTAAAAAACCTAATTTTGATTCTATTTTTGCACTTTCACGCCCCAGCGTGAGATCCATAGCCTTATCAATTCTACTTTGCAGACTTATCGATGTATGAATTCCTTTTTCGAGGGATTTTTTCCATTCCACCATTGCTGCCATAAAAACAGCAGAGATGCTATTGGTGCGTTGACTTTTACATTCAGCATAAAGATCTTCTAGCGCCTTACCAGACCAAAATACGCGTTCAAATTGTTTTATTTCACGCCGTATTCTCCGATAGGTGAAGATTTTATCAAAAATAATTGCCCAACTCCATACAGAAGCGAGCAGCAGTGCAATCATAACAGCTTTAACGATCCAACTTGCTTGCATAAACAAATGCAACATTCCCATCATTTCTGGATTCGTTAGTTCTATATGTGGCATCGTTTTTGTCCCCTTAAAGGTTCATTTGTAAAAATTTAATAAAGCAGATTGTTTTATAGTTTCTAAATTTCAAAAAAAAATTGCTATCTCTTCGGTTAAAGAACCCATACAATCTCACTTTTTGAACAGCGACCATTTTTAAACAAGAATTGTCGAAAAAAGCCCTTTAGGTAAACGTCGTGGTTTTCCTGTCTCATTAATGAGGGCAATTTCAACCTTTGCTGTTACCAACATTATATCCTCCCACACAATACATTGCTCCATAAAAAAGCGTGCTCCTTGAATGCCATTAATTCGCGTTTTAATTGTTAAAAGATGATCGATTTGTGCTGGTCGTAAAAAATTGATTTCCATATGGCGGACCACAAAAAACAGTTTTTCACCTTCAACACCTGATGCTAATATCTTGTTATTAAAGCCTGTATCCCGTAAAAATTCTGATCGTCCCCGTTCAAAAAATTCGAGATAGCGTGCATGGTACACCACGCCAGAAAAATCTGTATCAGCAACATAAACGCGCACTTGAAAATCATGAAACGGGTTTTCATGATCTTTTAAAAAAGATGTTTCCATCATCTGCTCCATCCCATACAATTTTTTGGAGGGGTAAATTGTCTTCTATCAACGGGGAGTTGACCGCATTTTTGTGTTAAAATCGTGGAAGTGAAAGCATAAAGTCCCAAATAGCCCAGCAGTCCCGCGCTTATTTTTAAGCATTTTTATAAGCATTTTCCCTCAATCAGTGTCTTTTTATCTCTGAAAAACATTTATCACTTAAGAGATATTTCAGTCATCATCTCCATCCCATAAAGTTGTTTGGAGAGATGAATTGTCTTGTATATCGGGCAAAGTGCGTTTTTGTGATGACGTTGTAGAAACTGGAGCACAAAGTCCCAAATGACTCCAAGCTTGTTCCGTAAGAATTCGCCCACGTGCAGTGCGCTGAATAAAGCCCTGCTGGAGAAGATAGGGTTCAATAATATCTTCAATAGCATCGCGCGGTTCTGAAAGAGCAGCCGCAATTGTTTCAATCCCCACGGGGCCTCCTAAAAAAGTCTCTGCAATGAGGAGCAAATAGCGACGATCAAGGGGATCAAGCCCAAGATGATCAACTTCAAGACGCGAAAGGGCTTCATCGGCAACTTTACGGTCAATTTTCTCCGCCCTTTTGACCAAAGCAAAATCACACACCCGTCGTAATAACCTCCCCGCAATGCGTGGCGTACCACGTGCGCGGCGTGCAATTTCATGGGCGCCATCATCACTTATCTGGACCGAAAAAAGCCGCGCATTGCGTTGAACAATATATTCCAGCTCCTCTATGGTATAAAAATTGAGACGAATTGGAATACCAAAACGATCTCGTAATGGGGTGGTTAACAATCCCAAACGGGTCGTTGCAGCCACCAAAGTAAATTTAGCAAGGTCAATTTTCACCGAACGGGCTGCGGGACCTTCACCAATGATAAGGTCCAGCTGATAATCTTCCATAGCTGGATAAAGGATTTCTTCAATTGCCGGACTTAAACGGTGAATTTCATCAATAAAAAGGACATCCCGTTCTTCTAGATTAGTCAAAAGGGCAGCCAAATCCCCTGCTTTAGCAATGACCGGTCCTGAAGTAGAGCGAAAATTCACCCCTAATTCTTTTGCCATAATCTGTGACAGCGTTGTTTTTCCCAATCCTGGGGGACCGACAAACAAAACATGGTCGAGTGCTTCTTGGCGTGCCTTTGCTGCTTCGATAAATATTTTCAAATTTGCCCGTGCCGCTTCTTGACCAATAAAGTCATCAAGCACTTGTGGTCTTAAAGAACGATCTGGATCGTTGGGGAGAGGAATGGCACCCAAAAGGCGTTGATCTTCATCTTTATGCATTGTTACCTTTTACTCAAGTGGAAGGAGAAAGCAGTTTGAGGCTATGGCGAATAAGCAGAGCAGAGGAAACATTTTCTCCTTCAAGATCTTTCATCGCTACAGCAAGAGCACGGGCTGCTTTATCACGTTCAAAACCGAGATTGATCAAAGCAGAGAGCGCCTCGTTGGTTGGTTGATGTGCCCCCTCCAGCTGATGCATTGGAGCAGTATGGGAAGCATTGTCATTGAAGGGGAGTGCTTTGCTTTTGAGTTCACCAACAATTCTTTCACTGACTTTTTTACCAACGCCTGGAGCACGACTAATCATGGCAATATCGTTTAATGCAATGGCTTGTGCAAGTTCATCTGGTGATAAAGTTCCCAAAATTGCTAAAGCAACCTTAGCCCCCACACCAGGAACATTTTGCAGCAAGCAAAACCACTCTTGTTCTGCTCTTGTAGCAAAACCAAAAAGGCGAATAGCATCTTCACGAACATGTGTTTCAATAAAGAGACTTATACTCTCACCAAGAGCCGGTAAAGAAGGACGCAGCCGATTTGACACAAAAACCACATAACCCACACCGTGAACATTCACAAGGATATGATCATCAAAGATATGTTCAAGGGTCCCTTTTAATTTACCGATCATGCTACAACCCCAATCATGCTGTAATCCTTGAACGATGAGAAATGCTGCTACGGTGCATGCTATGGCAAAGAGCAAGAGCAAGTGCATCAGCCGCATCATTGCTATCAAATTCAGCACGAGGAAGCAGAACTTTTACCATCATATGAATTTGTTCTTTAGCACCGTGACCAACACCAATAACTGATTTTTTTACTTTATTTGGCGCATATTCAAAAACGGGAAGATTTGCTTGCGCAGGAACAAGCAGAGCAACAGCGCGCGCTTGTCCAAGTTTTAAAGTAGCCGTAGCATCTTTATTAACAAACACGTGTTCCACAGCCGCTTCATGAGGCATAAATTGATGCATGATCTCTGAAAGTCCCCTATAGAGCTGGCAAAGTCTGGAAGCAAGGTCACACTTCACATGAGAAGAAACTGTCCCTGCTGCAATGAATTGAAGACGATTTCCTAAAAGATCGATGACACCCCATCCTGTATGCCGTAGTCCGGGATCAATGCCTATAATACGAATCGTCTCTGCCATAAATTCGAACTCTATACATTTTTGCGATGTTTGAACAGATGCGCTTACAAACAAAGAGAAAATACATCTTCTTTAGCAATGCGCATAAACCCCATAGACATACCTCAATGGAGAGAAGCATCAGACCTCAAAAGGCATTGTCTATCATAAGCTCAAAACCTTTATACCTTCTCCACACGTAAACAAAGGAACATACGAATAATACAGAGGGAAGAGAAAAAAAGAGATTGAAATGCCTTTTGAAAACCAAGCGTAGCGCTGAAGACAAAGCCTCTCATGAAAAACTGTAAATTACAGAAACTTTTTCATTTTTATTGTAAATCCCCTAAAATTCCTTTATGACTAAAAAGGTGATTTTGGTCGTATACGCAACGACCAATAGGGAACTGAAAACCCTAAAATCCGAGCGCGAAAATGAACCCACTATGTGGGCGTCCCGGGGATTCCGGGGGCTTTTGCTATGTCCAGGTGCTTTAAGCACTAAAAGCAAAAGGCTGACTCGGATTCAGTGTTTTCAGACTCCCGGAATACCAATGCGAGGGCGCTCGCAACCGGCGGGGGGCATGAAATGCAAACCAAAAACCTTTTTCACGACATTTTTATAGGTAAAAAAATTCGCTTTAAGCGAAAAATGTTGAAAATGTCTCAGAAAGAATTAGGGCACCACTTGAGAGTAAGCGCGCAACAAATTCAAAAATATGAAACAGGATTAAATCGTATAAGCGCTGGGCGTTTGAACGAAATTGCCAATATTCTCAACGTACCACTTTCCTTTTTTTATGCGGAGATTTTAACAAAGCAAGAGCCGCCATACCATCATGATGAAATCATCTCTAGTAAAGAAGAATATCTGCTTTTAAAAAGCTTTAGAGTTCTGAATTCTGTAAAACAAAAAGCAATTTTACAGTTAATCTCTGATCAGAAGTAAAACTTTGAACCGGCAAGATCAATGCACAAAAGTGCCACGGCTTTTCCCATAAATTTTGATGTGATGCAGAAGACAAAAAACGCGCTACAAAATTCTCTAAGAACGCCGAAATGCTGTTTTCAGAAATTCGATTTGTTTACCTACGGGATTTTCCTCTTCTAAGAGATGCGGAAATCCATCTTCTTTATTGGTGCGCATATACTGCATACGTGCTTCGAGACGAAGGGAACGTGCAACAAAATTGCGGAAGACTTCTGGTAATTCTTGCCAATGCACACTTTCTAATTTCAGTGTTGGTGTATGAAGTGATACTTTTGCAATTTCTTTTTGTATTTGTTCTGGTGTCATTTCTCCTTCACGCTCGGCACGAAGGAGGAGGAGTTGAGAAGCAATTTGCATCAGTCGTGTACTGAGAAACATAGCTTCTTTTGCATAAAGTGCAGAAATTTCTGCTGAAAGAGTCCGTGCAGCCAATTTACCTTCGGTGTCGATATAGGTTGCAGTTTCTTCAATCAAAGTCATCGTCTCTTCATAGAGGCGATTAAAGGCATTTTCAAACGCACTATGTTCAATCATGATGATGGGTTCATCATCGGAATGTTTAGGTGCACTCACGCTTTATACTCCCAATATCCTCACAAAGACTCTGATACTCAACGAAGTGAGAATTAAAAAGTTTCTTTTGTTACTGTAATAAATCGTTTTTTTATTGAGTACCTCTTTTAAAATGCTTGCGCAATGCGCTTCTTAAGCTAAGGTTAACGCGTCTTAAGAGCAGCATTACAAACTGACAGGTTTCTTTGCAGAAAACCACCGCAAAGGGTGACGTTTGTCACAATAATAAGCAACCCCAAATTGCACTATAATACCACTTATAATGAGGAGAGTATCGGAAAAAAACGTTCCTGTCATCACTGTTTTTAAAACCTGTCCAAACATAGCAAACACCGTACCGGTTACAAAGACTGGTAAACTGTGTTTTCCTAAGATAGCTAAGGGATGTTGTGGTGAGACACGAAAGCACGCACTCAAGCGTGGCAAGCAGAGGATCAGAGTTGCTAAAGCAATCACATGGAGCAGACGGGGCAAGCTTAAAAAAGTTTTATTAAAATTCATCAAAGGGGAAGAAGACCAGCCAAGCCACTGTAAAACACCCCACCAATTCAAGCGAACCCACAACAGCGAAAGCAAAAGATAGCCGACAGCAAGAATAATCCAAAAAGGCTGAAAAGCGATGGTTTTACCTTGCTTAAGAGACAAAGTGCTAGTCACACCGATGACAAACAAGAATTGCCAAGACAAAGGATTAAAAAACCACTGTCCTTCTAAAGGATAAGAAGGTGGAGCAATCTCATACAATCCGCAGATGAGATAGAGTATGAATGAACCCAAAAGCAGCAGTCCTTTGTGCTTACAACTACAATAAAGGAAAAGAGGTGCAAAAAACATCAGAGTCATATAAAGGGGAAGAATATTATTATATCCCAATTGATGCCCCAAGCTTAAAATGCTAAAAAAAGCGACAAAAGGTTGGGTATAAAAGAGACCCACATTATTCATCGTTAAAAGTTGCTCTGTACGCCATAATAAGAAGGCTCCTAAAAAAAGGCTGAGCGTTACAAAAGTTGTAAAAAGATAGGCTCCATAAAGCTGCAAAGCCCTCTGCCAAAGTTTGCGAACAATAAAAATAAAAGACTCTCGAGATAAATACGCATGAAAACTTAATCCAAGCGAAACACCTGAAAGCAAAACAAAGATTTCTGCTGAATCAGAAAAACCAAAGTTTTTATGTGTGATATGTTCGTATAAGGTTCCGGGAATATGGTTGATGAAAATCGTCAATAAAGCTAAAGAACGAAAAACATCAATGCGTGTATCACGATAAGAAGGATGTGTTTTATGCTTAAAAACGGCTTGGATACTCATAAACGGACCCCCATACGCAACAAAAGAGATCGTTCGCTTTTAGCAAAGCGCGCTTATATGATGAAATTTTATTTTTAAAAGTCAAGTTTATTTTTAAAATCAAGGACTTTGCATGACAAAACAAAAAAATAAACCGCCTGAATCGCATCTTGAATCGCATTCTCAAACGGAATCCTATCCTCAATTGGTTTTGACATTAGATGTTCGACGCGCTTTAGATTCTGAGCTTTTGCGCCAACTCTTGCACACCCCAACCTCGCAAACTCAAAGCACGCAAACAAAATCTTTTGCATGCGTTATTCTCTATGATTCCCAAGATGATGAAGCTTTTTTACAAAAACGCGCGCAAATCTATAGAGAAGATATTCAAGGGAATGATATTGCCCTTCTCATTGCGGGTGACAGCCGCATTGCCGGACGAATAAAGGCGGATGGCTTGCATGTAGAGGGTGATCTTAACACTCTTGCAAACCTTGAAAATCAGAAAAAGGAGCAAAAAATCATAGGTTTTGGAAATTTGCGCAATCGCCATAGCGCCATGCTTGCTGGAGAAACCGGCGTAGATTATCTGCTGTTTGGAAAACTTGGTGCTGATAAAAAACCACATGCACACCCGCGCAATGTGCAGTTAGGACAGTGGTGGGCAGAAGTGATGGAAATCCCTGCCATTGTTCAGGCGGGGAGCGATTTTGCAAGTTTTGATGAAGTGCTCAAAACCGCTTGTGAATTTATCGCTGTTGAAGAAATCATTTTTACCCACGACAATCCCTTGATAATACTTGAAATGATGCAAGAAAAATGTAAAAAATCCCCCCTGTGATACACAGATTCTATCATGAATGCTTTATAATACTGAGGGGGACAGAAATGGATGAGGATCACCTAAGACATGATGGAACGTTTGAAGAGCTTCAAGAGATAGTTCGCAAAGCTGGATATAAAATCATAGACATTACATGCGAACCAACTTTCGCTGGGTCCCCACGAAGTCGCACTGGGAGTGCGTATAATATTGAAATTTCTAAGGGAAAATACATTACTTGGTTTACAAACACAAGAATAGTCCTCTGTCACGATGAAAAAACCGTTAAAAAAAAGTTAGAAAAAGAGCTGGCTAAGTATAGAGTAGCTAAATATACAGAAAAATCAATCCCCTCCTCTCTAACGGATACTTCCAATGTCTCACCCCTCCCTTCTCCAAAAATCTTTATCGTTCACGGTCATGATCATACTGCTCTAGAGCAACTTGAACTTATTCTTCATAAGCTTAAGCTTGAACCATACGTCTTGCAAAATACGAGTGGCAATGGTTCAACCATCATTGAAGCTTTAGAAAAAGAAATTAATACGCAAAAAAGTTCGATAAAATTTGGTATTGTCCTACTTACTCCCGATGACATGGGCTATGCCAAATCTGCCGGTGAAACAGCAGCAAAACCTCGTGCACGACAAAATGTTATTCTCGAAATGGGTATGTTAATGTCCGCACTTTCTCGCAAAAATGTTGCTATTCTCGTAAAAGAAAACCAAAATATTGAGAAACCTTCAGATATTAGTGGAATTAAATACATTGGTTTCAGTAACCACGTAAAAGAGGCAATTCCAGAGCTTTGTCAACATTTACAAGCCTCTGGTTTTAATATTGGTCCAAAAGAAATTGCTGATGCATTCAGTTAAATTTAAACAACGCCCACTGAGGATTTGAAACAATTTCCTGAATATAAAGATGAGAGAGATTTGTTCGATTTTAAAATGGAAAAAGAATTGGAGTATTCCAGCGGAAAATATTGAATCTCTTTCCGTGAAAGAGCAACTTATGTAATAATTTATCGTTTAAGCCAAAAGAGTATTGAAAAATTTATGGACAATAGAGTGTGGATGTATAATAATGATAGCGTCTAAAATAGAGAAAAGTGGAAAGGAAATACTATCATGAAAAATGCCCTTTCTCCGTTCGTCTCAGAGTTTGAAACCATTGAACAGGAAAACAGTTATACTACGTGGCTCCGTGAAAAAGCAGCAATGAGCCTTGCGAATCCACATCCTGCACTTGCACATGATGAAGTTATGGCTGAAATGGAAACTATCATAGAACAGTTTGAAGCTGAACAGAAGAAATTCTAATGCTACCAGTTGTCTGGTTGCCTTCGGCGCGCAATGATTTACGTCAAATTTTAACTTACATTGCTCGAGAAAATCCGTCTGCTGCGCGGCGAATGAAAAAACTTCTGGAAGCTTGTGTCCTGCCATTGTCCGAGCATCCGTACCTATATCGCCAAAGTGAGAGAGTGCTAGGATTGCGAGAAATCATAGCGCATCCGAACTATCTTATATTGTACCGAGTAGCGGCAAGGAAAATTGAGATTGTTACCGTAGCACACGCCCGCCGTGAATTTCCACTCTCTATTTGATTTAATTGCAAAACACATCACCTCTCCGTTTTAAGAAACTATAAATTACAGAAACTTTTTTCATTTTCATTGTAAATTCCCTGAAATTCCTTTATGACTAAAAAGGTGGTTTTGGTCGTATACGCAACGACCAATAGGGATCTAAAAACCCGAAAACTCAAACATAAAATTCTCCCGCTTTGCAACTATCTCATGATTCTGGGAGATTTTGCTATGTCCAGGTGCTCTAAGCACTAAAAGCAAAATGCTGAGTTAGGTTCAGTATTTTCAAGCTCCCGGAATACCAATGCGAGGGCGCTCGCAACCGGCGGGGGGGAGTAAAATGCAAACTAAAAACCTTTTTCACGACACTTTTATAGGTAAAAAAATTCGCTTTAAGCGAAAAATGCTGAAAATGTCTCAGAAAGAATTAGGGCACCACTTGAGAGTAAGCGCGCAACAAATCCAAAAATATGAAACAGGATTAAATCGTATAAGTGCTGGGCGTTTGAACGAAATTGCCAATATTCTCAACGTACCACTTTCCTTTTTTTATGCGGAGATCTTAACAAAGCAAGAGCCCCCATACCATCATGATGAAATCATCTCGAGCGAAGAAGAATATCTGCTTTTAAAAAGCTTTAGAGTTCTGAATTCTGTAAAACAAAAAGCAATTTTACAGTTAATCTCTGATCAAAAGTAAAAGTTTGAACAAGCATGGAAAAGCACTCCCCTCTCCATTCATAAGCATTCAATGGAAAAAATCATTTCTGCTCCTCCTTTGATCATGCTTGAAATGATGATGAAAAAATGTAAAAATTCCCACTTGTGATGGGGAGAGAGCATCCATGATAAAAAAAGGCATGATAAAAAGAAGCTTTTTTATTCTGATAGTGGTTTGGCTTGCAACCACTGTTGAAAGCTCTGCTAACATCACCGAAGAAGCCTCGAATCTTGAGCATTCCCTCAATACTATTCAAGAATCTTCAGAGACAAAAGAACCATTCCAGCCCCTACAAGCAGGACAATATGATCAAGCCTATGACTATTACATCCAAGGCTATTATTTGAAAGCTTTTCGTGAAGCACTAAGACGTGCAGAGCAAAATGATCCTTTTGCACAAACGCTTCTTGCGCGCATTTATATGGAAGGATGCGCCGTTCCTATTGATGGCGCACGCGCCGCTTTGTGGTATGGGCGTGCCGCAAAACAAGGGGAACCACAAGCGCAATTGCGCTATGGTCTTATGTTGTTTGATGGTCATTTTATTACACAAAATCAAGAACTTGGCGGACAGTTTATTCAAAAAGCCGTAGAGGCTGGTGTAAAAGAATCCTATTTTTATTATGGACAAATGCTTCTCTACAAAGCCTCTCGTGAAAAGCAGGCTCTTCCTGGTGTTTCCTCACAAAACCGTGAAAGTGAAGCAAAAGAACAAGCTTTAAAATGGTTTTTAAAAGGCGCTGCCCTTGGTGATGCTAATGCTGCTTTTGCCGCCGCAAGAATACTTGCCACCGGCACATTAACACGGCCAAAGGATGACCGTAATGCACGCAAACTCATGGAAGCTGCTGCGCAAAACAAACATTTTGAAGCGCAAATTCTTTTGGCACAATGGCTTGTGCAAGGGCGTGGCGGAGAAACCGATTTTCAACGTGCTTTTCGTTTGCTTCTGGGTCATGCGCACGACATGATCCCCCCAGCACAAATTTCTCTTGCAAGGCTTTATCGGGATGGAATAGGCACAAAAGGCGATATCATCATGGCTGCCGCATGGTATATACTTGCCAAGCAAGCGAAAATGGAAGCGCCTGACCTTGAAATGATGCTCCAAGGGATGAACAATACACAATTGGAAAAAGCGCAAAAAGAGGCAATAAAACTCCTCCCTATTTTTTAAGAATGCTCCAAGAGCAATACTGTTTTTTACTTCCAAGAGATAAAATTTATAGAAATTCTGAGAATTTTTGCACTGTTCAGGTGCTTTAAGCACTAAAAGCAAAAAAGGCTGATTCGAATTCAGTATTTTCAAGCTCCCAAAATACGCATAAGAGAGTGCTCGCAACCGGCGTGGAAATACAAACACAAGACCTTTATAACGACATTTTATAGGCAAAAAAATTCGTTTTAGGCGAAAAATGTTGAAAATGTCTCAGAAAGAATTAGAGCACCATTTAGGTGTCAACTTCCAACAAATTCAAAAATATGAAACAAGATTAAATCGTGTAAATACTAGGCGTTTGAAGGAAATTTCTGAGAGACTCGATACCCCAATTTCTTGTTTAGGCGGATATCCTCACAAAACAAGAACCTCCACACCATCATGATAAAATTATCTCTAGCAAAGAAGAATATCTGCTTTTTAAAAGCTTTAGAGTTTTAAATGCTGTCAAAAAAAGAGCCATCCTACAGCTCATCGCTGATCAGAATGAGAACTTTTAACATCATGATATAGGGAGGCGCTACACTCTCTGTTCTTGACTTGCCTCACATACCTCAAAGGACAAAAATCCCTTCCCTATCCAGTTGGTAAACAATCCGTCTTCACGACGCCTCCCATGAATGGTATAATGATAAAGCCATTGAGCACCCCCATCTTTACGCTTATGAAGGTGCAAGCCAGCGCCATCATTATATTTGCCAGCTCCCAATGTTGCGACAGCCCTTGCATTAAGACGATTCATTAAAGGCATTTTTGTTCCTTTCTAAACGGTTTTTTATCCACACGATAACCCCGCTTATGACGTGCAAGTAAGTGACTTTAATTGATTGAACATAAGATGATTTGAGATGAGAAAATCTTACAATATTCGGGGGTCTCATTCAATATGCAAAACAGTAAATTATCATTATAAATCAATGTGTTGTCTTCTCAGAACGGCACTCTTTTAGCTTCCCATTTCATGTGGTACATTTTACAAAATTATCCGGTCAAGCTCTCCCTCAAATATTCACTACACATTCTCATCAAAACATCACATGTTCAAAGTCTTATGCCTTATAGCAGCACACCTCAAACGATAGTATTTTACAATAAACAGGATAAGCATTCATGCGTATTTTAAAAAGGTAGCCTTCAAAAAACAATGCTTGAAAATTTATTTGGTCGATCTGAAACAACGCCTAAAGCATCATTTTATAATGATGATGGAAGACGTGATCTTAACATGCAAACACAAAAATTGCTTTTTATCGCAATCACTAAAAGCAGCAGTTTATTAAAATATACGCCGCAAGAAACACTTCAAGCAGCTTAAATTAAAGCTGTAGCCATTATTCATTGATTAATTGCCGCTTGATTGAAACCCGATATGTTGTTAGTGTAGTTATGAATAAAGTTGCTCTTATTTCTGGAATAGAAACTTCTCAGGAGAGCCTAGCAATAGTAAGGGGGATTAAGATGTTAAAATATTTATTGCTGCCACCGGTTGTGTTGGTGGCGGGATGCGCATCTGTAGGCAGTTATTCATCAAATTATGTTGATCAAAGTCTTACGAAACATCAAGCAAAATTAGTCGCTAGCGATTTCATTGGCAATATAAAAAGATCTTTACCACCTGCTACAACCACACTTCTTATAAAGAAAAATGATACAGTAGACAATTTTACTCCTTTATTTATCAATCTGTTGCGACAGAATGAATATAATGTGATCTACACAGATCAACCTCAAAAGCAGAAAAATATGGGCGTAAATTTGAGTTATAGAATACGATTAAATAATAGAGCTATAGTATCTCTTCTTCAGTATAATGTTGCCGGAGAGCCACGTGCTCATATAAGTACTCGTCCTAGATGAACCCGCTATTTAATGTGAACGTTATCTATATTTTAAACGTCAAGACTTAAAAGTTCTTGCGAAAAGCAAAAAGATTTGTACCTCAATAAAAACCCTCATTTTAGCCAGAGCGAATAAATCTCATTATATATTGTAACAATACAAAATAATGTAAGTTATGGCTTTAAGATTTAAGGAAAGAAGAGTAATAAAAAAATGAAAAATGCTCCATACCCTAGCGAATTATTATGTGAAGATGTAGATGCAAAACTTGGCTTATCTGCGATTGAAGCAGCTGAATAGCTTTCTATATTCCATGTAGCATTTTCTAGGATATTGGTAAAATCCTCATAACGACATTTTTATTGACAAGTTCATTGGCAAAAAAATTCGTTTTAGGCGAAAAATGTTGAAAATGTCTCAGAAAGAATTAGAGCACCATTTAGGTGTCAACTTCCAACAAATTCAAAAATATGAAACAAGATTAAATCGTGTCAGTGCAAGGCACTTAAAAGAAATTGCCTATAATATCTTGAATGTTTCGCTTGTCTTTTTTTATGCTGATCTCTTAAAAAAACACCAGCCTCCTGATGAAATCGCATCAAGCATAGGGAATACCTGCTGCTCAAAAGATTTAGAGTTCTAACCTCGATGAAACAAAGAGCCATTTTACCGCTGATCTCTGATTAAAATGCAAGCTAACATCATACGATAGTACACACCAAGCTCTATCACATGAAACACTATAACAAACTCCGTCCTCAAATATTCATCACATATTCTCAATTAAAAACATCTCATGGTTTTACGGAACTTATATCATTGCCATCAATTATGATATTTTACGACACAACGAGATAAATTCCCCCAAAAATTCTAAAAAATTTTTGTGCAAATTTTTAAAGGGCTTGCGTCTTCGCATTTTTTATGGTCTTGCAAAGAGTTGAAAAGTAAGAACAGAGAGGGGGGGTTTTGGGAGAACTTGATCAAGGCTTTTTTCTTTGCAAAGAGCATGAGAACGCCCACGGCAAAAAAGCAAAAAGCGCTTCATAAAAGCCGTGGGAGAGCCTACCGCAAGGATAACAAAGGGGCTTACCACTAAACAGCAAAAGAGCTCGCCGCAAGACAACGAGGGGGGATTGCCGTAAGGATAGAGAGTTCTTTTTGCAAGAATGGAATTGGATAGAAACGATGAAAATTAATGGCAATGAAATTCGTCCTGGTAATGTAATTGAGCACCAAGGAAGCTTATGGGTTGCTGTGAAATGCAATGCTGTAAAACCAGGAAAAGGTGGTGCCTTTAATCAAGTTGAAATGAAAAATTTGATTGATGGTACAAAACTCAATGAACGCTTTCGTGCTGCTGAAACGGTTGAACGCGTACGCCTTGAACAAAAGGATTTTACTTTTCTTTATGAACAAGGGGATGCTTTGGTTTTTATGGATTCGCAATCTTATGAACAACTTGAATTGCAGAAAGACTTTGTTGGTGAGCGCGCTGCTTTTCTCCAAGATGGGATGACTGTTACCGTTGAACTTTATCAAGAAAAACCCATTGGCATCTCGCTTCCAGATCAAGTCACTGTAACGATTGCAGAAGCTGATCCTGCCATCAAAGGGCAAACGGTGACATCTTCTTATAAGCCTGCCATTCTTGAAAATGGTATGCGGATTCTTGTACCACCTTTTATTAATGCCGGTGAACGTATCATTGTCGACACCAACGAATTGATTTATTTGCGTCGTGCGAATGAAAAAGGATAAATAAAGGAAGAACAGATGGCCCATTCTGCAATCATGAATGTCATGGTGCAAGCCGCAATGAAAGCTGGACGCTCTCTGGTGCGTGATTACGGTGAAGTACAAAATTTGCAAGTATCTTTGAAAGGACCAGCAGATTATGTAAGCCAAGCAGATCGCAAAGCTGAAAAAATTATCTTCAATGAATTAAGCAAAGCACGGCCTAAATTTGGTTTTCTGATGGAAGAATCTGAAGAAATTATTGGAGAGGATTCACAACATCGTTTTATTGTTGATCCTTTGGATGGCACAACAAATTTTCTCCATGGTATTCCTTTTTTTGCTGTTTCCATTGCCTTGGAAAGTCAGGGGAAAATTGTTGCTGCTGTCATTTATAATCCCGTGAGTGATGAATTGTTTACTGCTGAACGCGGCGGCGGTGCTTTTTTTAATGACCGGCGCTGTCGCGTTTCCGCACGACGCCGATTAGAAGATTGTGTCATTGCAACGGGCATGCCCCATTTTGGACGCCCAAATCATGGAGCATATCTTATCGAATTGCGCAATGTAATGGCGGAAGTTTCTGGACTTCGCCGTTTTGGCGCTGCTGCTCTTGATTTAGCTTATGTCGCAGCTGGCCGAACCGATGGATTTTGGGAAGATAATTTGCAAATTTGGGATATGGCTGCTGGAATTTTGATGGTTCGCGAAGCCGGTGGTTTTGTTACCGATAAAGATGGAGGCGATGCTATCTTTCGCAAAAAAAATATCATCGCGGGCAATGAACGCATTCGCCTTAAATTGGAAGAAGCCCTCAAAAAAGGCATTTAAACCCCAAAAGAAGAGTCCCTAAAGGCCAAGATTTGAGAACATCACTCTCCACCTTCTAAGTCGCTGGTTCACAAAGCTGGTAATTTTGTTACCAATAAAGAAGGAAAAAACGCTCTATTTCGCAAAAAAATATCATCGCAGATAATAAACACATTCCCATGAAGCGGAAAAAACACTTCAAAAAGGCACTTCTCTCAGATATTCAAGCCCCCTATCCTATACTGTCCATAATAATATTTCCCCCCATTTCAATCCAAACAGTCTGGCACACCAGATTTAAAAGGATTTAAAAGTTCCCAATTTTGCTAACGTTATGATTGAAGCAACCAAACACGCTGCCTTTCTCTCATCTTTCTGCAACACCATCTACCCCCCCCCACGCACATCTTACTCCCCTTGCGTTTTACTCTCAACATTCTTCAGCAAAACACGCGAGAGACTCCATTAAATTACTGGATTTCTATAATCATTGAAGATACTCTATCAAATGCGCATAGGATTTGTTGTAATGAAATTCCTGATTTCCAAGAATTGCCTCTTGCATTTCTGTTTTAAACTGTTCTTGTTCTTTTTTGATTGCTTTCTCCAGTGCCTCCACCTTTTCATCCCCGAAAATAAGTTTTAAATCTTCTCTCGAAAGGTCTATTCTCATGAGCATCTCCCAAAAAAATAACCGATTATCACATATCTTATTTGCACCCTTCATCCACTCTTTGACGCCCAATTTGTAAGCTTCTTCAAATGTTGGAGTTTCTTTTGCAATGCGAAGACCTTCTTTCTTTTCTTTATCTCTCTTTTTACATTCATTGATTGCAGTTACAACTGTGCTGATAGTACACCCCTTATTAAAAAAAACATATCCCTCTTTCACAGTCTCGATAAGCCTCTTATAGTAAATAAAAATTCCCCTTGCCCTTTTATAATCACTGGAAACATCATACAACAACTCTAGAAGACCTATTTTACAATATAAAAGCGCTTCGTAATCTGGAAGTAAATGATACCAGAATTTTAGAATCTTTAGTATTTCGTCATATTCTGTATTTTTAGATATATCGCTCCAGTAGATTTCCATAGCTGCTAGCTCTTTATAGCGCCCTGAAGCCTTATCTTTTTGTTGCTGTTCATACAGCGCCATAATCATATCATCAACCATATATAACCACCAATGAAGCAACAACATCGTGGGTTTATGACGTTTTTTTTTCGTAAACGGATCTATAAATTTTTCAACAATTATCCCATTCCTTTTCATCAATCGCACAACTTTACGATAAGTTTTCTTAAAAATTGGGCGTCTCATTAATTCATTGAATCTTTCAATATGCTCAGCAGTAAGCTCTGCTTTCAGCACTCGCTCATAAAGAAAAAATGTATCTGCATATCCTTGTGCACAAATATCTTTTATCATGGGATGTCGCTGTTCACTGGCAGAAACAAACTCTCTAGAGCATTTTATTTTGAGAACGTTGTCTTCCCACTGCTTAATTTCTTGATCCCATTTGTTAATCCATTCTCTTGGTATTTTTCGGGTTTCTTCAAAAAGACTCTCCTCCAATTTTGTAAGAATCTTTTTGTATATCTTACCCTCGCGTTTTTTGCGTTCAAATTGCTCATTTGCATCCGCGAGCATCTCCCAAAGGGAATAGATTATGCACCCCACTATGAATATTCCTACTATAAACATGATAGTGCTAATCATTGCCGCCTTCTTGTTCGTTAATTATTTGTGCAGCCCTTTAATTGATTCTTTACTGTTGTATCAATATGTTTTATTGAAAACTTCAAAATACTAGATATTCTATTATTAAAAGAATAACATACTGTATATAGATCTTGTCATGAGAAATTATGCAACAAATTGTATTTAATGATGCCGCTCTCTTTGTCGTATGATCTCTCATAGGGTGCTGCGCCTTCAAAATCTGCAAAACGCGCACTTTTATCATCGACAGATGTGTTTTTACCAACAACAGCCCCCCCCCACAAAAAGCCGAAAGAGGACATACAATTGACAGTAAAACAATAAAAATACTAATCTTTATTAGAGAGCTTATTCGGGTGCAAATTGCAGTTTGGCTAGGTGCGCATAAACCCCATTTTGGGCGACAAGTTGTGTATGTGTTCCTTCTTCAACAAGAGCCCCTTTATCCATGACAAGAATGCGATCTGCTTTCAAAATCGTGGCTAAGCGGTGCGCAATCACCAATGTTGTGCGATTTTGCATCAACCCTTCTAAAGCTTCTTGCACCAATTTTTCACTGTTTGCATCTAAGGCTGATGTTGCTTCATCAAGCAGCAACAAGGGCGCATTTTTTAAAATCGCCCGTGCAATGCCAATACGTTGTTTTTGCCCACCAGAAAGCATAGTACCACGCTCCCCCACTTGCGTATCAAAGCCGTTTGGTAAAGCTTCAATAAACTCGAGCGCGTTGGCGGTTTGCGCAGCAGCAATAATTTGCTCTTCAGGGACATTTTTACTCCCAAAAGCAATATTATCACGCAATGTGCCATCAAAAATAGCAACCTCCTGCGGGACATAAGAAATTGAGCCACGTAAATCTTGAAGAGAAAGGCGGTTAACTTCCACGCCATCAAACCGGATTTTACCACTTATTGGATCATAAAAACGGAGAATCAAAGAAAAAAGTGTACTTTTTCCAGCCCCCGAAGCGCCAACAAAAGCAACTGTTTCTCCTGCTTTGACAGAAAAGGAAAGAGAGCGCAAAATCTTTTCTTGTGGTCTGGAAGGATAACTAAAATCAACTTGATCAAAAACAATGGCTCCTTGCACAGGTTGTGCCAATGGCGCAGGAACCTTTGGTGCTAGAATTGTGGGCTGTTCTTGCAACAATTCGGCAAGCCGTTCAGCAGCCCCTGCCGCTTGCATAAGCTCTGCACCAACTTCAGATAATTGCGCAAAGGTTGTGGCTCCAAAAACCGCATAGAGAACAAATTGCCCCAATGTCCCCCCTGTCATGGTGCCATCCAAAACATCGCGGGACCCAATCCATAAAACAGCAACCACACTGCTAAAAACCAAAAAAATCGCAAAACCAGTAAAAAAGGAACGCAAAATGACCGAAGCACGCGCTGTCTGAAAAGCACGTTCCACCAACTGTGAAAAACGCGCAGAAACAAGTTTTTCAGCAGTAAAAGCTTGTACAGTGCGAATAGCACCAACCTGTTCTGTTGCCAAAGCGTTGGCATCTGCGAGCCGATCTTGTGCAGCGCGTGTGCGTGTGCGAACTTTTCGCCCAAAAACAACCAATGGAATGGCAACAAAAGGGATGGCAAGCAAAACCAGTGAGGAGAGTTTAGCATTGGTAATCACCATCATCACCACCGCTCCAATCACCACGATTATATGACGCAAGGCGATAGAAGCAGTTGAACCAACAGCCAATTTTATTTGCGTTGTGTCTGTCAGCAGCCGCGAAACAAGTTCACCAGAATGAGATTGGTCAAAAAAATCAGGGGAAAGTTGCGTAATATGGATAAAAACATCGCGTCGTAAATCAGCAACAATGCGTTCTCCCAAGGTGATAACACAATAATAACGGCAAGCGGAAGCAAGTGCGAGAAGCAAAGCTAAGACAAACAAAATAAAAAAATAAAAATTGATATGTCCATGGCTTGAAGTGGAAAAACCATGATCAAACATTTGGCGAATAGCAACAGGCAAAGCCAGCGTAACGGCAGCCGCAACAGTCAAAGCAAGAAAAGCAAAAATAAACAACCAACGATAGCGCACAAAATAAGGAACAAAAGTTGAAAGAGAAGACAATGAAGGCTTCGCATTCGAGGGTTTTACAGTTTTTTCTGAATGATTGAAAAAATTCATAGGATTTTGCTCACTTATGAGGTTGTCTATAACCGTTGATGCAATGATGCATCTTGAACACTTGTTTTTTGATGCGTGCTCAGTTATAGGAGTGGTACTTTAATCAATTTATCAAAAAGACAACAGAAACGCACTTAAAAAAGTGAAAAAGTGCTATTTCATTTTAGAGATGCAAAAGGTTTGCCACATGAAAGCGAATATTCACCCCAACTATCACAGGATTACCGTTGTTATGACGGATGGCACCAAATATACAACGCGCTCCACTTGGGGAAAAGAAGGAGACGTCCTGAATCTAGATATTGATCCAACAACCCATCCAGCTTGGACAGGTGGCTCCCAGACATTGGTAGATCGTGGTGGTCGTGTTTCTAAATTCAAAAATCGTTTTGGAAATCTTGGGCTATAAAAACCTCCTTCTGATTATAAAGAGCGAAAAGATTCTTCAAAGAGTGAAGAGTTATGTAAACGATCAATTTACTCTAGCCCTTGAGAGAATACAGTTTTAGGACCTTTATACAGTTGAGCGTTTTGTTAAAAGCACTTTAACAATGCAAATAAAAACCCCGCTTTCAAAGTGGGGTTTTTATTGTTTATTGAGAAATCAAAGAAAGCTTAAACTGTCTAAACAGCAACTGAGAGAAAAAGAGACAGCTTAGAACATGAAGCGAACAACGCATTCACCAGATCAACAGCCCGTAAACAAAGAAATTATAAATACGGGTGGGGGATTATCTTCATTTTTTTAGATTCAAAAATTGTTTCTGAGAAACTTTAATCTTCAAGTGTTGCCTTCTGCTACGCACATGCGATCCACAAACCGCATGCCGAATTTTGCTGTCCACCATCCGATCATGTTTTTACACATGACAAAAAAGTGCACAAAGAAAACACTCCCGCCATTTCAGACTCTTTAAACAGCATGAAATTGAGTTCGTGTTACCTTATGTGTGATCCTTCAAGCACAAGTTTTTTCGTGATCTTGTGTCCATTGTCCCAAAGCAGCAAGATGATTCATCCGTGCACGATGACAAAAAGCTTTTTGTGCAGCAGCAATATTTTCTGTTTTTCCACCCCATGCCTTTAAGGCAGCTGCTTGCAATGCCCGCCCATAAGAAAAGGTCAATTTCCAAGGGTGTTTTCCCATAGCATTCATAGCAGACAAATGTGCCGTTGCTTCCTGATCAGACTGCCCTCCAGAAAGGAAAGCAATTCCTGGAACAGCCGCAGGAACAGTTTGTTTAAGAACCTGAAGTGTTTTTTCAGCCACTTCGTCAACAGAAGCGTTGCGGGCATCTTTTCCATCAATCACCATATTGGGCTTTAAAAGCATGCCCTCAAAAACAACACGTGCCTCAAACAATTCTTTAAACACGGTGTTTAAAACAGCTTGCGTCACCTCAAAGCAGCGCGCAATGGAATGCTGACGCGAGACCCCATCCATAAGCACTTCTGGTTCAACAATCGGGACAAGTCCAGCTTCCTGACACAAAGCAGCATAACGTGCGAGAGCTTGTGCATTTTGCCTTAGTGCCCCTCTTGTTGGTAAAGTATGTCCATCAATTGCAATCACCGCACGCCACTTGGCAAAACGGGCTCCCAAAGCATAATAGTCTTTTAAACGCTCCCGAAGACCATCCAATCCTTCTGTAATCATCTCCTGAGAAAAAGCCGCCAAGGGTTTAGCACCGCTATCAACTTTAATACCAGGCAAAGCCCCCGCATCACGAATCAGATCTGTCAACATTTTCCCAGATGATGCTTTTTGACGAATGGTTTCATCAAATAAGATAACACCAGAGATGGCACTTTCCATGGCTTCCTTTGCGCTAAAAAGCATTTCACGATAAGCGCGGCGATTATCCTCATTGCATTCAACACCAATGCTTTCAAAACGCTTTCCAATCGTCGCAGTACTTTCATCTGCTGCCAAAATACCTTTACCCGCACCAACTAGAGCAAGTGCAATATCTTCAAGACGTTCATTCATAAAAAATTCCTCTTTATTCTTTCTCAACTTCCAAAAGTGAGCAGCATGACCAGCACACTCACCCAATGAATATAAATTTTCCCTCCACACCAGCTCTTTACGCCTGCATGAGAGCGACAATACCAGGCAAAACCTTACCTTCCATCCATTCTAAAAAAGCACCCCCAGCTGTCGAAAGATAAGTAAAATCATTGGCAACACCAGCATGGTTGAGTGCAAAAACCGTATCTCCCCCTCCAGCAATAGAAACCAATTGCCCTGTCAAACTGCGTGCTGCTGCATAGCGTGCAACGGCAATTGTTCCTTGATCAAAGGGAGGCATTTCAAAAACACCAAGGGGACCATTCCAAACAAGAGTAGCAGCCCTATCAATCACGGCATTGATATGAGCAATGGAACGTGTTCCAATATCCAAAATCATGCCCTCCTCGGGAATATCTCCAATATCATAGAGACGATGCGGAGTATTTTTTTCAAAGCGAAATCCAACAATCGCATCTACAGGAAGCAGAATTGTACATTGGCACTCTTGTGCTTTTTTAATAATTTTTTTAACCATTTCCATGAGTGCATCTTCACAGAGCGACTTTCCAACATGCACGCCTTGCGCTGCTAAAAAACTATTAGCCATGCCCCCACCAATGACCAAATGATCAACCTTTTCAACCAAATGGTTGAGGACAAAAAGCTTACTAGAAACCTTTGCCCCACCAACAATTGCGACCACGGGATGTGTTGGATTGCCAAGCCCTTTTTCTAATGCCTGCAATTCACATTGCAGCGAGCGTCCCGCATAGGAGGGCAATAAATGTGTTATTCCCTCCACAGAAGCATGGGCACGATGAGAGACTGAAAAAGCATCATTCACATAAAGATCGCCATGATGGGCTAAAGCTTCAGCAAAACAGCAATCATTCTTTTCTTCTCCGAGATGAAAACGCACATTTTCAAGCAGCAAAACACCACCATTTTGCAATGCCTCAACGGCTTTCTGCGCTGCTGCACCAATACAATCTAGTCCAAAAGCCACTGGTTGATTGATTATTTTTTCCAGCACTGGCACAACAGGGCGCAGTGAAAATTCTGGTTCCACCTTTCCCTTGGGGCGCCCACAATGAGAAAGAAGGATAAGCTTAGCACCACGCTTTTGCAATTCAACCAGTGTTTCTTTATGTCGTTTAAGACGCGTCTCATCACAGACCTTGCCCTGCGCCATTGGAACATTAAAATCGACCCGCACAAGAACACGTTTTCCCGTAACATCAACATCATCAAGTGTCCGAAAACCCATCATTGCTCCCTCTTCACTTTCCGTTGTTTCAAACAAAAACGCACCAACTCACACTTTCTCTCCATTCACCTCTTTGGCGTAAGAGCAAAGAGACCCGCATCTTCTATTTTGCTCCAAGCTTTGTGTCATCCAAGTCTTAACTCTTGCAAATTTTGCTCTTTCACGCATTGAGCAAAAATAGCAAAAACCATACCTACCAAAACAGTCCCCCCTCACCCTTGAGACAACATTTTTTCTAGCGCACAAAAAACGTTTTTTAACGAAAAAATCTCTCCTGCTTTTTTCCCAAAAATACGCTTCAATATTCTTACAGAAATTTTGCCTTTTTATGAAAAAAGAGGCCCCAAAGGTCCTCTTATATTGTTTTGGCAAAAGCGACAGCTGTATCACTCATACGGTTTGAAAAACCCCACTCATTATCATACCAAACCAAAACACGGCAGAGCTGACCATCAATCACCTTGGTTTGATCATTGTGAAAAATGGCGGAATGTGGATTATGGTTAAAATCACAACTGACCAGCTTTTCCTCTGTCACATCCAAAATTCCTTTAAGCGGTCCCCGAGCAGCGGTGCAGAGAGCTGTATTAATTTCTTCAACGGTTGTCGAACGCTTAGCTGTAAATGTCAGATCAACAACGGACACATTGGGGGTTGGAACACGAATCGACACACCGTCGAGCAAGCCTTTTAATTCTGGCAATACCAGTCCCACAGCTTTTGCTGCTCCTGTTGACGTAGGGATCATAGAAAGAGCCGCCGCACGCGCACGATAAAGGTCACGATGCATTGTATCCAACACAGGTTGATCACCCGTATAAGAATGAATTGTGGTCATAAAACCCTTTTCAATGCCAACAGTGTTGTGCAAAACTTGCGCCACAGGTGCCAAGCAATTGGTTGTACAAGAAGCATTTGAAACAACCCGATGCTCTTTATTTAAAGACTGATGATTAACCCCATAAACCACGGTAAGATCTGCACCTTCAGAAGGTGCAGAAACAAGCACACGCTTTGCCCCAGCATCCAAGTGAACACTTGCCTTGTCTCGCGCAGTAAAAATGCCCGTACATTCCAAAGCAATATCGATATCCAAAGCTTTCCAAGGCAATTGTGCTGGATCACGCTCTGCCAACACTTTTATCAAACCACACCCAACATCAAGTGCATCCCCCACAACCTTAACGGCCCCAGGGAAACGCCCATGAACTGAATCGTAGCGCAACAAATGGGCATTTGTTTCCACTGATCCCAAATCATTAAGAGCGACCACTTCAATATCTTTCCGCCCACTTTCTACAATGGCACGCAAGATATTGCGCCCAATACGACCAAACCCATTAATTGCAACGCGAACAGCCATTTTCCATTTTCCTTATCGATCTTTGAGAGCGCAACAAATGGACTTTTGTTTTCACCAGTCCCACATCATGAACTCCGATACCCTTCACTATCTTGATCCGTTACTTTCCACAATGGTGCGCAAAACCAAAATATTGTACCCAATACAACAACCTCCATTCATTGCAATGCGAAAAGTCATTTCACATTTTCCTTATTGATCTTTTCAAGCTCTTTTTCAACAGTTGCAACGACATTCTCACAAGTGATGTTGAAATGCGCATAAAGCGCATCGATTGTTCCGCTTGCCCCGAAGCCCTCCATACCAATAAACACACCATCACAGCCAATAAAGCGGTCCCACCCTTGTCGAATAGCGGCCTCAATGGCAATTTTAATGGGCGAATCTCCAATGAGAGCACGCTGATAGGAGAGAGATTTCTGTGCAAAGAGTTCAAAACAAGGCACAGAAACCACACGCGTTGGAATAGACTTTTCTTCCAAGAGAGCGTGTGCTTTTACGGCAATTTGTAATTCTGAACCGGAAGCAAACAGCGTCACTTTCGCATCATCACTTGCGGTCAATAACTCATAAGCGCCCAGCATACAAAGATTTTCTTCTTCATGTTCTTGACGCAAAAGCGGTAAATTTTGTCGGCTCAAAGCCAAAGTAGAAGGTGTATTGCGTGCTTTTAAAGCCAATTGCCAGCACTCGACGGTTTCAACCGCATCTGCAGGGCGAAAAACAAAATGATTGGGCATTGCTCGCAAAGAAGCCAAATGCTCCACGGGTTGGTGTGTAGGACCATCCTCACCAAGACCAATGGAATCATGGGTCATAACATAAATGACCCGTAATCCCATCAGAGAAGATAAACGCATTGCAGGACGCATATAGTCAGAAAAGCATAAAAAGGTTCCGCCATAAGGAATAAAGCCTCCATAAAGGGCAAGACCATTCATCACCGCACCCATGGCATGTTCGCGAATTCCATAATGCAGATAGCGCCCTGAAAAATCCTCAGCAGAAATACTTTTCATTTGACTGCTTTTAGTATTATTGGACCCCGTTAAGTCAGCCGAACCACCAATGGTTTCAGTAACCACTTCATTGATAACTTCAAGAGCCATTTCTGAAGCTTTACGCGTAGCAACACAAGGGCATTCTTCAATAAGCTGCTGTTTATAAGTATCAATAGCGCCATCAAATCCACCCAACAGATCACCCCGCATCAACCTTTCAAACTCCAGTCGTTCTGAGACAGGCAGATTTTCCAATTTTGTTTCCCATTTTTGCCGTTTTTTAGCAGCATTCAAACCAGCCAAGCGCCAATTATCAAGAATATCCGCTGGAACAACAAAAGGCTCCGCCTCCCATCCCAAAGCGATACGGGTTTCAGCAATTTCCCGTGCCCCCAAAGGTGCTCCATGAACTTTATTGGTTCCTGCTTTATTTGGTGCTCCAAAGCCAATGGTTGTTTTACACGCAATTAAAGTTGGTTTATCGGAATTTTGTGCTGTTTCAATGGCATGTGCAATTGCGGTTTGATCGTGCCCATCGACTTTGTGTGTATTCCAACCAGAAGCTTTAAAACGCGCTATCTGATCTGTACTGTCAGCAAGAGAAATCTTTCCATCGATAGAAATATTATTATCGTCCCACAGCACGATAAGCTTCTTGAGTTTTAAATGACCCGCAAGAGAAAGTGCTTCTTGGGAAATTCCTTCCATAAGGCAACCATCCCCAACCAGCGCGTAAGTGTAATGACTTATGAGATCTCCAAAACGGGCATTTTGTAAGCGCTCCCCAAGAGCCATCCCCACAGCATTTGCCAACCCCTGTCCCAGAGGCCCCGTAGTTGTTTCAATTCCGGCAGCATGTCCATATTCTGGATGCCCAGCAAGCTTTGACCCTAGTTGGCGGAAATTTTTGAGATCCTCAAGGGAAATATCTTCATAACCAGAAAGATAAAGTAAGGCATAAAGCAACATAGAGCCATGCCCAGCGGACAATACAAAGCGATCACGATTGGGCCAATGAGGATTTTTGGGATCATGGGCAAGGAACTTTGTATAAAGAACGGTAGCAATATCAGCCGCCCCCATTGGTAAACCAGGATGACCAGAATTTGCTTTTTCAATTGCATCAATAGCAAGAAAACGGATAGCATTGGCCATCTGATTTTGTTGTTCAGTATTTGTCATGAATGATAAACCATTTCGTTAAACGCGTTTGTAGGTTGCTTTTTCTGTATTCTCTTCATTTTTTGAGAAATACTTTTCAATTTTTAAAACCATCAGCGCGAAATCTCTTGTTATTGGGTAAATAACATTCCCCTCACACTTCCTTTATATCATAATCATTTATGCCAATACTCTTAAAAAATCTAGCCTTTAATTCACATACCTCCCCTGCTTTGCTTGCTAAAATGTCCTACATATTGAAAAATAAAATTTGCATAAGAAAAGAAAATAAGTGATTCGTTTTTGCATAAAAAACTGATAAGGGATACAATGAACTAAAGGATAGAAGCATCATGAACCAAGAAAATACGGTTCTACCACAGGCTTTAGAGCGGTTGGAAAAAGCACTAAGAACTTTAGAGATTACCATTATAAACCGCAATGCCGTTATTGATAAAAACAACGAATGGGAAGAAGAAATTCAACGAATGAACGCTGATCGTAGTCATCTTGCCCAAGCACTTGACAAAGCCGAAGCCCAAGTTGAGCGGCTAGAGGCGGTGAACAAAGAAGTTTCTAAACGTTTAATTAAAGCAATGGAAACAATTCGTGTCGTAATTGATAGATAAAGGTTTGAATGTATGGAAACTGTTTCCGTCACCATCGATGGTAAAGTTTATCGCATGGCTTGCGATAAAGGACAAGAAGACCATCTTATTGCGCTTGCCGCTCAATTAGACCAATATATCACACACCTCAAAAACAATTTTGGTGAAATGGGTGACCACCGTTTATCGGTTATGGCCGGTATTATGGTACTTGATGAAATGGAAGAAATAAAACGAGAAAATAAAAAACTACGAGAAGATTATGAAGCTCTTTTACGAATCCACAATGAAAGAGACCGCACCATGGGAAAGATTATGCGTGAAACAACGGAGCGCATTGAAAAACTCACCAATCAATTGCTTAAAGATAACCAAAACAGTCTTGATGTTCCAGAACAGGAAAATTCATAAAGGCACATGCATTCTTAAACCAGCCGGCCATATCCCGACGACACGTGTTATTCCAGCCACATCCCAGCGGCATCCCAACAATATCATTGTAAAAGAATCCGAGCGCAAAGAACAACAACAAACAAAAGCCGCAAAAGAAAGAGTGTTCTTCAAGAAATAAAGGACTCGTATTCCCCATAAACGGCTTTTACCACATCGCATTTTCCCCATGAATGGATAAAAGTCCATTGGATATAGCCATCTCTTTATGCATGCAGAAACAGCACTGTCATTCTCTTATACCGATATGCAATGCCGCAACTGTTTTTGCATTGAGGCAATTATGAGAGACAAGCTAACATATTTCTCAAACTGTTTTCCTTCATACCTCAAGCCTTCTTGTGACAAAAAACTTTCACTTCTGATCAGAGATTAACTGTAAAATTGCTTTTTGTTTTACAGAATTCAGAACTCTGAAACTTTTTAAAAGCAGATATTCTTCTTCGCTCGAGATGATTTCATCATGATGGTATGGCGGCTCTTGCTTTGTTAAAATCTCCGCATAAAAAAAGGAAAGTGGTACGTTGAGAATATTGGCAATTTCGTTCAAACGCCCAGCACTTATACGATTTAATCCTGTTTCATATTTTTGGATTTGTTGTGCGCTTACTCTCAAGTGGTGCCCTAATTCTTTCTGAGACATTTTCAGCATTTTTCGCTTAAAGCGAATTTTTTTACCTATAAAAATATCGTGAAAAAGGTTTTTGGTTTGCATTTCATGCCCCCCGCCGGTTGCGAGCGCCCTCGCATTGGTATTCCGGGAGCTTGAAAATACTGAACTCGATCAGCCTTTTTGCTTTTAGTGCTTAGAGCACCTGGACATAGCAAAAACCCCCGGAATTCCGGGATACCCACAAAGCGGGGCAAGTTTATATATCGAGTTTTCGGGTTTTCAAGGTCCCTATTGATCGTTGCGTATACGACCAAAATCACCTTTTCAGTCATAAAGTAATTTCAGGGGATTTACAATAAAAATGAAAAAGTTTCTGTAATTTACAGTTTTTTTGAGAGGCTCTGCGTTTTTTAGTGAGAAGCTCTGTGTTTCGCATTAAATCAAAACTGGTGAGAAAAGCCGTGGCACTTTTGTGCATTGATCTTGCCTGTTCAAGATTTCACTTCTGATCAGAGATTAACTGTAAAATTGCTTTTTGTTTTACAGAATTCAGAACTCTAAAGCTTTTTAAAAGCAGATATTCTTCTTCGCTCGAGATGATTTCATCATGATGGTATGGCGGCTCTTGCTTTGTGAGGATCTCCGCGTAAAAAAAGGAAAGTGGTACGTTGAGAATATTGGCAATTTCGTTCAAACGCCCAGCGCTTACGCGATTTAATCCTGTTTCATATTTTTGAATTTGTTGCGCGCTTACCCTCAAGTGGTGCCCTAATTCTTTCTGAGACATTTTCAGCATTTTTCGCTTAAAGCGAATTTTTTTGCCTATAAAAGTGTCATGAAAAAGGTTTTTAGCTTGCATTTCATGCCCCCCGCCGGTTGCGAGCGCCCTCGCATTGGTATTCCGGGAGTCTAAAAACACTGACTCAAATCAGCATTTTGCTTTTAGTGCTTATCGCACCTGGACATAGCAAAATCTCCCGGAATCTCGGGACACCCGCAAAGCGGGAGAAATTTTATGTTTGAGTCTTCGGGTTTTTAGATCCCTATTGATCGTTGCGTATACGACCAAAATCACCTTTTTAGTCATAAAGGAATTTCAGGGGATTTACAATAAAAATGAAAAAAGTTTCTCTACTGTAGCGTTTTGTAATGAAAGCTATTTCTTCGTAGGAGGTATTGCGCTGTTTATCAAAGAGAAGATGATGAGAAAAGCAGTGGCACTTTTGGTGTTGATCTTGTTGTTTAAGATTTTATTTCTGAAGTGATTTTTTTGCCTATGAATGTCCGTTAAGAAGATTTCTGGTTTGCATTTCACTCTCCCCACCGGTTGCGAGTGCCCTCGCATTGGTATTCCGGGAGTCTAAAATACTGAACTCGATCAGCCTTTTTGCTTTTAGTGCTTAGAGCACTTGGACAGTGCAAAATCTCCCGGAATCCTAGGATACCCACAAAGCGGGAGAAATTTTATGTTTGAGTCTTCGGGTTTTCAAGGTCCCTATTGATCGTTGCGTATACGACCAAAACCACCTTTTTAGTCATAAAGGAATTTCGGGGGATTTACAATAAAAATGAAAAAAATTTCTGTAACTTACAGTTTTTCTGTAAAACACTGCTTCTTCAGGATAAAGACCAGATACGGATGCAAATTTAGCAGAGAATATTACAGCATTTCTCTCTCACCATATTATTCTGAATCGAAACCGTAAAGCACACCCAACAACTTTGCTGAGATAAGGTTTTACCCCAGAGACACTCTTGCCAGAAAGGAATAAAAAAGAAGAGAGCTTTGTGCACAAACATTCAAACGCCTTTTTTCCCGTCTTGAGAGACAGAGGCTATGCGCAACAAGTTCGTAGCACCAGGCGTACCAAGAGGAACCCCTGCTGTCACAAGGAATCGGTCCCCGACTTGGCAAAATTCTTCTTGAAAAGCAATGGCCGCCGCACGATCCACCATATCCTCCAAATCTCGTGCATCTTCTGTCACCACACAATGCAGCCCCCAAACCAAAGCCAAGCGCCGCGCTGTTTCCACGATAGGGGATAAAGCAATAATGGGTCTATTGGGACGCTCTCGTGATGCACGCACACCCGTTGTACCTGAAGCCGTGTAAGCAACAATCACTGCCAATTGAAGTGTTTCAGCAATTTGCCGTGCAGCAAGAGAAATCGCATCTGTCCCTGTTGATTGTGGTGCAGGATGCTGTACCTCAACCATAGCAGCGTAAGTGCGATCTTGTTCGATTTGGCGAGCAATCCGGTCCATCATAAGTACAGCTTCCTCAGGATAACGCCCAGAAGCCGATTCAGCAGACAACATCACAGCATCGCTTCCCGCATAAACCGCTGTAGCAACATCAGACACTTCTGCGCGTGTTGGAACAGGCGAGGTGATCATTGATTCGAGCATTTGTGTCGCCACCACAACAGGTTTTCCCGCTAAACGACACGCTTTAATCAACTCCATCTGAAGAGCAGGAACCCTTTCTAAGGGCATTTCCACACCGAGATCTCCCCGTGCAATCATGATACCATCAGCAATATCAATAATTTTTTCTATGTGCTCCAAGGCTTGAGGTTTTTCGATTTTAGCCATCAAAGACACTTTGTTTTTTGTCAACCGGCGCACCGCCATAATATCTTCCGGACGCTGGATAAATGAAAGTGCCACCCAATCAACAGGTTGTTGCAAAAGAGCCTGAAGATCAGCCTTATCCTTTGGTGTCATAGAACCAAAGGGCAAAATTGTATCGGGAAAACTAACCCCCTTTCGGTTAGAAATATGGGTTCCAGCAACCACACGACACTGAATAAAGTGCGGATCACACACTTCAGCACGCAGTTCCAGCTTTCCATCATCAATCAACAACCGTTCCCCTGGTTTAACAGCCGCAAAAACTTCCTCATGGGGGAAAAAAACACGTTGTGCATCACCAAGAACATCACGATTATCTAAGGTAAAGCTCTGCCCCACACGCAAATCCTCTTGCCCCTTAGCAAAACAGCCAAGACGCAATTTAGGCCCTTGGAGATCTACCAAAATACCAATGGGGCGACGAACGATTTTCTCAACTTCTCGTATATGCTTCACCAAGTCAGCCATTGTTTCACGGTCAGTATGGCTCATATTAAGACGAAAAACATCCGCCCCCGCCACAAAAAGCTTTTCAATCATCGAAGGTGAAAAAGAAGCAGGCCCAAGAGTTGCAATAATTTTTACTTTACGTGCGCGCTTCACGGTGAAGAATCTCCTGAAAAAGGAGGAGAATTTACAGCCGAATCATCGAACAAAGACTCTTCGGTCAACTGCACCATCCAACTGGTTTGATTGCCCGTATCAATTTCCTTAAACGCAGCCTTTTGATAGCCTCGGGGAAAACAATCATGAACCCCTTGAATGGTAAATTGGCTATCTTGCACACACATGGTGATAGAGCCCGACCAACTGCCTTTTTTCTGCGCTCCCTCTGCATAAAAATAATAAAAGCGTGAAGCAAGAGGCCCTTCGATTAAGGTTTTACACTCTGTTACCGGAACCGTCCACCACCCTTCGCTCACCCAGCCAAAAAGCGTACGATAACCAAGCGCAACACCAACAGACTGTTGTGTCGTATTACAAACTCTAAAGTCAGCTTTTGCAAAAACACTCAACGAAAACAAGAGCAGAATGCTCAAAAGAAAAACCCTCAGCCCTTTTCTTCTCAATCTTTTACCCCTCAGTCCTTTGCAAATCATCCCTTGCTGTTTTTGAGAAGCCACAAAACCACTCATATAACGTAAGCCCTTAAGACAAAACATACATTCCTTTTTTTCTCTTTTTCAAGAACCTTTTAAGTGTGTAGAGATATATTTTTATTTTTTCTGCTTCTTATAGCCTTTTTATTAAAACACCTATTTTAAATTTTACAAAATATTTAAAGTCAATTTGTAAAAAAGTACACAGCTTGAGTCACTTTTTGTTTTTCAAGCTTTCCCAACCAAATTTATCGTCGAAAAACAGCTTAAATAAAGTATGGAGAAAAATACAATGAATAATACAGTGACTGATCAAACACACGCTATATCCGTCAACCAATTACGTGCTTTTATCGAACGTATTGAACGGCTAGAAGAAGAGAAAAAAACCATTTCTGATGATATTAAAGACGTTTATACCGAACTTAAAGGCTCTGGTTTTGATAGCAAAGCTGTTCGGAGCATTATAAGACTACGTAAAAAAGAAGAGCATGAACGAATGGAAGAAGAAGCAGTCATCCAGCTTTATAAAAATGCACTTGGTATGAGTTAATAGCTTTGACATTGGAATATTTTTTCAAAAGGTAGAGAGAATAGAAAATGCAAAAAATAAAGAATCCCCGTGCATTTCTGCCAAAAATTTTAGCAGTTCATGCAACTTGTCTTGTGATGAAAATATCTGCAAGACATGAGTCAATTTGAAAACATTGCACAATTTGGGAATGCCCCCCCTTGAGAATTGAGAGAGCATAAAAGATCGAGGACATAGAAGATTGCACAATATCTCTTACACCCGAAGTGTTCTCATACTTCAATCAATTATTAAAAGAGGCAATTGTTGGGAGATGAGAGGAAAAAAACAGATGGGTAGCAATATAGTGTGCTATGCTTGTTTTTGCACAAATCCAAATGCTGATCAAAGCACCACCATATTGAGCATTCCCAATTTGCGTGCATAAACAACAGTGAAATCATACCCTTAACACTGTGGTTAACGAAAAATCGAGCATAAAGGAACACCTAAAGTAAAAAGAAGATCGTTGACACACATAGAATGAACCTCTTCATTAAAAAATCAACAAGATATGTAGAAGGAACTACGGGAATCAAAACAAAACGAACAATTTCCACCTTAATCAGTGGTAAAGATGCTGATGAACTGTCTTCCTATTACCTACGCAATGCAGACTTTCTCCGTCCTTTAGAACCAGTAAAATCTGACGACTATAACACCCTAACAGCTTGGAAAACCCGCACAAATGTATTCGCTCGTGAGAACAGACAAGATCAAGCATACCGATATGCCGTACAACTGAAAAATGAGAGCACAATCATCGCCGTCGTTCATTTTACAAATGTCGTGCGTGGTGTTTTTCAAGCCTGTCATCTTGGCTTTTCTCTGGATGAAAAGCAACAAGGCAAAGGCTTGATGTTCGAAATTCTATCCGCTCTGATACCCCATGTCTTTCATGTTACTCACCTGCATCGAGTGATGGCAAACTATATGCCGGAAAATATCAAAAGTGGAGTTTTATTGGAGCGCCTTGGTTTTGAGAAAGAAGGATATGCCAAAGATTATCTCATGATTGCCGGCAAATGGAGGGACCATATTCTCACCTCTAAAATTCACCATTCATATGAATCCGCCCAACAACCAGAATAAAGCATACTAAGGCGTTTTTACCGGATATTAAAATGTGATACCACGCAAATTTTATGAAATTCAAAAGACGCTTCTTTTTCACTGTCTTTGCACATTCAGTATCGTTCACTACCCTCGCGCAAAAATTCAAACTCCAAATATTCTTCTTCTTAAAGTATTCTTCTTACCTTTACGCACATATTTTCTTCTCCCATACATACGCTCATCCCATAAAGAATGATGCAAAAAACAAATATGAAAGTAAAAGAAAAACACGCATCCAAATCTATAAAAATCGTCTTGAGAAAAATAACGCCGTAGCGTTTTATGATTTCACACACTCTATATCTTCGCGCAACAATTCAAGTTCCAACCATTCTTCTTCTTTTTGCGCACAAGCATTTTTCTTTTCGTCCAGCGCTATTGATAAACGTTCGAAACGCTCTTTATCATTGCAATAGAGTGCTGGATCAGAGAGCTCTTGTTCAATTTTTTTGATTTCATCTTGCAAAACAGCGATTTGCTCAGGCAATTTTTCCAGTGCATAAACCTGCTTATACGACAATCTACGCGATGTTGTTTTCTCCCGCCCCTCAAAGCGATGATTTGTTGACGAAACCTGCTTTTCCTGCCCCCGCGCACGAGGGTTTGACAGCACTTTACGCTGTACTTCTTTATCTTTGCGTTGCACCCATGCAGCTTGCTTGTTTTGCGCGATCATATCACTATAACCGCCAGCGTATAAAACCCAATGACCATCCCCTTGAGGCGCCAACATATGCGTTACAGTTCGATCTAAGAAATCCCTGTCATGGCT
>NZ_CADEAJ010000001.1:65095-493561 GCF_902825235.1 Bartonella vinsonii subsp. vinsonii | reverse complement strand
CCCATGCAGCTTGCTTGTTTTGCGCGATCATATCACTATAACCGCCAGCGTATAAAACCCAATGACCATCCCCTTGAGGCGCCAACATATGCGTTACAGTTCGATCTAAGAAATCCCTGTCATGGCTCACCAACAATACTGTTCCAGCAAAATCGGCGATAAATTCTTGTAACAAATCTAATGTTTCCATATCCAAATCATTGGTTGGTTCATCAAGAATCAAAAAGTTTGCTGGACGTGAAAGAAGGCGCGCAAGCATGAGGCGGGCTCTTTCTCCCCCTGAAAATTCTTTGAGAGGTGTCCGCGCTTGTTCGGGTAGAAACAAAAAGTCTTTCATATAAGAAACGACATGGCGTTCTTGCCCATTGATCAAAAGAGTATCGCCTCTCCCACCGGTGAGATACTGCGCTAATGTTTCTTCTTCATTTAAAATGCGCTGTTGATCAAGCAGTGCCATGGAAAGATTATATCCATGCTTCACCGTTCCACTATCGACCGCTTCCTTACCAATCAGAGTAGAAAGCAATGTTGTCTTTCCAATTCCATTGGGACCAACCAAACCGATTCGGTCTCCACGCTGAACACGCAAAGAGAAATCTTTCACAAGAGTGCGATCACCATAAGATTTTGAAATACGCTTTGCTTCGAGCACCAATTGACCAGAATGATGACTTTTAGCCGCTGTGAAAAGTGCACTTCCCGGTTGCCCTTTATAGGTTTGGTGAGTCTGTCTCAGTTCTTTTAACTCTCCCAAACGCCGTACATTCCGTTTACGCCGAGCCGTCACTCCATAGCGCAACCATTGCTCCTCACGCACAATTTGGCGCCCCAATTTATGTTGCTCTAGCGCTTCCTCTTCAAGTGCTTTATCACGCCAATTCTCAAACTGCGAAAAACGCATTTCCAATCTTTTTGTCACACCGCGATCAAGCCAGAGCGTTGAACGTGTGACATTTTCTAAAAAGCGCCTGTCATGGGAAATCACCACAACAGCTGAACGCAAAGCACCTAAAGCGCCTTCAAGCCATTCAATAGTTGGTAAATCAAGATGATTGGTTGGTTCGTCTAAGAGAAGAATATCTGGTTTGGCAGCAAGAGCGCGTAACAAAGAAACACGCCGCTTTTCCCCACCAGAAAGCGTTGCCAATTTTTCGGTTCCTGAAAAACCAAGATTTGTGCGAAGGGTATTCACCCACTGTACATCAGGCGTATTGCCCAGACCAGCTTCCACAAAGGCATGAACATCTTCAAAGCCTGAACAATCAGGATTTTGCGAGACATAACATACAGTAACGCGAGGGTGGCGAAAAATTTCACCACCATTAGGCTCTCTTATTCCCGCGGCAATTTTTAACAGCGTTGATTTCCCACAACCATTACGGCCAACCAGCGCGATACGCGCCCCTTGCTCAACCGATAAGCAAGCTTGGTTGAGCAAAGGAGTCGTTCCAAAGGTTAGGAAAATGCGGTCAAGCCGCAGCAGCGGCACCACCATTAACGCCCATGACGACGACAAGGCGCCTTATACATCACACCTCTTCCATCATGATAAACGCACAAACGCGGTGTATGGGATTTATGGGGCGTGCGTACTCTTTGAGTACAAGGCGCTTGATAAACATGTCCCCTATAATCACGATATGCGCACAGTGTTGACTGCTGAATAGCCATCTGTCTTTGCTGTTTTCTCTGATTAGCAGCAACACCTGTTACTGTTCCAGCCAAAGCACCAAATGCTGCACCGGTCAAAGCTGCTTCCGGTGTACTTCCAGCAATTGCTGTTCCTGCCAAAGCGCCTATTGCTGCTCCCCCAACACCGTAACGCGCGACTCTTTCATCAGTTGTCGTACATGCCACCGTACTTAAACCAATAGCAGAAACAACTGCTACTTTCAAAATTGATTTCAACATATGAAAACCTTTCCTTCTCAAGATCAATACATAAATATATTCTATACCGGCACTTCCTCACTATGCCCCCCTCTGCCTTATTCAAATATACCGGAAGAGCTTCATGGAATAGGTACAGACGCCAACAATATAGCTTTTCCAGAACCTAAATGGCAAGAAAAGGTTCCACAAATCCGATTAGAAAGTGTTAAAGATGACCCAAAAGACACATTCTTACCACAAAGCGGCCATTTCACCCCTGTGAGCGTTAATTCTCGTAAGTCAGAAAAACCGATAATACTAAACAAACACCCCTCAGGCAAATCACCTGAAAAAGGCTTTGGCAACAGCGGCCATCCCTCTTCAAGACCACTGGTCAATAATACTGAAATACCCTTTTCTTCCATCATCACAGCTTGTGTCATATGGGAAAGGCTATGATCACTTCTTTCCCCTCCCAAAGCCCCACACAAAATAAGCTTTTGGGCACCATTTCGCAGAGCTCTCTCACATGCCAAAGCACAATCCGTCATATCTTTATCAGAGGGAAAAACCTCACAGGGAACATGACGATATTTGTCTCTTAAAGCCTGATCAGACGAATCAAAATCCCCCAACCACAACTCAGGCATCACATTCAGCGCTGCAGCATGACGCATTCCACCATCAGCAGCAATCACACGACTGTCGCGAATTTGATTGCGCAAACGATCCGTGACACAAACATCTCCATTTAACAATATTGTAAATGTTGTCATGCCATACTCTGCCTTTCGTACTGTTTCCCTTTATTATAAAAATAGCCGTTTTTTATAGACAATAACCGTGATATAGGCAAAAGAATCCTTTTCAAAAGCTTCTTTATTGTAAAATAACACATCCTAAAGACACCAATGAACGTCACCACAATACACGCAGAAAATAAGAGGCAAAATAGTCAAAGACACCAGATCTTTCGACACTCCATTCTTCAACGCGCTTTTTCTTTTCGCCCCAAAATCTATAAAGCAACTCTCCTAAGCTTCATGCTTCTCCTTTCTGCTTGTCATACACATCTTTCCCATAACAATACGCTTTCTTCTTTAGATTCTTCTGAAACAATTAAACGTACCAGCAACAACAATACTTATGTCACATTAAGCACGATACAACACCGGCGTATTTTGCAACTCTATGGCGGAGCCTATTATGATGCAAAACTTGATCGCTTATTAGCAAAGAT
The DNA here is from genome assembly GCF_902825235.1 of Bartonella vinsonii subsp. vinsonii. GTDB lineage: Bacteria > Pseudomonadota > Alphaproteobacteria > Rhizobiales > Rhizobiaceae > Bartonella > Bartonella vinsonii. Next base: position 490,449 of record NZ_CADEAJ010000001.1, on the reverse strand, counting down.
TGTGCAAAAACTCACTGCTGTGTCACACAATTCTCAGCAAAACTATTCTGTAACAATTTTAAACTCCGAAGGTGTCAATGCCTTTGCGCTTCCAGGAGGCTTTATTTACATCACACGTGGTATGCTGGCATTAGCTAATGATTCTTCAGAAGTTGCAGCCATTTTAGCCCATGAAATAGCTCATATTACCGCAAAACATGGTATTTTACGCCTACAAAAAGCAGCCGAATTGAAGAGAGCAAATCACACATCACCGCGGCTTTTCTCTCACGCAGAAAAAAAATCGCCTATTGAACACAAGCAACAAATTGCGCAATTTTCACGCAATCAGGAATTACAAGCCGATTCACTTGCACTCGATATGCTTAAACAAGCAGGATATGATCCCTTTGCATCCCCGCGTTTTCTCCAAACAATGGAAACATATAGAGTTTTTCGTAATATCGCAGGCACCCCAAATGCCTCATTAGACTTTCTAGCAACCCATCCAACCACCCCACAACGGATTCGCCTTGCAATAAAAAAAGCACGCAAAATCAGTACAGCTCCCATGGAAACCACTGATCGTGATTCTTTTCTGAAAAACCTTGATGGTATGATTTTTGGCGGCAGTTTTCATACGGGCTTTGTGCGTGCAAACCAATTTATTCACCCGCAATTGCGCATCACTTTTTCCGTTCCAAACAATTTTATAATAGAAAATTCAGTGCACACAGCTTGGGCAAGTGGACCAGATAAAATTGCCATTCGTTTTGATGCCCTCTCACGTCCCATTAAAATGTCTGCATGTGATTATCTGAAAAGTGGATGGATTGCAGGACTAGATGAATCATCTGTCCAACCAATCACCATTCAAGGATTCCCTGGAGCTCACGCCCGTGCCACCAATGAACAGTGGCAATTTGATGTCACTGTTATTCTCCGCAACAATCGCGTGTTTCGTTTTTTGACAGCTGCTCCGCATAATTCTCAAAACTTTAAAGAGGTTGTTGAAAAAACAGTACAAAGTTTTCATTTCCTTTCCTCATCACAGTTAAAAAAACTGAAACCCTTAAAGATCCGTATTGTACGCGTTAAACAGGGAGAATCTGTTGCAAACCTTGCAAATCAAATGCACACTACAGCAGATAAAGAAAAATTCTTTCGCATTCTCAATGCTCTTTCCCCCACCCAAACTTTACGGATAGGGTCAAATGTTAAAATTATCACAGAGTAGCTTCACCTTTCTTCATGATTTTCTGCACTCTTGATTCCCTCCTCCCCCCTTATCCCTTGGCTCGGTGAGACATCTTCTACAAAAATCTGCTTAACCTTTAAAACCAGTTTCACTCGTGCACTTTTCCTCCCCCTAATATTCCATACCCAATCCAGATTTTCTCGAGAAACTCTCAAGCATTTACACATCATAAGCATCTGCTGGATTGACGGTAAGCAAGGCGGAGCGTAACTTTTGCAAAGCCCGTGCTTCAATTTGGCGCACCCGCTCTTTTGAGATTCCCAACTTCTCACCCAAAACTTCTAAGGTGGCTCCCTCTTCATTCAAACGACGGAACCGAATAATTTCAAGCTCGCGTTCATTAAGAATTTGCAATGCATCGTAAAGCCATTGTGTGCGCCGTTGACCATCAATCACTTGCTCAATTAACGCATCAGGAAGAGGACTATCATCCACAAGAGCATCCATTTTAGCAACGGGATTATCGCTGTTTTCAGAAACAGAAACACTCAAAGAATTATCAGAACTCGAAAAACGAAAATCCATGGTTTCAACATCACGCACGGAAACACCAAGTTTTTCAGCGATTGTGCGAAAGATATCTTGTTTTGAAAGAGCACTATCATCCTGCACCAATTTGGCCCGCAAACGCCGAAGATTAAAGAAAAGTGCTTTTTGCGAAGAACTGGTTCCTCCTCGAACAATAGACCAATTTCGTAAAATATAATCTTGAATAGAAGCGCGTATCCACCATGTTGCATAAGTCGAAAAACGCACCTCCCTATCAGGCTCGAAACGCGCAGCAGCTTCTAGCAGGCCCACATACCCCTCTTGCACCAGATCCCCCAATGGCATTTTGAAACGTTTAAAACGGTTAGCAATCGCAATGACCAAACGCATATGCGCTGCTGCAATTTGATGCATAGCTTCATCATCACGTTTGTCTTTCCATCGCAGAGCCAAATCATGTTCTTTTTCTCGTTCAAGATAAGGCGCTTGCATAGCGGAACGCATCATATTACGTCCCAAGCTTTTGTCTGCGTCGCTATAATTTTTGCTGCTTTTATAAACAGCATTTGAAAGATTACCCATAATAACCCCTTGCGATTAAAAATATCAAAATTGATTTGGTAACGACATCATTATTCTTTCTCAAAAAGAACGTAAAAGTTGCTTGCTTGCATTTGCCACTACTTTAACGTGTAAATTTATAATCGCAATTGTTTTTTTATGGTAATTGTAAAACTTCTTGTTAAAAGACACCGATTCATGAACAAAAAACACTCTGCTCTATGTCCCTCACCGGTAAGAAATGCGCGAGTGTACAAAAACAACATTCCTTAAATAAAATGATCAGCCGAACCAAAGACTGTTTTTTTACATTTCGACTCATCTTGCCTTTTTCATGAAGGAATCATTTTACGCTTACAGCATGGCAATACAATCAACAGGTGTGATGCGTATAAAGCATACCGAATGAATGAAACATGAATGAAAAAGGAAATAGCGCAAATTAAAGCATCAAAAAACGACAAGAATGATTGAAGCAAACGTAACAAACGTGTTAAAGGAGCAACACAATGATAGGATTGTAAAGAATAAGCTTTTTACCAGTGTGTTGCACTGAGAAAGAAATTGATCATGGATAGCAAGATTGTTCCACAGAATGATATTCTTATTGAAAAAAATGGAAATGGTAAGTTTGAAGGTTTTCGTTTTTATGCTAACAAAAACCAGACCGATCAAACCACTGAGAGACAAAATTCAGCCGATAATGAAAATTTAGTTCTTGCTTTTTCTAAACGTGCAGCGCGTTTTTGTGCTTCTGCTAATGGAGATTTTACACTCAGTTCTGATGGAATTGTGCGCTGGATTGGTCAACCTGTAGGGCAACTTGTTGCAACGGAAGATTTTTTAAAACCCAAACTCATTGTTTTAGCAGATACGCAATTAATGGGAGAAGCGCGGGATAATGTGATAAAACGGTTAGAGCGTTTTGTTACTTTTCATTTTGAAACGGCTTTAAAGCCGCTATTTGATTTGCGCAATGCCGATAGCTTGACGGATTCAACAAGCGGTCTTGCCTTACAACTTGTCAACGCTTTAGGAATATTACCACGTCGAGAAGTTGCCACCGTTGTAAAAAATCTTGACCAAGAATCGCGTGCAGTTCTGCGGCAACTTGGGGTTCGTTTTGGCGCTTTTCACGTCTATGTTGCAGCAATACTTAAACCCGCTCCTGTCCAAGCAATTACGCTGTTGTGGAGCCTTCAAAATGAGGGGCATGATCAAACGGGTATGGGTGAAATTTTTTCCGCGTTAGCTGCTGGACGCACTTCCCTAGCTGTGGATCCTACCTATAATCGCCAATTTTATCAATTAGCCGGTTATCGAATCTTAGGGCAACGTGCTGTACGCATTGATATTTTAGAACGCCTTGCCAACCTGATACGCCCCACGCTTCATTGGAAACAAGGGAGTGAACCAAAGCCCGATGGCGCCTATGATGGCAAAAGTTTTTTTGTCACATCCGCAATGATGTCCATTCTTGGGGCCAATGGAACCGATATGGAAGAAATTCTTAAAGGGCTTGGCTATCAATCGCAACCCATAAGCAATACTGTTTTTGAACAACATCTTCTTGCACAGCAAAGCTCTGCTCATACAAGGATGCGTACACAACATATTCCAGCAGCAGAATGTGTTGGTGATCAATGGCAAACGATGAAAGCCTCAAAAACAGCAGGAGAGGAAGAAACTTCGTCTCCTTGTGTTAAAACACAGCAAGGGAGCACAAATTGCTTACCGGCGGCTGAACCTGTTGGTGATTTTGCCAAACAAAAACGCACTACAGCAGAAGAGAAAGTTATTTTATTGTGGCGTTATCATCCTCAATTTCACCACTCTGCACACAAAAAACGTGATAAATCGGGGCACAGGGGACAAAACAAACCGAAAAAGGCTTTCAAAAAAGGGGGAAACGCAAATGAAACCACCCCTCAAGAAAACGTATCACACGGGAAACACTCTTATAAGTCTCATAAACCCCTTACCAAGCGTGCCAATCATAAATCCTTTCAAAAAGAAAAACGCCCTAATCCTGATTCTCCTTTTGCAAAATTAGCTGCGCTACGCGATCAACTCACGAAGGATAAAGACCCCCATACAGTTTCTTCTAAAGATCATTAAAAAAGATGGAGTTCGATCTTGGCCTATGTAGTAACCGACAACTGCATTCATTGCAAATATACAGATTGCGTTGAAGTTTGCCCTGTTGATTGTTTTTATGAAGGCGAAAATATGCTTGTCATTCATCCCGATGAATGTATCGATTGCGGTGTCTGCGAGCCAGAATGCCCAGCGGAAGCTATTAAACCTGATACAGAACCAGGTCTAGAGAAATGGTTAGAGCTTAATCTTCATTATGCGAACAAATGGCCTAACTTAACCACCCGAAAAGATCCTCTTCCTCAAGCAAAAGAAATGGATGGCGTTGCCAATAAATTAGAAAAGTATTTTTCAGAAAATCCAGGAAGTAGCGAATAACTCTATAAGCCCTCTTCTGCTCCCCCAAAAAGTTGAGAACATTCTTTTTTAAAAAGAAAAATTCTTAAGCGAAATGATTGATTCTTTTAAAGTTTGGTGTTAATATTATTTTAACATGGTCATCTTTCTAAGTATTGTTTTTTGCTTTATTTTTATAAAGCAATTTATTTTTGTTGGATTTAAAAGTACTCAGCTTTTATGCTCATTCAATTAGTATAATATACTTGGTTAAAGAGCACTCAACCCTCAGGTTTATAGCCTGTTTTCCGGTACATTTATTGGTCATAAAGGGAGTAAACTAAGATATGGCATCCCAGCACGGAACGTCCTCCAATGCTAAAGGATTTGCAACCTCTGAATATATCGTCTACCCTAGCCATGGAGTAGGCCAGATTATTGCGATTGAAGATCAAGAAGTTGCAGGACATAAATTAAAACTCTTTGTCATTCATTTTGCAAAAGATAAAATGGACGTCAAAGTGCCCATTGCTAAAGCCATTTCCGTTGGAATGCGCAAACTATCCGCTGGTGATTCCGTTGAACGCGCCTTAAAAATCTTACACGGAAAAGCACGCGTTAAACGAACCATGTGGTCACGCCGTGCGCAAGAATATGATGCGAAAATCAATTCGGGAGATCTTATTTGTATCGCTGAAGTGGTGCGTGATCTTTTTCGCTCGAACGTGCAGCCTGAACAATCTTATTCTGAGCGTCAACTTTATACCGCCGCACTTGAGCGGATGGCGCGTGAAATAGCTGTTATTAATAATCTTTCTGAAACAGAAGCTATCAATCTTATAGAGATGCATCTCTCAAACAAACCAAAGCATGAATTTAAATCTGAGAGAGATGAAAAAAATGCAAACGGTAATGTTTATGCTGCATAATCATTAGACTAAGATATTTTTATCACAACAAAACCGGCGCTCTGCTGGTTTTGTTTTATAATTCATGCATTTTTCGTGACAAAAGAAGTTAGAAGCCTGCCAAATGTTGTTATTCAACACTCTATTATTGGTGGAATGAGCGTGATATAATTGGCATCACAGCCTTATATCTCATGGTAAAATTTGATATTCCGATTGCCCTTTTGGAACTCTCAATGCATATGCGTGATTGAGGAAAATACTTGTCCGGAGCCGAATTCCTCGAGGGAGAAGCTTTTACCACACTCTCTCAGCATACGCCATAGCGCACAAAAATCCTTCAAGTCATTTATCAGGCAATAAAAAGGAGCTCTCTAACAGGCGAGAAGAGAAAGAAGCCATAAAATCCATCGCATGACCAAAAGGGAAAACTTTCTTTTCAAATCCCCATTGAAAAGAATATCGAACAGCATACTCTGTTTATGCATATAACTTATTTGTGGAATCAAATAAATCTTACCACTGATAGAGAGAAGAATTTCAATCTTTAGCAGGTAAAACCTGACGCCCGCGATACATCCCAGTTTTCAAATCGATATGATGGGGACGACGCAGTTCACCAGAATTTTTATCCTCGATATAAGTCGGCGCCTTAAGGGCATCAGCCGAACGGCGCATACCTCGCTTTGATGGAGAGGTTTTTCGTTTAGGTACAGCCATAAAGAGACACTCCAAATCCACTAAAAAAGAACAGGCAGTATCAAAAATGATACAGCCTTTCCATAACATCAGAAAATCTAGCAGTCTTATACACTGATAAGAAAGAAGAGGCAATGTCAAAATGACAGCACCTTCATGAAAAAAGATACAAACATGATAAAGTTACGCTCAAAATTGACCATTTTACACCTTGATGAAAAGCTTTTAATGAGATTTTCACGTCATTTTTTATTTGGCTTTAAGACAGCACCCGCATACAGTATGCCTTAAAGATCAAAAAAGAAATTGATTTTTTAATAAAAAAACGACGCAGATTGTTTAAAAGAAGAAAAAACGACACTTTTCTCTTTTTACTTCAGTTTGCAAAAATAAAGGAAGCAAGAATGCACGAATTTACCACCCTTCTTGCACAACATGGTCGTAGCATTGAAAAGCGACTTGATGCGTTATTAAGCAACAAAATCGAAAATGGTGAAATTGCCCGTCCTGAAATCCTCCTCAAAGCCATGCGCTATGGTGTCTTAAATGGTGGAAAACGCTTGCGTCCTTTTTTGGTCATTCAAAGTGGAGCACTTTTTGATATCCCTCCTGAACACTCTCTTGATGTTGCATGTGCCTTAGAATGTGTACACTGTTACTCGCTCATTCATGATGATCTCCCAGCCATGGATAATGACACACTTCGGCGTGGACAACCCACCGTCCACAAAGCATTTGATGAAGCAACAGCAATTCTAGCGGGCAATGCTCTTTTGACATTTGCCTTTGAAATCATTTCCCATAAAGCCTTTGCACTCTCCTTTGAAACGAGAATAAAACTGATGACAGTTCTTGCACAATCCGCAGGACTTGGCGGTATGATAGGCGGCCAAATGCTTGACCTTGAAGCAGAAAAAACATCGCAAGAGAGCACCAATATTATGACTCTCCAACGCATGAAAACAGCCGCCCTTATAAGCTTTGCCTGCCAAGCAGGAGCAATCATCGGCAATGCGCCTCAAGAATTAACGGAAAAACTTGCTGCTTTTGGAACATATCTTGGTTTAGCCTTTCAATTAACAGATGATCTTCTGGATGTGACCGCCAGCAGTGAAGTTTTAGGCAAAACTGCTGGTAAAGATGAAACAGCTCAAAAAGCTACCTTTGTTCGTCTTTATGGCATTCAAGAAACGCAAAAAAAACGAGACGAACTGATTGCTAAAGCAGAATCATTGCTACGCCCATTTGGTGAAAAAGCAAAACCACTCCAACAAGCAGCCCATTTTAGTGCAACGCGCAAAAATTAACAGCTCCCTGTTTTACCAACAGCAAAACACCAGAAGATAGCTCTGCAAAACAAAAGCTGTTCTCTGTGTCAATTCACGCACTTTTTAAGAAACATTTCTCAAGTTTAATAAACCTTTCTCAAGGCACAAAAGTCTATATCACGATAGAATCTATGAAGGGTATAACCGTAAAACCATTGAGCACCACCATCTTCCCTTTGTGAAGAAACAAACTGGTCTCCATTATTTTATTTGCTAGTTCTCAATGTTACAGCATCCCTCTCATGAGCCTTCATGAAAAACATTCTACTTCCTTTTCAGTGTCTTATCTTCCATAAAAACTCCGTTTATGGCGTGCAATCAAGTAATTTTAAAGGATTCAAGATAAGACAATCTTCGTCTATTTGGCGTTATTATTCACGTTGAAAAACAAGGAATTCTCATGATAAATCAACGGGATGTCCATGATAAACAGCAGTTTTGTTTCACTCTTTTCCAAAGCGTTTATGAATATAGTCACTTAAAAGAGATTCAAATTCCTCAGCAATATGATTGCCACGCAAAGTCTTTACCTTTTGGCCCTCAATAAAAACAGGTGCCGCTGGACTTTCTCCCATTCCAGGCAATGAAATTCCAATATCGGCATGTTTTGATTCTCCCGGTCCATTTACGATACATCCCATCACTGCAACCTTTAAACTTTCAACCCCAGGGTATTTTTCACGCCAGAGGGGCATATTTTTGTATAAATCCGCTTCAATTTTTTGTGCCAATTGCTGAAACACTGTGGAGGTCGTACGACCACATCCAGGACAAGCGGCCACAACAGGCAAAAATTGCCGAAACCCCATCACTTGCAAAAGTTCTTGCCCCACCCTCACTTCTCGTGTCCGATCTCCACCGGGTTCAGGTGTTAATGAAATACGAATTGTATCGCCAATTCCTTGCTGTAACAAAATCCCCAAAGCTACGGAAGAAGCAACCACCCCCTTTGTTCCCATCCCTGCTTCTGTCAATCCCAAATGGAGCGCATAATCACAACGCTCTGCTAAAGAGCAGTAAACAGCAATGAGATCTTGAACATCACTCACTTTGGCAGAAAGAATAATGCGATCACGTCCCAAACCCAACTCTTCAGCGAAAGCAGCCGAAAGCAAAGCCGATTGAACAACAGTTTCCCGCATAACCTCAACAACAGATAAGGGATTTTCCTGTTGTGCATTTTCATCCATAAGCCGTGTCAATAATACATTATCAAGAGAACCCCAATTCACACCAATACGAATAGGTTTTCGATACCGACAAGCAATTTCGATAATTTCCGCAAATTGCCGATCCTTTTTCACACCAAAACCAACATTTCCAGGATTAATGCGATATTTTGCAAGCGCTTCAGCGCAAGAAGGATGATCTGATAATAGCTTATGACCAATATAATGAAAGTCCCCCACCAATGGCACAAAAAAGCCTAACCGCTCCAATCGTTCTCGTATTTTTGGCACAGCAGCAGCAGCTTCATCACGATCAACGGTAATCCGAACCAATTGCGAACCTGCTTGCCAAAGGGCAGCAACTTGCGCAACAGTTGCATCAACATCAGCAGTATCAGTATTTGTCATTGACTGCACAACTATGGGGCTCAAACCACCAACCATCACATCACCAACTGCAACCGCAACAGATCGGCGGCGCTCAAGAGGTTTAGAGAAAGAATAGGTTGTGCTCATCAAATCCTCAAATTTTCAAAAACAGCGCTCTTGATCATCATTATGGCAACGCCTGCCATAGTACAATTTTAAAAAGGAATAAAAGAAAATTGCCACATCGTACCAAAACTTCCACCTGCTCTCACATGCCAACAAGCAATGCAATCAATGCAACCTTTCCATCATCAAGCCGTTATACAAAAACCCTGAATATCATTTCAACTGTCGTAAAACACTATAAAATATAAAGGAGTCAACAGATGTGTCTATTTTCGACCCACTCCAAAAATGCTAAAATTAAAAAACGCATTGCACAATTAAAAAATGAACTGAGCTCCACGAGCCCATGGCATTCCAACAACAGCAGCTTTGAGACCATCTCTGATACGCTTGACACATGGAAACAAAAAGGCCAGCATGCACTTTACCACCTTAATGAACATGCGACACAATGGAAGAAAAAAGCCAAAGAAAATCCTAAAAAAACCATTGCATTAGCCGCAAGCATCGTTTTAGCAAGCTTCTTGCTGATGCGCAAAAATTAACAACACAACCCCAACAACCAGCCTCTTAATGATCGTCCCAGCCCTTTAATGCTTCTTTGAGTCGGGCATTTTTCTATAGCTTCAACAAAAGGTGACAAAACACCATCATCATTTTGTCTAAAATAGATCTCCTTCTCATTCTAAAAAATGAGAATATTTTAAGACCAATCTGATGATCGATTGGTCTCTCCTCGTGGATTCCACAACGCCCTTGAGTGAATTCACTTCACAGGCACATAAGACAAATTCAGTCCTTACCTCTTCTCTTCAACTTTACAGTTCTGCACAACGTTGAGACAAAAAAACACTGCCTCTTTAAGATGCATGAATATGCCTCTAAAGATCCTAAAGGACAATATTTTACAGCACAGCATATAAGAATTTAAAGAGATGAAGCATAACATACCAAACAAAATCTTCTAAAGTGAATGCCCACTTACTATAATTAAAAGGGATAAAAATCAAAGTTAAAAAGCCCAAAATCTTAACCTCCAGAAGCGCGTTGTGAAGTATCCACATAGGTGACGACAGACATTCCAGGGATGAGTTTTTCAATCCCCTCTTGTCCAGGATCTAAAGCAATATGCACCGAAATACGTTGCGCAATTTTAATAAAATTTCCAATTGTTGTATCTGTTTTTAAGAGGGAAAATTCTGAACCTGTTGCGGGTGCAAAACGAACCACACGCCCTGTTAATTTTTTATTGTCCAGTGCATCAACAGAGAAAATAACCGGTTGCCCCACACGCATTTGAGAAAGCTGTGTTTCCTTATAATTGGCGATAACCCAAACATCATTAGAAATGACCGACACCAATTGCGTACCAGGCAAAACATATTGTCCTACCCGCGCACCAACCAATCCAACAGTTCCTGTTCTAGGAGATAAAATCTTCGTATGCTCCAAATTGAGCTTAGCCAATTCAACACCAACTTTTGCTTCTGCAACCTCTGACTCTAAATTTTTCCGTTCAAGATCTAATTGTTTTTGCAATTGCCGTTTTGTTTCAAGTGCTGCCAACAATTGGGAAAGAGGACGAGAAACGGCATTGCTAGCATCACCAAAACCGAGTTTCTTGCTTTCAGGAAGAACATTGGTAAATGCACGCGATCGCGCCAATTCTGCTTCTGCTGTATTAATTTCCCCTTGCAAAAGCTTATCCTGAAAGACAACACTTTCAAGTTTTGCATTTTTTGCATCCAGAACAGCCTGTGCCCTTGCAAGTTGTTGACGAAAAAGAGAATCATCGAGTTCAAAGAGAAGCATTCCCTTTTCAACGCGTTGATAATCTTGCACATAAATCCGTGAAATCACTCCAGAGGTCCGTGAACTCACTAAGATCACATTCCCCTTAATGGAAGCATTATCGGTCATTTGAATGGTGCTAACAAAAGGAGGAAGTTTCCAAGCCCATAAAATTAATAAAACACCAATAACCCCAGAGAAGAATGCAATAAGCGTCGCTTTTGACCGTAGTAATTTTATCATTTTTTGCATCCCTCTCTTTTATGATATTACCCTACCATGGGCATCGCCCTACTTTTTGCATCTGGGCAAAGAGCATGACTTGACAAATATTTTAACAAGAAAAATAGCAAATACACCCATTGCAATATAAAAATAAAGTCGAAAAACATCTCCATAAGCGAAAATATTTGCTGTTAACTTAAACTTTTCAATGAGTAGTTTATTTGCTCCTTGCCCATCCGCTAAAACATTGGGAAGGGAAACACTATAAGAGGACGAAAATAAGGTATTAACCTCCCCTGAAATAAGCGGATCCGTAATAACAATATTTTGTGTTAAAGACTCAAAATTCTTATGAGCGAAAAAAAACTGCAGACTGCCAAAAAAAGCTGACCCCATCAACCCGCCTGTAACTTGTGTCAGCAGAAAAATAGCAATAAAACTCAAAACGTAACGCGGTCCTCGCACACCGGCTATCACAAACCCCCTCGACAGAGCAGGAGGTAAAAAAAGCGCGTAACTAAAACTCACCAACCCTTGACTCAACATCATATCTTGTGGGCGCGTTAAATGATTGACATAACTATCTAAATAAGCACCAAGCGCCAAACAACCCAAAGATAATAAATAAAAATAATCCTCACGTCCCTCACGTAAAAAAAGAACACAAACGGCTCCTCCCAAAAGCACACCCCCTACAACCGCAAGATACATGGGTGCCATCTCACGATTAAACAAACCAAAAAGGCTAAAAAAACCTGCTGCTAAATTTGATCGCTCTAATAAGAACACGTGAAAAACAAATAAAATGAGAACAGATTGGAGCATTTCTTTACTGAAAAGCCAGCGTAAATCAATTAATGGTTTTTCTCTATTCAGTTCAATAATAATTGCAATAACCAAAGAAGAAACAGCAAGCGCAAGTCCCCAACCAATCCATGGTGCTTCATACCACCAATATAATATACCAACAGACATAACCACTGCATTAAGCCCCAAGCCAAATGCAATCAAGCTGTAGCTTAGCCAATCTAATTTCTGAATGACCTTATTACGAACAACAGGGGTAAGTGGAAGAGAAAAAATACAACCCAAACTGATAAGAACCAGTCCCATTTCCAGTGCAGAAAGACTAGAAAACCCACCATTTTCCAGTAAATCAGGTGAAATCAAACGCGAGAGAGGAACAGCTAAAGCCGCATTCATATAATTCAAACTCAGAGCAACAGTAAACTTTTTTGCTGGTGCAAAAGCTTCCATCATATAAAGAAGTGCAAGCGAAGCCAAAGGGGCGGCAGCAATACCAGCAAAAAAGCGAATAATCAGCGCGGAACGCAAATCCGTCACAAAGAGCTGTAAAACACAAACCAAAACGAAGCCAAGGATTGATAATTCGGCAAAAGCACGAAGGCCAAATTGGTAGCGGATTTTGATCAACATGATCGCAACACTCACATTTGGTGCCATATAGGCAGCAACCAACCATGTGGTTTCTGTCAGAGTTGCGTGGAAATCGCCAGTAAGATGCACAATGTTAGACTGAACAACATTGGCCCCTAAGCCATAAGCCCATTGCAGAATAAGAGAGGCAAAAATATAAACAAAACATTTTGGCAAGGGCCCTGCAAAAACACGACCTGGATGAGGGAAAGGCTTCCCTCCTTTTTTAGCAGACATAACCGTACTTTTTTTTCCGCTCATGTCGCCTTTTCCTGTATAATCCCTTTACGCCTCTATCACCCCAGCACCAGCTGCCAGTTGATGAAAAAGCTCTTCTACCTTACGATTTGCCTCATCACTTGAAATGCCTTCTAATGTCGCTCGAACCTGCAAAATCTGCTGTTCCAAGGCATCAAAAGAAAGATGCTCAACCGCCACCACTTTTTCTACCAAAAGTGAACAACCTGAAAAGGTAATATTTGCAACGCCCCCGCAAACAGCAAACAGCTTTTCCCCTGAAGAAGTGAGGACACGAACACTCCCCAAAACAATGCTTGCTACCAAAGGCGCATGATGCGCCATAACTGTTAGAGCCCCTGATGCTGAAGGAAGAACAACAGAGATCGCTTGTTCTGAAAACACAAGTTTCTCAGGCGACACAAGCTCAAATAAAAAACACTCTACTCTATTGTTTTCCATAGTAACCTCCACGAAGCTCGAGATAAAGACCTCTTGTCCTTTCTACAACAAGCATTCGTTACACACTGCTTCTTAAGAAGAAGCTTCTGCAATGAGACGCTTTCCTTTTTCAATGGCTTCATCAATCGCACCCACCATATAAAAAGCAGCTTCTGGCAAATCGTCATAATCACCAGCACAAAGCCCTTTAAAACCTTTGATTGTCTCTTCTAAAGAGACAAGTTTTCCAGGTGAACCGGTAAAGGCTTCTGCTACATGGAAAGGTTGCGAAAGGAAACGTTCAATTTTACGCGCCCGCCCCACCAGCAGCTTATCATCTTCAGAAAGTTCATCCATTCCAAGAATAGCAATAATATCTTGGAGCGCTCTATAACGTTGTAAAATGGTTTGCACTTGGCAAGCAACGGTATAATGCTCTTCACCGACAATCAATGGATCTAACATACGCGAGAAAGAATCGAGTGGATCAACTGCTGGATAAATTCCCTTTTCAGCAATAGAACGTGAAAGAACTGTTGTCGCATCCAAATGGGCAAAAGAAGTTGCGGGTGCTGGATCCGTCAAGTCATCTGCTGGAACATAAATAGCCTGAACAGAGGTAATAGATCCTGTTTTGGTACTGGTAATACGCTCTTGCAAAGCGCCCATATCGGTTGCCAAAGTTGGTTGATATCCCACAGCAGAAGGAATACGTCCTAAAAGGGCTGACACTTCAGCACCAGCTTGCGTAAAACGGAAAATATTATCCACGAAGAAAAGAACATCTTGTCCCTCATCACGGAAGCTTTCTGCAATAGTCAATCCGGAAAGAGCAACACGTGCACGCGCTCCTGGTGGTTCATTCATTTGCCCATAAACCAGCGCACATTTTGACCCTTCTGTTGAACCATTATTCTCTTTAGGATTCACATTCACACGGCTTTCGATCATTTCATAATAAAGATCATTTCCTTCACGGGTACGTTCTCCCACACCAGCAAAGACAGAATAACCTCCATGCGCTTTTGCAATATTGTTGATCAGCTCCATAATGAGAACGGTTTTACCAACCCCAGCACCTCCAAACAAACCAATCTTTCCACCCTTAGAATAAGGTGCTAACAAATCAACAACCTTAATACCCGTGACAAGAATTTCCGACTCGGTTGATTGCTCCACATATTCAGGAGCATCTTGGTGAATAGAGCGCATTTTCGTTGCTGCAATTGGTCCAACATTATCAACAGGCTCTCCAATAACATTCATAATACGACCAAGCGTTGCTTCCCCAACAGGCACACTGATCTGTGTTCCTGTATCAAAGACCTTTTGCCCACGCGTCAACCCATCTGTGGTATCCATAGCAATTGTGCGCACCGTATTTTCACCCAAATGCTGCGCAACTTCTAAAACCAACCGATTGCCTAAATTCTCTGTTTCCAATGCATTGAGAATATTTGGCAATGCACCTTCAAACTGCACATCAACAACAGCACCAATCACCTGTTTAATCTCACCAACGGCGCCTTTTCCACGCACCTCTTTAGAACTTGCACGCGTAGTTTTTTGAGAAGAAGCAGGTATAGAACCAGAAGCATCCTTCATGCTCGTTTGAGATTTTGAGGCGGCTTTTTTCACGCCTGAACGAGCAGCTGATTTTTTTTCTGTAACTTTTTCTGCTCCCTTGCTTGACGTCACTGCTTTTACCATCAATTCTTACCTTTTCCGTTTAAAGCGCTTCTGCGCCCGCAATAATTTCGATCAACTCTGTTGTGATTTGTGCCTGACGCTGACGATTATAAGCCACCGTCAATTTATTAATCATTTCACCCGCATTACGAGATGCATTGTCCATAGCTGTCATCTTTGCACCCATTTCACCCGCAACATTTTCAAGCAAAGCCCGAAAGATTTGCACGGAAAGATTGCGCGGTACGAGTGTCTCTAAAAGAGAAGCTGCATCGGGCTCATATTCATAAACAATCGATTGTAAATCTGCGTTTTTACCATTTTTCTCAACAGTCTCTTTTGTTTCAAGAGACTCTTTGGAAGAAATCATAGGGATCAAACCAAAAGCAGTTGGACGTTGATTGATCACCGAAACAAATTCAGAATAAAAGAGCGTACAAACATCGAATGCACCCTCATTGAACAAATCAATAACCCGCTGGCTAATCATCACTGCTTCTGTAAAACCAATGCGCTTTACAGAATGCAAATCAATGTGATCAATCATCAAAGCTTTGTAATCGCGTGATAAAATATCTGCTCCCTTTTTACCCACGGTCAAAATTTTGACGATTTTACCGGCAGCAAGAAGTGCCTTAATTTTTTCGCGCGCACAACGGGCAATTTGCACATTAAAAGCACCACACAATCCACGCTCAGCGGTACAGACCACCAAAAGATGCACATCATCACGACCAGTCCCACGCATGAGAGGGGGAGCATCGATTCCATCAACATCAGCAGCAACATTGGCTAAAATAGCGGCCATCCGCGTGGCATAAGGGCGTGCAGATTCAGCTGCCTCTTGCGCACGGTGCAACCTTGCTGCTGCAACCATTTGCATAGCTTTTGTAATCTTCTGGGTTGCCTTAACCGAGGCGATACGGTCTCTCAGATCCTTCAACGACGCCATTCAAGCATTCCATCAATTCATTACGAAAAATTCTTCGCATAACTCTTAAGGACAGTGTTTAACTTTTCCTTAAGTTCATCGGTTATCTGCTTTTGATCTGCTATTGCTTTCAAAAGATCTTGGTGATCACTCCGGAAAAGAGTCAACAGCCCCTGCTCAAATCGAGAAACATCAGAAACTGCCAAGGAATCAAGATAACCATTCACACCGGCAAAAATAACAACAACCTGTTCTTCCGTTTTGAGCGGAGAAAATTGCGGCTGCTTCAACAACTCTGTCAAACGCGCTCCACGATTTAAAAGACGCTGCGTTGAGGCATCCAAATCGGAACCAAACTGCGCAAAAGCTGCCATTTCGCGATATTGTGCCAATTCACCTTTGATTGAACCAGCAACCTGCTTCATCGCCTTAATCTGTGCAGCAGAACCAACACGTGATACAGAAAGACCAACATTTACAGCAGGACGAATTCCCTGATAGAATAAATTGGTTTCCAGAAAAATTTGCCCATCGGTGATTGAAATCACATTGGTGGGAATATAAGCAGAAACGTCATTTGCCTGTGTTTCAATAACAGGCAACGCCGTCAAAGATCCAGAACCATTTTCAGCATTGAGCTTTGCAGCCCGTTCTAAAAGGCGCGAATGGAGATAGAAGACATCCCCAGGGTAAGCTTCACGACCAGGCGGACGACGCAGCAAAAGGGACATTTGGCGATAAGCAACTGCCTGTTTGGAAAGATCATCATATCCAATCAAAGCATGTTGACCATTGTCACGGAAATATTCCCCCATTGCACATCCGGCAAGAGGTGCGATAAATTGCAATGGAGCAGGATCAGAAGCGGTAGCTGCAACAATGATTGAATATTCAAGCGCACCACGCTCTTCCAAAACTTTAACAAATTGCGCTACAGTTGAACGTTTTTGACCAATGGCAACATAGATACAATAGACTTTATCTTGGTCTTTTCCAGCACCTTTTTCGTGGAATGGCTTTTGATTTAAAAATGCATCGAGCAAAATCGCGGTTTTTCCCGTTTGCCGATCTCCAATCACCAATTCACGCTGTCCCCGTCCGATAGGAATGAGTGCATCAATAGCTTTCAATCCGGTAGACATTGGCTCATACACTGACTGACGTGGAATAATTCCCGGAGCCTTAACATCCACACGACGACGTTCTGTTGCTTTAATGGGGCCCTTACCGTCTATAGGATTTCCCAATGCATCAACAACACGGCCAAGGAGTGCAGGACCGACAGGAACATCAACAATAGTACCTAACCGTTTAACGGTATCACCTTCACGAATATCACGATCTGATCCGAAAATCACCACGCCGACATTATCGATCTCCAAATTCAGTGCCATTCCGCGCACGCCATTTGAAAAGGCAACCATTTCCCCTGCTTGGACATTATCCAAACCGTAAACGCGGGCGATACCATCTCCCACAGACAAAACCCAACCAATCTCTGAAACTTCAGCCTTTTGGTCAAAGTTTCTGATTTGCTCTTTGAGAATTTTTGAAATTTCAGATGGTCTAATATCCATCAACTGACCTCTTTTTTCAATGCAAGCTTAAGTGAAGATAATTTTGTTGCAAGAGACGTATCAATCTGAGACGACCCCACACGAATGACCAATCCACCAAGAATTGTTGGATCCACAAGGGTGTATAGCAAAATTTTTCCCCCAACGACACCTTCCAAAGCCACGCGCAATTCTTGTTCTTGTTGAGAACTCAACGGACGAGCAGAAACAATCTGCGCCGAATTTTCTCTCCGAAAAAGAGCAACACGGCGTTGAAAAGCATGTAAAATACCAGACAAAGCACCAAGCCGACGGTTTACTACGACAACGCGCAAAAAGTCACCAAAAATCTGACCGGCACTCTTATCATCAAACTTCATGCACTCAAAGACAGAACGCATCACTTTAACCTGCTCTTTTACCGAAAAGAATGGACTCTGCACAAAGCGTTTTAAGTCTTCATTTTGATCCAAGACAAGTAAAAAAGATGCCGCTGCCTTTTCAACCTTTTCAACGACTCCCGCTTCTTGAACGGAATCAAAAAGCGCTTGCGCATAGCGTTGATCTACCAATGGCAGCGGTATAAGAGAAAATGAATCCGACACGAAATACCGCCTCTTTCCCTTGAGCGACTCTCTGATAATTATCAGATGAAATAAATCAGACACCCCGAATTTTAAGAATCTTCCTCTTAAAATTTGGAACAAAAAACTTTTTGGTTTCTAGCATAGACACAATCGACTCGCAACACTTCAAATCGATGCTTTCTGAAAATTTCCTATAAAATCTTCAAAATATTTTTAAAAACAGTTTTTTAGATATGCAAGTTATCACCACAGTTTTTCTTACGTTTCTTTTTGACATTTCCTGATAGATTTTTCAAGTCTCTTTATCTGTACTTTACAAATGATCTGATAACAAAAGCAAAATGCTGCTTATCAGAAAAGCTCCATCTACAGAAAACCTCATTGCTTCAAAAGAATAAGCAAACAATAATGAATCTCTATTCTTCTTTAAAAAGCAGAAAAGAGATCTTTTCATTCTCTCTCCTTCAAGCATCTTGCCAATCCCCCCATTCTCTTACCTTATTATATTTGTAGTGTTTTCAGAGAAAACTTTGCGGATCAATATCAATCTGCACCCGAACAGAAGATGGCATTTTAGGAGCATTTGCAAGCATCGTACGAATAAACCCTTGTACATCAAAGGAACGCTGTCCCTGGAGCAAAAGCCGAAAACGATAACGTCCTCGAATCAGAGCTAATGGTGCTTCTGCTGGTCCCATAACAGAGATGTTTTTTTCCCGTGGAGCCACTTGGCGCAACGCCCGCGCATAATGTTCCGCCGCTTGGCGTTTTTCTGAAGACACAATCAAAGAAGCAAGCCGCCCATAAGGTGGAAGATGATAATGCTGCCGCGCAGCAATTTCATGCGTGTAAAAATCCTCACATTGTTGAGAAAGCAAAGCTTGGATCACGGGATGATCAGGTTGATAAGTTTGCAATAATCCTACACTCTCTAACCCTATACGCCCTGCTCTTCCTGTGACCTGAGATAAGAGTTGAAAAGTGCGCTCCGCCGCCCGTAAATCACCATTGGCAAGACCAAGATCAGCATCAATCACTCCAACCAGCGACAACCCAGGAAAATGGTGCCCCTTAGCGACAAGCTGCGTACCAATAATAATGTCTACCTCACCATTGGCAATCGCTTGCAATTCACGCCGCAACTGACCAATGCCCCCTTTAAGATCAGTTGAAAGAATCAATAATCGGGCCTGTGGAAAAAGTTTTTGTGTTTCCTCAGCAATTCTTTCCACTCCCGGTCCACAAGCCACGAGATGATCTAAAGTCCCACATTCAGGACACGCTTCTGGAATTGGCTGATGATACCCACAATGATGACACTTAAGCTGCCCGTGTAAACGATGCTCAACCAACCAACTTGAACAATCTGTACACTGAAAACGATGTCCACAAACCCGACACAAAGTCAAAGGCGCATACCCACGTCGATTGAGAAAAAGCAGCGCCTGTTCACCCTTCTCGATGGTTTTTGTCAGAGCCCCTTCAAGAACAGAGGAAATAAAGCGTCCCCTTTGCACTCCTCCTTTACGCATATCAACCACCCGCAACCGTGGAAGTGCCGCCGCGTTAAAACGTGATGGCAAATTGACCCGTTGATAACGTCCCCACAAAACATTTGCTTGGCTTTCAATCGATGGTGTTGCTGAAGATAAAATTACAGGAAAATTCTCGAAAGAGCCCCGTGCAACCGCCATATCACGTGCATGATAAAAAACGCGCTCTTCTTGTTTATAAGCACTATCATGTTCTTCATCCACCACAATTAAGCCAAGCTCTGGAAAGGGGAGAAAAAGCGCCGAACGCGCTCCAGCAACCACCCGCACCCGCCCTTCTGCAACTTGCCGCCACACACGTTCCCGACGCCGTGGCGCCAAATCTGAATGCCACTCCGCTGCGGATGCCCCAAAACGCGCATGAAACCGATCTAAAAATTGTTGTGTTAAAGCAATTTCCGGCAACAAAATCAAAACTTGCTTGCCATTTGTGAGTGCCTGCGCAACCGCCTCAAAATAAACTTCTGTCTTTCCCGATCCAGTAACACCCTCAAGCAGAAAAACTTGAAACTGAGAAGACAAAACGCCCTCTCGCAAAAGTTGTGCGGCCTTACTCTGCGCTCCTTCCAACTGAGGGGGACAAAAATCAGGATTGGGCAACGCCACAAGAGCAGGAGCCGGCACCATAACATCTTCAAATACCCCAAGCGCTTTCAACCCCTCAACAACAGAAACAGAAGTTCCTGCCGCATGCGCCAGACCAGAACGGGTCCAAATCCCACCATCACGCGCCAACGCCAAAACCCGTGACCGTGCTGGTGTGAGACGCTCCACATCTCCTCCACAATACCGCAAGCCCAGCATTGGTGCTTCGGGTTCTAAAGCAGCCGGCACACATAAAACCAATCGTGCAACAAGACCGAAAGGTGTCATTGTATAGCGGCTTACAAAACGCAAAAATGTCATCATCTCCGCCTTTAAGAGCGGACAGTCAAAAACATGAAGGACAGAGCGTAATTTTTTACGCGCCACAGCTGTAGCTTTTTCCCCACCTTGTGTGGTCTGCTCTTCAACATCCACCACAAAACCACAGACTTGGCGCCCCATCACCGGAACACGAACAAAACAGCCAACTTCACACTCCAGTGAAGGGGGAACTTCATAACTATAAGCCTGAGAAACAGGAAGAGGCACCAAAACGGAAACAATCTTTTTCTCTGTCACGTCCTCTATCACCTTTGATCTCATCTTTATCTTTTGTACCAACTACTTTTGTACCAACGACAAGCCCTTTATACAAAAAATGCCTCTACAGTCTATTTTAATAGCATTTCTTTTAAAGCCTCGCTTCTTCTAAAGTCATTATGAAAAAGCCTTTACGTGCTTTATCATTGCATGCCCTCTCAACAACAGCCAGCAAGTAAGGATTCCTTCATCATGCCCCTCAAACACAAAAAAGAGCGCCTTTCCCCCACAACAGATAGAACTCTATCATTATAAGCATTTCATAAGAACACCGTAAGTGCTAGCAGCCAAACAAAATGCTTCACCCATTGTGTGCTTTCTCCATTCCCCCATTTTTGCCCTTTTTATATTCCAACTTATCATAGGATAACATACATCCTCCCTCTTGCTTTTGCGATAAACAAGAGCGCATAACTAAAAAGAGAGAAAAACATCAGAAGCTTTGAAGTACAAAGCGCAAAAACAAGGAGGCTGAATATGAAATTTTTTGTGGATAGTGCGGATATTGAAGAAATCCGAGAATTACAAAATTTAAGCCTCGTTGATGGTGTTACCACCAATCCCTCTCTTATACTCAAATCGGGACGCAATATTCTTGAAGTTACAAAAGAAATTTGTGCGCTTGTCGATGGCCCTGTTTCGGCCGAAGTTACAGCAACTCAATTTGAAAGTATGATGAAAGAAGCAGCTGTTTTAGCAAAAATTGCTGATAATATTTGCATCAAGCTTCCCCTAACGCTCGATGGATTAAAAGCCTCTAAAGCCCTTACAACACAGGGATTAAAAACAAATCTCACACTTTGTTTTTCCGCCAATCAAGCTCTCTTAGCCGCCAAAGCAGGTGCAACATTTGTTTCACCTTTTATTGGTAGAATTGACGATTGCGGAATGGATGGCATTGAACTGCTTCATGAAATTCGTACAATCTACAACAACTACGGTTTTGCAACACAAATTTTAGCAGCCTCAATCCGCACCGTGAATCATGTCAAAGAAGCAGCTTTGAGTGGTGCGGATGTTGCAACGGTCCCACCAAAAGTCTTAAAAGCGCTGGTCCAACACCCCTTAACCGATAAAGGTCTGCAAATCTTTCTAGAAGATTGGCAAAAAACCGGACAAAATATCGCTTAATGATGTGAAAGATCTTTTGAAAGCAGTAGGAGAATCTCTTCAGCTAATTCTTCAGCCACACGTTTTTGCGCATCTTCTTCTGCTTGCAAAGTTGCATATTCTTGGCGAAGCCGTTCAAAAGATGCACTCATGCTTACCGTGCTTTCGGCAATCACAACATTTTTCATATCTTGCAAAACATAGGAAACTTTCCCCATCACGGTTCCAACAGAAGGCCGCCCCTCTCTTTTCCTATCGCGATCCATCTCTATTTGTACAGAATTTCGTGTGAATGTGGATGTTTGCAATGCCAATTGATAAGCCGGAGCAGAAGGTTTCCGCCCATTTCCATAAAGAAGAAACAGCAGATGATTGCGCACCATTTGACCAAAACGATCTGAAGGTTCTGCAACAACAATGGAAGCAAGCTTTTGGGAAAGACTCAAAGCTTTTGGTTTTGCAGACGAATCCTCAAAAACGGAATCCACAGAACTTATTGTCGTCGAAATCTGAGATTCTTCACGATAAAGTGGCTCCACTATGCACCCACACAAAAGCGTAAGCAAACCAGCTAAACCCACAAAAATAAATTTTCTAAACAACGACATTTACAATCCTTTTTGGAACAATAATCATTTTTTTGACTGATTTTTCCACCAGATGCGCTTGGACAAAATCAAGAGCTAACACAGCTTCTTTAATCATCGCTTCACTTGCTGTTGCTGCCACCATCACCTCACCACGTTTTTTACCATTAATCTGTACCGGCAAACTATAGCTTTCTTCAACGGTTAACGCAGGATCATAAACAGGCCAAGGAAGCTCAGAAATCAAGGCTTTCCCTCCTAAAACAGCATGACACTCCTCCGCTAAATGAGGCATGATAGGCGCAATCAATGCAAGAAAAAAATCCATTGCTTGACGCAAAGCTGCCTTCATCTCATTTTCAACACTTTCTACTTTATTTAATAACGGTGCCATAATATTCAAGAACTCATAAAGACGTGCAATGGCGCGATTAAAGGCAAATTTTTCCAAATCATCCTCCACAGCACAAAGAGTGCGATGTGCAACTTTTGAGAGCTCCAAAGCAGCCCCCTGATGCCCTGCACACGGTGCAACTCCTCTTAACACTGGAGCACTCAAAGCCACACAGCGCCAAACACGTTGCACAAAGCGATGCGCCCCTTCAACACCAGCTTCTGTCCAAATAACATCTCGCTCAGGAGGAGAATCCGACAACACAAACCAGCGTACAGTATCGGCTCCATAGGAGGCGATAATATCATCAGGATCAACGACATTCTTTTTTGATTTTGACATTTTTTCAATCAAACCAATCGTCACTTCACTTTGATCAGACAATTTGTAAGCTTGACGTTTTCCATCCTTTTCAACAATGGAAATCTCTTCTGGTGAAACCCATCCCTGATCATCCCGATAGGTTTCATGAACCACCATTCCTTGGGTAAAAAGCCCCTTAAACGGCTCATCAACCGTCACATACCCTACCATTTTCATAGCACGCATAAAAAAGCGCGCATAAAGAAGGTGTAAAATTGCGTGTTCAATTCCACCAATATATTGCTGTACAGGCAACCATTCAGTTGTCGCATTTTTGTCGACAGGTTCTTGCGCAAAAGGAGCGGTAAAACGTGCATAATACCAAGAAGAATCAACAAATGTATCCATAGTATCGGTTTCACGTCTAGCCTGTTTCCCACAGACAGGACAGGCAACAGCTTGCCACGCTTTATGGCGATCAAGAGGATTGCCCGGCTGATCAAAAATCACATCCTCAGGCAATACAACAGGTAAATCCGTGCGCGGTACCGGAACCACTCCACAAACATCACAATGGATAATCGGAATCGGACATCCCCAATAACGCTGCCGCGAAATCCCCCAATCACGCAATCGAAATTGCACGGTTTTTCGCCCTTGTGGTTGACCATAAAGCATTTGCTCCTCAAGCCTTTTAGCTGCGGCTTCAAAAGCTTGCTGCGGTGTCAAACCATTCAAAAAATCTGAATTGATCATCACACCATCGCCCGTATAAGCCGTTTCTTCAACCACAAAATCTTCTGGATTTACCCCCTTTGGCAAAACCACGGGCTGCACAGGGAGATTATATTTACGAGCAAAATCCAAATCTCTCTGATCATGAGCAGGACACCCAAAAACAGCTCCTGTCCCATAATCCATAAGCACAAAATTAGCGATATAAACAGGAATATGCACCGTTGGTTCAAAGGGATGAACCGCCAAAAGAGGTGTCAGGAAACCTTGTTTTTCCGCTGTCTCAAGTGCTGCGGTTGTCGTCCCACCACACCGACACTCTTCAATAAAAGCGCTAAGCGCTTTATCCTTCTGCGCAAGAACTTGTGCAATGGGATGATCAACAGAGAGCGCCAAAAAAGAAGCACCAAAAAGCGTGTCAGGACGTGTTGAATAACAGACAACTTCCTTCAAAGTCTCACAATCCTCACCAGCAGTCTCTGTTGACTTTAAAGCCCAACGAATGAGTAAGCCTTGTGACTTCCCAATCCAATTTTTTTGCATAGTGCGGACTTTTTCCGGCCACTGCTCAAGCTTCTCAAGTCCAGCCAAAAGATCTTCACTAAAATCACTAATTTTAAAAAACCACTGCGTCAATTCGCGCTGTTCAACCAACGCGCCAGAACGCCATCCCCGCCCATCAACAACCTGTTCATTTGCCAAAACAGTCTGATCAACAGGGTCCCAATTGATCTTAGCAACTTTACGCGTCACCAATCCCTTCTGGTAAAGATCAAGAAACAACATTTGTTGGCGGTGGTAATAATCCACATCACAAGTAGCAAATTCGCGCGACCAATCCAATGAAAGCCCTAATTTTTGTAATTGCCCACGCATTACCGCAATATTTTGATAAGTCCAAGTTTTGGGGTGAATTTTATTTTGCAGTGCAGCATTTTCAGCCGGCATACCAAAAGCATCCCACCCCATGGGGTGAAGCACATTAAACCCTTTTGCACGTTTATAGCGCGCAACAACATCCCCCATGGTATAATTACGCACATGCCCCATATGAATGCGCCCAGAAGGATAAGGGAACATCTCTAAAACATAATATTTTTCACGGCAATCTTCTTGAACGGTTTGAAAAATCTTTTTTTCATCCCAAATCGCTTGCCATTTTTGTTCGCGTGCACGTGGATTATAGCGTTCGCTTAAATGAGAACGTTCAATTGTCATTGTCATTATACTCTTTATAAAATTGAACTAAAAAACTTGTTTTTATGCTTCACCATGGATTAACTCCATCGTCAATATTTTCAACCAATATTTTATTAAGTATCTTACAAAGCTCTGATAAGCAATTACTATAAAGAATTATCTCGTCTCTCAATAAAAACAGAAAGAATACAACTTATGAGCACAAAACAGCACCCCTCCATTGAAGCATGGAAAAATCTTCAAAAAGACATTGCTAAAACATGTGAGGACTATAACCGCTCCATAGAAGACGTCCAACTTATCGCTGTTTCAAAAACTGTCCCAGCAGACAACATACGCCCCCTTTTGCAAGCAGGACAGCGTCTTTTCGCAGAAAACCGCGTACAAGAAGCTGCTGAAAAATGGCCTCACCTGCGCCAACAGTTTGAAAAAATTGAACTACACCTCATCGGCCCTTTACAATCAAATAAAACAGCAGAAGCTGTTAAAATCTTTGATGTCATTCAAACGGTTGACCGCGAAAAAATAGCCAAGAGCTTGGCTGAAGAAATGCAAAAACAAAAAAAGCACCTCCCCTGCTATGTTCAAGTCAATATTGGCTTAGAACCGCAAAAAAGTGGACTTGCACCACAAGAAGTGGTTCCTTTTGTTGCTCATTGCAAAAATTACTACGGACTTGATATTATCGGTCTTATGGCCATTCCACCAGTACAAGAAAACCCCGGTCCCTATTTCGCGCTGTTAGCAAAACTAGCCAAGAAAGCCGGTCTTCCAAAGCTTTCAATGGGCATGTCCAATGACTTTAAAACCGCTCTACAATTTGGCTCTAATATTCTTCGTATTGGCTCTGCTCTATTTGGACAACGCCCAGTCTCACCGCCTTACCAATAACAACACTGCAAGAACAATGCTGCGAAAAAGAACTCATCTTTCATAAGAAAATGATAACAGTGCATTGCACACGAAGGAGAAAAAGCTTGGGAATGTTGGTTCTAATTTATAAAAAATAGCTTAAAAAATATTTCTGAAATTAGTAATTTTATAAATATATAGTTTTCAGAGATATCTATTATATTAACATATTATGATCAGGATTTTACTATAATGGACATTCTTTATAAAATTATAAGGTTGTTTTGCATGATAATTATAATGGTCCCTATACTTGCTACTACTGCTAAAGTATTCGGTGGTTGGGACTGAAAAGTAGCTATAATAACAGGATTATCAGTAGGTATTGTATTCTTTATTTCCGATAGTTTATGTAGGTATTTTGGTTTATATTAATTCTTAAGGGATTTCCTCTTTTTTAACAAAAGAGAGCAACACGAAAACATTCAAAGCAATAAATTATCCAATATGCTATAGCAATGCTTTAAAAGAGGATATGTTAGAATGTGCTGAATCGGATAGCTCCCTTAACTTTTCCCTTTCCCTAAAAAATAAGCAAAAAATTCATTTTAGCTTTTTAATTCTTTTTTACCTTCTGTAGGTTTCAAGAAACATCTCTCCTTGCTCTTAATTCCCTCCACCGACATCATCCGTCAATAGTGTATTACCAAGCACAGAAGTAATAAACCTGTAGCATGGCAATATCCGCGCTTCAGGGATGGCTTTACAAATGATACAGCATAAAAACATGCTCTTTTTAATAGTATTGCATCAGATTTTTAAAATTGACTATTCCAATATTTGTAAAATAGTCTAACCTCAATATTCTTTTCCTTAAATGGAAATCTTTTTAGAAAAATTATGCCAAAAATACAAAAGGTTAGCGGCTGATTTTTCCAAACAAAAAATGATAAGAGGGGACTTATGACTGTAAAAATTTATCCAATACAAGAGAATATTAAAAAAAATGCTCTGATTGATGAAGAGACCTATCAACAATGGTATCGAGAGAGTATCAATGATCCAGAAAGCTTCTGGGCAAAACATGGTCAACGTATTGAATGGTTTAAACCTTATACGAAAGTAAAAAACACTTCTTTTAATGATGATGTCTCCATTCGCTGGTACGAGGATGGGATAACAAATGTGGCCTATAATTGCATTGACCGCCATTTAAAAACCCATGGTGAAAAAATCGCGCTGATTTGGGAAGGAGATAATCCTTATCATGATAAAAAAATAACCTATAACGCACTCTATGAACATGTCTGTCGCTTTGCGAATATTTTGAAGAATCATGGTGTTAAAAAAGGCGACAAGGTGACCATTTACTTACCGATGATTCCCGAAGCAGCCTATGCCATGCTTGCTTGTGCCCGCATTGGTGCTATTCATTCGGTTATTTTTGCTGGTTTTTCTGCTGAAGCCATAGCAGGACGTCTTGTTGACTGTGAATCGACTTTCATCATTACCGCGGATCAAGGCTTGCGTGGAGGAAAACAGATTAACTTAAAAGACAATGTTGATCATGCCATTGAGATTGCAGCACGCCAACATGTCGATGTAGATCAAGTCATGGTTATCCAGCGTACCAGTAAACCCATTCATTGGGTAGAAGGGCGTGATTTCTGGTATCATGAAGAAGTCTCCCATGCCAAAACAAGCTGTCCAGCCGAACACATGAACGCTGAAGACCCGCTTTTCATTCTTTACACCTCCGGTTCAACAGGCAAACCAAAAGGTGTGTTGCATACAACCGCAGGCTATCTTGTATATGTATCGATGACACATCAATATGTTTTTGATTATCATCCTGATGAAATTTACTGGAGTACTGCCGATATTGGCTGGATTACAGGGCATTCTTATTTGATTTATGGACCTCTGTGCAATGGTGCCACCACTTTAATGTTTGAAGGGACACCAACCTTTCCAGACAAAGGCAGATTTTGGGAAATTGTCGATAAACATAAAGTAAATACGCTCTATACCGCACCAACGGCTATTCGTGCATTAATGGGAGCAGGAAATTCCTTTGTTGAACACTCTAAAAGAACATCTTTGCGCCTTTTAGGCACGGTAGGCGAACCGATTAATCCAGAAGCATGGGAATGGTTTTATCATACGGTCGGAAATGACCGTTGTCCCATTCTCGACACTTGGTGGCAAACAGAAACGGGAGGGCATATGATCACCCCCTTACCCGGTGCGACACAACTTAAAGCGGGCTCGGCAACACGTCCATTCTTTGGTGTTCAACCTCAAATTGTAGACGCGCAAGGAAATATTTTGGAAGGTGAAGCAGAAGGAAACCTCTGTATTATTGACTCATGGCCAGGTCAAATGCGTACACTTTACAACGACCATGAGCGCTTTATTGAAACCTATTTTTCGACATATAAAGGAAAATATTTCACAGGCGATGGCTGTAAACGCGATAGTGATGGTTATTATTGGATTACAGGACGTGTTGATGACATTCTCAATGTCTCTGGACACAGGTTAGGAACTGCTGAAATTGAATCAGCGCTTGTTTCTCATCCCGCCGTTTCAGAAGCTGCTATTGTCGGTTATCCTCATCCCATTAAAGGACAGGGCATTTACAGTTTTGTCACCTTAATGGAAGGGACACCCACTAGTGAAGAGTTGCAAAAAGACCTTATTCGCCATGTCAGAAAGGAAATTGGTTCTATTGCCATTTTGGATAAAATTCAATTTGCCCCTCAATTGCCAAAAACACGCTCAGGGAAAATTATGAGACGTATTTTGCGAAAAATCGCTGAAAATAATCTTGATAATTTGGGAGATATTTCAACCCTAGCCGAACCACAAGTCGTTGAAGATCTGATTGCTAACCGGCAACATAAAGAGTTTGCAGCTTAATACCAAACAAGAACGGTGACTTTAGCTTTTCTCTAAAATGAACTTGACATTCTTTCTAAAGTCACCGGTAAAAGGAAAACATCACACGAAGCTAGCCAATCTCTCTGAAAAAGTAACCTTTGCCAACCACCAGACATGAAAAACTACCGCTGCGTCAAAAAACGAGCGTGTTGGCCTTTATGTTTCTGCTAGAAACACCTTGGAATTCCTGCTAAAATCATAAATAAGGGTAAAATATAAGGAAAGGTAACAATTGATTGTATTCTTACAAACAATATTTCTCAACAACAAACTGAAAGCGATGAAAGAAAATATTGAAAACAGTAAAGTATGAACACAATCAGAAGCCTAAAGCAATGAAAGCAAAAGTCCTAACAATGATGCACTATAAAAACAGAAGTGGTAACAAAAAGTGATTCATTTTGAAAACGTTGGTCTGCGCTACGGAATGGGCCCTGAGGTCCTTCGTGATATTAGCTTTCATATTCCTGCCGGATCATTTCAATTTCTCACAGGCGCCTCTGGAGCTGGTAAGACGTCGTTGATGCGTCTGATGTTTTTAGCACTCAAACCAACCCGCGGCCATATTGATCTCTTTGGAAACGATACCGCATTACTCAAACGACAAGAGCTTCCTGCATTAAGACAACGTATAGGTGTTGTTTTTCAAGATTTTCGTCTGCTTGATCATATGACAACTTATGAAAATGTCTCTTTACCCTTGCGCATTAAGGGACAAGAAGAAGCAACCTATCGCAGTGAAGTGGAAGATCTTCTCTGTTGGGTAGGTCTTGGAGATCATATTCATGTTTTACCCCCCGTTCTTTCCGGTGGAGAGAAACAAAGGGTAGCGATTGCCCGTGCACTCATTGACCAACCTGAAATTCTTTTGGCTGATGAACCAACAGGAAATGTTGATCCACCTTTGGCAAAACGCCTGCTCCGCTTGTTTATTGAATTAAATCGTTTTGGAACAGCTGTCATCATTGCTACCCATGATATCGCACTAATGGAACAGGTCGCAGCGCGGCGTATGCTTCTCCATAATGGACGGATGACAATTCATGAATAAGTCTTTGCCAATTTTTACGAGCAATCAAAAAAATACAACTCCGATTATTCCAAACGGCAACATTTCTGGTCGAGCACTGGTCACAGTGATTGCTATTATGACCTTTCTCTCCAGCCTTACATTAATCGGAGTTGATCTCGTACAGCGTGCTGCGAAAAGTTGGAGCAATCAAATTAGCTATGAAGCAACGATTCAAATACGTCCTATTGAAAATGTTGATATCGAAAAAGCTCTTTATGACGCAGTTAAATTGGTTAAAACATTTCAGGGTGTGCAAGATGCCAAAATTGTTGACCAAACAGCCACCGAAAAATTGCTCGAACCATGGCTTGGTACGGGTTTAAGCCTCAATGAATTGCCCCTCCCCCGCCTTATCATTGTCACACTAAACGAGAAAGAAGCAATCGACTTTCACGCCATTAATCACGCCATCAAAACACAAATTCCAGGAGGCCAATTTGATGATCACCGTGTTTGGGTGGACCGTTTTACAACAATGGCACATACAACTGTTTTCATTGGTTTTTCAATTTTAATGCTGGTTTTAAGCTCACTGATACTCACGGTTATTTTTTCTACACGCAATGCATTGGCAGAGAATGCACATATTATCAATGTCTTATACTTTCTTGGAACTGAGACGCTTTTTATTGCACGACAATTTGACTGGCATTTTTTTAAAACTGCACTGCGTGGTGCATTATACGGTGGTGCCACAAGCACATTTCTGTTTGCTGCTTTTATCGTTTGGACAAACTATAACCTAGGGAGAGTGGAAACCAGCCAAATCACCGCTATGTTTGGACATCTTTCCATAAGTTCCATCCCCTATGGAAAAATCATTGGTCTTATTTTTTTTGTTTCTCTTCTTACCATGCTTACAAACCGTATGACTATTTTGGCACAACTTAAAAAAATTGATCAATGTGAAAACGGCTTATTTTAATTTATGACCCAAAACCTATACAATTCCAAACCACTCATACAATGCAATCCAGAGCATTCTGTTCAAAAACATACCAGAGGCAATCTATGGTCTCTACGCTGCTTGTTTCGCTATTTTCCACCGACAGCACTTTCTCTTTTAATAATCGTTCTCCTCTTTTGTATTGGTTTCATACTTTTTGCTGAAAAAACCGAGCAGCTTCAACCCCCAAATCCTTTGCCAAAAGCAGATGCAATTATTGTTCTGACAGGGGGAGAAAACCGAATAGAAGCAGGGTTAAGCCTCCTCAAAAAAGGGCTTGGTTCACGGCTTTTAATCAGTGGAGTAAACACAACAACCAACCTGAAGAGTTTGATGCACAGCACGCATATGACACCCCAACTTTTTTCCTGTTGCATTGACCTTGGACATAAAGCAACGAACACAAAAGGAAATGCCAAAGAAAGCGCAGCTTGGATTAAAAAACATCACTATAAAACACTTTATATCGTCACCCATGACTATCACATGTGGCGCTCTTTGCGTGAGCTTCAATATTTAATGCCGGAGATCAATTTTATTGCTTATCCTGTTAAAAAGAACAACAATGAAAGCACGATACAACAGATCAATCAAATACGCATTCTTATATTTCAATACATCAAAACAATCCAAGTATACATAAGAACTGTATTCTAAGCTTTACACATTGATTTTCTCAAAGTCTTTCAAGGCTCTTCATACCGTAAGACATATTCATCCAGTATGAACACACGAAAAAATCATAACCCTAGCAATTGATATAGCCTAATCGCGTGAGAGAGCAACAACAGGATCAAGCCGTGAAGCTTGTCTAGCTGGTGAAAAGCCAAAACATATCCCAATGAGGGTCGAAAAAGTAAGGGACAAGATGATGGAATCAATCGTATAAATCAGGTGAATAGGTGCCTTAAAGAGCAAAAACAAACCACCGATGGAGAATCCAAACAGGATTCCCAAACCACCACCAATGACACAAACCAAAATCGCTTCAATGAGAAATTGCTGCAAAATATCACTCTGACGCGCGCCAACCGCCATACGCACACCAATTTCATTAATCCGCTCTGAAACCGTAACCAGCATAATATTCATCACCCCAATCCCCCCCACAATCAGTGAAATAGCTGCAATGGAAGAAACTAACAGTGTTAAAATATGTGTACTCTCCATGATACGTTCACGAAAGAATTCTGAATTTCTAATGAAAAAATCTTCTTCACCATGCCGCATTGTGAGAAAGCGCTTTACCATGGTCTCTGCCAAATGTGCATCTACATTATCATCAATCTTAACTGTAATGGCACGAACCTGCGTTGTTCCAAGAAAACGTGTTTGTACAGTTGTATAAGGCAAATAAACCTGTATCGTATTTGATACACCATCATTTGCTTTATTTTGCGGATCCACAACACCAATAATACGCGCTGGAACTTTACCTACATGCACCACTTTCCCAAGTGGGTTTTCATGGCTATGAGGAAAAAGAATAGACAATGCTTCTTTTTCAACCACGAGATCCACCGCTCTCTCATGCACACTTTTCTGATCAAATAACTGCCCTTTGACAGCCTTAAGCCCCTGTGTCTGAAAGAACTGTTCTCCTACCCCCATAATAACGGCATTGACTTCAACAGCACCGAAACGCACCTTCGCGCTTGTTGAAATCTGAGGTGTTACACCAGAAACATAAGGCAAACCAGAGAGCGCTTCTGCATCAGCTTCAACAAGACTTGTTATTTTCTCTGCTTGTGGATCAGAAAAGCTTTTCCCAGGCAAAATTGTTAATGTATTAGATCCTAAACTTTTAAAATTTTCTAGGATTTTCTCTCGTGTCCCATTTCCCAAAGCGACCATTGCAATAATGGCACCAATACCAATAATCACCCCAAGCATTGTTAAAAAAGTTCGCATCCTATGGGAATTCATAGCTAACAATGCCATAATAAATGCCTCACGGAAACGCTCGAAAAAAGAATGCAAAAAACCGAGCTGTTGTTTGTCTTCGAGACTTTTTTCTCCATATTGAACACCGGTTTTTGTTTTTTCATCCACCGCTTTCGTTTTTGCACCCTTTGTCACATGATCGGCAATAATTTCTCCATCACTGATTTCGATAATACGATCTGCTCTTTCAGCCACCTGCATATCATGGGTTACAATAATAATGGTGCGCCCTTCTTGATGAAGCTCATCCAAAATACGCAACACTTCTTGGCCACTTTGTTTATCTAATGCACCCGTTGGTTCATCAGCAAGAATAACCTCTGCATTATTCATGAGAGCACGCGCAATAGAGACCCGTTGTTGCTGACCACCCGAAAGCTGATTTGGACGATGATTTACCCGATCCCCCATCCCTAAACGTGTTAAAAGGTCTTGTGCACGTTGTTTTCTTGTTGCCACAGGACAACCTGCATAAATAGCAGGAATTTCAACATTGCCCAAAGCTGTTAATTCATTCAACAAATGATAGCGCTGGAAAATAAATCCAAAATGATTACGCCGCAAAGCCGACAATTCATCAGCAGAAAGGGAGGCTATTTCTTTCCCAGAAATCCAATAACGACCAGAACTTGGCCGATCAAGACAGCCTAGAATATTCATCAACGTGGATTTTCCTGAACCGGAAGCGCCCACAATCGCTACCATTTCACCGCGTTTAATCGTGAGATTAATGCCCTTCAAAACAGTGACAAATGTTTCCCCTGCAGGAAATTTGCGCACGATATTTTCCAAAACGAAGACAGCATCTGCTTTGTCTGCTTTCATGCTTTAGCTTTCATCTTTGCTGTGGACATCAGGGATATCTGGCATCACACCATTACGCGCACCCGTGATAACCACATCACCCTCTTTTAGCCCTGAAACAACCTCTGCCACCACCTTATTATTAAGTCCAATCGTCACCTGTTTAGTAACCACTTTGTTTCGCCCCTCCAAAACAGAAACCCATGCTTTACGGTCTTTTGTTTCATCCCGTAAAGCATCACTTGGAACCAACAAAACATTCTGAGCACGACCTAATATAATATGAATTTGCGCAGTCATATAAGTTCGCAGAAAATTATCATTATTATCAACGTGGATAATCCCATTATAATAGATAGCCGATGATGATAAAGCACTAGAATCCATCACACCAGGATTAATACTCACATCCGCACGAATGGATTCAGGAGCTGGCTCTACCCTCTCTAAAGTTCCCTCATAACGACGCTGCGAATTGCCTAAAACTGTGAAATAAAGAGGTTGCCCATCTTGAACTTTAAGAATATCAGCTTCTGAAATTTGTGCTTTAATGGTCATCTTTGACAAATCACCTAAAATCACAATTGTCGGTGCCGACTGAACCGCATTGACATTCTGCCCTTCTTCTACAATTGTTGCTAAAACTGTTCCCGCTGAAGGAGCGGTTACCCGCGTATAACCCAAATTAACCTCTGCACTGTCCACATCAATTTGTGCTTGTACAATTTGTTGACGAAGTTGCGCAATTTGCGCTTCGCGTATTTTCACTTGTGTCGCAGCATCATCGAGATTAGCTCGTGAAATCGCGTGTGATTCAATCATTTTTTTCTGACGTTCTAAATTTTTCTGTGCAAGAGAAAGGTAAGCTTCTTGTTCTACTAAACTCGCCTCATAGTGCGATAATGCTGCTTTTTTTCTTTTTAGATCATTTTCTTGATCTACAGGATCAATTTCTGCCAAGAGATCCCCTTCTTTCACCACACTTCCAGGGGAAACGCGCATTGACACCACCCGCCCTGTTGCACGTGCACCAACAGCAACCAACCGGTAAGGGCGTACAAGACCAGAAGCCAAAACACTTTCCTCGATATCACCACGTTTCACCACCGCGGTCATATAAGCTGGTGTTGATGTTCCAAAAAAAACAGAACGCAACCATAATAACAAAACAATAAGAAATATAACGGTTAAAAATAAGGAAAGTTTTTTGCGTTTTGTAATGAAATTTTTGAGTAAGTTTTTTTTCATTATCCCACCTTTGCACGCGAACGGGATGTAGCATCAACAACCTCTGGACGATACACATCAACAACGCCATCCCAGCCACCACCCAACGCTTTCATAAGTGCAATATATTGAGTAACCAAAGAAACACGGCTATCTTTAAGAGCCATTTGCGCAGAATAATAGGAGCGATTAGCATTTAACAACTCAAGGAAGCTGGTATTTCCATTTTCAAAAAGGCTTCGAGAAAGTTTTAAAGAATGCAGCGAAGCTTTATTTGCAATAATAAGCTTCTCTAGACGCTGATGTTCTTTGGTTAATCTCACAAGCGCATTTTCCACATCTTCTAATGCTTCCAACACAGCAGCCCGATAAGTAATAAAAGCTTGATCACGCTGTGCCCGCGCTATAGCAATAGAAGCCTCAATCTGTCCCCCATTAAAAAAAGGAAAACGAAGACCGGGTTTCAACAACCAAGAAATTGTTGATGTCTTCCATAATTCATGAATTGTCTCCGGTGTTGTTGAAATATTCCCTGTTAAAGTGAGTGATGGATAACGTTCTGCCTCACGTTGACCAATCCGCGCTGTCGCTTGTGCATATTGGCGCTCAGCCCGCCGTAAATCTGGACGTGTCAACAAAATATCAGCCGGAATTCCTGCTGGTATTGGCCATTTTGGTTGCGGAATTTTTGCTTGTTTTGCATTTTTTTGCAGAAGGTCCTTCAAAGCCATAGGGACATGACCCGTCAAGATGGAAAGACGATGAATGCTCATTGCCACATTCGCTTCCATCTGTGCTATATCGGCTTCTGTATTAGCCATTTGTGCTTGTGCATTGGAAACATCGAGTTCCGAAACATCACCAGCCTTCAATTTGGCGCGCATCAATTCATATGTTTTGCGTTGTGATACAGCAATTTGCCGCACAATGAGCAACTTTTGCTGCCAACCGCGCATTTGAACATAATTTGTTGCGACATCTCCCAACAATGTCACCATGGTAGCACGCATATCTTCTATAGCGGCTTCAAAGCCATAACGGGCTGCTTCAATCGCTCTTTTATATCCACCAAAAAAATCAAGCTCCCAACTCGCATCAAAACTACTATTATAGTGATTCATATATTGGGTCATAATAGCAGGAGATTCCAGATAGCCAGAACGATCTGCTGAAACTGAACCTGATATATTCGGCAAAAGAGGTCCCCTAGCTTGCCCTAAATTCGCGCGTGCCTCGCGAATTCGTGCTTTGGCAACAGCCACATTATTGTTTCCAGAAATCGCAGAATCCATTAATGTATTTAAAACAGGATCATTCAAATGCCGCCACCACCCAGCAAGCGCAACTGAACGTCCCGCAGTCTGTGCAGTTTGCTCTCCCCAACTTGTTGGAACACGAAAAAATGTTTTCTTATAATTAGGACCAACCATACATCCTGATAAGATAAAAAAACACAACAAAACACTATAAAGCGATCTGTTAGAAGTCACCCACTCTAGACTTTTGATCTGCATCCATGCTCCCATATGTTTTCAGAATCAATCTATTAATACTTCATTTACTATGTTCTTATTTCAAACTTATTGTGAAAAATCAAATACAGTTTGCACAGGAACGTGATCTGAGGGTTGATTCCACCCCCGTGAACTACGAAAAATTGCAAGATCCTTAACAAAAGACGCAAGATCTGGAGAGGACCAAATATGATCAAGCCGCCGCCCACGATCAGCAAACGCCCAATCGCGTGCACGATAACTCCACCATGTGTAAAGCTTGGTAGGAACGGGAATATGCAACCGCATGAGATCAACCCACCCTCCTTGGCAACATAAAGCTTGTAAACGCTCAGTCTCAATGGGTGTATGGCTTACAACCTTCAATAATTGCTGATGAGACCAAACATCCTCTGGCAAAGGAGCAATATTCAAATCCCCCACCAAAAGAGAAGAAAAATCATTTCCCTGATCCGCCCGAACGAAAGACATTTCTTCTAAAAAATCAAGTTTATGACGGAATTTTTCATTCACCTGCGCATCAGGCACATCCCCCCCAGCAGGAACATAAAAATTATGAATTTGTATGTCTCTTCCATAAACTTCAACAATCACTGAAATGTAACGACAATCTTGTTTTTGACAAAAGAAACGTTTTTCAACACTCTTAAAAGGTAAGCGTGAAACAATTGCCACACCGTTGTAAGACTTTTGTCCACTCAATGCGATATGCCTATAACCCGCTGCTTCAAAAGCCTCCCTTGGAAAGAGAGCATCTGGACATTTTGTTTCTTGAAGACATAAAATATCCGCAGGAAATAGATCTAAATACTGAAAAATCTGTGCAAGACGTAAACGGATAGAATTAATATTCCAAGTAGCAAGACGAAAAAACATCTGTTTCAATTCCAATGTTGAAGGGAGCGCATTATTTCTTAGCGGGAAGTGTGAACATCCCATCAGCAAACCGAACGCCCGTCCTTACATTCATAATTTGAACAGTGGTTTCCAAATTCTGTTGATCAACAATTGTCCATTGGCGTAAATCATAATTTTTGGAATCAAAAACCATTCTTATTTGCCCTGCCCCAATAGTTTTATCACGCAGAACAATTGTCACGGCTCCTGGAACTTCACGAAATGCTAACAAACGCCCTGAGGATACATCAATTTTATTATCTAATAGAAATTTCATCGGTGTTTGAAAAAGTTGTGAAAAATTCCAAGTATTCAGAGCACGATTGTTAACTCCTACGAATTGACCATCTGCAATAATCTGTAAGGGTATTTTTTTGTAAATAAAACGAATTTTCCCTGGACGCTCTAAATAAAATGTCCCCTGAGACATTTTACCCTTTGGACTAAACTGAATAAAATCACCTGTCATTGTTTTAATTGCGGCAAAGTTATTAGCTATATTTTGTGCTCTTGCCACTTTATTGGATGCCATGACAACTTTATTAGATGATTGCGAAAAAGCAGGAAAAGTTAAGCACCAAAAGACAATAATTACCACAAACCCAATAACTCTTTTTTGTGGTGAAAAAGACGTTTTCATAAAAAATGCTCCCAAAGAATATTCATTTATCTTATATCTTATAATGATAAAAAGAATATCCTTCTTTGAAAGATAAAGATATTGTTTGAAAAGACTATCAAAAGATTTTTATTTCAAAAGCGTTCTTCTTCAGAAGGGATCAAAACCTCTCGTTTCCCCGCATGATTTGCCGCACTAATGATGCCTTCTTCTTCCATCCGCTCAATTAATGTAGCAGCACGGTTATAGCCGATGCCTAAACGGCGTTGAATATAAGAAGTTGAAGCCTTACGATCCCGAAGAACAATAGCAACAGCTTGACTATAGGGATCATCTGCTGCAGGAGAAGTTAAGGAAACATCCGCACTATTTTCTGTAATCTCTTCTGTAATGGTTTCCAGATAGTCAGGCAGCGCTTGTGCTTTGAGATGTGCCACTACCTGCTCCACTTCATCATCCGCCACAAAAGGCCCATGAACCCGCTGGATACGCCCTCCTCCCATCATAAAGAGCATATCTCCTTGTCCTAACAATTGCTCAGCGCCCTGTTCGCCAAGAATTGTCCTACTATCAATTTTTGAACTGACAGAAAAAGAGATGCGTGTAGGGAAATTGGCTTTAATGGTTCCAGTAATGACGTCCACCGAAGGGCGCTGAGTCGCCATAATCACATGGATACCAGCAGCACGTGCCATTTGTGCAAGGCGTTGAACGGCTCCTTCAATGTCTTTACCAGCAACCATCATCAAATCGGCCATTTCATCAATAATGACAACGATATAAGGCATAGGACTAAAATCAAGTGTTTCGGTCTCATAAAGGGGCTCACCGGTTTCATGATCAAACCCCACTTGAATTGTGCGCGTCATTGTCTCACCCTGCCCTTCTGCTTCCCTAAGACGCGCATTAAAGCCATCAATATTGCGGACACCCACTTTTGACATTTTGCTGTAGCGCTCTTCCATTTCACGCACAGCCCATTTCAGTGCAATGACAGCTTTTTTAGGGTCCGTTACCACGGGTGTTAACAAATGGGGAATGCCATCATAAACGGAAAGTTCAAGCATTTTAGGATCTACCATAATGAGGCGACATTGTTCAGGTGTCATCCGATACAGCAGAGACAAAATCATGGTATTAATGGCAACAGATTTTCCCGAGCCTGTAGTGCCTGCCACCAAAAGATGCGGCATTTTCGCTAAATCCGCAATCACCGTTTCCCCGCCAATTGTCTTCCCCAAAGCAAGCCCTAATTTTGCTTTGCTTTCCACAAATTCTCGCGCTTGCAACATATCCCGCAAATACACCATCTCACGTTTTGCATTGGGCAATTCTATTCCAATCACATTACGCCCTGGAACCACAGCAACACGCGCTGAAATCGCACGCATAGAGCGGGCAATATCATCTGATAACCCAATAATACGAGAAGATTTAATACCAGCAGCGGGTTCAAATTCATACAAGGTCACCACCGGTCCAGGGCGTGCATCAATAATTTTTCCCTTGACCCCAAAATCTAACAAAACACCTTCAAGTTCATGAGAATTGGCTTTCAAAGCAGCAGGTGAAAGTTTTGCATCCCTTGCCGCCGGCGGAGAAACTGAAAGATAATCCAAAAGTGGAAGAAGAAAACGACCGTTTGAAGAAGCCGTTATAGACTTAGAAACACGGTTTTTAACGGGAGGACCCTTCTCTTGATTTCCCTGACATTTTGTTTTTTCATCCACGAAAATTGGTTCAATCCGATCAAATGCCTTTCCTTGTTTCTGAGAGCGCTTGATAGAGAAGAAACGAAAAAAACGCGCTTGTAAAAAATAAAAAAGATGTAAAATAGCTCCCAAAGTTGTAGCAAAAAAACCATAGCGCCCCCTCTCTTCAATATGTTCTGTATCTTCTGCATCTTCTGACATATTAAAGAGAGGATCAACGACTTCCTTCTTTTGAACTTTTTTTATTTTCCTTTTATCTATACGCCGTCTCCATACCACATTGCCCGCAAAAGCAGCTATTAAAAAACCTAAAAGGCTAAAAGCCATCCCCAAGAGCACGTTCTGAAATGGAGAAAAAAAGACTGGAAAAAGTGAATAAACAGCGCTGAGAATTTTATCCCCCAAAACGCCTCCCAACCCCATCGGCAATGGCCAATACGTAAAAGAAGCAACAGGTGTCATAAGGGCAAAAGAAACTAAAAAACAAACCGTTGATACTCCCCACAAAAAAAGGCGAAAAATCAAATGATGGATATCCTTTTGTGCCAACAAAAGAAACGACCAAAATAATGGCGGCAACAAAACACCAAGACTTGCTAAACCCAAAAATTGCATAACAAAATCTGAAAAAATTGCCCCTGGCCATCCCATAAAATTTGTAACTTTATTTGGACTTGCATGGGTTAATGATGGATCTGCTGCATTCCAAGTTGCCAAAGCACAAACACAAAAAACAAGGAATCCAAAAAGCCCAAGCCCAATGAAAACACCAATCTGGCGCAAAAACATTTCAACGAGCCGTGAACTGTAAGATTTTTGTGCTTCTAATGAATCATAGGGAGAAGAACCTTGGTGCATCCATCAATTCCAAATACAAAATTCTCGCATTAAAGAGTTATAGAATTATGACCCTAAAATATTAACACAGTTTTAACCATCGTAATCATAACAATTTCTCTACTATGCTTATAAAACATGATCCTTCAAAACAGTAACAGAAGAGGCTTTTATTGCATCTTAAAAAGATCACATTATTTCTGTCTTATTTCCGTTTTCTTTTGCATTGATAAAGTGTAAAGTTGATAGGGAATATTCAGGGCAAAATTTTCCTAGTCAAAGTTATGAAGTAAAGTTATGGAATGAATTCATCAATAATCAGCAGAAAGAATAAATTAAAAAAAGCCAACCTGTTTATAAACCAATACGCAGAAAAAAGTGCGTCCTTTAAAGCAAAGAGGGAATAGTAAAGAGTGTAGAAAAAGTAATATTAAAAAAGATATTCTGTTTATAAAGAAAACAAACTGCCAACAATGGAACGAAGCGTTGTGTATCCTCATCCCAATAAAAATGTAAAACCCCATAAAAAAACAAGTTCCAATAAAAGTATCAGACAATGCGATCTTCTTATTGCAGGGGGGGCAGCTGTTGGTCTCACTTTAGCAATAGCGCTCAAGCAAGCAGCCCCTAATCTGAATATTAATATTGTTGATGCTGCTCCTCAAGAAGAACTCCCCACTTCTCATATACGAACCATCGCCCTTTCTGCTGCTTCTATTCGTATGTTAAAACAACTGCAATGTTGGGAGCATATAACCCCCTCTGCACAACCCATTCATTCAATGATCATCACCGATGCCTGTGCCAATGATCCTGTCAAACCAACGCTTTTAACCTTTGAAGGTGATGTTACTCCTAACGAACCCTTTGCTGCTATGGTGGAACATAGAGAACTCATCAAAGCTTTAAAAAAACGTGTGAAAGATCTGGAGATCACTTTTATTGCAAACATGCAGGTCATTGATTTTCATCAAGAAGATCAACATACAACTGTCACTTTAAGCAATGAAGAAATTTGGCAAACGAAGTTGCTTATTGCCGCCAACGGGGCACATTCGAAATTACGTGAAAAAGCAGGTCTTAAAAATTTTTCTCATTCCTATAAACAAACAGCAATCATTTGCACAATTGACCATGAAAAACCCCATCATGGTCAAGCAATTCAACATTTCTTACCCGCTGGACCTTTTGCACTTCTCCCTCTTAAAGGCAATCGCTCTGCTATTGTATGGAATGAACATCATAAAACTGCACAATATTACCTCAAGGCCGATGCTGTTATTTTTGAAACAGAACTCGAAAAACGCATTGGTCATCAACTTGGAAAACTCTCTTGGAATGGAGAGCGACAAATTTTTCCCTTAAGCCTTTCTTTAGCACGTCAATGCATTAAACCTCGTTTTGCTCTCATTGGAGATGCAGCCCACACAATCCACCCCATTGCAGGACAAGGACTCAACTTAGGATTACGTGATAGCGCCGCACTTGCTGAAGTTATTATTGAAACAGCACGATTAGGTCTTGATATTGGATCCCTCATTGCTTTAGAGCGCTATCAAAGCTGGAGACGTTTTGAAATTGTCCGTATGGCTTTGAGTAATGATTGGCTTAATCACCTTTTTTCCAATGATAATCTCCTCTTACGCCTGCTCCGAGATGCCGGTCTTGGAATTATCAATCAGGCACCAAAAATAAAGAAATATTTCATTCAAGAAGCTTCCGGACTCACTCCCAATGCGCCACGTCTTCTTCACGGACTCCCACTTTAAGTGACATATCATTTCGCTTCTTATCGTCTATGAATCAGTCGCTCTTTTAACAAAGGAATTCCCTTGCTTATTTTGAAATCCCAAGGTTTCTGGAGAAATCCTAGAGAAATCTATGTAGATATACAATAAAGCGATCCACACCCTAATCTATTTTTTAGTGAATACTGCACAGCTCCCTCTCCGAGAGCAATACAAAGAAAACAGACAAAGGTTAGAAAATAATCCCATCTTTTCGGTCTTCAACGTGTATTGTCTCAAACTTACGTAAGTTTCATCATTTTTAATACATGAGCCATTTATTTTCTGCTTTTCTAAAGCCAATTTCATTAAAACGACAAAATCCTAGCAGAAAATCTTCTTTGTACAGATCAAAAAACAGAACACATTGCCAACTCTTTTCAAATAAGCACAATCTTTCTATTACGATCATAATGCACGCAATAAAAACATCTCCTCGCAGGGAAATGAAGCGGCAATTTTTCAGCCTTACATCCATACCAATAAAATAAAAATTGGTTTCTGGCAGACAAATGATCTGTAAGACCATAGAGTGTTGGCTTATACTCTTATTTCCTTATAATTATTAAAATACAAAAACTAAACTCTATAAAAAATGGTTTAGCAAAACCACAGCAGCTTGTCGTTAGCAGAACTGATTTTGTGAGACATTTTATTTTGATTATTCTCAATTTTGGAATGATGAATGCCCACTCTATCTTAGGATTTCATCTTGATCTTCACATTATTACGCAAGTAATTTTTACACAAAAGAATTAAGGATCATGCTGGAGATAACGTATGAAAACTTATACTCTTTCTGATTTTACATATTATTCAAAAAGTAGAGCATGATGCAAACTAAAAACGCAACAGAAATTCTGAAAAGGTTTGACTAGGAAACACATCATTATGAAGCAGAGAATTGCGTATTATCATCTCCCCTATCGCATGGTGCCTATTCTCTATGATTTTATTAATCATTCAGTGCTTTAAGATATCAGCTCAGCATTTTTATAGATCAAATTCTCAAAAGAATATATGCCTCAAGTTCATATTTCTTGATATTCTCGTAGCTTGCAAATATTCCTATGCACTATGTTACTTCTAATTCTTCAAGCGCATAACCATTCTCCAACCATTCTTTAATCCACTTAGGTCTCCGCCCACGTCCATTCCACAATTCCCATTGGTTATTGGGATTTCTATAATGACGTTCTTTGCTTACAAGATCAGCGATATCAATTCCATGTGCACTAGCAATTTCAAGAATTTTTCGCCGCGCATTCTGCTTTTCTTTTGCGTGTCGTTTTTTCAATTCCATATCAATTTGGGCACGCATCTCTTGTAACTCATCAAAGTTCATATTTTTGAGATCATTCACCTTAATCACTCCCCTTGCAAAAAAGAATTGTGCTACGCCATATTTTAAACACAATTATAGACAATTTTTGTCTATTTATTATCGAAATTACAATTACGATGAATATATCACTTTGACGGAGATATGCTTTGAACAACGAAGAGTTATTGATTTGTATCTTAGCTGTCACAATTACACCCTTTTTCAGTTTAATTACTGAGATTGGTAAATGGAGTGTGCAAACTCTATCACACCGCTTTGGTTCTTATGAACCAGTAGTCAAAAGTGAATATAAATCGCCATCTTATAAATTATGGCAATATGCGATAAAGAACAAGCCCTCTACAAATAATGAGAGTGCAGTTTATTTTAACAATAAAAAATATATTCATATACAGCAATCTTCTCCTTCGTATCAGTGTTCTCCAGAAAAATTGAAACAATCAGAGAATTACACAAAATTATTAACCTTAGCGCCCTATCGAAAACAATCATCACTTGAAGGTAATCTTTCTTTCCATAA
Organism: Bartonella vinsonii subsp. vinsonii; assembly: GCF_902825235.1. GTDB lineage: Bacteria > Pseudomonadota > Alphaproteobacteria > Rhizobiales > Rhizobiaceae > Bartonella > Bartonella vinsonii. The sequence continues at coordinate 446,150 of NZ_CADEAJ010000001.1, read as the reverse complement.
ATGCAATAACTGTAATGTTGGTTGGCTTAATGTGTGCGGTCTTATCCCATATATTTATATGGTTTCTAGAATGTTAGCGTGTATTAAAAATGTTCTTAGAAGAAATCAAATCTGTGAGTGCAAAAAGTGTTTTAAACTAAATAATCTTGCTTTACGAGTTTATGGAAATGCAGTGTGTCAGCACTTAAAAAAAACACACAGCATCTACGTTTATATCAATAGAATTTTTTATCATCAGGTGTGTTGCTTATGACTATTCCAGATTTCATAATGCTTACTGCTGCATGTGCGCCTGCTCCATATTTTACAACACTTTCAACTGTTGTTATGCAAGAATCATGGAATAATACCTGTGCAATAAGTGTGCGTGATGAATTATTACATCAGCCACTTACGTTTGGAAAAAACATCGCAACAACTGAACAACTTAAGCAAAGTGGATATGATTCTGGCATATCTTTAGAACAAATTGGCATTCAAAATCTAAAATGGTTCCATGTTTCTCGTTCTAATATGTACAATTCGTGCAAAGATCTTAAAGCTTTACAGACCGCTTTAACGGGTCGCTATAAACAAACAATCTCGAAAGAAAACTCTGAACGGACCATATTGCGAGCTGCACTAAGTTTTTACAACCCGAAACGTTTTGAAAATGACTTCATTGGTACTTCTGTAAGAAAAGTTGGTTTCCATGTCGCAATGGAAGCTCCTGCACTCTCAGGTGGCGAATCGCAAGAACCTATACAGCTTCATACAGAAGAGCCAAATCAAATAATAAAAACAGAAACTCTTCCTCCCTCTTCAGAAGAACTAGTAGATGCATTTGCGCATAAGATAAGTGGCGCTCATGATGTTTTTACAGCAGAAGATGCTTCTTCATTGGAAAAGCAACAAGAATAATAATTACGATATTTATGCATGAAAATTACAATTTTGATGAGATACAATAATGAAAGGTAGATAAAAAAACATTAAAGCTCTAAATTAGTAAGATTAAATAAAATTTCTTCTAATTGAGGGCAAAATAATGAAAATGATAGAACAAAACAGTGTTGATATGGCATTCCATCAGAAAGCAGCGCGTGAGATTACAGTTGTGATGCGCTCAGAGAGAGAATGGTATTTCACATTTGTTGCAGATGATCCAATAACCGGAGAAACAAATAAATATACACTTCTTACGCAAAGAGGAAAACTAAGAACTTGGGCTGATCCCAAATATCTCTTTAAATTTCTTCATGAAAGAGGGGTTATTTATGGCAATTTTAAACTTAATCAGGATGAAAAAACATGAGACAATCGAATATTCTTCAAACAAAAGCTCATAATAAAATTATTGCGACTGCTGCAGCTATCACTGTATTTCTTACGGCTCATCCTATATGCGCCCAAGCACAAAATTTAGAGAATGCAAAAAATGTTTTAACCACATTCAAAACAGAATTAGGCAAAATTATTCCTGTCGCAGCTGCTGTTATACTTTTGTGCTTAGCAATTGGTTATGCAGGGCGCTACATCGAAAAAGATACATTTGTACGTTGGGCTATCGGCGTTGTCATTGCAGGCTCTGCGGCCGAAATTGCCAATTTATTATTTACAAAAGCATAGTGAGAATGAATCATAAAGTTGATAGTATGAAGTATTCTTTGTTATTCAAATAGAAGTATAAATTTAAGTGATTTTACCCAATCAATATAAGGTATTACTCATAACTAAGAAAAAAGTGTTTTTTATGCCAACTATACTCTGAATAAAGGTAAGTAATATGAAACAGTTCAATACTCTTAGAGCAACAATGAGCAATAAAATTAATGTAATTATTGCAATAACAAGTATGTTTTTTATGACTCATTCTGCGTATGCACAAGCGAACGGCTTAGACAATGCAAAAAAAGCTCTAGATGGATTCAAAACGCAATTAGATGTAATCATTCCTTTAGCCGCTGCTGTCATACTTTTATGTTTAGCAATTGGTTATGCAGGACGTTACATCGAAAAAGATACGTTCGTACGATGGGCAATTGGCGTTGTCATTGCTGGCTCTGCAGTCGAACTTGCTAACTTATTATTTAAAGCTAATGGGTAAATTTATTGAGATATGAAAGGTTTCTTTCATGTAAAGAAAACTTTGGGGTTCAGTAATTTCATGCATATCAAGAGAAATTTGTTCTGTCTTGCAGACAAAAGCTATTTTTATATCAATTACAATCTAATAGGCTAAACAACAATATGAAACGATTAATTAATTTCCAATCAAAAAATAATATAACTAGCACAATTGCTGCAGCTGTAACTATATTTTTTATAAGCAGTCCTTTGTATGCTCAACAAGCAACTTTAGGCAATGCCAAAAAAGCTTTAGAGGGGCTGCAAAGCGAACTTACTGGTAAAATTATTCCTATTGCAGCTGCTGTTATCCTTTTGTGCTTAGCAATTGGTTATGCAGGACGTTACATCGAAAAAGATACGTTCGTACGATGGGCAATAGGCGTTATCATCGCTGGTTCAGCAACCCAAATTGCCACGATGCTATTAAAGCCATCATGAACTTATTAGTAAGGTGGTAGAATACAAAGTATTTCTTTTTTTCAAAAACGAAGATTTTTCATGAGTTGCAAAGAAACCAATAAATATCTCAGCAATATCGAGAGTATAAAAACGTTAGAGTAAAATATGAAACAATTTAATAATCCCCCATCAAAAATTAACAGTAGAATTATCGCAATTTCTGCAGCTGTAACCGCATTTCTTATGTCTCATCCTGCATATGCAGAATTAAAACATGCTAAAGATGCTTTAGAAAAACTAAAAAAAGATCTTATTGACAACATCATCCCTATAGCCGCTGCTGTTATACTTTTATGCTTAGCTATAGGTTACGCAGGGCGCTATATCGAAAAGGATACATTTGTGCGGTGGGCGGTTGGTGTTATCATTGCTGGGTCAGCAGTTCAACTTACCACAATGTTATTTACACCTAATTGAAGCTAAATATGAAACTAGGAAATGCATAAAATGTTTTTAATACTATGTAAATTGGTTTCAGATGTATCTGTAATAATGTTTCTTATGCTCAGAAATAGGAAATATTATCTATAGTAAACTCATTCATGATGAGGGTGAAAAGCATGAAACAATCAAATATTTTTCAAGCAGAAACTAGCAAAAAAATCAATACTTTTATTATAACATCAATTATATTCTTAATGATCCAACCTGCCTATGCTCAAACAAAAACCAGAGCTATAGATATTTTTATAGGTATGCAATATGGGTTAAGTATGATTATTCCCATTGTTGGTGCTGTTATTTTTTTATTTCTATTGCTTATTTATCTGTTTCGCATCATCTCAAGGGCCACATTCATACGATGGTCGTTCAGTGTTATCGTCGCAGGCGCAGCATTTTATATTAGCGCTCTCTTGTTTTACATTCACTAACTGAAGAGTTTCCCATGAAACCACAAAAACATGAAGCATTTCCTTTATTTAAAGGAGCAACCCGTGTTCCAACAATTTGGGGTGTACCTATGATGCCACTTATCGTTATGGTTGTAGGTGTTGCTACTGTTGCTATGACAGTAAACATCTTTTTGTGGGTAATTGCACCGCCATTATGGTTCATTATGGTGCAAATTACCAAAAACGATGATAAAGCATTTCGTATCTGGTGGTTGTGGATCGATACCAAATTTCGCAACCGCAACAAAGGCTTTTGGGGCGCATCAAGTTACAGTCCCTCTAATTACCGCAAAAGGAGATAAGCATGACGGCTGTTGAAAACAGCAAACGCCTCGCATCAGAGACACCAGTAAGTCTGTTCATACCCTATTCACATCATATTACAGATACGATCATTTCTACCAAAAACGCAGAATATTTATCGATCTGGAAAATTGATGGACGTTCGCATCAAAGCGCTTCAGAGGAAGATATTTTTCAATGGACAAAAGAGCTAAACAATACCCTACGCGGTATTGCATCAGCTAACTTATCACTATGGACTCATATCGTACGCCGGCGCGTTTATGAATATCCTGATTCAACATTTGATCAAATGTTTTGCTATCAGCTTGATGAAAAATACCAGCAAAGTTTTACTGGTTATAATCTGATGGTCAATGACCTGTATTTAACTATCGTTTACCAACCTATAGCTGATAAAATTATGTCATTCTTTTCCCAGCATGAACGCGAGACGCTTGATCAAAAAAAGATGCGGCAGGAATCATGTATAAAGGCTCTCAATGATATCAACAATACTTTAGGCCAATCACTAAAACGTTACGGTGCAGAACTTCTTGGTGCTTATGAAAAAAATGGCCATGCTTATTCTTCTGCGCTCGAATTTCTTGGCATGCTTGTCAACGGCGAATACCGTCCTATGCCGATATGTCATGACCGTTTTGCTGATTATATGTCTATCAACCGGCCCTTTTTTTCAAAATGGGGTGCTCTTGGTGAGCTGCGTACAACCAGTGGAGTGCGTCGATTTGGGATGCTGGAAATTAAAGAGTACGACACAACAACCAAACCAGGCCAACTGAATGTTTTGTTGGAAAGTGATTTTGAATTTGTATTGACACAGAGTTTTTCGGTGCTTTCACGACATGCTGCCAAGGATTATTTACAGCGGCATCAACGTAATCTTATTGATGCACGTGATGTGGCAACCAGTCAAATTGAACAAATTGATGAAGCTCTCAACCAGCTTATTAGTGGACATTTTGTCATGGGTGAGCATCATTGCACACTGACACTTTACGGTGATACAATTCAACAAGTTCGTGACCATATGGCAAAAGCAAGCGCAGCGTTGCTAGACGTTGCAGTATTGCCCAAACCTGTAGATTTAGCTATAGAAGCTGGTTATTGGGCACAACTTCCTGCAAACTGGAAATGGCGACCACGTCCTGCACCAATTACATCGCTGAACTTTTTATCATTCTCATCCTTTCATAATTTTATGTCAGGTAAACCAACTGGAAATCCATGGGGACCAGCGGTCACAATTCTTAAAACAACCAGTAAAACGCCACTTTATTTTAATTTTCATGCCTCGAAAATTGAAGAGGATTCAACTGACAAGCGATTACTTGGAAATACCGCACTGATCGGACAATCTGGTTCCGGTAAAACTGTACTTCTCGGATTTCTGTTAGCACAAGCGCAAAAATTCAAGCCAACAACCGTTGTCTTTGATAAAGACCGTGGCATGGAAATTGCTATTCGGGCAATGGGAGGACGATATTTATCATTTAAAGCTGGCAAACCGAGTGGTTTTAACCCATTCCAACTTCCACCTACACAAGAAAATCTGATTTTTCTGAAACAATTTGTTAGAAAATTGGCTGAAGCTGGTGGTGAAGTCACGCACCATGATGAAGAGGAAATTAACCAAGCTGTCACATCTATTATGAGTAGCAACATTGATAGATCATTGCGTCGTTTGTCTTTTCTCGTGCAATTCTTACCAAATCCGCATTTGAGTGATTATAATGCATCGCCATCCGTTCACGCGCGCTTAGTAAAGTGGTGTGAAGGTGGTGATTATGGATGGTTATTTGATAATCCGAACGATGCTCTTGATCTCTCAACACATCAAATTTACGGCTTTGATATTACTGAATTCTTAGACAACCCAGAGACTCGTACTCCGGTGATGATGTATTTGCTTTACCGCACAGAAGGAATGATTAGCGGCCAACGGTTTATGTATATCTTCGATGAGTTTTGGAAACCTTTACAAGACCCATACTTTGAGGATTTAGCAAAAAACAAACAAAAAACTATCCGTAAACAAAATGGTATTTTTGTTTATGCTACACAAGAGCCCAGTGATGCCCTAGAAAGCAATATCGCCAAAACGCTCATTCAACAGTGCGCAACTTATATTTTTCTAGCCAATCCTAAAGCAAATTATGAAGATTATACAGAAGGTTTTAAACTTACAGATGCTGAATTTGAACTGATCAAAGGACTCGGTGAGTTTAGTCGTCAGTTTCTCATAAAACAGGGTGACCAATCCGCACTTGCAGAGCTCAATCTCGGCAAATTCCACGTAACAATCGATGGAAAAGCCATTGAACGTGACTTTAGTGACGAACTTCTCGTATTATCGGGTACACCCGACAATGCAGAGTTAGCCGAAAACATCATCGCTGAAGTAGGAGATGATCCCGCAGTATGGTTACCTGTTTTTTTACAACATGTAAAAACTGATAGGAGGGTGGCATGAAAAAAATAATCATTTTACTGACAATAACAGCAGTTTTAGGGACAACAAATGCAGCAAAAGCTTGGTGGGGAGCAGGAGCGGCGGATTTAAGTGCAACAGTTCCAGGGTGGCCAAGTTTTTCTTGGGGATCATCTCCTAAAAAGGCAGCTCCTAAAGAACCTTCTCCACCACAGCACTATGTAAACCTCATTGAATTAATAAAACAGCAACTTGAGATAAATAAGCAGCAGCTCAAGAAAACAGAAGAAACGCATAAGTCCGTAACAGAAAATCGGAAATTAGGCACTCCTCAACTTGAAGCTATAAAAACAGATCACACCAGTTTTTTTCTTAAAGATCCACAATGGATCTATAATGAAAATAATTATGATATTTTTGTATCTAAATTCAAATCGCTCAGTGACATTATAAAAGAGGAAAAGATTCCTGATTCTATCGATGAGGCACGCAAATCTATCGAAGGACGGAAACAATATGCAGCGATTGTTGATAAAGCTGTTAGTTTACGAACTTTTCAAGAATCAGAAAATCGCTTTAAGCAAATCTCTGAACTCATAGAACAAATAAATGTAACAACTGATCTAAAAGGTATTGCAGAATTACAGGCGCGCATAAAAGGCATGCTCGCTATGGTCCAAAATGAAACGGCAAAACTACAAATGGTCGCACATTCGCGCAATGCAGAACAAGCACTCATTAGTCAACAAAAGCAAAAACGCAATATGAGAATTCTGAACAGTAGAAATACAGAAATGCCTAAAATAAGATAAGTTTTTGTATAAAAGACTGAATTCTACACCATCGTTGTTTGGCATTCTCTCTCGGCAGAAAATTAGATATCATGTTGAGAACTTTCTCAATATCTTGGAGAAACACACAGAGACTTAACCCATCACAATCCAATAAAGAATGCTGGAATGAATTGCGTAAATGCAAATGAAACATACAACATGCCCCCATATTTCAAAGTAATGGAAAACTAAAATTTGCTAAAGAGGAATGCCATGGACTTCAAAATGTTCACGCAACTTTTCAAACACATTGATCAAGCAACAAAAACACATGTCGTAGATATTTCCTTAAAAGCAATTGCTACAATTACACCTTTCGTATCAATCGGTCTCACCATTGCTTTTATTGTATATGGATGGCTCGTTATTCGCGGTGCAATAGATATGCCTGCCTCTGAATTCCTAAGTCGTTGCTTGCGGATCAGTATTATTACTTCAATGGCATTGTCTGTAGGACTTTATCAGTCAGAAATTGCCAATGTGATAATAGAAATGCCGCATAATTTATTAAGTGCACTAATGAAAGATGCACCAAAAAACAATGAATTAATCAGTTTGATTGATAAAGTAGCTGAAAATGGCTTCACACGTGCAAGTGAAGCTTTCGAAGAATCTGCTTTCTTGGATACTAATGGGTTGCTATATGGTCTCTTCGGTATCCTTATTCTGCTTGCAACAAGCTTCCTAGCTGCAATTGGTGGCGCTTTTATTTTGATGGCAAAAATCGCACTTATACTCCTCGTAGGACTTGGACCACTCTTTATTACTGCTTTGCTCTGGCAACCAACCTATCGCTTCTTTGAGCAATGGATATCTCAAATTTTGAGCTATACAATTCTCATTGTACTCCTAGCCACTGTATTTAGTCTCATGATGAATATCTTTGCAAATTATATGACCGATCTGAAATTCGATGGAAAACAGAATGTCGGTTTTACACTTGGTGGTGTTCTCATCTTATCCATTATCTCCATCATAATGTTGCTCAAACTATCAAGCATTGCCAATGCTTTAGCAAAAGGCGTTACATTTGGACATCTCTGGAGATTAAATGCAGCAGGAAGCCTACCTGCACGTAACAACCGCACAATTAAATAATCAAAATACCTTAATTGCAAAATAGAAAACATCTATGCTGCAGTTGAGTATTTCTATACATAAAACTGAAATTAAGAAAAGAGAAATGATTGCAAACTATACACTTTACTTTTTCAATCAAAATTGAAATAATGATAAAAATATCACAATTTATCTTATGATAAAAAAGAGGGATGATTAAAAATGAAAAACATCATTTTTATAATTTTGATTGCAAGCCTTTTAACAGCTTGTGTATCGGCACCACAGCTAAAGAAGCCAAGTAATTGGAACCGTGTGCCTGTGAATAAAACAGTCCCTGCCGAAATTCAGCGAGAAATAATATGAGAAAAAAGCAAGCTAAACCAGTAAAAGCCGAACAACTTAACAGTTACTATGAAGAAAGCCGGGGTTTAGAGCGTGACCTCATTAGTGAATTTATAAAATCACGTAGAACAGCGTGGCGTGTGGCAGGTGTTGTTGGAGTTTTTGGATTGTTCGGCATGATGTGTGGAGTTGTTGGCTTTTCCCAACCAGCTCCAACACCTTTGGTGCTACGCGTTGATAACACAACGGGTGCAGTCGATGTAATTTCTGTGATGCGCGAGCATGAAACCAGCTATGGCGAAGTTGTGGACAGATATTGGCTCAATCAATATGTCCTTAACCGTGAAACTTATGACTACGACACCATTCAGCTAAACTATGACACTGCAGCACTTTTAAGTGCACCAACTGTTCAACAGGAATTTTATAAGATCTATGAAGGTGAAGATGCACGTGACAAAGTGCTTTCCAACAAAGCGCGCATTACAGTGAAAGTGCGATCAATCCAACCGAATGGACGTGGACAAGCAACAGTGCGCTTTACAACCCAACAACACGACGCTACCGGTGCCGTTGGACCTAAACAACACCAGATCGCAACAATTGGCTACACCTATGTTGGTGCACCAATGAAATCATCTGATCGATTGCTTAACCCCCTTGGTTTCCAAGTGACAAGTTACCGCGCTGACCCGGAAATACTGTTGAATAATTAAGGAATTGATTATTATGAAAAAACTTGCCTTTGTTGTCTTACTCTCCTCATTCTCTTTTCTTTATACGCTACCCGTGCAGGCGCTCAAAACTCCATCCAATTCACAATATGATCACCGCATACGCTATGTAACATATAATGTGGCTGATGTGGTGCAAATTGAAACGGTTCTTGGTGTAGCAACACATATTATCCTTGAAGAAGGTGAACAATATATCACCCATGCTTTTGGTGATTCGGATGCCTATGCCTTTGCCCATAAAGGGCGGCATATTTTTATTAAACCCAAAGCAGAACTCGCCAATACAAACCTTATCGTTGTTACTGACAAACGAAGTTATAAATTTCGACTACAATTTCGAAATGATCGTGCTGGAGCTACTTATGAATTAGCTTTCCATTATCCCAGTACCGATTCTCAAAAGTTAGAGGAAAACAAGCAACAGCTTGCCATTGAACGTGGTTTTCACCAAGTCGTGAACGGATATAATCTGAGCTACACCATGAGCGGCAACCAAAATATTGCCCCAATAAACGCTTGGGATAATGGACGTATTACCTATTTTAAATTTCCTACCAACATGGATATGCCATCAATCTACGTAGTGGATGCTGAAGGCAATGAAAGCCTTATACCACGTACTGTTGTAGGTAGTGCTAATGATATCATCGCTGTTCATAAGGTCAATCCCAAGTGGCTCATACGGCTTGGCAAAAGTGCTTTGGCTATTTTCAATGAAGCCTATGACCCCAATGGTATACCAAATACAACTGGAACAATATCTTCGGTGGTTCACCGCATCAATAAAGGAGGAAAATGATGTTCAACAATAAGAAAGGAGATGAGAACAACAAAGGCGGAAAACTTGACGACATCGAACAAAAACACATTGAAGGTGCCTATGGTAGTTCTGAATTGGGTACAGAACGCCGTCCAACAGTTCCTGGTGCACGTGCTTTATTAATGGTAGGACTCGTTGTCGTAGTGGCGGTGCCAATTGCTCTGACTTGGAAAGCTTTAAAAATGCGCAATGCCGTAGACGTTGAGGAAGAAAAACCACAGCAAACAGTGCAACAAATTATCCCTAGCTATACTCCTCGAGTCATAGAAGAGCCTAAAGTTGTAGAAGAGGTAGACAAACCAATACAAACAGAGGACTCAGCACTTGAAATTCCACCGACCTTAGCAAAGCTTCTTCAAACAACCATTCCGCCACATCTGCTCAAAGATTCTGAAGAATTAGCGCGCAAACGTATGTTCAGTTCAGGTCTTAACAATGGTGGTGGTAGCGAAGGCTCGACAGAACATTCAAAAAATAAAACATCTGAAAGTGATAGAAACAGTGGTGTATTATTCGACCAACTTCAGCCTGTACGTTTAGGTCAATCACAGGCAGTTCAACTTCGTAACCGTGATCTCTTGATTACACAGGGTACGCAAATAGACTGCACATTAGAAACAAGAATTATCACAACACAACCAGGAATGACGACATGTCATTTAACACGTGACGTTTATTCCACGAGTGGTCGTGTTATTTTGCTAGATCGTGGTTCTAAGGTCGTTGGTTTCTACCAAAGCGGCATACAACAAGGACAAACGCGTGTTTTTGTACAATGGTCACGTATTGAAACACCTTCTGGTGTTATCGTCAATCTTGACTCACCTGGCACAGGCCCACTTGGTGAAGCGGGTATTGGTGGTTGGGTTGATACACATTTTTGGCAACGATTTGGTGGGGCCATCCTGGTGAGCATAATCGGTGATTTAGGAGAGTGGGTAAAAGGAAAAATCGGTCAAGGAAATAAGGAAAAGTCACAATCTCAAAATGTGCGAGGTGCTGAATCGGTGGTGACCGAGCTTCTTCAAAACTCCATTAACATTCCACCAACACTCTACAAAAACCAAGGGGAGAGAGTGAGTATTTTTGTTGCTCGTGATTTGGATTTCAGTGATGTCTACAGCCTCGTCACACGCTAACCCGATACAGAAAGATCAAGCAGTTGCACAACTTCTGCAACCACTTGATCGTTTCTTAGAAGATCCAAAAATTACGGAATTATCAATCTGTCGCCCCTGTGAAATATGGACAAAAAGCTTGGGGGGATGGCAAGTACATAGCGTACCGGAATTAACACCTGCTTTTTTGCAAACGCTTATCACAGCTATTATCGTCTATAACGGTATGGCTCCCAGAAGCATTAATTATGTACATTTACCTGGAGGACAACGGGGTACAATTATACAAACACCAGCTGTCATCGATGGTTCACTCTCTTTTATGATTCGTAAACATTCTCTCACGGTTAAAACACTAGACGAACTCAACAGTGAAGGAACATTTAGTAATTTTACCGATGTAAGCTTTAATAAACCTTCAGAGAAGGAAGCAAATGACTTACTCTCAAAACAGGATTTCACACGGCTAGAGCCGTTTGAAGTGCAACTCTTGCAATTAAAGCGTGAAGGTAAAGTTCTTGAATTTTTAGAAAAATGCGTTCTAAACAAACGGAACATTATTATCGCCGGCAAAACAGGATCAGGTAAAACAACATTTGCCCGTTCTTTAATTGAAAAGGTGCCTGTAGAAGAACGCATTATTACGATTGAAGATGTCCATGAGCTTTTTCTTCCCAACCATCCTAATCATGTGCATATGCTTTATGGTGATGGAGTGGGACGTGTTTCAGCAGAGGAATGTCTTGATGCCTGTATGCGTCAATCGCCTGATCGTATTTTTCTTGCTGAACTGCGTGGCAATGAAGCATGGGAGTATCTTAATTCATTGAATACTGGGCATCCTGGATCAATTACAACAACGCATGCCAACAATGCTTTGCAAACATTTGAACGGTGTGCAACATTGATCAAAAGATCAGAGATTGGACGTCAACTTGATATAGAAATGATAAAGATAGTGCTTTACACTACAGTGGATGTGGTATTATTTTTCAAGGATAGAAAGCTCTCTGAAGTCTTTTATGATCCGATTTTTTCTAAATCAAAGATAGTGTGATTAGGCTTTTCTCTAAGAGGGAGCACATAAGACAACAACAGCCGCAACAACTTGTTGCGGCTTTTTATTTGATCTTTTTAAAACATTCCCTACCTCTGCTGCTACTCTGTTGAACCTTTCAGGCTTTTACAGCAAAGGAGCAATTAATGACTATCTCTGCAATGAAAGAGCAAAATCACGCACAAGGTTTTTAGTGCACACAATTTTATTTCTTTTAATAATTTTTTTCATTTATTTTTGAGAAACATGGTCTTGAAGAATACAAACAACAAATAGTACTTAATCATGCCCTTCACAGTTGCTATAGAGTTCCCTCTTTCATGTTAGAAAGAAACAAGGTATTTTTTGTTACTCAAACAAATTGCTTGTACTTGTCCGCAAGCAACAAAAAAATTAAAAGATAAAGCAAAAACCGTAACTACCGTAAAAATCTATTTTTCATGGATAAACATGAAAGAATGTACAAATAGCGCCCATGAAAATCCATAAAAATTAGGTATAATTTCTATGACTTTTGAAATCGTCTAAGATACCAATCGGTTACAGCTTTTATGCACATTCAAGATGCATTTTTTCAATGAGGTATCTCTTTTTTCTTGAAGAAATAAAGACTCCTTTTTAAAAAATGATAAGTGTTTTTTCAATTTTCATACAAAACCAATGTTATAAACTAAATCTTGTGTATCATTCCAAAAAACATACACAGCTTCTCTTTTCTCACATGACTCTTATTAACTGGTAAGTTTTTAAAGGCGACGTTCAACCATGAGTTTTTTAATCTCAGCAATTGCTTTAGCTGGATTTAATCCCTTTGGACAAGTTTGCGTACAATTCATAATCGTATGACAGCGATAAAGCCGGAAAGGGTCTTCTAAATTATCAAGACGCTCACCACACATTTCATCACGTGAATCAACAATCCAACGATAAGCTTGGAGTAAAATAGCTGGGCCCAAATAACGATCACCGTTCCACCAATAACTTGGACAAGATGTTTGACAACATGCACACAAAATACACTCATAAAGACCGTCTATTTTTTGGCGATCAGAGTGACTTTGTAACCATTCTTTTGCAGGTTCTGGTGAAACAGTCTGCAACCAAGGTTCAATCACACGGTGCTGCGCATAAAAGCGCTTCAAATCAGGAACCAAATCTTTAACAACGGGCATAGAAGGCAAAGGATAGACCTTAATGGGGTGCTTTACATCATCCATCCCTTTGGTACAAGCCAAGGTATTGGTCCCATCAATATTCATGGCACATGAACCACAAATTCCTTCACGACACGACCGGCGCAGTGTCAAAGTTGGATCAATATGATTTTTGATAAACAACAGTCCATCGAGAATCATCGGTCCGCAAGCTGAACGATCTACATAATAGGTATCCAGATGAGGATTTTCTTCATCATCAGGTGACCAACGATAAACATGAAATTCTGTCAATCGCGTAGCACCTTCAGGCTTAGGCCAAACCTTTCCCGGTTTTACTTGAGAATTTTTGGGAAGCTTAATTTGTACCATAATTCATTCTCCCCTTAATAAACACGCTTTTTAGGTGCGATACGCTTTAAATCAATACCGCCATCGGCTTCAGATGTTAACGGATCAACATGAACAGGCCGATAGCCTAAAATGACTTTTCCATCTTTTGATAAATGTGAAAGTGTATGTTTACGCCAATTTTTGTCGTCACGTTCTGGATAATCTTCACGCGCATGGGCGCCTCGGCTTTCTAAACGCGCTTCTGCGGAATAGACAGTCGTAATTGCATTGGCCATCAGATTTTCAAGCTCTAATGTTTCAACCAAATCAGAATTCCATATCAAGGAGCGATCTGTCACTTTTAGATCAGAAAGTTCACCCCAGATTTGGCTTATCCGTTGACACCCTTGTTGCAAAGAATCCGCCGTACGGAACACCGCAGCATCTTCTTGCATAGTCCGTTGCATTTTCTCACGCAAGACAGCGGTTGGTATTCCCCCTTTGGCAAAACGCAAACGATCAAAACGCGCCATAATTTCGTCAACGGCTTTTTCATTAAGAGGGGGAATTTCTGCATCACGATCAATGACTTCACCAGCACGAATTGCCGCCGCACGTCCAAACACAACAAGATCAATCAATGAATTTGAACCCAAGCGATTAGCACCATGGACAGAGGCACACCCAGCCTCCCCCACCGCCATTAAACCTGGTTGAACACGATCAGGCGAATCGGCTGTAGGATTGAGAACTTCTCCATAATAATTGGTAGGAATCCCGCCCATATTGTAATGGACTGTTGGGAGAATGGGGATAGGTTCCTTTGTCACATCAACACCAGCAAAAATCCGTGCTGATTCAGAAATCCCCGGTAATCGCTCATGCAATATAGCAGGATCAATATGGTTAAGAACCAAATGGATATGATCTTTCTTTGGACCAACACCGCGCCCTTCACGAATTTCAAGCGTGATACAGCGTGAAACGAGATCACGTGAAGCCAAATCCTTAAAAGAAGGCGCATATCGCTCCATAAAGCGCTCACCTTCAGAATTGACCAAATAGCCGCCTTCACCACGCGCTCCTTCTGTGATTAAGCAGCCGGAACCATAAATACCTGTAGGATGAAATTGAACGAACTCCATATCCTGAAGCGGCAACCCCGCACGCGCAATCATTCCCCCCCCATCACCGGTACAAGTATGCGCTGATGTTGCTGAAAAATAAGCCCGTCCATAGCCACCAGTCGCGAGAACAACCATCTTTGCTGAAAAACGGTGTATTGTACCATCATCGAGATTCCACGCCACAACACCGGTACACACACCATCCGTCATAATCAAATCAAGCGCAAAATATTCAATAAAAAACTGCGCATTATGTTTTAAGCTCTGTCCATAAAGTGTATGCAAAATTGCATGCCCCGTACGATCAGCTGCGGCACAAGTACGCTGGACAGGAGGACCTTCACCAAACTGTGTAGTATGCCCTCCAAAAGGACGTTGATAAATTTTACCTTCTTGTGTCCGCGAAAAAGGCACCCCATAATGTTCTAATTCGTACACAGCAGCAGGAGCGTTACGCACCAAATATTCCATTGCATCGGTATCACCCAACCAATCAGACCCTTTGACCGTATCGTACAAATGCCATTGCCAATTGTCAGGCCCCATATTGGAAAGTGAGGCTGCAATACCCCCCTGTGCTGCCACCGTGTGCGATCTGGTTGGAAAAACCTTTGTGATACAGGCTGTTTTTAATCCTTGCTCTGCCATACCAAGCGTAGCGCGCAAACCAGCACCACCAGCCCCCACAACAACAACATCAAATTTATGATCTACAAAGTGATACGGGGCGTTGCCTGCTTTAGCACCCAGAGATAATTCTGTACGCACCATATGTTCAACCCCCTAATGCAATTTTCAAAAGAGCAAAAATGATGACACCCCCACAAACAAAACAAAACAAAACATTTAATGCCAAAAAGAATATCCGGAAACCTTCACGTGGAATATAATCTTCAATAACCACCTGCATTCCAAGTTTCATATGATAAAGAACTGAAAAAGTTAGCAGCCCCATTAAAACAGCCACAACCGGATGTGAAAGCCGTGCATGCACAATGCTATAGTCCTTTCCAACAAGTGAGAGAATAAGAACAATAAAAAAGATCAAAAGCGGTAGATTGATAAAACCTGTCAAACGCTGTAACCAAAAATGCTCTGTTCCTTCATGCGCACTTCCACGTCCGCGTACTTTTGCAAGTTCTGTTCGAAAATCTTTTTTCATAGCCCTCTCCACCCCCAGCTAAACAATGCTATATCCAATAATCCAAATGGCAAAAGTAACAATAAGAGAAATAAACACTGTTGCCCACGCAGTCACCGTTGCCTTTTTTTTTGCCAAAAGGCAAGGTTTCAAGTCCCAAACAATGTGACGAATACCGCCAACCATGTGATGAACTCCAGCAAGGGTATAAAGAAATAAGATACAAAGCCCAGGCAAAGAACTATAAATCTCATTCACTGTTCTAAACGCCTCAGCTCCACAAGCAATTGACATTAACCAAAGAGCGAGAAAAACTATGCCAAAATAAAGAGCTATACCTGTGATACGATGCGCAATGGACATCGCCATTGTGATAGTCCAACGATAAATGCTTACATGGGGGGAACGAGGGCGCTCTTTTCTCCTAATTGTCTCTGTCATAAAACATCCTGACCTGGTTTTACTGCAACCGCATCATGCGCGATAAGATCCGCACAAAACGACCAAATGCATTTTATTTCCAATTTATTTGGCATCTTAAGATGCCAATATTACAGGTCGGTTATCTCAAATAACGGATTAAAGGTCACGCATAAAAAAACCGATTGTTTTACAGACATAAGCTATAAAACCCATTTTATCTAATACAATTTTATCTTCACGTCAAAGGCCTAACATCTTTTCTCAAAGAAAAAGACACATTTTTTCAAGTATAGACATCCCCATTTCTCAGCATAAACGATATATCTCCTGAGGTCTTGAATTTCAGATTTCAACCACAATTACAAGAGAAATAGGACAGCAAAACTTTGAGAGATTCAACACCCTCATGCACACGCAAATCCCTCAATGCCCCTTATCTAAGTGCAAACACGAATCACGAGAGACACAAAGAACAACGGAAAAACCGCTTTTACATGAATTCTAGCAGAGACAATATTGAATCGATTACTCAGCAACTTGCGCTTCTGCATCTGAAACAACAGCTGTTGCTTCTAGACTCTTAGCAAGCTTTTCACCTTTTTTCCGGTAATCTCTCTTTTCAGCGATACGCGCAGCTTTACCTCTCAAAGCACGAAGATAATAGAGTTTTGCACGGCGCACTCTACCTCGGCGCACAAGCTCAACAGCTTCAATCAAGGGAGAATAAACCGGAAAGACACGTTCAACACCTTCACCATAAGAAATCTTGCGCACTGTAAAGGTCTCATTCAATCCACCGCCTGAACGTGCAATACAAATTCCTTCATAAGCCTGAACACGGGTACGTGTACCTTCCGTCACGCGCACCATGACACGGACTGTATCCCCAGGTTGAAAGGCAGGCAATTGGCGTTTTGCTTCAATTTTTGCACATTGTTCAGCTTCAAGCTGTGCGATAATATTCATCTCTTTTATCCTTCATATTCTTTATCGAACAGTCAGAGCGCTCAACTTTTACCTAAAAAGCCTTGTTTACAAAGAAAAGAGTTCTTTAGGCTATGCTTTATGCAGGAGCGAATACACCATTTCTTCATTATCTTGGAACGATAGAAAACCCTTCACAGAAAAACTCTCTCAAGAGAGAGAGCCATGCAATACACTACCTTACAACATGAATCAAGTTTTCTGACGATTTTTATCATAGCGCGCATAAAGATCAGGGCGACGTTGACGTGTGAGCAATTCGGCTTGGCTTTGACGCCACTCAGCGATAGCCTTGTGATGACCTGATGTCAACACGGGCGGAATACCGCGTCCTTCAAAAAGAGCAGGACGCGTGTAATGGGAGTGTTCCAACAAACCATTCTCAAAACTTTCACACTTCCCAGAAAGTGCATTCCCCATAACGCCAGGGAGAAGACGGATAATGGCATCCAACAGAACCAGTGCCGCCGTTTCTCCCCCTGAAAGGATATAATCCCCAAGAGAGACTTCTTCTAGTTGTCGCGCTTCTATTACCCGCTCATCCACACCTTCAAAGCGCCCACAAACCAATGTCACGCCTGATTCACCCGCCAAAGAACGGGCATACGCTTGGTTAAAAACCCGCCCCCGCGGACTCATCAACAATCTTGGCGAATCATCTGGACAATGATCAAGCGCAGCAGCTAATACATCTGCACGCATCACCATACCCGCCCCACCACCAGCCGGTGTGTCATCAACGCTATGGTGTTTATCTAAAGCGAAGTCCCTAATTTGCACTGTTTCCAGCGACCATATCCCTCGCTTTAAAGCTTGCCCTGCTAATGAATACCCCAAAAATCCAGGAAACATTTCAGGATAAAGTGTTAAAATACGCGCTTGAAACTTCATTGATCCTCACCTTATATCCCAAGCATACTCAATCAACACCAACTGGCAACACCAACCGGTGCATCTTCAAAGCTATGGTTTAAAGCAAAATCCCTCATTTACACTGTCTCACCATATCCCTACTTTAAAACCTGCCCTATTTCAGAAGTCCTAAAAACCCAAAAAGGATTTCAGAATAAAATGCTAACAGATCTGTTTGGAAGCTTAATCTTGCCTTCTTACTTTTTTCCTTACCCCTTTATTTCTGCTTCAAGTCACCATCCTCTACTGCATTCTCTTCCTTATCGCTTAAACCAGCAGCGACGGGATCAACAACAAGAAAACCAGAAGCCATGCAAATTTTTGGAACGGCTGCTTTGCTAAAAGGGATAAGCACAGTTTTGCCCGCATTCAAGCGCATTTCAAGCAAATCACCAGCACCGAAATTAAAAAAACCACTCACCTCTCCCAAGATTCGACCAACACAGTCTTGGACACAAAGTCCAATGAGATCAACCTGATAAAATTCATCTTCTGTCAAATCATCTAGCAATTGATCACGCGCAACATAAAGGCGAATCCCTTTTAAACTTTCAGCAGCATTGCGATCTTCAATCCCTTTAAAATGCACAATCGCATTCTTTTTTTGCATACGAAGAGTTACAATTTCATAAGAGCGCCCCATATCATCATAAAGGATACCGTAAGTTTTTAAACGCTGTGGTTCAGCACTTAAAACTTTGAGCAAAACATCCCCTTTTATACCATGAGGTAAACCAATAATGGCAAGATAGACTTTATTTTTAAGCTTTTTTCCAGTATATTCCATATAAAAATATCATCTCTTTAAAATGATTCCCCGAATCTCATAACTTTGCTATTAAATCTTGTTGCCATATCAAAATCTTCCAAAAAGACCTTTCTTGGTGACAAAAACAAATGAATAAAAGGAGAAGTCTTATGGCAAATATTATGCTATTTTACAAAGATATTACCCCAATTAATAAAGTTACCCATAAAAACCTTAAATTTTCCCCTCCAAGTGATATGTCTTTTGCTAAAGATACCCATTGGGTTCCTTTAGCAAGCAGTGAATATTTTCAAGCTGCTCTAGACTATCCTATCTTGTTTATGTGCGCAGAAGATGAACAAAAGAAAAAGCACTATACATCCGCTGCTCTCGTGGGTCTTTCTAACGACGAAAATGACTACATCACCTCTGATAAAAATTGGGAACGAAATACTTATGTCCCCGCGTTTGTCCGTCGCTATCCTTTCGTTCTTGCACAACTTCAAAATGAAAAAGAGCTTTCTGTTTGCTTTGATCAACAATCAGGCATGTTTAATGAAGTTGCAGGAACAGAACTTTTTAATTCAGATGGATCTATTTCGCCCTTTATGGAAGAGCGTATTCATTTTCTAGAAAGCTTTAAAATTGCTATGGAAAAAACCACTGAATTCATTGATGCCCTTGTGGAGATGGATCTTCTAAGTCAAAAATCAATCAATGTAAAAAATGACAAAGGTCTCTCAGCACAATTAGAACATTTTTGGGTTGTTGATGAAGAAAAACTGAATAAACTCTCTGCAAGCCAACTTGCCAAACTCCATAAAAATGGCTTTTTAGGATTGATTTTCGCGCATCTTATGTCAACACATAATCTTTTAAAAATACTCTCTTTAAAAGGCGAAAAACGCATTATGAATCACGAAGAGCCACAACAAAAGAAAAATGGCATCTCTGAAAATAACACAGTGAAAAAGAAAGAGACCCTCAACTAGAAATGCCCACAAAAAAAGACGGTAGAAAAGGCAAAAGTGTCTTCCTGATTCCAGCAGACCACGCCATTTTGACCGCAAGGAAAAACTGGTTAGATGGTCTTGTACAAACACGTCGTATGTCCAAACAAACAGCACAAGCTTATGAGTGTGATACGAGACAATTTTTGTTTTTTCTCTGTCAACATTTAGGGATTGAACCAACTTTTGATGATCTTGCCAATTTGCGCGTTCTCGATTTACGCGCTTATTTGGCCTATCGCAGAGCAAATAACATAAGCGCCCGCTCTTTAAGCCGAGGGATGGCGGGTTTACGTTCTTTTTTCAGATATTTATCCCGCGAAGGGATTGTTAACGTCCCTGCTGCTAAGCTTATCCGAACCCCAAAACAGCCAAAATCGCTGCCAAAACCTTTGGCGATAAAATCCGCTCTTCATATCGTCAAACAAGAAAATCAACAAGAAAATGAAGCATGGATCATCGCCCGCAATGCTGCTGTTTTGATGCTTCTTTATGGCTGTGGCATGCGCATATCAGAAGCTTTAGCACTCACACCAGAACAATTTTCTGATCCTGAAAAAAAAAGCTTGTTTGTCACTGGAAAAGGTCAAAAAACACGCCTTGTTCCCCTCATAAAAATTGTTTACGAAACAGTACAGAACTACCTCAAATGCTGTCCATATCCTTTAGTGCACAACCAACCCATGTTTCGTGGTGCACGAGGAGGCCCCTTGCAGCCAGCCATTATTCAACGAGCTGTTCGAAATCTACGTTCAAGCCTTGGTTTACCAGAGACGGCGACACCTCATACTTTGCGTCATTCTTTTGCCACCCATCTTTTATCTCGTGGGGGAGATTTACGCACCATTCAAGAACTTCTTGGTCATGCCTGCCTCTCCACTACCCAAGCCTATACCCATGTTGATACAGACCGCTTATTAGAAATTTATCAAAAAGCACATCCTCGCTCTGAAAAAAACTTGAAGGGAAAAGCAAATTAAACAGAGGAAACTTCAAGCGCTAAAGCATGAACGCAAGTGGCTAGCTCTTTCTGTAAGACTTGATAAATCGCGCGATGTATCTCCACACGCGTCATGCCAACAAAAGAAGAAGAGAGAATTTTTACCCGAAAATGTGTTTCCCCTTTCCCATCAAAAGCATGCTCCTTATGAGGGTGCCCCTCATGAAGGTGGCTTTCATTAATCACCTCAAGTTTTTGTGGATGAAAAGCGTCTTGGAGCTTCATCTTAATTGTTGTTTGAATCGGGGTAGACATTTTTGTTCCTTCACAAAATGAATGCTAGAGTAAGCCTTCTTCATTACCAAAGAGAGTGTGAAAACAAATTTTTCAAAAGTCAATTCTTGTCAAATCAATTGATTTTGCATAAACCTAAGGGCATGGTAACAACATCTAAATTATTCGACTCAATTCGAATCAGCTCCCAAAAAAAGGGGCAGGCTGAATCACAAGCACAACAATGTCAATGGGAAGGCTGTGAAAAAGCCGGCGCCCATAAAGCACCAGCAGGTCGAAATCACGAAGGCCAATATCTGTATTTCTGTATTGAACATGTGCGTGCTTATAATAAAAATTTTAATTACTTTTCTGGTCTTAGTGATAAAGATATTGCCAAGTTCCAAAAGGATGCGCTCACAGGACATCGTCCAACATGGCCTACTGATTTTAGCAATGGCACATCAAAAAAAACAGCTGCGCATTACGCACAAATTCGCTCTGGAACAGCTGCTTACCAAAATCGTATGCGCGATCCATTCGCGCTCTTTACCCAACGTCACTCAACCAGAAGTTTCTCACGGAAATTAAAACCTTTAGAAGCTAAAGCGTTTGATACATTGGGATTACCAGCAAATGCTTCATCTGAGGATATCAAAGCAAAATATAAAGAGCTGGTAAAAAAACACCATCCTGATTCCAATGGCGGCAACCGTTCTTCAGAAGAGCGCTTTCGCGATGTTTTACACGCTTATAATTTGCTTAAAAAATCTGGTTTGTGCTAAAGAAACGCATCCTCATAAAAAGCCTTTTTCGTTTGAACCATTATTGTTTTTGCAACAGATGAGGGAACATCTGGTGAAAGATTCTTTTATATCCAAGACTCCCCTTATAGAGCATTGCATAAGTACTCTAACTCTTGTATCGTTATTTTAAAGAGTAAAAATAAAGAGCGTTCTTTCCCTTCCAGAAAAAGCATGACAAAAACAAAGCTTACAGTTGAAAATGTGCCTGATATCACACTTTGTGCGCGTGATCTGTTTCATATTGATACAGATATGAAAGTTTCTGCTTTTAGCACAAGAAGCCCCCACGTTCCCGATAGAGATCCTGATTATCTTTTTGATCAACAAACAACTTTAGCAATTTTAGCAGGTTTTGCCTTTAACCGTCGTGTCATGGTTTCTGGTTATCACGGTACAGGGAAATCAACACATATAGAGCAAGTTGCTGCACGTCTCAATTGGCCTTGTATCCGAATTAATCTCGACAGTCATGTCAGTCGCATTGATCTGGTAGGAAAAGATGCCATTGTTTTAAAAGACGGCTTACAAATCACAGAATTTAAAGAGGGTATATTGCCATGGGCTTATCAAAACAATATTGCTCTCGTTTTCGATGAATATGATGCCGGTCGTCCCGATGTTATGTTTGTCATCCAACGCGTCCTTGAAGCTTGTGGGCGACTAAGCTTACTTGACCAAAGTCGTGTCATCACGCCTCATCCCGCATTTCGTCTTTTTGCAACGGCAAATACCATTGGTCTTGGTGACACAACAGGCCTCTATCACGGTACACAACAAATTAATCAAGCCCAAATGGACCGCTGGTCTATTGTGACGATACTTAATTATTTACCCCATGATAAAGAGGTTGATATTGTTTGTTCAAAGGTCAAATCTTTTCAAACAACAGAGGGAAAAAAGACAATTTCACAAATGGTTCATGTTGCTGATATGGTACGGCAATCTTTTATTAATGGAGATCTTTCAACCGTCATGAGCCCACGTACAGTCATCACTTGGGCAGAAAATGCGGTCATTTTTCAAAATGTGGGCTTTGCCTTTCGGGTAACCTTTCTCAACAAATGTGATGAACTCGAACGTGCTACTGTTGCAGAATTTTATCAACGTGCCTTTGGAGAAGAGCTTCCTGAATCACTCATTCATGGTGTTTTGCCTTAAGGAATATGTCAATCATGACGACCGAAGCTGGCGACAATAGCAAAAATCTCGTAAATAATTCTCCCAATAATACTCTTAATACTGCCGCTTTCAAAAAAGCACTTTCCTCATGTATGCGCGCCATTGCTGCTACACCAAACCTTGAAGTTTCCTTCAGTCATAACAGACCATCTTTAAGCAAAAATGATGCGCGTTTACCGGAATTACCCCAACAAGCAACAGATAAAGATATAACGATTACGCGCGGATTAGGTGATTCCATGGCTCTGCGCACAGCATGGCATGATAATCGCATTCACGCACAATTTGCTCCACAAGAATCAGAAGCACGTGCTGTCTTTGATGCTCTGGAGCAAACACGGGTTGAAGCAATCGGCACTTTAGCCATGGAGGGAATTGCACAAAATCTTGATGAAATGCTTGCTGATAAATATCAAAGAGCGCATTATCAAAAGATCAGTAGCCAAAGTGAAGCCCCCATCCAAGAAGCCATTGCGCTTTTATTGCGTGAAAAAATAACAAAACGCCCTCCCCCCAAAGAATCTGGACCTGTCTTAGAGTTATGGCGTCAAGAAATCGAACAAAAAGCCGCAGCAGAACTAAACGAATTGACACATCATATTCACAACCAACACGCTTTTGCACGCATTGTTCGTCAAATGCTTTTTGCCTTAAAAATGTCAGCCCAACGAGAAGAAACCTCCGACAGCGAAAACAATAAAACATTAAAAAACGAGGGAGAACCTCAAAATCAATCAGAAGAAGAAAGCAATAACGAAAAAAAAACACAAAGTGACGAACAAACAACAACAGAACATGAAAACGATGCACAAGACGAAGGAAAAACGCAAGCAACACAATCAAATGACAATGATAAAACTGACGAAGAACAAAACCGAAGACCTTGGCAAGAAAAATCGAGCCAATCCAAACGTCTTTTTGCCATTTCAGAACAAATGGAAAAGCTCAACGATTATAAAGTTTTCACCCGACAGTTTGACGAAGTTTTGGAAGCGACAGATTTTTGTTCTGAAAGCGAATTGGATCACCTACGCCATTATCTTGATAAGCAAATCAATCATCTCCAAAACATTGTTGGGCGCTTAGCAAATCGCTTACAACGCCGCCTTATGGCACAACAAAACCGCAATTGGAATTTTGACCTTGAGGAAGGATATCTTGATACAGCGCGGCTCCCCCGCCTTATCATTGATCCCATGCAGCCACTTTCTTTCAAAATGGAAAGCAACACCCAATTTCGTGACACGGTTGTTTCACTCCTCATTGATAATTCGGGATCAATGCGTGGACGCCCCATTACTGTTGCAGCAAGTTGTGCAGATATTTTAGCCCAAACTCTTGAGCGCTGTGGTGTCAAAGTTGAAATTTTAGGCTTTACCACAAAAACTTGGAAAGGCGGGAAATCACGCGAACAGTGGCTTAGCCAAAACAAACCTCATAATCCAGGGCGCCTCAATGATTTATGCCATATCATCTATAAAAGTGCAGATACCCCATGGCGTCGAGCACGGCGCAATTTAGGTTTAATGATGCAGGAAGGGTTGCTAAAAGAAAATATCGATGGTGAAGCATTGATTTGGGCGCATCAACGCCTTTTATCACAGCATGCACAACGCCGCATTCTCATGGTCATTTCTGATGGAGCCCCTGTTGATGATTCAACATTATCGGTAAATTCCAGCAATTATCTGGAAAAACATTTACGCGCAGTGATTCGAGAAATCCAGACCCATTCTCCCATAGAACTCATTGCCATTGGCATTGGTCATGATGTCACACGCTATTATCAACGGGCTGTCACAATTATGAATGCCGAAGAGCTTGGCAATGCTATAACAAAACAATTAGAAACGCTCTTTAGCAATAAAAAATCTTCTCAATGAAGAGCCTAAAATCATGTTTAGACATTGAAGACAGCTATCGAAAATATCTCCGAACATGGCTCTAAAATGCTGCTTTCACAAAGACACAACATGCAATCTTTTCATCTGCAAAAATAAAAAGATAAAGATTCTCACTCGCTTCCCACAAAGGAGGATTTATCTTTTGCATGACTTTTATAAAGAGGACGTCTCATAGTTTTCAGAATTGTTCCATAAGGGATGAGCATCAAAAAACTCATAATAACCTTTACTGAAAAATCACCAAAAGCAAGTGAGAGCCAAACTGGAATCTCAAGTTCGAAGAAAATCACACTTCCAAAGAGCGAACTATTCGCATAACCTGTCATCTGATCGATAAAGGTAAAAAGGCCACAAAAAGCAAGAGAAAAAAATAAAACCGTATCCAGTGCTGAACCAACCAACGCTGCTGCTAAAGGCGCTATCCACCATGCTTTACGCCGCAAAGGAGTAAAAACAACAATATCGAGAAGTTGTCCAGATAAGAATGCTAAGCTAGAAGCAATTGCAAGCCGCGGTGTTGCCAAAATCCAAGAAACACAAACACCAGAACAAAAACCAGCATAAACCACACGCCGCGCTGCTGCAGGGCCATAAAAACGATTGGTCAAATCATTGATCAGAAAAGCAATCGGATAAGTAAAAGCACCGTAGGTCAACAATTCATTCAAATCAAACCAATAGACAGGGTACTGAACCAAAATATTAGAAGCGGTCACAGTAAGGCACATTGCAAAGATCGAGAAAGCAATAAAGTTTCTCTCTTGCTGTGGGAATAAAAGACCGGGCGCTGAAGACATTTTTTTTAACCTGGGATATGGAACCAATAAAATACAGCGATGAAATCAGTAAAAAGCCAAAAAACAACGCACCCCTAGTATAAGGAGAAGTTAATCTAACTCTGTCAATAAAAAAAAGAATTAGGCTGCTTTCTCAGCTGCATGTTCAGCTTTTTTCTTAATAATTTGGCGTTTTAACAAACGCGCACGTTGCGACAATTCTTTATCATCAGCTTTGATCAAAAAGCTATCAAGGCCACCGCGATGCTCAACAGAACGCAAAGCACTTGCCGAAACGCGCAAGCGATAACTTTGCTGTAACACTTCAGAAATCAGTGTTACATTACAAAGATTTGGTAAAAAACGACGACGGGTTTTATTGTTCGCATGGCTCACATTATTACCATAAAGAACAGTTTTCCCTGTCAATTCGCAGGCACGAGACATAAACTTCACCTTTAAACTCTAAGAAACTCTTCAATCTCAACAGCCGAAAAACAGAATAAATGCAAAAAGCGTACAACACTCCCTTGAACAGCATTATTGAGAAGTTGTGTTTTTAATAGGGTTTCGATAACAAAAGGTCAAGTCTTTTATAAAGCCTTTTGCATCTCCTGTTCACTAATTTTGCACCATTGCCCATGATAAGGTGTAGAAAATATTTTTTTTCACGCGCAACCGTGCTAAAAGAATATGAGTATTCTAAAAGGGAGCGTTAATCATGAGCAAAACCGTCCCCTCCATGACAGAGCTTCAACAAAAACAGAGCCGTTTATCTTCACTTCTGTTTGGTATTTTATGTACGTGTTTTTTTCTTCTCTTTAGTGCACTGGGTGTATGGCAAATACAACGCTTAAACTGGAAAACAAATCTTATTACCAGCGCTCATCAGCGTGTTCATTTACCTCCCATAAAAGCACCACCGCAAAATCAATGGAAGCAAGTTACTTTTGAGAAAGATGAATACCGACCTGTCATCATTACAGGAAAATTTTTGACAGATAAAAATATTTTTGTCACTGCTGTTACTCAAGATACCACGGGCTACTGGGTTTTAACCCCTCTACAAACAGCTGACAACACACTAACCTTTGTGAATCGTGGTTTTATTCCCATGGATGCACGCCATGACTTTCAAAACGCAGAGCAATCACACACCGGTGCCACTCCTCAACAATATTCTGCTAAAAACACGGAGCAAACCACGGTTATAGGTTTGTTACGGATGAGCGAAAAAAATGGATTTTTTCCACGCAAAAACAATCCGGATACCAATTTGTGGTATACACGCGATCTTCCTGCTATGGCACAAAGACTTAGGCTATCCAGTGTTGCCCCTTATTTTATTGACGCTGGGAAAAAAACAGCTCCGCAAAAAAACTTACCGATTGCTGGCTTAACTGTTGTACACTTTCGAAACAATCACCTTGTCTATGCTCTTACGTGGTTTACTTTAGCTGCTGGTGTCCTAGGGGGCTCTCTTTTCCTGCTACGACAAAAAAGCTAAAACAGATACAAGACAAAATCCCCGCCTCATGAAACATGTGTAGTTAAGTGACTTTTCTTTAAGAAGCACGCAGTTTACAACAAATATAATCTTCCGTTGTGTTAAAAACTTCACACGCCCCTTCCTTTACTTTTTCAAAAAAGGGCGCGCGAACACAACTCAAACACATAAGTGCCTTCTTACAGGTGCTGTTTTAAATATACCCAAAATGAAGAAAAAATGCCCAACGACAAGCTCTCCCCCTCCTCTCACAAAGGTGCCTCTCAAATGCTCTCACAAAAAAATTGAGAAAGCAAATTTTAAAAAGACCTACGGGAATAATACCGCGCAATTGAATTAATATCACCACGGTAAATGCCAAGATCATTCAGCTCATCTGTTGAAAGATGGCTCAACGCCTTAACTGTCCGCCGATAACGGCGCCAATTACTATAAGAACGTAGAATACTCATACTTTTTACCCCAAACCTCATTTGGTCCTCACTAGGATATAATGTAGAGCAAATTACAAAAAAGAGTCGTGCTATAACTACATAACAGATATGCGTTTACCACATGAGAAACTTTTCTCATTCAAAAGAAGCAAAATGCAAAATATTAATGGCGAAAATGCCGCACACCTGTAAAAACCATGGCTAAATCATGTGCATCAGCTTCTGCAATAACTTCTTCATCACGCATTGATCCACCCGGTTGAATAACCGCTGTTGCACCAGCTTCAACCGCTGCCAAGAGACCATCTGCAAAAGGAAAAAATGCATCTGATGCAACCACAGACCCTTTTGCCGGAGATTCTGTTAAGCCTGCTCTTTGAGCACTTTCTTCAGCTTTACGCGCAGCAATGTTCGCAGAATCAACACGGCTCATTTGGCCGGCACCAATTCCAACAGTTGCGCTATTTTTTGCATAAACAATAGCATTTGATTTCACGTGTTTCACCACCCGAAAAGCAAATTGAAGATCACGCATTTCCTCTGGAGTTGGTGCTCGCTTTGTCACCACTTGCAGTTTGAGATCATCAACCACCATATTATCACGCGACTGTACTAACATGCCGCCGGCAAGCGTTTTAGCAATAAGTCCTTCACAACGTGGATTAGGCACACCCCCTGTTACCAACAAACGAAGGTTTTTCTTCCTCGCAATAACCTCACGTGCCGCCATTGTTGCATCAGGAGAAATAATAACTTCCGTGAAAATCTTTACAATCTCTTCTGCACATTCTTCATCAAGGGTTTGATTTAACGCAACAATTCCACCAAACGCCGAGACATTATCACACAGAAGAGCTTTCAAATAAGCCTCTTTCAAACTTTGTCCTTCTGCAACACCACAAGGGTTTGCATGTTTAATAAGAGCAACAGCAGCAGTCTTTTGAGGATCAAATTCTGCTACAAGTTCAAATGCCGCATCTGTATCATTCATATTGTTATAAGAGAGTTCTTTGCCTTGCAAAAGTTTCGCTGTTGCAACGCCAAAACGTTTTTCACGACTGCGATAAAATGCTGCCCGTTGATGCGGATTTTCCCCATAACGCATAACGCTTTCAAGATGACCAGAAAAACTTTGCCACTCTGGGGTTTCAACTTTTAAATCCTGTGCGAACCATGCCGCTATCGCTGTATCATAAGCAGCTGTGTGTGCATAAGCACGCATTGCTAACTGACGTCGCATAGATAAGCTTAAACAGCCATCATGCTTTTTTAATTCAGCAAGAACCACATCATAATCACGCACCGCTGTAACAACACCCGTATAAGCATGATTTTTTGCTGCCGCGCGAATCATTGCCGGTCCACCAATATCAATATTTTCCAGTATTGTTTGTCCATCGGCTCCAGATTGAGAAGTTTCTTCAAAAGGATAAAGATTGACCACCAGAAGATCGATTCCATGGATACCATGCTTTTCCATAGCAGCGGCATGGCTAGGATCCTGTCTTACACCTAAGAGAGCTCCATGAATCAAAGGATGAAGTGTTTTAACACGCCCATCCATTATTTCCGGAAATCCTGTAATTTCAGCAACATCTTTGACAGCCAAACCAGCTGCCATTAGGGCTTTAGCTGTTCCTCCTGTTGAAATCAATTCAACACCATAAGCATGAAGCGCTTGTGCAAATGTAACCAAACCTGTTTTATCCGATACGGAAAGAAGAACACGACGAACCCGATGAAGATCAGGTACGGGAAAATTTTTTGCAACAATACCCATAAGAGAAATCCTAAAAATAAAAACGGTGACAATTTGAGAAAAACGCGCCTACGCATTTTATAGCACATGCCTTTATCAAAATACACTGAAAGAAGAGAATATCTTTTTTAACGCACAAAGAGTGACGTTATTTTTATTCGTGTAAAGAATCCCACCATTGTTTTCATTAACGACATGTAAAACGCCAACGAACTTTTTCTTGGAATGCAGGACGAAAATACAAAACAATTTGTTGTGTGCGTTGTGGACCAGTAAGTTCAGCAAAATCAATTGAATCTTCAAGAAAAATATCAGCGTCAGGTGATATAAAATACCACTCCTGTCCGCCTTTAGCAGCTAAACATACGCCGTTTCCATCATAGTTAACTTCAATTTGCGGATGAAGATGAAACCGAACAGCAACATTATTCTGTTCATTTTGATCAGTCTTATGTCTTTTTGAAAACCCCTTGAGCGGCATAAAAAAGCGATCAAAACCCTCGATCATTTTTCCATTTGTTGCTAAAATAAGACCACGCTCATGAACAAGATTAAAAGCTTGCACATAGCCATCATGGCTTGCAATAAAACCGGTTTTCTCTGAATCCTCTATACGGCGTACTTTAACATCCGTCGGTCCATCAAACAAAAGTGAAGCACCCTGTTTCCTTTTTTTATGAAAAACGCCCACCGAACAATCATTAAGTGTTGCCGTTGAATGTGCTGCGGTGACACGTCCTAAATGTCGATATTCCTCACGTCCATAAGGATTAACACCCGTATTAATAATAAAGCGGTTTCCTCGTGAAGACATTTCAAAAGACAAACACCCCGACCCAGCATGTTGTGCAACAGAGCGTGGTGGAAATTTTCCTGTATCAGCAAGCACTGTCGTTTGATTGGCTTGTAAACGCTGAAACCCTGAATAACGTGCATAACTAAAAGGATGTCCCGCTGTTTCATCAAGCTCTAAAACTGTCGATAAGCGTTCAGAAACCAGTGGCCCAACCCCATTAAAATGCGCCAATGTTTGGTCCTCATGAATAAAAAACCGTAAAGCTGGCAACATACGCTCAACAGAATCAATGAGGATACGTGGTGCTTTTTCATAACTATGTACAAAAAGATGACGTAAAGACAATAAATCCGATAACAAGTCGAGTAAGATGGCTGGACTGCGTGAAATATGACCACCATCAACCAAGATCTGGCACGAAAGTTCCTCTACAAGAAAGGTCTGCACTTTCTTTTTCATTGCTGCAGAAACAGGCAAAGCAAGAGAGGCAAATGTCAAAGCAACAGCAGCTTGTAAACGTTGTTCATTGTTTTCCATACTATAAATCGTTATGCGCAAATAACGAAATTGAAAACCAAGTGCGCGTAAAAAGCGTTTTTCAAACCGCTCACTTGCCCCTTGCAACAACATTTTCGAATGGCAAATCCACGACATTAAACGCCGCGCCACAACCGGAGCACTCCAAGCGAGCCCCTTAACTTTTTTGCCACCATGGTCAAGCCAATCTTCTAAGAGAGAACGTGCATGTGCTACAGCTAAATCACTCTCTGCTGCCGCCATATGTCTCAACCAATGAAAATCATGAAGAGCCGCCTCCCATTCCGGCGTTGGTGGAACCAATGCAAAAGGCGAAACCGCACCAGCGTGAACAACATGACCAGCAAAAGCAAAACGACCGTGATAAAATTCATGTGCCAGCGTTGGATTCGCTAAATGCAAATCAATGGGATGCGCTAAAATCTTATGGGGACGAAATCCTGAAAATCGCCAACGAAACAGAGGACCAACCGATAAACGCCGTATAAATTGGTGTATCATATACACAAAGTCCGACGCCTTTGTCTGAGGACCTTTTAACGCAATCGCCACAATCTCATCTCCGTACATACCGAATCGTGGACAATTTCAGCCATTTTAGTAAATGAACCGTTAATTAAGTCACTTTCCGCAGGCGCGCTGCAAAAAAACCATCCATTCCTAAAAACAGATTATTCTCGGCATTAAAACTTTGAGGGCAAAAATCAGCAGGCGTTGTTCGCAAAGTCCCTTTAACAGAAAGCAAATGCGTCAGTGCGCCCATTTCTTCCCTGCTAATAGGCTCTAAAACAACATCATCACGTTCTGATAAAATTTTCTCAATGAGATCTTCACCTTCTTCCCTTGCTAGGGAACAATTGGAAAAAACAATAAGCCCCCCCTTTTTCACCAAAGTAATTGCCGCCGCAAGCAAATCATATTGCAACGCCGCTAACTTGGCGATATCGTCCATTGATTTCGTCCATAAAATATCCGGATGACGACGTATTGTTCCTGTAGAAGAACAAGGAGCATCAAGAAGAACAGCATCAAAAAGCTGTTTGGGTTGAAAATTTCTTACATCCCCTTGCCAAATATCAACTGAAAAATGAAGCCGCTCCATATTTGCTTTTAAACGCGCTACCCGATTAGCAGAGAGATCAACTGCTGTCACATCAGCTCCTTGCAAAGCCAATTGTGCTGTTTTTCCCCCAGGGCTTGCACAAAGATCAGCAACCTTTTTACCCCGTATATTGCCAAGTAAACAAGCAGGCAACGCCGCAGCAAAATCTTGAACCCACCAAGCCCCCTCTGTATAACCCGCTAAATCGGTAACAGAACAATCCAAAGCACTTAATCGAATGGAACCATTGGGCAAAACAACACCCCCAAGCCGTTTAGCCCATCCAACACTATCGGATTTAACTGTCAAATCGAGAGGAGGCTCAACACTTTGAATGGCCACAATTTGATCAGCTTTTTCTTTTCCATAAGTTGAAACCAAAAGCTGTCCAAACCACGCCGGTACCCCTTCAATGGTAGGCACTTGTTGACGTAAAAAGTCTGCCTCACGTGCAACATTTCGTAAAAGAGCATTCACCACCCCTGAAAAACGATGCATTCGAGGATCAAATTTAGCCACACGCACAGCTAAATCAATAGCAGCATGATCAGGGACATCAAGGTAAAGAATTTGTGCCACACCAACATGCAAAAGATGCTGAAGTGAAAGTGCCTGAGAGGGTAAAGGCCGCTTTAAAAAGCGTGATAAAGCAGCTATAATCTGCCCCCGATGACGCAATGCCGCACCCAAAATGGCTCGGCACAATGAGCGATCTCGATGTGAAAGTCCTAAATATTGTGGATGTCCATGTTCATTATCCGTTAAACCAGAAAGAGACGCATGCTTATCAAGCACAGCTCCTAAAAGACGAACACACAATTGCCGAACAGCTAATCCGGGAACATTTTTTTCGGACACACGCCCCGCTTTCTTGTGGGTCAAAACAACACCTTTATGCTTTTGCTCCCTTAAGAGCTCTATGATCAAGATTTCTTTTTATCTTCATAACGAAGCCAAGAAGGCCGTTTTGTAATGCGCTGAAAAGCATTTTCCCCCTGACTATCTAAAATATCGGCTGGAACACTCTGACTGAAATCTTCATAATCCAAGCCCTTGCTTTTTTCATGCAAGCTACCTTCTTCATTCCATCCCATAGTTCTGACCATGTTTCCCTTCATCTCTTCTGCTTGCTGATAAAGAGCAGCAATGCGATTTGCCGTCGCCGGATGGGTAGAAAAAAGGCTATCAGCTCCTTCACCGCTCAAGGGATTGATAATAAACATATGTGCTGTTGCTGGATTATGTTCTGCCTCTTCATTGTATACCCCATGTCCGCCATCAGCAATTTTACGCAATGCAGAAGCCAACCATAACGGATTACCACATATTTCAGCTCCTCGGCGATCAGCAGCATATTCACGCGTGCGACTAATAGCCATTTGCACCAGCATCGCTGCAAAAGGCGCCACAAGCAAAGCAATCACACCCCCAAGCCCTCCACCATGAGAATGTTCTGAAGAATTACGTGTTCCCCCCATAAAAAAAGCGAAATTCCCAAGCATAGAAATCGCTCCCGCAATCGTTGCCGTCAACGTCATTGTTAAAGTATCACGATGTTCAATATGTGCGAGCTCATGTGCCATAACACCGGCAATTTCCTCTGCACTCAACTTTTCCAACAATCCGGTACTCGCCGCAACAGCCGCATTTTGAGGATTACGTCCCGTAGCAAAAGCATTTGGCTGCGCACTCTCAATAACGTAAACTTTTGGTTGAGGAAGAGAAGCTTTCCTAGCTAAATCGCTTACAATCTTATAATAAACCGGTGATGAATGTTGATCAACCTCACGCGCACCATACATGCGTAAAACAATTTTGTCCGAATTCCAATAAGAAAAAAAATTTAAACCGCTTGCCATCAAAAGTGCAATGATCATACCCCCGCCCCCTCCAACAAGATAACCAACTCCCATAAAAAGAGCGGTCATAAAAGCCAAAAGCATGGCCGTACGCATTATGTTCATTACTCAAAAAACTCCATGATAAAAATCAATTTATATTATATGATGGGGTTTTCTTTCTGCTTCTTCAATGGAATAAGGATAAAATGACAAAAAAAGACGAGCAAACAAGTCAACAAAAAGCAACGCGTGATAAACAGCAATCCCTCTCTTCCGCAGCACAACGCGCATTAAACGAAGCTGAAGAAAGACGTAAAAGTAAAACTCACGAAGAAAAGCCTGTAGAAAATGGTGGACGCGGCGGCAAAGACCCTTCACGCTATGGAGACTGGGAAATTAAAGGCCGCGCTATTGATTTTTAAAAAAATCAAACACCCTTCAAAGAAGTTCCGTTTTTGATAAACAAAAACGGATAACAATCACTCTTCTTTATAAAAGCTTTTAAAGGCACAATTGATTATATTGTAACAATCATCACGCTTCTTCTGCTCCGGCAGCAGCAGCTTCTTCAGCAGCTTGCTTTGCAGCAGCTATACGTTCTTGTGCTTTTTTGCCAGGTTCACCTTTGCGTGGATTATTGCGCACTGGACGCTTTTTCAAGCCAGCAGCATCTAAAAACCGTAAAACGCGATCTGTTGGCTGTGCCCCTTGGCCAAGCCAATATTGGATACGTTCTTCATCAAGCTTTACACGCGGTCCCTCTTTAGGCAACATTGGGTCCCATGCACCAACACGTTCAAGAAAGCGCCCATCGCGCGGACTACGAACATCCGCAACAACGATATGATAATAAGGACGTTTTTTTGAACCTCCACGGGACAAACGAATTTTTAATGCCATATTTTATCTCCTATTGTCAGTCCTGGCTTTCGTTTAAATTGATTTACTTTTTTTGTTCTTCAGCAATAATTTCATGCTGCCGCACAACCTCTTTAATAACAAACTTCAAAAATCTTTCAGCAAAATCGGGATCGAAATGACTCTCTTTCGCCAATTGTCGCAACCGTGCGACTTGGCTCTGCTCACGCAGAGGATCAACTGTAGGCAAATCATAACGGGCTTTTAAGTGCCCAACAGCCTTTGTACAACGAAACCGCTCTGCCAAAATATGAATCAACGCTGCATCGAAATTATCAATGGACGCACGCAAATGTGCCAATTCATCCAATATTTTTTCCTGCATTATCTTTCCTTCCCTCTTTGCATCTTATTTTTTCTTGGGATGCTGAGGAAAATTTCCCCTATCGGCACTGCCATTGGAAAGACCAGGAAATGTAAGTCCACGCCCTGGAAGACCAGGTAAGACCTTGCCCCCATTACCACTTTCAATTTGTTTTTGAAGTTCTGAAAATTGCTTTGAATCAAACCCCGATAAATCAGGGAGTGCTCCAGAATCCCCGCCAACAGCTCCCATACCACCGAGTCCCATTTTAGAACCAAGTGCTCCGAACATTTTCCCCATCAAACCACTCTTGCCTTTACCTCCTATGGCTTTGACCATATCAGCCATTTGGCGATGCATTTTCAAAAGCTTATTAATATCAGCAGCACTTGTGCCAGATCCCTTAGCAATCCGTTGCTTACGGCTATGTTTCAAAACTTCAGGATGGGCGCGCTCTAAAGGTGTCATGGACGAAATAATAGCCAATTGACGATTAAACAAACGATCATCAAGTCCCGCAGCAGCAATTTGATCTTTTACCTTCCCTAACCCCGGCAACATTCCCATAATGCCGCCCATTCCACCCAGTTTTTTCATTTTCTGCAATTGTTCTGCAAGGTCATTGAGATCAAATTTTCCAGCCTGCATTTTTTTTGCAAAAGCAGCCGCTTTTTCATGGTCCATTGTCTCAGCAGCTTTTTCAACCAAAGAAACAATATCACCCATTCCGAGAATACGATCAGCAATACGACGAGGATGAAACTCTTCCAAAGCCTCTATTTTTTCACCGATTCCAATTGCTTTAATCGGCTTTCCTGTAACAGCACGCATTGAAAGAGCAGCACCCCCGCGGCCATCACTATCCATACGTGTTAAAATAATACCTGTAATTCCCACCCGCTCATCAAAAGAACGGGCAAGATGAACGGCATCTTGCCCCGTAAGACTATCAGCAACCAGCATAATTTCATGGGGAAGGGAACAAGCTTTAATTTCAGCCAATTCGAGCATCAAAGCTTCATCAATATGGTTACGTCCCGCTGTATCAAGAATCAGCACATCATAACCACCCAATTTTGCTGCCTGTACCGCACGTGACGCAATATCAACGGGAGACTGCCCCGCGATAATAGGCAAACTTGCAAGTTCTGCCTGTTCTCCTAATTGGCGCAGTTGTTCTTGCGCCGCGGGACGGCGTGTATCTAATGACGCCATAAGAACTTTTTTATTATGTTTATCAGTGAACCGCTTTGCAAGCTTTGCTGTTGTCGTTGTTTTTCCTGAACCTTGCAAACCAATCATCATAATAACAACAGGTGCCGGTGCATTTAAATCGCTCAGAACGCCTTCATTTCCAAGGACATTAACCAATTCATCATGAACAATTTTAACGACCATTTGGCCAGGTTTAATTGATTTAACAATTGCAGCCCCAACGGCTTTTTCGCGAACCCTATCGGTAAAAGAACGTGCGACATCAAGTGCAACATCGGCTTCTAACAAAGCACGACGAATTTCGCGCAACGCTTCTGTTACATCCTGATCCGACAAAGCCCCACGCCCTGTCAAATGAGACAGTATGGAACCAAGCCGCTCTTGTAAGGATTCAAACATTCTCTACCTCATTGCTGTATAACAAACAGGGCTGCATAACAAACAAACCAAAATGACATCCGAGAACGCACCGCGCCGTCGGATGTTGACCTCTGAGATCTCTTTATACCCTTAAACTGGGGTCTCAGTCGGTTGCTCCAAATTAATTTGGTCACTGAAAGCTTGTTCTTTCAAACAATAAAACCCTACCTTTGTCAAGATTTATCATATAATAGCTTCACTTTTAAAGTTATTTTATGAAAGAAAGGGAACGTTACACTTCGAGATCAGCCAACCTCAACACGCACAAAATACCCTGTGTCTTGTTCTATACTCCACAATTCACCGCTTGAGATATCAAACCAAACCCCGTGTAATGTTAAAACGCCCTGCTCTTTACGCGCCTTTATCCACGGAAATGTCTCTAAATTCCTCAACGAATGACGAATAGAAAGCTGCTCTAATGCGATCTGTTGTTCCGATACAGTTAACGATTTATTGCTTACAACTGTTTGCGCAGCTGGTGCCAAAAGGTCAATCCATTGACCAATAAAATCTTTTGATGATAAAGACTTATACGTCCCTTTAAGAGCAGTACTCACCCCTCCACAATGAGCATGACCAAACACAACAATATGCTTAACCTCAAGCAATTGTACAGCATATTCAAGAGCTGCAGATGTTGCATGATATTGGTTATCAGGAGAAAAAGGGGGGACCAAATTTGCCACATTGCGCAGTGTAAAAATTTCACCAGGCTTGGCATCAAAAATCGTTTCTGGTACTGCCCGCGAATCACAACACGCAATGACAAAAACTTCAGGTTTTTGCCCTTCAAGCGCCAATTGTTGATAATGTGTCCTTTTATATGAAAAGTGATTTTTTATAAAGGTCCGGTAACCGCTTAAAAGTCTTTCTGGCAAATGCGTCATTCTTTACTTACTTTCATTGTGTCTCTTTTGAAAAACAAACTCTTAACATACAAAGATACTAAAAATATCCTTTCATCTATGCACAATGGACTCCCTTAAGATAACGGATTATTGCTATACAATGGAAGAAACAAGTTTACCCTTTCTCAGAATAAATAACTATTCTCTTTGGGTAGAAGATGTTACAGTGCAAAATATGATATAATGGTCTAGTTCCATGAAGAAAAGATCCTAAAAGCAAAAAGGGAAGATTATTGTGTTACAACAAAAAGCAGCAGAAACAAAAAACAATCAAGATAAAATAGAACAGATCCTTTTTGCTCATACCGATAAAGAAGATATCGCCTGTTACGTAAACGACGAACTCAAAAAAGCTACAACCACTGCCATTGAAGCTTTTAATCTCCATCAAACTGGAAAAACGATCATCTGCTTTGAACAAAATTTAACGCGTAACAATAAACCTATAACTGTTATTACGCTCGTAAACGATAACAAGCCCTTCTTGCTCGATTCTATTTTGAATGTCTTCAATCAAAACAAGAATCATATTTATTTGATTGCGCACCCCGTTCTTGATTGTACCTCCGGGCAACGCATCAGCCTGATGCAAATTCACATTGAGTCCTTAAATGAACAACAAATACAAAAACTCAAAGAGGAGCTCACTCTTGTCCTTGAACAGGTCAATGCAGCTGTACAAGACTGGAAATCTATGCTTGAAGAAGTTGAAAAGCATATCCATGCCTATCAAACAAGCCTCCCACAGCACTACAAACAAGAAGGTGAAAAAGCCATTGAATTTCTTAACTGGCTGATGGACAATAATTTCATCTTCCTTGGCATGCGCACTTATCATTTCATCAAAAACCAAGAACCGACAAAAGCCTTTATAGCAAGCGATATTGAACTTGGTATTCTCACAGATGCCTCGATCCGCATTATCGGTGATTCTCGTGTAGAAGAACCTCCCCAAGAAATCTTATCCTTTATGGAAAGTGATAATTTGCTTATTGTAACAAAAGCAAACAGTCGTTCAAAAATTCATCGTCCTGTTTGGCTCGATTATATTGGTCTTAAAATCTTTGATAAAGAAGACAAGCTGTGTGGAGAATTACGCATTGTAGGATTGTTTACCTCCTCCGCTTATACGCGTTCTATTTTGCAAATTCCTTTCTTAAAAGAAAAAGCCAAAACCATCATTCAGCGCCTTGGATATAACCGCGCAGACTATTCTGGGAAAGCACTCATCAGTGTTTTAGAAACCTATCCAAGAGATGAAATGTTTCGTTCTGACGTTGAGACATTGACAGAAAATGCCAAACTTATTCTGCAATTAGACGAACGCCCTCGTCTGCGAGTCCTTGCACATACTGATTCTTTCGGACGCTTTGTTTCTATACTTGTCTATGTGCCCCGTGATCAATACAGCAGCAATATTCGCGAAAAAATTGGCGAATATTTTGTTGAAATCTACAAAGGCGATTTTTTTGAATCCTATCCGCTATTTTTAGAAAGTACACTCATCCGCGTCCATTATATCATCCATCGCAAAGGAAACGAAAGCGCGCCTGTCATCGAGCGCATGACACTTGAAGAAAACGTTCGTTCCATAGCACAAAGTTGGGAAGACAGTGTTCAAACCATAGCTCAAACCCGCAAAGCGACAGACCAACAAATACGTTTGGCGAGCCAATTTCCCAACAGCTACCGTGATTTATTTTCAACTGAAGATGCCATTGAAGACGCAGGACATATCTTAAGCCTTAATGATAAAAAGCCTCTTTTTGTTACTTTTTATCATGCGCACAAAAAAGAAAAACGAAATATTTCTCTTCGGCTTTTTCACCGCCACGAAGCTCTTGCCCTTTCTAAACGTGTACCACTTCTTGAAAATATGGGGTTTCGGGTCATTGCTGAACAAACGCTTGAATTACCAGATGGCAACGGACACTCTGTGTATCTTCATGATATGCAACTGGAAAGCGCTTTCCAACTCTGTATCGATTTTGACAAAAACAGTCAAAAGCATGCCGAAACATTCGAAGCCATTTGGTCTCAGAATGCGGATAATGATGCCTTTAATGCTTTAACCCAAACAGCTGAGCTTGATTGGCGTGAAATTGTCATTTTACGCCATTACGGACGTTATCTCCAACAAGCTGGAATTCCTTATTCACAAGACCGCGTTGCCCAAACTTTAAACGCTTACCCTGATATTACCCAAGATCTTTATGCTTTGTTTCATTTGAAATTTCATCAAAGCCATACAGAAAAAGAACGGAAAAAAAACCAGCAGATCATTCAACAGCGCATTGAAGAAAAATTACAAAACGTCTCAGGGTTAGATGATGATCTCATTTTACGCCGTTATCGTAATCTTATTGAAGCAAGTTTACGAACCAATGCCTTTACCCCTCTTCAAGATGGCACCCCACGGCGTATTTTAGCAACCAAGTTAGACCCCCGCCAAATTGAAGGCTTGCCTGAACCGCGACCCTATCGGGAAATTTTTGTTTATGGACCAGAAGTTGAAGGGGTTCATTTGCGTTTTGGTCCTATTGCCCGCGGCGGAATCCGTTGGTCTGATCGTGCACTTGATTATCGCACTGAAGTTTTGAGCTTAGTCAAAGCCCAACAGGTTAAAAATGCTGTCATCGTCCCCGTTGGTGCAAAAGGGGGATTTTATCCTCATCGCCTTCCCCAAACAAACGATCGTGCTGTCATAATAGAAGCTGCACGACAAGCTTATATTGACTTTATCACAGCTTTGCTTTCTATCACCGACAATCTGGTTAACGGCGAAATAAGCACTCCTCACAATATCATTTGTCATGATGGTCATGACCCTTATTTTGTTGTTGCTGCCGACAAAGGCACAGCAACATTTTCTGATACAGCCAACGCACTCAGCCAAGCAAATCACTTCTGGCTTGATGATGCTTTTGCCTCTGGAGGTTCAGCAGGTTATGACCACAAAGCCATTGGCATTACAGCGAAAGGTGCGTGGGAAGCCGTTAAAAGACATTTTCGAGAATCCTTTAATCACGATATTCAAACAACCCCTTTCACCTGTATTGGTGTTGGTGATATGTCTGGTGATGTTTTTGGCAATGGAATGCTTCTTTCTAAACAAACAAAACTTATCGCTGCCTTTGATCACCGCGATATCTTTATCGACCCAAATCCAAACATAGCTGAAAGCTATGCAGAACGTATGCGTCTCTTTCAACTTCCTCGTTCAAGTTGGCAGGACTACGATCAAACAAAATTATCAAAGGGCGGTGGTATTTTCTCACGTACAATGAAGACCATTACTCTCTCACCCGAAGCAGCACAAGCTATTGGTTTTGAAAAACAAACAGGAACTCCCTTTGAAATTATCTCTGCACTTCTCAAAGCACCTGTTGATCTTTTATGGTTTGGTGGTATTGGCACTTATATCCGTGCAACAACAGAAACGGATGCGCAAGTAGGGGATCGTGCAAATGATGCACTACGCATTACGGGTGATCAAGTTCGTGCAAAAGTTATTGGTGAAGGAGCCAATCTTGGTGTTACACAACGTGGTCGGATTGAATATGTCTCAAATGGTGGGCGCTGTAATACCGATGCCATTGATAACTCTGCAGGTGTTAATTGTTCAGATGTTGAGGTCAATATCAAAATTGTTCTAGCATCAGCACTTCGAGCTAAAACATTTACGCGCGAAGCACGCAATGAACTCTTGAAAAAAATGACTCCACAAGTCGAACAATTAGTTTTACGCAACAATTATCTACAACCACTTGCTCTTTCTTTGGCTGAAAGCCAAAGCATTGCGGATTTGCCTTATCAAATACGCTTTATGCATGATTTGGAACAGAAAAAACTTCTCGATCGGAGAGTGGAAATTCTCCCTGATGAACAAACTTTGCGGCAAAGAACAACACAAGGACTTCTTCGTCCAGAACTCGCCGTTCTTTTTGCATATGCTAAATTAACCCTCAAAGAAGAAATCGCCCATAGTCCCATTGTCGATGAACGTTATTTTGATGCAATCTTGTTGAACTATTTTCCAACGCAAATTCAGACAAACTTTGAGAAAGAAATCATTCATCATCAGTTACGCCGTAATATTATTGCAACCCTCATTGCCAATGATATTGTGAATCGCGGTGGACCTACTTTTGTTAGCCGCCTCCAAGATGCAACAGAACAAAAAATTGAAAATATTATTCGCGTTTTCATCGCACTGTGCGATGGTTTTGAAATACCCCAATTGTCTGATCAAATTGATAAGCTGGATAATAAAATACCAGGTCTTGTCCAAAACAAATTCTACGCAGCCATTACGTCAATGCTTTTTGAAACAACAAATTGGGGATTGCGCAATATGGATCTCTCGATTCCATTAGAAGAACTTGTGAAAACAATGAAGCAAGCCCGTACGGTTATTGAAAAACTTCTTCTGCATTCCAATGATAAGGATATTAATCAGAAAATTAAAGAAAAAACGATACATTATAGAGAAGAAGGAGCGACTGAGGCTTTAGCAAAACAATTGGCTCTCTTGGAAGCTGCTCCCATAATTTGTGACATTTCTTTCATTGCAAAACAAAGCACCAGCGACCTTATTAAAACCGCAGAAATTTATTTCTCACTTGCTCAAATCATCCGGATAAACCGCATTAATGAAGCAAGTCGAACAATTCCTGTCCTTGATTATTATGATAGTATGGCCTTAAGCCAAGCTAAAGAAAATATTGCTGAAAGCTTACGAAAAATTGTTATGAAAATCCTGAAAGATTACGGAACAAAAAAAGATCCGTTCGCCGCCTGGAGCCAAACAAAAGAAGACCAAATTCACAATGTAACAAATCGCATTGGTGCGCTCATTGAAAATGATCTCAATATTTCTCGCTTTACTTTCGCAGCAGGTATGATCGCACAACTTTAAAGCATCACCTCAGACTTTACATAGAGCAAGATAGCCAAGTTTTTAAAACCCTCATTTTGCTCCTCCCATGAGTAATCACCAAGCAAGGGGAAAATGAAGCTGCTATCTGCGCTTTTAGGCATAGCACTTAAAATTCTTTGTCCCACAGCAGGATGGTTTGCATAACTTTAAAACACAATTTTTAGACTTAAAGCGGTACGAGACGGCCAAGTTTTAAAAATCCTAATTTTGCCCATCCATGGTTAATCTGCAAGGGCAGAACTGGATAGCCATCTGGACTTTTAGGCATCACACCCAAAACAAAAAATAAAGCTTGCAGATTGTTAGCTTGCTCAGGAAATAAACGCTGCATAGTCGTAAGAAGCTCCATATGCTTCACAAAGACAAGCTCAAAGTTTGCTGTCAAATATCCTTCATCATCAAAAGAAAAAGGTCCACTAACACGCAATACGCCACCTGTATGAAAAATCAATTCACTACGTTTTAAAACACCGCTTTTCCCATACAAACGCTGTTTCCAACTATTTTCTCCATTTTCAAACAAATGCGTTACATCATTGAAAACCCATTTCAAATTGCCATCAATTTTTGGGAAATCAATAAAATAAGGAGCAAAAAACATGGAAGAATCAAAATCATCAAAAGTAATATGCCCTGATAAATGATTCTTTTCATGTTTAAGATCGAGTCGCAAAAATTCTGCTGTTATTTTTTGGGGCACATTCTCTTGATTTAATAAAGGCACAATCACATCTTGAACATCTGTTAAAGATGTTTGCTCTCCAACCTTTTCCTGCATTGTCTTTTTGTTTTTCGTTTGTGGTTCCAATTTTCCTTGAGGTTTTTGTTCCTTAAAAGAGGCGATGGTGGAA
Source organism: Bartonella vinsonii subsp. vinsonii (assembly GCF_902825235.1). Classification (GTDB taxonomy): domain Bacteria; phylum Pseudomonadota; class Alphaproteobacteria; order Rhizobiales; family Rhizobiaceae; genus Bartonella; species Bartonella vinsonii. The sequence continues at coordinate 402,742 of NZ_CADEAJ010000001.1, read as the reverse complement.
ATTTCAAGCCCTTCAACCATCAGTTTAAATGTTTTCCCCGTTCTCCAATAAGGTTCTGTTTCAATCACTAGATTGCGCCAGTGTGATGCGATAGGCGTTTTTCCAGAAAAAACAATTGATGTAGGGGAATGAACATTAAACTCTACAAAATGAGGGGCATAAATTGGTGCACCAACCGTTAAACGCTCCGTTGATAAGGAAATCCCATGCAAAGGCCAAACAAACTGAAATTGATCACAAACAACACCAATACGCAACGGATAACCATTCTTATCCAGATGCTCGCACACAAGCGTCATATCATGAGCAGAGGCCTTAGCGAATAGATTGGAAATATGATCCTCTATTTTACGTGAAAAAAAAACCAGAGTGAGCTGTAAATAAGTACCAGAATAAGACAAAAGAGCCCGCAAAGCAAAGTACTCAAAGAAAGGCTTTTCCGTAGTGATGTCAAGTGAGAGAACATAGACAAAATTAAAACTTTCCTTATCTTAAATGAACAAATTTCTTAATTCTCACGTATGTGTAACAGGTGCACAAAAGATTTTTTGCAATGCATTTTCAAACCATTGGCTTAAAGCCTGATCATAAATTAAACGACCTTTCAAATGTGCAGAAGCAGGCTGAGCACCTTTTTCGGTCAATTTGTGTGCCGAACGAACCACTAAACGCCGCATCATAGCACGTGTGAATTCGGCATGAAATTGCAAACCCCATGCATTTTTTCCATAACGGAACGCTTGTGTAGGATATGTATGTCCTGTTGCCAAAAGCATCACCTCTTTAGGTAAGTCATAAATCCCTTCATCATGAAAATGATAAACCATTTCTGGCCAATTCATCAATGCCTTTCCCTGTAAGGTTGCTTCTAGTGGATACCAGCCAACTTCAACAGTTCCATCACTTCTTGTACCAACACGTCCTCCTAGATTTCGCGCTAACATTTGTGCTCCAAGACAAATACCCAAAAATGGTTTATTTTCTTTCAGCGATAGGGAAATCCAATCAATTTCTTCACCAATATAAGCTTCGTTGTCATTCACACTCATCGGCCCCCCTAAAATAACAACACCAGCGTAGTGTTCTAATGTATCAGGAAGTTTTTGTCCCAAAAGAGGGCGATAAATATCAAGCACAAAACCACTTTGTTGCAAGAATTTTCCCAAACGACCAGTATATGTAGAGTGACGATGCATAACCACCGCAATTCTTGGTTTGCACTTTCTTCGCTTTGTATCAAGATACCTTGGATGTAAAAACATTTTTTAACCAATCACTTCTGCCACAAAGTAAAATTTTATTTCTCAAATATAAGAAAATAATTTTTGCAAACAATATTCACTACAACTTTCTTTATTTAAAAGAAACGAAATTTCTTTCTCGACAAAAATGCACCTTCTTCTTCTGTTTTAACCCCCGGATCATCAACATTTAAATGGATTTTATTGAATATCTTGACATCATGATCTTTTGTATCTTGTTTTTTTACTTGTGCATGATGCAAAAGAGCATCCTCTACAGGAGATAATTCTTCAAGTATCTTAACTTCAACATCAGCACTTTTTTTCACAATATCTTCTTTATCTTGTTTTTTTGACACAATATCTGTAGCCTCCAATGTAAGAGGAGGAAGGCAGGGTGGCGCCTTCCATTCAAAACAGCCCAAACGACCACTTATTGGAGAAACCACTGACCAAGAAGGGAAGACAGCCCCATCACACATCCACACTGGATCGCGTTCAGCACGAAGTGCCAAAGAAAGCCATTGACGCACTGCTCCCTGATTATTTCCTTGTGCCTCTTCAATGTCTGCCAACAATAAATAAACACTTTCCCGTGGGTGATATTGAAGTGCTTTTTCGGCCTGTTCCTTTGCCAATACTGTTTCACCAGCATTCAAAGCAGCTTTGGCAATAAGGAAAGCCGCTTCAAATGTATCTTTATTATAAGAAGCAAGTGTTTTAGCCCTTTTCAATCGCCCAACAGCTCCTTCCTCTCTTTCAAGATAAAGCGCTGCTAAATCAGGATGTGGTTCCTTTTTCCAAGCTGTAATAATCATTTTATCAGCTTTGCGTATTTCATTGAGTTTATAAAGAATATCAGCAGCGATAACTATGATTGGAACGAAATCAGGTTCCAATTTATGTGCTTTCAAAATGGCTGCACGCGCTGCTACAGGGTGTGTTTCAAACAAATGAAGCGCTTGCCCACTGAACAGTAAAGCCTGTATATGTTGACGCTCCGCAGTTGAACGGGTTGAGCGCGGTAAAGCTTTTTGCGCGCGTTCAAAAACAGCCAGTGCTTTATCCCACCGACCCTCAACACTCAATCGATCAAGCACAGCTTGATGAGCCCATAAAAGTGCCGGTGATAAAGCCAATGCTTCTTCTGCATATTGTTGCGCTGCTTCATAAGCTTTACTCTTGAGAGCTTCACGAAACAATCCGTAAAGCCCCGCTAATTTTGTTGGCGTTTCTTTTCTCATCTCCTCATAAAGACTGATGGCAGAAGCAGAATTATTTTGCAAAGATAAGGTTTGAGCTCGTAAGAGTTTTGCCAACGGTTCCTGTTTGTCTGCAAGGTATTTAGCAACACGTGCCTCCATTTGTTGCGCCAAAATACCATCACCTGCAAAAACGGCAAGAATCCCCTCTGAAAGAGCTTGATAACCACGCTTTTTATGACGTTGATAAAAATAATGAGATAAAGAACTGGGTACTGAAAAAAGGACAGACAAAAACCACCATAAAAGCGCTAAAACTCCAAGAAATAAAATAAGCGCGCACAAAACTGTTAGAAATGAAACAGAAAACCGCAAGTGCAAAAATGTTATGACAAAGACACCGTTATGATTAGCAACCCACCCAAAAGCCAGTCCGATCACACATACAAAAAAACAATAAATAAAAATACGTATCATCTTAAGCCTATTTACCTCTTCATTGCCTTAAGAGATCCCTGTTGCACAGAAACTAGCAACTGTTGAAGAAGTTGATGAACAGCAATATGTCTTTCAAGTTGATGAACAAAATCCACCGAAATATCTTTTGCATTTTGGGGTAATGTTTGCCATTCGCTCAAAGCTTTTTCGTAATCACCATCTTGAATAGCAACTTCCATTCGCGCTGCAATTGCTCCCAGCGTCATGCCTTTAACATTTCCAACAGGACGTGACACAACTAAGCCTTTTATCCATGCCAAAACCCTTTCAGAAAAACCGGCATCTGAAGCAACTATATTTTGCACACGAACAATTTCATCCGCAACATTAGCAAAATTCGCAGCAAGTTGTGCGGAACTTGGAAGACCTATAGTGGCTGTTTCTTGCAATAAATCAAGTCCATCAAATGAAGGAGATAATTGCTGTACTGTTTTCAATTCATTGATATAAGATCCCCCACGCTCTACAGCATTTTTTAGAGAACTGATCGCAATAAATAGCGCAGTGTTGTTTTCGTTTTTCTCACTATTTTTAACAGCAAGTTCTTTTTGCAGAGTTTCTAAACGTTGCTTTAAAACAGCAAGAGCATTTGCATTATTCTGTCCAACGGACAAAGCCGTTTCCATATCTTTTGATATTTCAACGAAAGATTGCATAGATTCTTCAAGACTTTTCACTTTTTCTTCCAAAGCAGTCAAAGCTTTTCTGCTTTCTTCTTGCGATATTTCATCAGTTTGAATTGTTTCAACCTGTTGTGATGAAAAAGAAGAAAAATTTGTTTTCAATGTATCAATTTCTTGAAGCACATGCGCCAATTTCTTTATTGTTTCTTCACCTTGATTTTTTGCGATTTCAGCAATTTGCAAAGCTTTTTCTCCTCCAACGCGATTTTCCACGAAAGAAGAAGGAAGCACACGCGCCCATTGCAACCCCATGAAAAAACCTAAAGCAATGAGACCACCTAAAATTCCTGAAAGAAACAAATATAGCCAAGTCATAGGGGATCTGGATTGAAACCGCATATTCTTGTTCTGTTTGTCTATAGCATCCAATTCTGCTGAATTTGTTATGTGTTCTGAATCAGGATGCACAGCTTCATGCTCAATCACAGGCTTTTTACGGCGCGTACCGACATAATGTGGTTTAACTTTTGGTTTTGAAGAATCTTCCATTTTAGCCACTTTTTGTACACATTTTCATATAACGATAAAAGAATAAAATGAAAAAAGTTTTAAAAATGAAGCTTTTCTCAAACATCATAGCTTGTTTTATAATCTTTTTACAAAGAATATAACTTTACAGCAATTTTCAAAACCACATTTTTATCCGCAACATTTATAAATATATACTTTAATCAACAAAGTTTTAGAAAAGTATCAACATTTTATACTGAAAAACACAGCATCCCTTTTTGGTGAACAGTGCTTTTCGTGTAGAGACAGCATTATAATGGATCTCTTTATAGAGGTATCAACTCCAAGAGAATTTCTTTGCATCTTTTCCTATCCATGGTACGCAGACAAAAAAGAAACTTCAACATAAGGTTTTGTTCGAAATGCGTCTGTTGGGAATAGAAACAAGTTGTGATGAAACTGCTGCTGCTGTTGTTGAATACACCAATGAAGAAAACAGTCGAATTCTTTCGAATATTGTTTGGAGTCAAATTGATCATCATGCACCTTATGGCGGTGTCGTTCCTGAAATTGCCGCCCGTGCTCATGTTGAAATTCTCGATAGTTTAATTCTAAAAGCACTCACAGAAGCAAACACACCATTAGAAGATATTGATGCCATTGCCGCTACAAGTGGCCCTGGTTTGATAGGAGGACTTTTAGTAGGCGTTATGAGTGCAAAAGCACTTTCTCTTGCCATGAGAAAACCTTTTATTGCCGTAAACCACCTAGAAGGGCATGCTTTAACAGCTGTGCTCACGCATAATGTTCATTTTCCCTATTTACTGCTGCTGGTTTCAGGTGGACATACACAAACAATTCTCGTCCACGGGATAGGCAATTACCAGCGTTTAGGAACCACTATTGATGATGCATTAGGAGAAGCGTTTGATAAAACAGCTAAACTTTTAGGACTTTCTTACCCTGGTGGCCCAGCACTTGAAAAAATGGCTCTCTTGGGTGATAAAAATCGTATTCCTCTTCCACGACCTTTAAAAGGTGAAAAACGATTAGACTTTTCTTTTTCCGGCCTAAAAACCGCTGTCCGACAAGCCGCAACAGCTATGGCTCCTCTTACAGAAAGCGATGTTGCTGACATTGCAGCAAGTTTTCAAGCAGCCGTTACCGATACCGTGCATGATCGCGTTCATTTAGCTCTACAACACTTTACTCACCAGTATCCGCTCTCTCATTACCAAGGACGCCGTCCTCCTGCTTTAGTTGTTGCAGGCGGAGTTGCTGCCAACCAAGCTATACGATCGACATTACAAGAACTGGCACATCAACATGGTTTTGAATTTATAGCTCCACCTCTTTCCTTATGTACCGATAACGCTGCAATGATTGCTTTTGCTGGGGCACAAAAACTTGCACGAGGGGAAACAAGTTCTCTTGATATTGCTCCTCGTTCACGCTGGCCATTAGATGAAAAATCCCCCCCCTTAATCGGAATGGGACGCCGTGGAACAAAAGCATAAGAAAAACAAATTGGCTACTTTTGTTATTCACATGGCGCTTTCACGCACCCTATGAGGTAAAAAAGATTGCCCATTTTTCTATCACAAAATGTGACTCTAAAAAAGGAAACAAATTGATAATGCAATTCTTTACCCCATTTTAAAAATCACACTTGATGGTGTGTTATACAGAGGCTTATAAAAAGATGTACATGACTTGTAAAAAATATCAAAGTTCATAAAAAGGAGAGCTTATGGCTTATTGGCTTTTTAAATCTGAACCCCATAAATGGTCATGGGACATGCAAAAGCAAAAAGGTGCTGTTGGTGAACAATGGGATGGTGTGCGTAATTATCAAGCCCGTAATAATATGCGCGCTATGAAATATGGTGATAAAGGTTTTTTTTATCATTCAAATAAAGGATTAGAAATCGTAGGCATTGTAGAAATATGTGCTGAAGCACATCCTGATTCCACAACTTCTGACCCACGCTGGGAATGTGTAGATATCCGTGCACTCTGCGATATGCCAACACCTGTTTCATTAAAACAGATTAAAGCAAATCCAAAACTGAAAAATATGGTACTGGTTAATGTCTCTCGCTTATCAGTGCAACCCGTGTCAGAAGATGAATGGAAAGAAATCTGTTTGATGGGCAACCTTAAAGAAACATCCCTCGTTGCTCCCAATTCCATTTCGCAACAGCGCTCGTGAAGGACAGAGCTAAAACCAAACACGGAAAAAACGGTAGAAATTACAGAGAAACCCTTCTAAAAAGCGCATATGTGCTAGGAGCGTCGTACCATTTCCTTCACCCTTAAAAGCAGAAATACGCCGCGCCCTAAAACACAAAAAATGGTTCTCATCAACGTACAAAACACTCCGCCCGCAATTCCCCACTTGTCAGCGAATGACCAGAGAAACAACAAAATTCGTTTTTAAAAAAGCTTTCTTTTTTAATTTCTCTTGCATGAAATCCCATTTTTCATGAAACTACTCTCCACCAATTGGTACATCAATATATTTTATAAGGAAAAAAATGAACTCTATACCCTTTTAATTGTTGAAGAAGATGATGATCTGCGTCCTATTTTGGTAGAACAACTACAAATACATAAAGAATTTGAAGTCTTACAAGCAAAAACAGCTGAAGCAGGAATAATAATAGCCCGAGAGAAACATATTGATCTCGCTATTTTAAGTATTGAATTTTCTGATCTTGATGGTCATACCGCTGTTAAAAAATTACGCTCCCAAAAATTTCGTGCTCCCATCATCATGATTACCAATCATAACACAAATTGCGATATTCTTTTAGATCTTGAAACAGGCGCCAATGATTATGTGACAAAACCCTTTCGCTTTGCTGTGTTATTGGCACGGATCCGCGGCAATTGCGCCAATACGAGCAAAACAACGATGCAGTTTTCACATTGGTCCCTATAGCTTTAAACCAAAACAAAGGCTCCTCATTGATCAATGCAATAACAAAACGCATCTCACAGAAAAGGAAGCCGCGATTCTTAAATACCTCTCTTCCACACATGATAAAATTGTGAGCCGTGAAACACTGTTAGAACAAATTTGGGGCTACAATGAACATGTTGTCACGCATACTTTAGAAACCCATATCTATCGCTTGCGACAAAAAATCGAAAAAGACCCTTCCAACGCACAAGTCCTCATTACCGATCAAAATGGCTATCGCTTAAACCTTTAAAATTTCTCTCACATGAGCTGGTTCAAAAACGATTTTGATACCCTCAATTCTTACTTTGATACCCAAAATAGAATATTTTGACTTAGTAAAGATCATTCATCACTTTGCGCTTTGAATACGCATTCTGAAGAGAGCCATATTTCTCATTGTATCCCCATCTTATAATGGATTAAAAAGTTGCCTGCACACCACAAGAAAGAAGCGACATGGAAAACAAGCCAAAAAGAATGATAACGCCACTTAATCACTACATAAGAAAAAGTTGTTCCCCATAGATTTTGAGATTCTTCACGAGCGACGCTGTAAAAGGGGAGTAGAAATAAAACGAGAAGCGTTTTCATAAGCTTGTGGCGATAATGCAGGAATAAAAACACGCCGTGATTGACGACGCTGTACAAGCAAGCCTTGATAAACACGTTTTTGTGCCTGACACATTAAGAGCCCACCAAAATAAGGCAAAAGATAGCGTACAAACGGCTCATAAAAAAAAGAAAATAATCGTGAGGCATAACCTGAAGAAGGCATATAATGTACAATTTCTTGCACTGATCCAGAAATAAAATTTGTTTTTTCAAACAAACGAGTGATTTGTTGCCGACTATAAGGTTCACCGTAACCAAAAGGTGTACAAGCATTGCGCGCCCAAAATCCAGGGCGATGTGGAACAATAACAATTAAGTTCCCATTGGGTGCTAAAACGCGCCATATTTCATTCAGTGTTTCAAATGAATTTTCTGTATATTCAAGTGCATGAACCAATAAAATACAATCAATCGAAGCATCAGAAAGCGGCAAATCTTCTTCAAAAACAAGAGCCGTAGCAACCTTATCATCACAAGGCCAGGGCGAAGCACCCTGACCTGCTGGCATAAAAGCAAAACATTGTTGTGCACGTGCACGCAATACAGAAAGATAAGGAAGCGCATACCCCAACCCCATAACCCGTTTATCAGCAAGATCGGGCCACCATAAATTTAATTGCTCACACACTGTTCCCTGAACGCGCTGTCCAAGGGCAGAATCATAAAAATCTTTCAGTGTGACTATATCCAACTTAACATACCGTGTAGAAAAAAACTTCAAACATCACAAGCTTTCATATCCCCCACTTATATGGGCTTTTCCCTTTTCTCCGCAATGGCAAAAACTCTCATATTTCATATTTTAAACCCAAAGAACAAAAAACGGCACAGAATATTTTTCATAACCCCTTCATAAAAAACACTTTCATTACGCCTTTTATTCCACATCCTAAAAAATTTCGCATATGCTCTTTTCAACATCAGACAAAAAAAGCGATTAATGAAAATGAAGCAACCTTTCAAGATAGTTTTTTTCTTCTTCCAAAATATGCTCCTTACCAAGGCGCTTGCGAATTTCTTCTAAAATCCGCCGCGCACGCATTTGATCACTTTCTTGTGGTAGTGTCACACCTTCTTGCCCTTCTTGATCTGGTTTTGAAGAAAGCGACCGCCCTAATGGATCTTTAGGATCATGAATAGCATTTTGACTATCGCCGGATTCTTTAAGCATTTCACGCATTTTCTCTAAAACATTTTGTGCGCCTTGCCGCAAAGCTTCTAAAGCATCTGACTGATTTTGTATGGATTTCTGATTGTTTCCATGTTCAAGAGCATCTTCTGCAGAGTTCATTTTCTCTTCTGCTTTTTTGAATGCGTCACTTGGTTCAAATCCTTGCTCTGATAATTCTTTTTCTAACGTTGATAATTCAGACTGCAATTCGGCTTGACGTTTTTGTAAAGATTTTTTTTGCTTTTCTGGTCCATTTTCTCCCCGTCGTTGTTCCATTTCTAATTGGTGTGTTTCATTAAGAATTTCCTGTTGACGACGCATTAAATCTCCAAGCTTATCCATCTTTTCTTTCATTTGTGCAGATTGGCTCTGATTTTGCTTGGAACCTTGATTGCCTTTTTGAACTTGTAAATGATCAAGAGTCTGTTCAATTTCAGCCAACAACTGTTCAGCTGCTACAGAGGAACCCGTCTTGGCCATTTCTTCGATTAAATCCAGCTTTTTTTCTAATGAATCCTCAGAAAAGTTGGGACGACTAAGATTATGATTGCTGGGATTGCTCTTGTCTTGTGCTTTTTCAGCCAAAGCGTGAATATAATCATCCATAGCTTGGCGTAAATCTGCCATAAGCCGTTCAATTTCTGTATCTGGAGCACCATAACGAAGAGCATCACGTAAAGCCGCTTGCGCTTGTTTTAAATTTTTCTGAACGGATTCGAGTTGATTATCTTCAATACCCAAAGCAATCTGCCATAAATAATCGACCACATTACGCAAATCATCTTCTGTTTCTGCCATAGAAAGTCTTGTCCATGCACTCTGTAGAGCAAGAAAATGTGTGATATTTTTAAGCCCATCTTCTGGACGCACAAGCAAAGCAGACAGCATATCGAGTACACGCTCTTGTGCTAAAGCATCAAGAGCCAATAAACGACGCAATTCACTCACTGCGCGGGCAACAGGATTCGAAAAAACACGTTGTGGTAAGGTCATAACAAAAGTTTTGCTACGCCCTTTCTGTCCTGCACCATCTTCTGCCACCAAAGTAATTTTGACTTCTGAACCAGCCCATGGATGGGCCGATACATCTTGGACCGTTCGCATTTTACCTTTTCCGCCACGCGGTAGAAGAAGCTTTATTTCAGGTGCCTCATAAAGAGAAGAAGCGCCTTTACGCTGATTAAAAAAAGGTCCTATTTCAACAAAAGCCTTTGTCACTCCATAATCATCATCCAGCTCATACTGAAGTTCTAATGAACCCGTCAAAATCCGCCCTGGTTTTTCTAACCAACGAATTGTCGGAACCTGATCTTTAATCATTTGCAAATGCCATTGCTGTTTTTTATGCCGCGATAACACTTCTAAATTCATTGAACGTTCTAAGCGTGTTTCAAACTGAATGATGGGATCATTCAAAGCCACCTTTTCGTTTTTCTTAGAAAACAGAATTTCCTGTGCGTCCTCTTCAGAGTTTGCTTTCACTGTAACACCGGCACCATTAGTAACACGTACAACCACATCACTTCCTTCAGGAACCGCAAGTTGTTTTTCTTCACCTTGTGTTAAATAAAGAGGTGCAACGCCTGTATAAGCAGGTGGCGTTACCCAAGCATCAATCCGCATTGATGCTTCATCGACCAGAGGGCGTAAATCGAACGCATCTGCCAAACGTCCTCCTAACGAGCCAAAAGAAAAACTAAAAGCACACACAAAAAGGAGAGCACATAAAGCTCTGAGAGCCAGAGGATCACAAATTGCACTATTAGGATAGATAAATCCGGTTTTTAAAGGGTATAATTGTTCTGCCATACGGCGTTGATGTTCACGCCAAACAAGAGCACTAAAATCTTCATCATTCTCAAGACACAAACGATCTGTTTGAACGCTTAAAGGTTGATTTTTAAGACCGTTTTCTTGTTCAAGACGCTGATCAACTTCTCTCATTGTAGGAAAGCGAAAATGAATAAGAAAAAACAAGCTCCCTACAGCCAAAAAAAGTATAATCCCGAGTAAAAGCAAATGTAGCCAATAACCCAGAATTCCAAAAATACCGAACCAACTAAGCGAACAAAAAAGACTGAGAACTAAGAAAAACGGCAACAACCGTATCCATATCCGCTCAAATGAGAGGATAAACCACATCAAAACGCGTGCATACAAAAGTTTTATCCTTGCAAAACTTTTGATGTTTTCATTTCTCATAGACAAGCATGTGTCCCCTTTTACAACGGTGAACTGAGATCTTAATCTCCTCCTCACTTTAAAAGATGAAGATTCTTAACCAGCACCCATCTGTAATCAGATTGGTTTCTCTCGAGAGAAGTCCTACCCGCTAATCACTTGTGTGATTCATAGACCCTCTGAGCAAATCTTACCCTGAATATTACGTTCAACTTTATACTTTTACACTTGGTTGACGCAAAAGAAAACTGAAATTAAATAGATTTTCACTCTGCATGAATGCACCTTATTACTGTACTGAAGAAAAATATTTTATGACACTCCTGATAAACCACACATAAAATAATTTTCAGACACGAAACTGTTTCACCAAACTTTAGTAAAAATAAGACCAAGAATGCTTAACAATGTTCAATCCAATCTGGAATATGATCACAACCTATCAATTGAGCATAATCAAGACGCGGACGAACAACTGCATAACGCATATCCTGAACGAGAACTTCTGGTACCAAAAGTCGACTATTGTAGGTACTCGACATCACCGCACCATAAGCACCTGCTCCCGTAATGGCTAGAAAATCGCCTGCCGAAACAATCGGCATGGAGCGATTTAATGCCAAATAATCCCCTGTTTCACAAACAGGACCAACAACATCTACATTGATCAATGGAGCCTTCATCGGCGCTTTCTCCACCGGTATCACATTCTGCCACGCATCATAAAGTGTGGGACGCATAAAATCATTCATTGCCGCATCAACAATAACAAAATTGCGTCCTTCACCTTTCTTTAAATACAAAACAGATGTCACCAACACACCGGCGTCCCCAACAATACTGCGCCCAGGCTCTAGGATAATATGAATCCCTAAGGGAGCAATATGTTTTTTTACCAGTGCCGCATAATCAAAAGGAGAAGGTATTGGATGCTGCTCATGACCATAAGGAATACCAAGCCCTCCCCCAATGTCGACATGGGTTATTGCATACCCATCATTCCATAATTGGCGCACAAAATCTGCAGCAATCACAAATGCATCTTCAAAGGGCTTTAAGTCACAAATTTGGCTACCAATATGGAGATCAACACCACAAACATCAAGACCAGGCAATTGGGTTGCTTTTTTATAAGCATCCTTAGCCAACAGGAGTGGAATACCAAATTTATTTTCGGACTTGCCCGTTGTAATCTTCTTATGGGTTTTAGCATCCACATTCGGATTAATGCGCAAAGAAACACGTGCTGTTTTTGAAAGAGCAACAGCCCGCGCTGATAATTGTTCAAGTTCTGATTCTGATTCAACGTTAAAACAACAAATATCCTGTGCAAGAGCAAAATCCATCTCTTCAACTTTTTTACCCACACCAGAATAAACAACGCGATGAGCAGGAATACCAACAGCAAGAACACGCCGTAGTTCTCCTTCTGAAACCACATCCGCTCCCGCTCCATGATTCGCTAGAAGCCGTAAAACCGCTTGATTAGAATTCGCTTTAACCGCATAAGCAATCAAACTAGGCACATCTCGAAATGCATTCTGATAGTCTTTAAGATGTGCAAGGAGTGCATTGGCTGAATAGCAATAAAAAGGTGTTCCAACATCCCGCGCAAGTTCCAAAAGCGAAAGATCTTCAACGTGGAGTACATCCTGACGATAAGAAAAAAAATGCATAAAAACCTCTATTGTATCAATCGATCGAGAATAAAAGGTTTATCTGCTTTGCTTTGAGAAACGGAGGCTTCTTTCGAAGAATCCATCATTGTCGCAGGAGGCAATTCTAATGCCCCTTTGCGCCCACACCCAACGATCATAACACTCCCCCAAAGAACAATTGTTAAATTCTTCAAAATGATTTTCATACGCCCTCTTCCCTCCTATCGACATTTCTTTTATTTTTTGAATTTACAATCCAACCCTTCAGGCGGTTATAAGGCGTTTTTTCCAATAAGCAATTTGATAAAGCACTTCTGAAGGTGCCGTACCACCAAAACTTTTACGGCTTTTAACGGATTTTTCAACCGTCAAAACGTCAAAAAGTGCTGCATGAATCTCTGGACAGATCATTTGAAGTTCAACCAATGATAAATCATGCAAAGCGCATTGTTTTTTTTCTGCCAGTGCGACAGCCCGCCCAGTAATATGATGTGCTTTACGAAAAGGAATTCCTAATTCACGTACAAGCCAATCGGCAAAATCTGTTGCGGTAGCATAACCGAAAGCAGCCGCTTGTTTCATAGCATCTTCATTGACTTGCAAATCACCAAGAATCCCTATCATTGCTTCCAGTGATAATTCTAGACTCAAAGCTCCATCAAACACATATTCCTTGTCTTCTTGCATATCCTTCGAATAAGCAAGGGGCAGTCCTTTCATCACCGTTAACAGACCCATCAATGCACCATTGAGTCGCCCCACTTTAGCACGCACAAGTTCCGCAGCATCCGGATTTCTTTTTTGTGGCATAATGGATGAACCCGTTGAAAAAGCATCCGATAAACGAATAAAATGAAATTGTTCACTTGACCATAGGACAATTTCTTCGGCTAAACGCGAAAGATGCGTTGCACAAAGAGCACCAGCGCTTAAAAATTCCAAGGCAAAATCACGATCAGAAACACTATCAATCGAATTGCGTGTTGGTTCTCGAAAACCTAATGCTTTTGCTGTCATAAAACGATCAATTGGAAAGCTTGTTCCTGCCAAAGCAACAGCTCCCAAAGGGGATTCATTCATTCGCTCGACCGCATCACGCATTCGCGATAAATCTCGAGCAAACATTTCAACATAAGCCATCATATAATGACCAAATGTTACAGGCTGTGCCGATTGTAAATGCGTAAAACCTGGCATAAAGGTTTCAACATGCTGTTCTGCTCGAACAAGCAATTGCTCTATCAATCTTTTCAAAATTTGTGCAATTCTCTGTGATGCTTCACGCACCCACAAACGAAAATCAACGGCAACTTGATCATTGCGGGAACGCGCTGTGTGCAAACGTCCTGCTACAGGACCAATCAATTCATTCAATCGCGCTTCAATATTCATATGAATATCTTCAAGCTTTCGTGAAAAAATAAATGTACCGTCCTCAATTTCTTGTTGAATACGTTCTAAACCATGAACAATTTTTTCATAATCTGATTGTGAAATAATCTTTGTTTGTGCCAACATCGCGGCATGAGCAAGTGAACCTTCAATATCCTGCCGATAAAGTTTTTGATCAAAATCAATAGAGGCGTTAATTTTTTCCATAATTGCAGCAGGTCCTGCTATAAATCGGCCACCCCACATCTGGTTTTTTAATTTCTCATGCGTCATACTCTCAAAGCACCCAGTGAAAAGGACAAAATTATGTTTCCTCAAATTTTTATAAGCAAAAAAAGGCAACGTTTCCTTCTATTTTCTATTATTTTCCCCTCTTTTATTATTGCCTTGAGTATATACGCAACAATAACCCACTCTCATAAGAAAGTACAAGCAATAAACACCGATAAAGCACGAGCGGAAAAAATAATGGCGATCAAAAAAGCAGCCAACGGTTTTTTTACCCACATGCGATTTGCAGATACGCTCTTAGATATGAAAGAACTCTCTTTCCAAGATATTCAAGGAAAAGACTACAAACTTAACGACTTTACTGGAAAACCGATGCTCATCAATCTGTGGGCTATTTGGTGTGCACCCTGCCGCACAGAAATGCCAGAATTGGCGCAATTAAAACGTGAACTTGGTGGAGAAAACTTTGATGTCATAGCTATTAATATTGATAAAACTGCTTCTCCTGAAAAAATTCAGAAATTTTTACAAGATATTCATGCCGATAATTTGCTTTACTATCGTGATGAAACAATGGATATTTTCAACAATGTCAGAAAACAAGGGCTTGCTTTAGGACTACCCGTTACATTGCTTATCGATAAAAATGGATATCTCATTGCTTCTTTCAACGGTGCAGCTCCATGGGCGAATAACGATGCCAAAGCGCTTATAAGAGCTGTCATAAAAGAAGCACTCTAACCTAATAACCGCGTCTTTTTAAACGTTGTATAACGAGATCCAGTGCAGACAAAAAAGCCGAACGATCTTTGCGACAGAAGGGACGCGGACCACCTGTTATATTACCCTGTCCTCGCAAATCTTCCATCAAATTGCGCATTGCCAAGGCTTGACCAATTGAGTTTACATCAAAAATACGCCCCGTTGGCGAAAGACAAAAACCTCCCGCCTTCACAACGCGTGCAGCTAAAGGAATATCACTGGTAATAACGACACTAGCCTCATGCACATGTTCTATAATCCAATCATCAGCACAATTAAATTCTCCAGAAACAACCACCCTTTCAATGAGGGGTTCATCTGGAAGAGGAAAAAACCGATTTGCCACAACAAATGTTTTAAGCTGATAACGTTGCATCACACGATAAACTTCATCTTTTACAGGGCAAGCATCGGCATCAATCAACAAAGTAATGGCAGACTTTATAGGAATATTTGTACCTTGACTTTCACGCAATAACTAAATTCTTTCAATCATCTGAATGTTGCAAATGCTTGCGATAAAACATTATCGCCGCGTTTATTTCCGCGCCAAAAATAAAAATTGCGCTTAATATGTAAAGAAATATTATGGCAACCATAATAGATGCTAACCCCGCATAGGTAGAAATATAATCAAACATTGTCAAATATTGCGCAAAAGCAATAGAAGCCATAAACCACACCAACATTGTGACAACGATTCCTGGTAAAATCTCTATAAATTTCCGTCGCTCTGCTGGTAGCCATTTATGAACAATCAAAAGACTTACAAAGAGAACAACTGCTGCGATTATGTAACGCCATAAACGAATAACACCAATATATTCGGTCATGAAAAAAGAATGATTTTGCATAATCTTGAGAAGCAAAGGCGCTAAAATCAACAAAAAGCTGATTACAACAAGACCAATAGCTCCAAGGATCACAAAAAACAAACTTTGAAAACGACAAAACAACAAACTACGCCGTTCAACAACACGATAAGCTTTATTTAAGGCTGCACGTAACGCCTCTATTCCATTAGAGGCAAAATAAGCCGCTCCAATGACAGAAACTGTCAACACTCCTCCCCGCTGAATGGTCAAAACATTGACAATTTCTTGAGTTAAAGGCTCAGCAATGACATCTGGCAATAACTGTACCAAAGCTTTGATTTTTTGCGGCGTGTATGTAAAAGCGCCAATAAAACTAGCAAGAGATGTCCAAAAAATAAAAAAAGGGAAAAATGCTAAAAGCCCTGACAATGCAATATGACTAGCAAAAGCACTTCCATTATCACGCCAATAATGACTTACTGCATTAACAAGAATACGATAGCTATACCAAAAGATATTTTTTAACAAATCTTAATACTTTCTGATAACACCCTTTCTTAATCACTCCAAGCTTCACAAAAATCATCAAACTTAAAAAAACATTTCCCACTATAAAAGGCAATGATCTGTATAGTCAAGCTTCACTCTGTAGCGAAACTGAAAAGAACAATGCAACAAATCCTCCTTGTCAAGATCCAAAGATGATAAAGATGCGTACATGCAACTATCAATATGTCGATAAAATAGGTAACGCATCTCTAAAAAAACCAGCGTAATTCAATAAAACGCTTTTTCACTCACCCTTTTGAGAAACATTATGGCGCCCAAAATCAGGAGCATCAATTTCCTGTCCAGCTTCAATAATATTACGACGTACCGCGCGCGTACGCGTAAAAAAGTTAAACAATGTCTCACCATCTCCCAAACGGATGGCTTGTTCCAAAGAAGAAAGTCCTTCACTAAAACGGCTCAACATTTCCAAAATAGCATCTTTATTATGCAAACAAATATCGCGCCACATAACAGGATCAGAAGAAGCCAAACGTGTAAAATCACGAAATCCTGAAGCGGAATAAGCAATCACTTCGGAGTTCGTCACTTTTTCTAAATCACTAGCCGTTCCAACAGTATTATAAGCAATCAAATGCGGCAAATGGGAAACAATAGCCAAAACAAGATCATGATGTTTCGCATCCATCTTCTCGACCCGCGCACCACAAGCCTCCCAAAACGCTGTCAATTTTGCTATAGCTGCAACATCACTTTCAGCAAAAGGCGTTAAAATACACCAGCGATTCATAAACAAATCAGCAAAACCGGCATCAGGCCCTGAATATTCTGTTCCCGCAATCGGGTGACCAGGAATAAAATGAACGAATTTTGGTAATAAAGGTGCCATTTCTGCAATGACCAACGCTTTCGTAGAACCAACATCACTCACAATCGCCCTCGGCTTTAAATGATCACGAATGTTTTTTGCCACCTCCACGCTCGCCCCAACAGGAACAGAAATAATCACTAAATCTGCTCCTTTAACAGCTTCTGCATTATCGGTTGTATAAAAATCCCCAAGTTCCAACTCACGCGCTCTCTTCAATGTCTCTTGCCGCCGCGTTGCGATAGAAATTTGAGCTGCGAGATTTTTCTTTTTAATCACTCTTGCCAAAGAAGAGCCAATAAGACCAATCCCTATGAGGGCTATTTTTTCAAATTGGATATGGAGCATCTTTCACCTTTAATGGTAACAAAACCACAATTTGCCTCTCTGTTTATTCAAGATCTATCTATCAAACATTTTAAAAACCACAACCGACAAAAGAAGAAATAATGAAAGTCACACGCCCCCAATAATCGCTTAAGCAAACCACTAAAAGATCATTTTTACCTAAAAAATGCACAAAAAATGAATGATAGAAGAAACCTATGCCCTATTTACCATTTTAAGAGCACCCCTTTTATTTTTCAAAAAAACAAACAAATTTTATAAGAAAACAATATTTACTTCATAAAATTTTTAAGGTCTTCAAATAAACCATCATAAACGACTACATATTTTAAGCAGCCATTTGGCGCCGTGCAGCAATTGTAAGGCCCAGCAAAACCTGACGAATGATAGCCTCCCCTAAAGACGAATTTTTACGGCTTTCTAAAACAGCACTTTGAATTCTTTCCATTGCATAGGAAATATGTTCTAATTTCCAATATCTTAAAGCTTGCTCCACTGTTCTTTTCCGTTGAAAAAAAATGGGGGGACGTGCCTGAGAAATCACTGTAGAAGGAGATTTCCCTTCAACCTCCACTTGATAACGCAAGAGTTGTAATTGCTGAAAATGCCTTTGTGCGGTACTCAAAATAAAAAAAACTGTACCGTGCATTGCTGCATATCGGCTAAAATGGGCTTCAAATCCTGCGATATCTCCCAGCAACAGCGCATCAACCACTTCATCGAGAGAAAGAGCACTCACGTTGCTTACAATCGCTTTTACATCTTCAAGAGTCATACGGACATCAGAAGCGTAAAGACAAAGCTTTTCTAATTCACTACGTGATACAAGACGGTCCCCTCCCAAACTTTCGTGCAACCACTTTCGTGCATCCAAAGAAAGGGTTTTCTTAAAATGTCCCAAAACCTCATCAATCAATCCATCAAGAGAACGAGCATCATCTGCAAAACAGGGGAGAGCCATTGCTATTGATGCCGTTTCAACAACATTGCGCAATCCTGTTCCTTTTTTCAAATCTCCCGCTTCAATGAGAATAAAACACGCTTCTGGTGGTTCCTCAATTAAAAGCTTCAAAGCTGTAAGAAAACCTTTCTGGTTAGCACCATTAGAAACCCATATCAAACGATCACCCCCGAAGAGTGATAAAGTACGCGCTTCATTTCCCAAACGGGCAGGATCTTTATCAATCTCAGCAGCATCCAAACGAACCGTTGAAAATGGATCTTCTATTGCCACCTGCGTAAGCTTAGCAAAACGCTGTGCGCGTTCACAAACAAGACCACGATCTGGACCGTAAATGAGAACGATAGGAAAAGTACGCGAAAGACGCGCTAGGAAATGGTCAACTTCATGCGCTTTTTTCTGGGCCAAAATATCAATCCATTAAAAGTTCATCATCATCAAGGGCTTCCCCACGAACTTTTTGGAACATGCCTATAAGATCATTCACGCCCCACCCTTTACGTTCTTCTTGATGCACATCCAAAATCACTTTTCCGCCATGCAACATGAGTGTCCGGTCTCCATGATCAAGAGCCTGACGCATAGAATGTGTGACCATAATAGTGGTTAATTTCTTCTCTTCAACAATTTTTTCGGTCAACTGCATTACAAAATCAGCCATTCCTGGATCTAATGCTGAGGTGTGTTCATCAAGCAATAAAACATCTGCATGGGTTAAAGTCGCCATCACAAGACAAACTGCTTGACGTTGACCTCCAGATAAACTGTCCATAGGATTATGAATACACGCCTCAAGACCAATGCCTAGTTGGGCAATTTTATCTCGAAAAAATTGTCGGTTTTTATGATTTAAAGCTGAACGCAAACCACGATGGCTACCACGAAGAGCAGCAAGAGCTAAATTTTCTTCAATTGTTAAAGAACCGCAACTTCCCACTAACGAGTCTTGAAAAACGCAAGCAACCTTTCCAGCGCGCTCACTTATTGATTGCCTAGAAACATTTTGCCCATTGATGATCACTTTTCCTTCTGTAGGAAGAATTGCACCCGCTAAAACACTAAGCAAAGTTGATTTACCAGCACCATTTGAACCAATAATCGTAACAAAACTACCCCGATCAATTTTAAGGTTAAGATCAATAAGTGCTTGTTTTTCCAAAGGCGTTCGCGGTTTAAAAGTAACCCCAACATGAGAAAACTCAATCATGTTTACGCCTCCCTAAATAGCGTGGTACAATGAGTGTTGAAGCAACCAAAAGCGCCGTGATTAATTGAAGATCCGTTGACGTATCAATACCAATCCCCTGTGCCTCAAAAGCAAATTGCACTGCAACACGATAAAGAACAGAACCCACAATACAACTGATAATAATCCAAAGAATATTGCGCGTACGAAAGAGGGTTTCACCGATAATAACTGCCGCTAAACCGAAAACAATTGTACCAATTCCACCAGTAATATCGGTAGCAATCGCGGTTTGGATATAAAGTGATCCTCCAAGTGCCACGCATGCATTTGAAAGACCCATGCCAAAATAAATTAACGCTGAGGTATGAACCCCTTGCGCCGTAGCCATCCGTGGATTAGCACCCATTGCTCTCATAGCAAGACCTAGTTCACTTTCCAAAAAGCGCCAAATCAAAAACGCCACGACCAGCAATACAAAACCGACAAAAAGAGGCCGCACAAAGATATCAGGCAAACCAAATAGATCATAAAAAGGTGTTAAAGCCGTATCAGCACGTGCTAAATTAACATTAGACCCTCCCATAATCCCCATAATACGGAGATTAATTGTATAAAGCGCCGACATTGTTAAAATGGAAGCCAAAAGATTTAAAATGCCAAAATGCAAATTCAGCAAAGCTGTTAGTAAACCAGCTGCCATACCTGCAAAAAAGGCGCATGCCATAGCCGTCCATGCATTGAAACCTAAAAGAATCAAAACACCACAAACACATGACCCAAGAAGAAATGATCCATCGACAGTTAAATCAGGAAAATCCAAGACGCGAAAGGAAAGATAAACGCCAAGTGCAACAAATGCATAAATAAGACCTAATTCTACAGCACCAGAAAACGCAAATATACTCATCCAGAAACCCACCTCATGAAAACTTAACGTATTTTTATCATGTCAATATCATGACAATGGAAACCTACTGAATAACCTTTGTTGCGCGTTCAATAACTGCCTGTGGAATGATAATGCCAGCTTTTTTAGCTGCTTTCATATCAATGCGGATATCATTATTAGCTGCTTGCATAATATCAATATCGCCTGGCTTTTCACCCTTCAAAATACGCACGACTATTTTCCCAGCCTCAACTCCTACATTATAGAAATTTACGCCCTGCGTCATAAAAGGACCGCGCCCTATGGCATTAGAATCGACAGCAAATAAAGGCGTATTCGTTTCCTGTGTAACTCTTGACGCTCCCTCTAAAACAGAAAGAACCGTATTATCAGCGGGAATAAAAATGATATCCACCTTACCAATTAAAGCCCGCGTTGCTGCCTGAACATCAGAAGGCTTAGACGCTGATGAAGGTATGACTTCGACTCCCGCTTTATCTGCTACATCCTGTAACATCTTAAGTGTTGAAACAGAATTTGCTTCAGAAGCATTATAGAGATAACCAAGTTTTTTCAAATCTGGTTTTACTTCCTGTAATAGCTTAAGACTTCCTGCAACATCTATACGATCAGAAGTGCCTGTCACATTACCACCGGGTTTAGTAAGCGAAGACACGATTTTTGCTCCTATAGGATCAGAAATCGCAGCAAAAACAACAGGAATTTTTTTCGTTGCTGCAAACATTGTTTGTGCTGAAGGCGTACTGATAGCAACAATGACATCAGGATTATCACCAACAAATTTTCGTGCCACTTGCGTTGCCGTAGAAATATTGCCCTGTGCGGATAAAAAAGTGAGTTCGAAGTTTTCACCCTGCTTATAACCGCTCTCCGCTAACGCATCTTCCACCCCTCTGCGCACTGCATCGGCAGCAGGATGTGCCATAATTTGAGTAATTGCCACTTTCACTTGTTTAATGTGATCGTCCGCTTTTGCAAAATTATTCACGGCAAAAACAGCTGCAATAGCAATCCCTAATAGGCTTATTCTTTTCGACATTTGATTCCGCCCCTCTTTTGCAACAATTAAAAAAGTGATAGTTTATTGCTGAAGAATCTTTTAAAATCAATCTTTATTTGCTTTTTTGAGAGGCAAGCAAAATAAATCAATCTGAAATGTTATTTTTTTGTTGCAATTCGCAAAAGGCTACGCCATACAACAGCATCTGAAGCAAAATATGTTTCGAATCGGTGAGCGGGTGTAGCTCAGGGGTAGAGCACAACCTTGCCAAGGTTGGGGTCGTGGGTTCGAATCCCATCGCCCGCTCCATGAATTTCGCATTCAGTATTTTCATATCTGTAGCTTGCCACTAGTGTAGCTTGTCGGCGGGTTTTGTATAATTTGACAGTAGGTTTTGTACCAATTTATTTTTTTTCAAAGGGTTTTTAAGGGTGGTTTTCTGGATTTTCAAAACTCTCTTTTTTTGCCATCAGATTTTGATTTTTTCTATTTTCCATCGCCAAAATCCAAGTTTGCAAAAAATGCATAAGGTGATAAAATTATACTCACATCTCTTTCTCATCCCATTTCCTAAACAACTCCTACTGAATAAAAGGTAAGAACCACTCAACAAATCCTGAAATGGAATTTTATATGCAATTGCTTTAGCCATTCTTCCATAATTCATAAAAATGGTGAAGTGGCCCCCGTCCTTTTCCCACTTGTAAAGCATTTGAGGCAGATAAAGCACCATTCAAATAGTCCTTTGCTTGTTTAACAGAACAAATTAAAGGCTGCGTTGGCAATAAAGCTGCAATTGCAGCTGAAATAGTACAACCTGTGCCGTGATCATGCGTAGTTATGAAACGAGAAGCTTCCAGCATAACAAGTTCTTTAGAATCGCAATAAAGATCTGGACTTGAATCATCGTGATTCGCTGTATTTTTTCTAGTAAGAGCGCTTAAATGTCCACCCTTCAAGAGAGCTGCATGACACCCTAATGCCAAAAGCTGCGGACCATATTGATACATAGCGTTTAACGACCACTGCACTTCACATCCCAATAACAGTGCTGCCTCAGGCAAATTTGGCGTGATCAAAGTTGACAGTGGAACAAGAACATCACGCATGATTTCAATCGTATCGGGCTCTAAAAGGACATCACCACTTTTTGCCACCATAACTGGATCAAAAACAATAAAACGGGGTTTATAATAAGCCAAACGCTCTGCAATAATTTGAGCAATTTGAGCATTTGCCACCATACCAATCTTAACGGCATCCACATGAATATCTTCAAAAACGGCATCAATTTGGTCAGCGACAAAAGAAGCATCCAAAGCCTGAAAAGCACGTACACCTTGTGTGTTCTGTGCAACAACAGCCGTCACCACACTCAGACCATAGGTTTTCATAGCTGAAAAAACCTTCAAATCCGCTTGCATTCCAGCGCCACCAGAAGGATCAGTACCCGCAATAGATAAAATCCGCGGGATCAAAAGAGTATCTTGGCTACTCTGTAGTTTCATGAGCCTGTTTCCTTATGTTTTTAAATATCAGAAAAGAAGTTATCCAAAAAAGAGATATTTGAAAAAACATAAAGAGAGATGTTTTCTCACATAAATTGCGTTATATACATGGTCTCTTTGCAGATATAAAATGGAAAATATAGTGCTTGTTCTTCGTTCTCTTCTTTTTACATTCGCTTTTTATACAATGACCTTCATACAAATGATTCTTTACGCCCCCATCTATTTTTTAATGCCACGCAAAAAAGCGTGGATTGTACCTAAAACATGGGCGCGTGTTACACTTTTTTTACAAAAATACATTACAGGCACACACTATGAAATTGAAGGATTAGAAAATCTCCCCAAGGGGTCCTATATCATCGCTCCCAAACATCAATCTGCATGGGAAACTTTTGGCCTTGTACCTCATCTTGATGACCCTGCTCTTATCCTAAAACGTGAATTGACATGGATTCCCCTTTTTGGCTGGTACATGGCAAAAACACAAATTATCCCCATCAACCGAACCACACCCATTAAAGCTTTAAAAACCATCATACAAAAAGCAAAAGAAAAAGCAAAACAAGGGCGTCAAATTCTGATCTTTCCCGAAGGAACACGTCGACAACCAGGCCAAGAACCAGATTATAAATCAGGGATTGTTGCACTTTACAATGAATTGGACCTTCAAGTTGTTCCCATTGCACACAATGCCGGTTTATATTGGCCCCGCAACAATTTTCGCCGTTATCCTGGAACAATTCGTGTTCGTATTCTTCCCCCCATAGATGCCGGTTTAAGTAAACGTGATTTTCTAGACCAACTTATAGAAAAAACAGAAAAAGCCTGTGATGAATTGCTTCTACGAGCATCTAAAGATCCAAGCCCTCCCCCAATGCCTCCTTCCGCTATAAAAAGGCTTCAAGAACTTAAATCACTGCAAAAAATTGAGACGTAATTAACCATTTACCCTCACGGTTCTGGATTCGAAAGTGTTATGTGCTACATTAAAAGAGTTCTAAGTTACTGATAAACAGAAATTGGACTTAAACTTAATGCGGCAGCTTTTCTATAATTTATTTTTATCTTTCGTTATGAGTTTTATGAGTACCTTTACTCACGCTCAGCCTTTTATTTCTGTTGACGTGACAACTGGACGCATTTTAGAGCATAATCAAGCTTTTGATCGCTGGTATCCTGCCTCTTTAACAAAATTAATGACCGCTTATATTATTTTTCGTGGCATGAAAGCAGGGGAAATTTCACCAAAGCAACACATCACCATCAGCGAATATGCAGCAAAAGCTCCTGCACACCATTCAGGTTATAAAGCCGGTTCCGTTCTTACTCTTGATACAGCCTTAACAATTACTCTGGTTAATTCCACCAATGATTTGGCTATTGCTATGAGTGAAGCAGTCGCTGGTTCACAAGAAGCTTTTGTGCAAAAAATGAATGCTGAAGCGCAACGTCTTGGCATGTTTGGAACGCATTTTGCGAATGCAAGTGGATTACCACATCCCTATAATTATTCTACAGCACGTGATATTGCTCTTTTAGCGGTTCAGATTCGTCGAGAATTTCCTCAATATGTCCATTATTTTTCTATTCCAGCCATTGATTTTGGTAAAAAACGAAAAATTCAACCCAATTCAAACAATCTTATTGGTCGTTTTAACGGAATCGACGGCATGAAAACAGGCTTTATTTGTGCCTCCGGTTTTAATCTTGTTGCCTCAGCAACCCGCAACAAACGCACGATTATTGCTGTCATTCTAGGATCTAGCAACGTAAGTGAAAGAGAAGAAAAAGCCGCACAACTGCTTGAAACAGGTTTTTTGCACCAAGGATCGCCCCAAACAACATTAGCAACCCTAAAACCCTATGGAACTAAAATGACGCAAGCAAGTGACATGAAACAACAAACATGCACGCCTGAAGCTGCTAAAATGCATGCAAATTCTTATGATGATCAAGGAAATATCATCCTTACCTCACCTTTTATCACTCCTTCCCCTTCTTCTGCTCTTCCTTTATCAGTACGACTCATTAGTACGCCACAAACACATAAAGCAAAAATAAAGCCACTAAAAAAATTTCACATTCCCTACAAAAAGCAAGAAAACCACCCTATAACAAAAGCAGCAAGTCATGGTCGATGATGAAATATGAAAAAAACGCGCATTCCTCTCACGCTTATTACCGGATTTTTAGGCTCTGGAAAAACGACTTTTCTCAACCGCATGCTACGCGATCCTCTTTTGGCTGATTGTGCTGTTATCATCAATGAATTTGGCGAAGTGGGTATTGATCATCTTCTGGTTGAAAAAACGACCGAAGGAATCATCGAACTTACAAATGGTTGTTTATGCTGCAATTTGCGCAGTGATCTTATTGATACATTAACTGATTTGATTGTTCGCATTAATAGAGGAGATCTCAAACAGCTCAACCGCATTATCATCGAAACAACAGGCTTAGCTGATCCGGCCCCTATTCTACAAGCTCTTCTAAGCCATCCCCTTTTAACACAAGCATTTTCTATCGACGCTGTTCTTGCAACATTTGATATATTAAACACACCTTCCATACTCAAACGTTACCCTGAAATACAAAAACAATTAGCATTTGCTGATAAAATTATTCTTACAAAAACGGATCTTATTGACGAAAAAACGCTTTCAAATACACTTATCAACACACTCAAAACGATAAATCCTACAGCACAAATCATTGATGTCCATTCTGACCATTGTTGTTCAAGTGCCTTAATGAGTGAAACATTATGGGATGAAAAAGAAGAAAATGGATACTTTAAACAATGCCTCACCAGTACTCCATATGATCATACGCACCCTTGGACCATTCGCAGCTTTTTATTAGACTGTGAAGAACTTCTTGATTACACTACTATTGAAGCTTTTTTAGATCTCCTAAGAGACCTTTATGGTGCAAAATTATTACGTCTTAAAGCAATTGTTGCCTTGCGTGATGATCCACACCACCCACTTGTGTTGCACGGTGTACAGACATTTTTTCATCCACCTATAAGACTTTCAGCTTGGCCACAAGGAATCATACAAACGCGTTTTGTTATCATTGCAGATGGAATTGAAAAAGAAGCAATACAAAAACTCTTCGATGCATTTTTAAACAAACCAGCAATAGATACTGCAGACAAAACTGCCATATTAGACAATCCCCTAGTCATTCCAGGAATGAAATTTTAATTTCTTCTTTAATCTTCAATAAGAAAATTCTTAATAGACAGAGAAAACAGGTTTTCAAACACACTCCACCACATCTCACCACAAGTACTCACACACTACGAGTCAATAACAAAGCATTCTCAAACAAGCAGAGAGATCTACGTTTATATAAGAATACCTTCACTGCATTAAAGAAGCAGAAATTTTATCAGTGTCACGATTAAAAACATAACGTTTTGCATAAACTTGAACGATTGGAGGCTTACGATGCTCCTCAAAGAAATCATAGCCTTCTTTCAACATTACCCAAAATTGATAATGTGGATCGGTACGATAGCGTTCCATATTAGCATCAGTCATACGAAAAGGAAAAGCTTGCAACTGAAATTCTCTCTGTCCTCCTCTAAAAGCATCTCGTGCAAAAGCATAAATTTGTGCCATATTTTTATCACTCATGGAATAACATCCCGCGGAAAAACAAGAACCATGCACCATAAGATGTTTTCCTGTGCGACCATTTGCCTGATCATAAAGGTTTGGAAAACCTATATTAAAGGAAAGATAATATTTTGAGTAAGGATTCATTTGATTTGCAGTAATGGTATAAAAACCTTCAGGCGTCTGTAAATCCCCCTCTTTATATTTGGGCCCAAGCTGTCCTGACCATTTGCAAATACCATAGCGGGCTACCAGCATAAAAGGCCCCGAACGAGATTGCTTCCAAATTTCGGCAACATTTTCCTCCTTAAAAAAACGCATCATAATTGGTGCATAGGGATCGATATTATAGAGAGCCATTCTATTGTAGATTTCTTGTGGAAGTGGTTGCTCAACTTTAGCCCGAATAGATGCCGGCAATCTTACCCCGCATGCCGTTAATATTCCCATTGCAAACACAACACATACAGTGAGGAACCTGTTGAATGTCATCGAATAAAACTCCAATCTATCCCCTCACAAAAAATAACTTATGCTAGAGATCTACCAATTTGAAGATATTTCTCCCAACGCTCTCGTTTAAGAACTTCACCAGCTTTGCCTACCATAGTCTCTAATGCAGAAGAAATCACATTACCCGCTTCATCAATTGCTGCTTCTTTATCTCGATGCGCACCTCCTAGAGGTTCCAGAATAATGTCATCAATAATCTTTAACCGGTATAAATCTTGTGCGGTAATACGCATATTCATTGCGGCATCTTTTGCACGGGTTGGATCACGCCATAAAATAGAAGCAGCCCCTTCTGGAGAAATAACAGAATAAATTGCATGTTCCAGCATATAAACTTTGTTGGCGGCAGCAATTGCTATCGCCCCTCCCGAACCACCTTCTCCAATAACAACGGACACAACAGGAACTTTTAAACGCAAAGTTGCCGCTGTTGATTGGGCAATTGCTTCTGCTTGGCCCCGCTCTTCAGCGCTCACACCAGGATAAGCCCCAGCCGTATCAATAAAAGTGAGGAGGGGCAAACCAAACCGATCAGCCATTTCCATAATACGCACGGCTTTACGATATCCTTCTGGTCGTGCAGAACCAAAATTATAGCGCAAACGGGTTTGCGTATCATGACCTTTCTCCTGACCTATGTACGCAATTGCTTCTCCTTTAAAGCGTGCAAATCCCGCTTGAATAGCCTCATCTTCCGCAAATTTGCGGTCTCCCGCCAAAGGGGTCACATCACTAAGCAAACGTGCAGAGTAATCCATAAAATGAGGACGATCAGGATGGCGAGCCACTTGTGTTTTTTGCCACGGAGATAATTTTTTATAGATATCACGCAATGCCGTTTGGGAGCGCACTTCAAGACGCGCGATTTCATCGCTCATATCAAGGCTTCCCTCTTGTTGAGCAATCTGTTTTAATTCGAGAATTTTCCCATCAAGATCAGCAACTGGTTTTTCAAAATCAAGATAATTATACATTGTCCTCAACTTATTTGATGTGACTTATAAACTTATAATTCGCTTTATAAAGTGTTTTTTTAAACAACACCTTTTCTTTACCCAGCCTTCTGTTTATCTGCAAGTGGATGATGCTCATTAACCAAACGATAAAGACCTTCTTCCAACACATGTGTGTAAATTTGAGTGGTAGCAATATCAGAATGGCCTAATAAATGCTGAACAGCTCGTAAATCAGCGCCATTTTGCAAAAGATGGCTAGCAAAAGCATGGCGTAACACATGTGGAGAAAAGCCACTCCTTATTCCTGCTCTTCTTGCAAGACCTTTCAACTCGCGTGCAACAACTTGTCGAGCAATATACCCTGTCTGTGAGTGTGCAGGAAAAAGATAAAGACTTTCCGCACCCTTTCCTTTATCACGCAAATCTAACCATTGTGAAAGAACTTGATATGCTTTTTTCGATAAAAGCACCATTCGTTCTTTTTTGCCCTTGCCACGCACTAAAACACTGTACCCCTCCCCTCGGACAGCCTGTACCGGAAGACTCACCAATTCACTAATACGCAGCCCTGTTGCATAAAGCATTTCCATCAACAGCTGAAGACGCAATGCGCGAAAATAATTCTTTGACCCATAGTCTGCTTGTTCCACTTCCAACTGTGCTAAATCAAGCAATTTTGTCACCGCATCCTCACTAACAATTTTAGGCAAAGGGCGTCCCTGACGAGGCGCATCAATATCATAAGAGGGATCATCTGCTCTCACCCCCTCTGCATAAAGAAATTGATAAAACTGACGCAATGTCGATAAACGACGCGCTTGCGAAGCTGCTGTAAAGCCAAGAGTGTGCATAAGCGACAAAAGACCAATTAAATCTTCTTTTTGCGCTGAAAAAAGCGAAACAGAATGCGAAGACAGTTTATCTTGTGCCCATTGTAAATCATGCTGATAAGCTGCAAGCGTATGTGGAGAAGCTCCTCGCTCAGCACTCATCATCTCAAGAAAATGATCTACCATAGCACCATTTTTCATTTTATTGATTCGCTTTCGAAGAAAGATTCAAGGAATCTAAAGGAACATCGATATACATATCCACAGTCACCGGTTCCACCCAAACCACGAGAACAGCCATTATACTGAAAAGCACAATAAGCGAAATGAAAAGAATCATCAAAAATCTGGTCAATGTTGGCATAAAACAATAAACACTCTAAAAACACTCTATGCCTTATCATGCCTTACAAAGATTAACAGGAATTGACTTTAAGGCAGATAAATGCCGAAATAAAGTTATGAAAAATCATCAATCTAAGCAGCCTTCGATAGCACAAATAAAGAAACAACTTTTATCAACTCTTGATAAACGAGCCCTTGTCCTTGTAGGTCTTATGGGTGCAGGAAAATCTGTAATCGGACACCGCATAGCCACTATGCTTCACTTGCCATTTTATGATTCCGACCAAGAGATTGAAAAAGCAGCACAAATGACAATCACAGAACTTTTTAAAATTTATGGTGAAGCAGAATTCCGCGCTCTTGAACAACGCGTTATTCTCAACATCATGAAAAAAAGTCCTCTTGTTTTAGCAACAGGCGGTGGTGCCTATATGAACGAAAATATTCGCAGAGCCATTCATCAAAATGGTGTATCCATATGGCTCAAAGTGGATCTTGATATCCTCATGAAACGTGTTTTACGGCGTCCAACGCGACCACTCCTTCAAACAGCAAACCCTAAAGAAACCATGCAAAAACTCATGGAACAACGCAATCCAATCTATGCAAAAGCAAATTTAACAATTAACAGTCATAAAGAAAGCCGTCATACTGTAGCACAAAATGTTATACGGTCCGTACAGCACTACTTGTACACAGAACTCAACGATAGGAATAACAAGAATGCAAGCCAAGACCGTCACCATTAAATTGGATAAGCACTGTTACGATATCATCATCGGCCCAGATCTGATTGCACAAGCTGCTTCACACATAAAGCGTTCTCTTAACCAAAAAGGTTTTCAAACGCGTTTAGCTGTTATTACAGATAAAAATGTTGCACATCTCCATTTGGCTAAATTGCAGGAAGAATTAACAAAAAGTGAAATCCATTTTGTTCCAATCGTCGTAGAAGCAGGAGAGCAATCAAAATCATTTTCAACTCTGCAAACTGTCATCGATAAAATTCTTGCTGCACGTCTAGAAAGAGGTGATTGCGTTATTGCTTTTGGTGGTGGTGTCATTGGAGACTTAGGAGGATTCGCCGCAAGTATGATACGCCGCGGTATGAATTTCATTCAAATGCCTACAACGCTTCTTGCACAAATTGACTCCTCTGTTGGTGGAAAAACAGGCATCAATAGCCAATATGGTAAAAATCTCATTGGTGCTTTTTATCAACCCCAATGCGTTATTGCCGACACATCTGTTCTTGATACATTACCCTTGCGCGAATTTCGCGCTGGCTACGCTGAAATGGTTAAATATGGCCTTATTAACCAACCTGATTTCTTTGAGTGGCTTGAAAAAAATGGGCAAGAAGTTTTTTCCAATGGCCCCATACGAATAGAAGCGATTGTCCGCTCATGCCAATTTAAAGCTGACATTGTTGCACGTGATGAATATGAAAGAGGAGAACGTGCACTCTTAAACCTTGGCCACACCTTTGGACACATGCTTGAAACAGCAACAGCCTATGACTCAAGCCGCCTCATCCACGGTGAAGGCGTAGCAATTGGGATGGTTTTAGCCCATCAATTTTCTGCTCAACTCAATTTAACAGACCCCACAATCACACAACGTGTTGAAACACACCTCAAAGCCATGGGACTGCCTACACAATTAAAAGATATTCCAGGGAAACTCCCAGATGCTAAAACACTGCTCACCTTCATTGCTCAAGACAAAAAAGTTTCGCAAAATAGCCTGACCTTCATCCTAACACGCGGAATTGGGCAATCATTTATTGCAAAAAATGTCCCTCCGGAGACAGTTTTGACCTTTCTAGAACAAAAAATAGCAGAAATTCGTTAATTCATATTGAATATAATTGATTCGTTTTTATACTTCTATTAAAGAAATAAAGTATGATGATGTCTGCGTAGCTCAGGAGGATAGAGCACAGGATTCCTAAAGAAATTGGGCGCCTTAAGGAGAAATCCTTAAAGTGGATCTGCTCAAATTCGGGGAAAGCTTCATAGGAGACTATATGCCAATCCCGAGCCAAGCCTTTTTTTAAAAAGAAAGGAAGGTGTAGAGACTGAACGGGCAGCACCTAAAGAGCACAAGCTTCAAGGTGAAGAGACAGTCCAGACCACAAACAGCCTTGTAAAGCTGGCGGTGAAAATCGAAGTGGTATGAATCCTGGGGCCGCAGGTTCGAATCCTGCCGTAGACACCATTATATCAGTCAAATCATTCTTCTGCATAACACAGGGAAGCATTATGAAAAAAACTTTACGAATTTGGGGATTTTTTGCCACTTTGATTCTATCACCTTTCAGCTCAATGAATGCCTTCGCTGGCTCTTTCATCATTGAAGTACCAGACACTCCAGAACCCAAAACACAAACGATTGCCTATCGATGTGATGCTGGAACAAGTAAAGAACGGGTTGAAGCAGTCTATCTCAATGCTGACAATATTTCGTTGCTTGATTTCAAGTGGAAAGGTGATCGTGTCATTGCTGCAAATGTAATCGCCAACATAGGAAAAAAATATGAAGGAGAAGGGTACATTTGGTGGGAAAACAACAACGAAGTCACACTTCATGATCGTATTCGTGATCCAGAAGGAAAAAAACTCATCCGCTGCAAAGATGAAACAACATTATTATTCTAAATAATCAGGTAAACATTATGAAAAAAACTTTTTTTAATTTACAGTTTGTATCCACTTTAATTTTCTCACTGTTTAGCGCAATGAGTGCTTTTGCTGGCTCTTTAGTCATTGAGGTACCAGACACTCCAGAACCAACAATAGAATCTGTTACCTACCAATGCAATATTGGAACAAAAAAAGAGCGCGTTGAAGCAACCTACTATGATACCGATGATATTGCTTTAGTTGATCTCAAATGGAATAAAAAGCGTATTATCGCGGCCAATGTCATTGCTGCTTCGGGCGCAAAATATGCGGGAGGTGAATATATTTGGTGGACAAAACAAAACGAAGCCTTATTGTATGACCTCATTAATGATTCAGAAGAGGGAAAGCCCTTCCGCTGTGTAGAAGAAAAAGATACAAAATAAAAAACTTCTTATACACTCAAAACCATGCTGGCTCTTAATCTTATGATGTTTCTTCTGTTGCGGATAATTTTTCGTCCGTCTGATGCGATAAAAGAGCCAGCGGCTTTTTTAATTTATTTTCTGAATAATTTCGATAAGCTGCGGCCTGTGACAGCAACATAGAGGATACTGGTGTCGTTACAAACAAAAAGATCACTAGCAAGAATTCATGAAAAACAAAATGCTGGTCTACAAATATTGAATAAAGAAATGAAGAAATGAGAATACTCCCTGCGCCCCAACTTGTACTCAATGAAGGCATATGCAAACGCTCATAAAAATTGGAAAAACGCACCAACCCTACTGCTCCAATCAATGTGAGACCAGACCCTAATATTAAAAAAACTGTAACAATAATAGCAACCACAAGCGATACATCGTCTTTCATTCAATAATCTCCCCGCGCATAAGAAATTTTGCCAAAGCAACACTCGATACAGGGCCTAAAAGCCCAAGAATAAGAGCTGCTACAAAATAAATGGTTGTTCCTGAACGGATATCGAATGTAAGAAATAAAAGGATAGTATTTATATAAAGAGCATCTAAACCAACAATACGATCCTGCGCCCGCGGTCCATAAATCAGCCGAAACAATGCGAGAAGCATCGCTAAACTTAAAAAAAACTGTGAGATGAAAAGCCCCCAATAAAGAATAACCATACTCATGAAAAAATCTCCAAAAGTAATTGTTCATATCGTTGTTTGATAAATCGCTGGTAATCATATCCATTCTTAAAATTTAAGACATGAAGCAATAGTTCACCATTTTTTCTATTATAGGCAATCCAAACGGTTCCTGGAGTTATTGCAAGGATGCACGCTAAAACTGCCAAAGCAGTATAACTCTCAAGAAAAAGAGGTACCACGATAAAACCAGATTGTTGTTTTTGAAGCCTTTTTGTAAAAACAAAGAAAGCTACTGAAATATTTGACATGATAGAATCGATAAACACGCGAAAAATCAAACGAAAAATTGCACGCCAATTTTTAAGAGTGATTTTTTCCAGCTCAAGAAACTGCATCACCCAACCACTAAACAAAGCAATTATAATCCCTAAAAGCAATTGATCTAAACTAAAACCGTTTAAGGTCAACCACATAAAAACAATTGCTGCACTAAAAAAAGGGAAAGGACAAAAAGAGTTCATCGTTTTATCTCCCTCTTTTTGAGAGAAAAATCATCTAAAACACTTCCAATGTAATTTTGAGGCTCATATAAAGTTTTAGCTGTTTCAGCCATATAATGACCAACAGGAGCAGCAACAATTGTTATAAGAAAACACAAAACAAGAAGAACAACAATAGGTGCAAATTCAATCACCTGCACACGCGGAATCCTCTCTTCAAGAGAGACCCAAAAAGTATGGATACCCGTTCGTGTAAGAGCAATTAGAGCTGCAAAACCAGAGAGGGTAACAAAAATCATAAAGAGCCAATCATGATAAACCGGTAGAGAAGCAGATAAATCCTCCTTAATGTGGTTTAAAATTGCCAAGAACATCATAAGTTTTGCAACGAAACCTGAAAAAGGTGGAAGACCAATAATCAAAATAGCACAAAGACCAAAACAAGCCCCAAGAATTGCCAAAGTTACTGGCAAATAAGTGCCGACTTCATCGTCTTCCTCCTCTTCATCATCACCATATACTTCCATTGTAACAGTCAAAACATTCGCAGCCACATCCTGACAGCGTTCAACAAGCTCTACCAAAAGAAAAAAAGCGCCAAGAGCTAAAGTTGAAGAAACAATATAAAAGAGTGCCCCTGCTATAAGCTCTGTACTGCCAATACCAATTGCTGCCAACAATGTACCGGAAGAGACAAGAACACTATAAGCTGCCAAACGCACCAAAACTTGGCTAGCCAAGACCCCAATAAAACCAAAAGCCATAGTAGCAAGCCCACCATAAAACAAAACCATATGACCAAAATGGCTAAAATATCCACTTTCAGGGCTAAAACAGAGCAATGTTAAACGTAAAATAATATAAATACCCACCTTACTCAAAAGTGCAAACGATGCCCCCACGGGAGCTGCTGCTGCGCTGTAAGTTGGCATCAACCAAAAATTAAGTGGCCACATACCCGCTTTGAGTAAAAAGGCAATACCCAAAAGCGCAGCACCTATTTCGAATAAAACAATATCGCCAGAAGCTATATGTTTCATTTTTACAGCCAAATCGGCCATATTAAGGGTACCAACGACTCCATAAATGAGTGCCGTACCAAGTAAAAAAAAGAGCGAAGCTACAAGGTTAACCACAACATAATGCAACCCTGCACGCACACGTAACTGACCAGAACCATGCAATGCTAGCCCATAAGAAGCTGTTAACATCACTTCAAAAAACACAAATAAATTGAATAAATCACCTGTCAAAAAAGCACCGTTTATTCCAACCATGAAAAATTGCATCAGTGACTGAAAATGAGGACCCGCTTTGTACCAATGCGCCTGTGCAAAAACCAACGCGCTCATCATCAACAAACTAGAAAGCAAAAGCATCATAGCGCTTAAACGATCAAGAACTAAAACAATTCCGAAGGGAGAAGGCCAATTGCCAAGCCGATAAACCTCCGAAGCCGGCGTAACTTCAAGAGCACGCACAATCAACAAAACCGCAATAATAACCAACAATCCCGCAGAAAAAAGACTGATGAGAGATTTAAGTTTTGAACGCCGTTCATCATAAAAGAGAAGGAGTGCTCCAGTGCTTAATGGTAAAAGAATAGGCAAAATAAGAAGGTGCTGCATGCAGGATTTCATCATTGCACCTCACGTCCATCAACGTGATCTGAGCCTGTTAATCCACGTGAAACGAGGAGAATCACCAAAAATAAAGCCGTTGTTGCAAAACCAATCACAATTGCCGTCAAAACCAACGCTTGCGGAAGAGGATCAACATAATTCTCTGGATTGATCAGAGTGGAAGGATCAACAATCGGTGCAGCATTGCTACGTGGTCTACTCATTGAAAACATAAAAAGATTAATACCATAGGAAATCAAAGATAACCCAAGAATGACCTGAAAAGTTCGTGGACGTAAAACCAGCCAAATACCTGATCCAACAAGAACACCAATACCCAAAGAAAGAATAATTTCCATTAATCCTCCTTCTCTTTTAAAAGAGGTTTCTTACCGATTCGGTAACTACGAATGGACTGGTGTGCAAGTGCAATTAAAATGAGAACAGTTGCTCCAAACACAAGACAAAATATACCACAATCAAATAAAAAAGCAGATGCTACAGGAATCTTACCAATCAACGGAAGATCAGTATATTGAAAAAAGGAGGTTAAAAAAGGATAGCCAACCAACAAAGCCCCCCCTCCCGTAGCAACTGACAATAGTAAGCCAAACCCCATCCAACGCAAAGGTAAAACCCTCAAACGGCTTTCCACCCAACGAATATCACGAGCAAGATATTGCAAAATAAAACCTATCGCTAACGTCACGCCACCGACAAACCCGCCTCCTGGAAAATCATGCCCCCGCAGAAATAAATAAACCGAAAAAGCGATAATAACCGGAAAGAGCCACCCCATCATAACGGCAGGAATAGTGAGATAATTCAATACTGTATCCCCCACATCCCGATCAGGCTGTTCCATATCAAAAGCTTTTTGAACACGTTGTTGAAAAGGCGCATCAATACTTTCAGGAGCAGGACGAAACCGCCGTAAAAGAGCAAAAACAGTGAGTGAAACAATACCCAAAACGACAATTTCTCCCATGGTATCAAAACCACGAAAATCAACCAACAACACATTCACAACATTGCGACCACCTGCAGCAGAATAAGCATTTGTCAGAAAAAAATCAGAAATTGTTGTCCCTTGAGGACGTGTCATCATGGCAAAGGAGAGCCACGCTACCCCTGCACCTCCGACAAGAGCTATAAAGAAATCACGCATACGACGCAAACGCACAAAAAAATGAACAGAAGTTGGAGCAGGATTATACAAACGTTTAGGCAACCACCGCAAACCAAGCAATAACAAGACGGTTGTTACCACTTCAACAACCAATTGTGTTATTGCCAAATCAGGTGCAGAGAGCCATAAAAAGGTTGCACAAGTCATCAAACCGGCTCCCCCCAACAGCATAAGTGAAGCAAGGCGATGAAACTTCGCCTGCCAAGCAACTAAAAGTGCGCACAATCCGCCCACCAACCAAAGAGCAAGAAAAGGAATATCAAGTGGAAAAAGCGGTAAAGAACCTGCTGTAATTAAACCATCGCACCAAAGCAAAAAACCAACAAAGACAAAACACACCCCAAAAATCCAGTGCAACTGTATTTGCAAACGGCGTGTTGATAAAATAGATTCCACAGTACGCGCCCATTTCCAAGAAACAATCACAAGAACGCGTTCAAAAATACGTGGTCCTTTCAAGTGACGAAAGAACGGAGGCCCATCATCACAAGATAAAAAATAACGATGCCCGACAGCATAGAGCAATCCGCCCCCTAATAAAGCCACCAAACTCATCATTAACGGGGTATTAATTCCATGCCAAACAGCTAAGCTATAAGGAACTGTCATTGGTCCTAAAACAGACAAAACTGCATTATCCAAAATAGGCCCTATTGTTACATTCGGAAAAATACCAACTGCTAAACAAATAAAGACCAAAAGCTCCATTGGTAAACGCATAAAATGCGGTGGTTCATGTGGTGTTTTGGGTAAATTAAGAGGTTTTGGTCCCCAAAAAACACCATGAATAAAGCGTATAGAATAAGTCACACTAAACAAGCTCGCCAGTGTCGCTACATAAGGTGCAATCCAATCGAGCCATGAATCCATATGCATTTCAACTGCTTCAGCAAAAAACATCTCTTTCGATAAAAAACCATTTAACAAAGGAACTCCAGCCATTGCCGCACTTGCCACTAAAGCAAGAGTTGCTGTAATAGGCATAAAACGATAAAGACCTGTCAGTTTACGCATATCACGTGTTCCTGTCTCATGATCAATAATGCCAGCAGCCATAAATAAAGAAGCTTTAAAAGTAGCATGATTGGCCATATGAAAAATTGCTGCAACACATGCAAGCGGGCTACCAAGGCTTAAAAGAGTGGTAATCAATCCAAGATGACTAATCGTTGAGTAAGCAAGCAATCCTTTTAAGTCTTGCTGAAACATGGAAAAGTAGGCACCAAGCAAAAGGGTTGAGAGACCTGAAAAGCCAACAAGCCAAAACCAAGATTCTGTCCCAGAAAGTACAGGCCATAAACGAACAAGCAAAAACAATCCTGCTTTCACCATTGTCGCCGAATGCAAATAAGACGATACGGGTGTTGGAGCAGCCATGGCATTGGGCAACCAAAAATGAAAAGGAAACTGTGCACTCTTTGTTAATCCTCCCAATAAAATACAAATAAGAACAGGGTTATAAAAAGGACTTGACCGGATCATATCTCCAGACTGCAATACCTTATCCAAATCAAAACTGCCAATGATGAACCCAATCAATAAAACTCCAATAAAAAGAGCAAAACCACCAAAACCTGTGATCGTTAAAGCCATACGCGCTCCCTCACGCGCACTTGCATTGTGATACCAATAACCAATCAATAGAAAAGAAAAAATACTAGTGAGTTCCCAAAAAACAACCAAAAATACGAGATTTCCTGACAAGACTATTCCCATCATTGATCCCATAAAAGCCAGGAAAAAAGAAAAAAAACGCGGTACAGAATCCGCTGGATCTATATAATAACGTGCGTAGACAACAATAAGCAGTCCAATTCCTGTAATGAGCAAGCAAAAAAGCCACGATAAACCATCCATACGGAGAATCAAATCAACGCCCCACTCTGAAAGCCATGAAATATCTAAACGTACCACATGGTTTCCATGTACCACTGGATAAAGCATTATTGTAAAAAGAAGACAGAAAAGTGCAACAATCCCAGCAAACCATGCTTCATTATTTTTTGCCGTCGAACGAAAGAAACCAATCACAGCACTTCCACCAAAGGGGAGCAAAACGAGCAATATCAACATTGCTTCCCGTATTGTCATTCTTTAAGCTCCCTACTGTCCTTAATATTTTGTCATAAACAAAATAAAAATTTATAATTTATATTGTCACCCCCTCATCTCGCACTTACGATAATAAGATTTAATAAAACTTAAAAGCACTTAAAATTTTTAAAAAACAACTGTTGCGCGAAAAAATACGCATCATATAAATTCCCTCTTTAATTTTAAAATAAGAACGAATACGACAAGATTCGACAGAAATTTTTTACATTTAACAACTTCTACCCTTTTAAAAAGCGCGAAAGACACTGCTTACGAGGCCCATAAAAAGGTTGATAACTGTTATCATTTTTATTATAAGAGCGATAACGCGCACGACAAGATTCAATATGCTCTTGAGGCAGTTTTTTCGCATCTGATATACCTTTCAAGAGCGTGTGTTTTGTATTTAGATGTGGCAATACAACAAAGGCCGCTTCAGGATACCACCAATTATCTCTATACTTACGATAACCACGCCGATAATTATGATACCCTTTAAAACCGTTAAGTTCTCTACGTCCCGTAAAAACCAGAGGCATCGTACTTTCTTGAACAAAAACCTGAGGAGCCACTTTGGCTTCAACATCACTCTTATTTTCCCCCCAATAAACAACGTTAACTGTTATAATGAAAAAACCACTAACGAATATAAGAGCTAAAGCATAATATAATTTTTTTTTCACATACATAACGCAAATCTCATCATTACAAAACCAAAACGCAGTTACAGAAAATTTTTCTACTGCTAAAGAAAAACAGACCTCTTTTTTTTTGAGACATTCTGTTGCTCTTTGTATTAAACGTTAGTCTTGGTAATAAGATCCTTCAAAAGAGAATGGATAAACAATGATAAGAACTCCCTATTATCTTATAGATAAATCTGAACTCGTAAAAAATATGGAAATTATCACGCGCTTACGCGAAATATCTGGAGCAAAAATTCTGCTTGCTTTGAAATGTTTTGCGACATGGAGTGTTTTTGATTTAATGTCTGAGTTCATGGATGGAACCACATCATCATCCCTTTATGAACTGCGTTTGGGAAGAGAAAAATTCGGCAAAGAAACCCATGCTTATTCGGTTGCTTGGGCAGATCATGAGATTGATGAAGCATGTGGTTATGCAGACAAAATTATTTTTAATTCCATACAACAACTTCAACGCTTTGCTGATAAAACAAAAACCATTCAACGAGGGCTCAGATTAAATCCAGGAATCAGCGCATCCAACTTTGATCTTGCCAACCCTTCTCGCCCTTTTAGCCGCTTAGGAGAAGCCAATAAAAGTGCTATCAAAGAAGTTTTGCCCCTTATCAATGGGCTCATGATTCATAATAATTGCGAAAATGCTGATTTTAATCTTTTTAATCAAATGCTAAATTATATGGAAGAAAAATTCGCAGAACTTTTCGCTGCTGTTGACTGGATAAGCCTTGGTGGTGGAATTCATTTTACAGCTGAAAATTATCCTCTAGAAACTTTTGCAAAACGTTTAAAACATTTTTCAAGAACCTATGGTGTCACCATTTTTCTAGAACCAGGAGAAGCCGCTATAACAAAAAGCACCACACTAGAAGTAAGTGTTCTTGATACGTTATATAATGAAAAAAAACTCGCTATCGTTGATAGCTCAATTGAAGCCCATATGCTTGATCTTCTCATTTATCGTGAAAATGCCAAATTAGAGCCCAATCAGGGCCCTTATGAAATTATGGTCTGTGGAAAATCCTGTCTTGCCGGTGATATTTTTGGAACATTTCATTTTCCAGAACCCCTTAAAGTAGGTGATAGATTATCGTTTCAAGATGCAGCAGGCTATACAATGGTTAAGAAGAATTGGTTTAATGGTGTTGCAATGCCCGCCATTGTTATTAAAGAATTTGATGGTACACTAACAGTTCAACGCCAATTTAGCTATAATGACTATCTGAAAAGTCTTTCATAAAAAAATAACCGTTCAAGAAACGTCATACAACAGTGTTAAAAAGGAAACGAATCTACAATGAAGAAAAATATTCTCATTATTGGTGCTGGAGGTGTTGCACAAGTTGTCGCACACAAATGTGCTCAAAACAACGATATTCTCGGTGACATTCATATTGCTTCACGAACACTCAAAAAATGTGAAGCTATCATTGCTTCCATTAAAGAAAAAAACACAATGAAAGAACAGCGTGTTCTTAAGGGGCATATGCTCAATGCAATGAATGTAGAAGAGACCATAAAACTCATCCAAAAAACAAAATGTGAAATTGTCATCAATGTTGGATCGGCTTTTCTTAACATGTCTGTTCTTTCGGCTTGTATCGAAACAAAATGTGCTTATATCGATACTGCAATTCATGAAGACCCTTTGAAAATTTGTGAAACACCTCCTTGGTATGGCAATTATGAATGGCCTAGACGTCAAGAATGTGAAAAGGCTGGTATAACAGCTATTTTAGGTGCAGGCTTTGACCCAGGCGTTGTAAATGCCTATGCAGCGTTAGCGCGTGAATGTTACTTTGATAAAATCACCGATATTGATATTATCGATATTAATGCCGGAAACCATGGACATTGGTTTGCCACAAATTTTGATCCAGAAATTAACTTCCGAGAATTTACGGGAAAAGTATGGTCTTGGCAAAATAAAAAATGGGTTTCTAATCAAATGTTTGAAATTAGCCACGAATGGGATCTTCCCGTTGTGGGAAAACAAAAAGCTTATATGACAGGGCATGATGAAATTCATTCATTATCTAAAAATCTCGATGTTGAAAATATTCGCTTCTGGATGGGATTTAGTGAACATTACATCACTGTTTTTAACGTTTTGAAAAATCTTGGACTTTTATCCGAACAGCCCATAAAAACAGCAGAGGGTCAAGAGGTTATTCCTTTAAAAGTGGTGAAAGCCGTCTTACCAGATCCCGCTTCTTTAGCACCAAACTATACAGGAAAAACCTGTATTGGAGACCTTATTAAAGGCGAAAAAGATGGAAAGCCAAGAGAAGTTTTTATCTATAATATCGCTGATCATAAACAAGCTTTTCATGAAACCGGTGCACAAGGCATTTCTTACACAGCTGGTGTACCAGCAGCTGTTGCCGCTCTTCTTATTGCCACCGGAGAATGGGATGTTAAAACCATGGTCAATGTAGAAGAATTACCCTCACGCCCTTTCCTCAAATATCTTGATCATATGGGGCTTTCAACTTGGATAAGAGAACAACAAGAAGAGAAAAAGTTACAATTCTAAACCTATTTCCACTACCAGAAACAAATACAGAAAAACCGTCCCTTGAAAAGGACGGTTTTTGCATAAATCCCCAACACATAAATTTACAAAAATGTATCTTAGCCTTTTTCAGAAAGAGTTACAGAGCATGAAAAATCGCATCTAGAGAGTTAAATATGCAGTGGTTTAGCAAATGTTGCTAAAGCTGCTTCTCGCACTGCTTCCGATAAAGTAGGATGCGCATGGCAACAACGTCCTAAATCTTCTGATGAACCACCAAATTCCATTAAAACTGCAATTTCATGGATCATTTCACCAGCACCAAATCCAAGAATATGTCCACCCAAAACCCGATCTGTTTTTTTATCGGCAAGGATTTTAACAAACCCATCATTTTTTTGCATCGCGCGTGCACGACCATTGGCCATGAAAGGAAACTTACCAACATTATAATCAATGCCAGCAGCTTTCAGTTCTTCTTCTGTCTTTCCTACACTGGCAATTTCCGGTTGTGTATAGACAACACTAGGGATCACATCAAAATTAACATGTCCTTTTTGACCCGCCAAAATTTCTGCCACAGCAACACCTTCTTCCTCCGCCTTATGCGCCAACATTGGTCCTTTAACAACATCACCAATTGCATAAATTCCTGGAATATTCGTCTGCCAATGCGCATCGATATCAATAAAACCACGCTCATCCACTTTAACACCAGCTTCTACCAAACCAAGACCTTCCGTATATGGAGAACGTCCAGTAGCAATGAGTACAACATCAGCCTCTAAAGTTTCAGATTCTCCACCTTTAACCGCTTCAAAGCTTACTTGAGCTCCTGAACCAGATTGCGTAATAGCTGTCACTTTTGCACCAGTCTTATATTCAATTCCCTGTTTTTCCATTATCTTTTGAAACTGTCGTGAAACTTCACCATCCATTAATCCTAAAACTTTATTAAGATATTCAATAATGGTAACTTTAGCGCCCAAACGACTCCAAACTGAACCAAGCTCTGAACCAATAACACCAGCACCAACAACAATCATACGCGTTGGTACTTTCTCAAGAGCAAGTGCCCCTGTAGAAGAAACAACAACCTTTTCATCGATTTCGACATTCACGCCCGGAATGCCCGAACTTTCTGAACCCGTAGCAATAATGATATTCTTCGTTGCAATCGTTTGTTTGTTACCATCCCTAGCAACAACTTCAATTTGACCTGCGGCTAAAATTTTGGCTGTACCAAAAAAAGTGTCAACTTTATTCTTTTTCATCAAGAAAGAGACACCACTGGTATTGGCTGTAACAACAGCTTTTTTATGCGCCATCATTTGATCAAGATTAAGCTTCGATTTTGCAATAGAAATACCAAGTGTTTCAAAGCCATGTTGCGTTTCAGCAAACACTTCTGAAGCATGTAGCAATGCTTTAGAAGGAATACAGCCGACATTAAGACACGTCCCCCCCAACGTTGTACGTTTTTCAATAATTGCTGTTTTAAGGCCCAGTTGCGCCGCTTTTATTGCTGCGACATAACCACCCGGCCCCGCTCCAATCACAACCACATCATAAGACATCCGTTTTTCCTTTCATCCTGAAAATTGCACTTTTACAAGTCAAGAACAAGGCGTTCCGGATCTTCTAAACTTTCCTTAACACGCACAAGAAAAGTCACAGCTTCTTGACCATCTACAATACGATGATCATAAGAAAGTGCCAAATACATCATAGGGCGAATGGCAATTTGGCCATCAATAACCATTGCCCGCTCTTTAATGGCATGCATTCCCAAAATACCAGATTGTGGTGCATTCAAAATCGGCGTCGACATTAACGATCCATAAACCCCGCCATTGGTAATGGTAAAAGTTCCGCCTTGCATATCAGAAACTGCTAATTTTCCATCACGAGCGAGACGCCCCAAACGTCCTATTTCCTTTTCAATTTCTGCCAACGACATCTGATCTGCATCACGAACGACAGGAACGACAAGTCCCTTATCTGTTCCAACAGCAATTCCGGCATTAACATAATTCTTGTAAATAATATCTGTCCCATCAATTTCCGCATTAACAGCAGGAAGTTCTTTTAACGCATGACAAACAGCTTTGGTAAAAAATCCCATAAAACCAAGCTTAACACCATGTTTCTTTTCAAAAAGATCCTTATAACGCTTGCGCAAATCCATCACAGCAGACATATCAACCTCATTAAACGTGGTTAACATTGCCGCTGTATTCTGTGCATCCTTAAGACGACGTGCAATTGTTTGACGCAATTTTGTCATACGAACGCGTTCTTCACGCATTTCCTGAACAGGAGCAACGGAAGAACTAGATACAAAAGCAGGTGCAGAGCTGGACGCAGAAACAGCAGGAGGTGGCGCTTTTATCCCTTGTGTCAAAACATTAAGAACATCTTCTTTAAGAATTTGTCCACGTTTTCCAGAACCCAAAATATCACTTTTCGCAATATTATTTTCAGCCATCAATTTTGCTGCCGAAGGAGCAGGGGGCATTGTATTGCTTGAAGAAGGATGCTTCAGTTCAGATGGAGCTGCAGACACAGATATCTCAGAAGACGACGGTGATTTAGCAACACCAGCTGCTCCAGCTTCAACCGCTCCCAAAAGTGCATTCACTTCAACTGTATCGCCTTCCTTTGCAATAATTTCAGACAATTTTCCCGCAACAGGTGAAGGAACCTCAACTGTCACTTTATCAGTTTCTAATTCAACCAAGGGCTCATCCATAGCGACAGCTTCACCAAGTTTTTTAAACCATTTGCCAACTGTCGCTTCAGTAACCGATTCGCCCAAAGTAGGAACACGGATTTCAGTAGTCATAATATTTTTCCATACATCAGAGTAGTCATAAATTAAGAACCTAATGCGTCTTCAAGAAACGCAGAAAGCTGTTCAAGATGTTTCACCATCAACCCAGAGGCCGGTGATGCACTTGCAGGACGCCCCGCATAACGTGCACGTGAATATTGCGCATTAATATGCGTCAAAACCCAT
Source organism: Bartonella vinsonii subsp. vinsonii (assembly GCF_902825235.1). Classification (GTDB taxonomy): domain Bacteria; phylum Pseudomonadota; class Alphaproteobacteria; order Rhizobiales; family Rhizobiaceae; genus Bartonella; species Bartonella vinsonii. The sequence goes on along the minus strand of NZ_CADEAJ010000001.1, from coordinate 357,932 downwards.
TCTAAATAAGGCTCAATAAATGACCAAGCCCCCATATTCTTTGGTTCTTCTTGGCACCAAACAACTTCTGCTTGTAAAAAACGCGATAACACATCCACCAAAGCTTTCGCAGGAAAAGGATAAAGCTGTTCAACACGCAGCAAATAAACATTATCAATGCCTCTTTTTTCACGTTCTTCATAAAGGTCGTAATAAACCTTACCTGTACAAAGAACGATACGGCGAATTTTACTATCTTTCTGCAATTTAATGGCAGAATCTTTGAGACGTTCTGCATCATCAAGTAACAAACGCTGGAAACTCATTTCTGGTCCCATTTCACTGAGGAAAGAAACAGCCCGCTTATGACGCAAAAGTGATTTTGGTGTCATTAAAATCAAAGGTTTACGGAAATCGCGTTTAATCTGGCGACGCAAAATATGAAAATAATTTGCAGGTGTCGTACAATTAGCAACCTGCATATTATCTTCGGCACAAAGTTGAAGGAAACGCTCCAAACGTGCCGAAGAATGCTCAGGCCCTTGCCCCTCAAAACCATGAGGCAACAAACACACTAGACCAGACATACGGAGCCATTTGCGCTCTGCGGAAGAAATAAATTGGTCAAAAATGACCTGTGCTCCATTAGAAAAATCACCAAATTGCGCTTCCCAAAGTGTTAATCCCCGAGGTTCAGCAAGGGAATATCCATATTCGAAACCAAGAACGGCTTCTTCAGAGAGCATAGAATTGACAACCTCATAAAGAGCTTGCCCCTTCTGTAAATGATTCAAAGGAATATAACGCGCTTCATTTTCTTGGTCATAAAGAACTGAATGGCGTTGTGAAAAAGTCCCACGTTCTACATCTTCACCAGAAAGACGCACCGGCGCTCCTTCTAAGCAGAGTGAACCAAAAGCCAAAGCTTCAGCAGTTGCCCAATCAACGCCTTCTCCAGTTTCAAAAATTTTAGCACGATTACTCAAAAAACGCTGTATCGTTTTATGCACATGAAAATCTGCTGGAATCTCAACAAGTTTCTGACCAATTTCCTTTAAAGTCTCTATTGCAACACCTGTTGTCCCACAATGCTGCTCATCAGCACTACTACAAGCTTTTAAACCCGTCCAGCTCCCATCAAGCCAATCAGCCTTATTGGGTTTATAAGAAGCACTAGCTTCAAATTCACTCTCAAGCTTATCGCGCCATTGCTTCTTTTGCCGCTCGATTTCTTCTGAAACCACCACTCCTTCCGCTACTAACTGTTCACCATAAAGCTGCAGCGTCGTTTTGTGATTACGAATTGCTTTATACATAAGCGGTTGTGTAAAGGAGGGTTCATCTCCTTCATTATGTCCATAACGGCGGTAACAGAACATATCAATTACCACGGGTTTATGGAAAATTTGACGAAATTCTGTTGCGACTTTTGCAACAAAAACAACAGCTTCAGGATCATCCCCATTCACATGAAAAATAGGGGCATCAATCATCTTTGCTACATCTGATGGATAAGGCGAAGAGCGCGAAAAACGCGGATCCGTTGTAAAGCCAATCTGATTATTGATAATGACATGAACAGAGCCTGCAACGCTGTAACCTTTAAGACCTGAAAGACCAAAAGTTTCCTGAATAACACCTTGCCCAGCGAAAGCAGCATCACCATGAATAAGCAATGGCAAAACCTTTGAACGTTCACTTAATGGAAGTTCATCAGTGTGTGTAAATCCCATAAGTTGATCTTGTTTAGCCCGTGCCTTTCCCATAACAACTGGATCAACAATCTCAAGATGAGATGGATTAGCCACAAGCGATAAATGAACTTTTTTACCATCAAATTCAAGATCAGCTGAAGTTCCCAAATGATATTTGACATCACCTGATCCTTCTACATCATCAGGTTTATAAGATCCCCCTTTGAATTCGTGAAAAATAGCTCGATGTGGTTTTGCAAGGACCTGTGAAAGAACGTTCAAACGACCACGATGCGCCATTCCTAAAATAATTTCCTGCACACCCAAAGCACTACCACATTTAATAATCTGCTCGAGAGCAGGAATCAGTGCTTCACCACCATCAAGTCCAAAACGTTTTGTTCCCTTATATTTCGTATCTAGAAACTGTTCAAACCCTTCTGCCTCAATAAGCTTATTAAGGATAGCTTTCTTGCCTTTCTGTGTGAAGGCAATGTGTTTATCCGGTCCTTCAATACGCTCTTGAAGCCATGCTTTTTGAGCAGGATCAGAAATATGCATATATTCCACACCAATCGTTGAGCAATAAGTACGATTGAGAATCTCAAGCATTTGCGGAATAGTCGCGTATTCCAATCCTAAAACATTATCAATAAAAATTGGTCGCTCGTAATCAGCAGGGGTAAAACCGTAAGCTTCCGGAGAAAGTTCCTTATAGTCTTCAAGTTTTTCCGCCAATTGAAGAGGATCGAGCCGTGCACGAAGATGCCCACGTGCTCGAAAAGCACGAATCATCATAAGTGCGTGAACAGAATCACGCGTTGCTCGAATAATATCTTGTTCGCTAGAAGCTTTTCCTTTTTGCACAGCACCCGCTGCTGCTTTTTCTTTTAATTTATCACCAACATGCTTTTCAAGAGCAGACCAATCGCTATCAAGAGCAGAAACTAACTCACCATTTGCCTTTAACGGCCAATGATCACGTTGCCATGTTGCCCCTTCAGCGTTTCTGAGAACATCTTCTTTTTTATCATGAAGGTTTTCAAAAAAAGTACGCCACTGTGAATCTACACTGGTGGGATCTTTTTCATATTCGGCATAAAGCTGATCTATATAATCCGCATTTCCACCATACAGAAAAGACGTTTGTGCAAAAAGACTATTTATTTCGTCCTGCCTTGCCATATACCTCTCCGGAACATTTATTCCGTCTCCTTATATCTCTTTTTGACCTCTCAATACTTGTCAAGCAAACAAAGATCAGAAAATTCAAAAAACTTCACCTTTTTATATCCAATGTCTCACCTGAATAAGAAAAAATTCTTATTCAGGTGATTTTTTACCCCTTCAAAACCGACATCAAAGTCTTTCCTATCTGCGATGGAGAAGGAGAAACGCGAATTCCAGCTGCTTCCATTGCAGCAATTTTATCTTCTGCTCCACCTTTACCACCAGAGATAACAGCACCAGCATGACCCATTGTACGTCCTGGAGGGGCTGTACGACCAGCAATAAAACCAACCACTGGCTTTTTACGACCTTTTTTTGCTTCATCTTGGAGAAACTGTGCCGCTTCTTCTTCAGCAGAACCACCAATCTCACCGATCATAACAATAGATTGGGTTTCCTCATCAGCTAAAAACATCTCTAACACATCAATAAACTCTGTGCCCTTAACAGGATCACCACCAATACCAATAGCTGTAGTCTGCCCAAGACCTTCATGAGTGGTTTGAAAGACTGCTTCATAAGTTAAAGTTCCCGACCGCGACACAACACCGACAGAGCCTTTTCTAAAAATAGAACCGGGCATAATACCGATTTTACATTCATTAGGGGTGAGAATACCAGGACAATTAGGACCAATAAGACGTGATTTTGATTTCTCCAATCGCGCCTTTACTTTAACCATATCCATAACAGGAATGCCTTCCGTAATACAGATAATGAGACGGATTTCGGCATCAATAGCTTCCATAATAGCAGTTGCAGCCCCTGCGGGAGGAACATAGATAACGGAAGCATCCGCTCCTGTCTTTTCCTTTCCCTCAGCAACACTAGCAAAAATAGGAAGCGTTTCACCTTTTGAACCTTCCCATGTTTCACCCCCTTTTTTAGGATTAACACCACCAACCATTTGCGTGCCATAATAAGCAAGCGCTTGTTCTGTATGAAACGTCCCTGTTTTTCCCGTAAGCCCTTGAACCAGAACTTTTGTATCTTTATTCACAAGAATCGACATAGCTTAAGCTCCCTTCACGGCTGCAACGATTTTTTGAGCAGCATCATCTAAATCATCAGCGGGAATAACGTTCAAACCACTTTCACTGATAATCGCTTTACCCTGCTCAACATTTGTGCCTTCAAGACGAACAACCAAAGGAACCTTTAAACCAACTTCTTTCACAGCAGCAACCACACCTTCAGCAATCACATCGCAACGCATAATGCCACCAAAAATATTAACCAAAATACCTTTAACATTTGGATCAGCGGTGATAATTTTAAAAGCAGCAGTTACTTTTTCTTTTGAAGCTCCGCCACCAACATCAAGAAAATTTGCGGGCTCTGCCCCATAAAGCTTAATGATATCCATTGTCGCCATAGCAAGACCCGCCCCATTGACCATGCAACCAATTGTGCCTTCAAGAGCAACATAAGCAAGATCATGTTTTGATGCTTCAATTTCTTTTGGATCTTCTTCTGAGATATCGCGCAATTCCAAAATATCTGGATGACGGAACAAGGAGTTATTATCAAAAGAAACTTTTGCATCAAGAACGCGCAAATGGCCACTTGTCATCACAATAAGCGGATTGATTTCAAGAAGGCTCATATCTTTTTCACAAAACACCTTATAGAGAATTGGAAAAAGTTTTTCACCATCTTCTCTTGCACTATCGCGCAATTCTAGTGCATCACAAAGCTTTGTACAATCGGCAGCAGTAACACCCTGTACAGCATCAATGGGTAGAGTTAATATTTTTTCTGGTGTCTCTTCAGCAACTGTTTCAATATCCATCCCTCCTTCCGTTGAAACAACGAAAGCAACCCGACCAACACTACGATCAACCAAAAGTGAAAGATAAAGCTCTCGCTCAATATCGGCACCATCCTCAATATAAAGACGATTGACCTGCTTGCCCTCTGGCCCAGTCTGTTTTGTTACCAAAGTTTTACCGAGCATTTCCTGGACATGTGCAACAACTTCTTCAACAGATTTTGCAAGCCGAACACCACCCTTTGCATCAGGACCAAGTTCTTTAAACTTTCCTTTACCACGACCACCAGCGTGTATCTGACTTTTGACCACATAGAGTGGTCCTGGCAATTTTTTTGCCCATTTTTCAGCTTGCTCTACAGAATAAACAGCAACACCATTTGCAATTGGTGCTCCATATTCATGAAGCAGACGTTTAGCCTGATATTCATGGATATTCATGCATTTGTCCTTTTCTTTTACGGATCACTTCATTAATCCTTAAATTATTATATTTTAAATACTCTGTTTTCATGAACAGAACCTTGCTCAATTTATTTGAGACTAGGTACAAGGGCGATACAAGCTTCACAAAGTTTTTGCACCGCATTCACTGAATGCTCAAAAGCATCTCTTTCCTCTTGATCAAGATCAATTTCAATGACCCGTTCAACACCGCCTGCGCCAAGTATAACGGGAACACCAACATATGTATCATTCACCCCGTATTCCCCTGAAAGATAGGCTGCAACAGGAACAACACGCTTAGTGTCCTTCAAATAGGCTTCAGCCATAGAAATAGCAGAAGCGGCTGGTGCATAAAAAGCAGATCCTGTTTTTAACAAACTCACGATTTCCGCACCACCATCACGGGTACGCCGAATAATTTGATCAATTCGCTCTTGTGTTGTCCAACCCATTTTCACAAGATCAGGCAAAGAAACACCCCCCACCGTTGAATAACGCACGAGAGGCACCATCGAATCACCATGCCCTCCTAAAACAAATGCTGTCACATCTTTAACAGAGACCTTAAATTCTTCAGATAAAAAGTAACGAAACCGTGCTGAATCAAGAACACCAGCCATTCCCACCACTTTATGTGTAGGAAGACCTGAAAATTTTTGTAATGCCCATACCATTGCATCAAGAGGGTTTGTAATACAAATAACAAACGCTGACGACGCGTATTTTTTAATTCCACCCCCAACTTGCTCCATCACTTTTAGATTAATGCCTAAAAGGTCATCACGGCTCATACCAGGTTTTCGTGCAACTCCTGCTGTTACAATAACAACATCAGATCCTTCAATTGCCTCATAAGCATTGGCACCTTTTAAACTGATATCAAAACCATCAATGGGTGAAGATTCGGCAATATCAAGAGCCTTACCCTGTGGTATACCTTCCGCAATATCAAATAAGACAACATCGCCAAGCTCTTTAAGTCCAACAAGATGTGCTAAAGTACCACCAATCATACCTGAACCAATAAGAGCTATTTTTTTTCGTGCCATTTTTTTCTTCCTAACCTTAGAGAACTCAGCGGACACTTATCAGCGCCAGTATACTGAATATTTCTTTGATCTTAGCTCTATTTTCAATAAATCATTAAAAAGAGAAAGAGATGAAACTTACCAAATTTCTCTTTCATAGAAGCAACAACTCTCCACAGAAACAACTATCAGAAAATTACCATGAAATATCGATAAAATGAATTTTAAAAAAATACAACAGATTTATCACACTTCTTTTAAGTTCAAAGAGTTATTATTTTTACCGTTTACGTACAGGCAAAGTTATATTCCGCTTTTCTCCTTTAAAGGAAAGCGCTCTGCCCAAAATTTCAAATAATCTTGACTTTGCATTTCAAAAAGACGCGATTGTGTTCTTTTAAACTCAAATGTTTCCGCCGTCTGTGCACAACCTTTATATAAATCCTCAAGTACAACCGCAGCTGACATAAATAATCTTATGTTGCGTTCATAAAGAATATCAATAAGTAAAATAAACCGTTTTGTTTCATTGCGACATGTATCATCCATCACGGGTACATTATCGATAAAAATCGTATGATAATGCTCCCCCAATGCTAAATACTCAGCTGCAGCCAAAGGCGTTGCACATAAATCTTGATAATCAAAGCGTGCACATCCCTCTCCAGCACGTGGAATATGAACAATACGTCCTTTTATAAAAAGTTCATGAGATGTTTCTTTCTGTCCCTGCAGCACCAATGCCCAAGCTTGATCCATACATTTATTGGTTTCCAATCCTAACGGCGTTATATACACATGTTGTGGATTTGATTTTTCAAGACGATAATCTGTTTTTGCATCAAGATTGAGAATGTGAACATGTGCTTTCAAAACTTGAATAAAAGGCAAAAAAAGTTCTCGATTTAAACCATTATAATAAAGATTATCTGGAGCAACGTTTGAAGTGGCAATGAAGAAAACCCCTTTATCAAACAAAGCAGAAACAAGACGCCCCAATACCATAGCATCCGCAATATCTGTTACACTGAATTCATCAAAACAAAGCACTTGAGCTTCTCGTGCGAGATCTTCAACAACAGCCAAAATAGGATTATCTTTTCCAGCTTTTGCAGATGATTTTTGACGGTAAACATTAATGCGCTCGTGCACATCAGCCATGAAATCATTAAAGTGGGCACGTTTTTTAGACTCTTGGTGCAAACAAGAAAAGAACAAATCCATGAGCATGGTTTTGCCTCGCCCTACTTCACCATAAATATACAACCCCTGAAAGGAAATCTTACCTTGCTTTGAAGCATGAACAAAGGTTTGTTTTTTTTTCTTAAAGAAATGCCAAAATGCCCAAGGACGAGAAATATTTTTCTCTACAATATCTTGCAATAAATGATCAAAATGCTTTGTTAAAGCCAATTGAGCAGGATCAAAACTTATTTCTCCTTTGTACACCAGCTCCTTATAGCGCGTTGACACTAACACCATCCAAACAACCTTTTTCAACCTATTCTCAATGAAAAATATAAGTTCTCTTCACAAACCTGAGTACAAATTTCTTATTTTTCATAAGCAGCCAAAAATGATCTAACGGCTTAAAACAACAGGATAATCATCAAGTGTACGTCCCTCAAAACGATCAACATTGGAGGAATAAAGGGTAACGATAACACGCCCTGCATTATTATAGAAATATAATCTTTTTCCTTTAACAGTCCACGAATTTACCTGAGAAACGATTCCCGGACAGTGTAAAGGACCAGCGCGATATCCTTGACCAAATTTCGTTTGTGGTGTTGCAATTCTGCAAACTTTACCCCCCATAGAAAGATTCCACACCCCAGCAATACTTGCAGGAAACAAATCAATGGCATTGTTTGGTACTTCGAGATTAGCCATTCGTCCATCACTTTGGGAATCTCCTTTCTCATACATCGAAACATTTGCTGCTTCAGATGCCGACGAATAAGAAGATGGCAGATCAGACATCACCTCTGTTTGCACTTGTTGAAGTGGATAAAAAACTTCTAATGTGTTATCGTCATTGTTACTGTCAAAGCGAGATGTTGAACATCCTGCTAAAGAAATTACAATTGATATTGCAACGAAAAACGAAATTTTTGAAAATGACATATCTATACTCTTTCCCACAACAATAAATAAGCTCACCCAAAGAAATAGGTGAATATTTGTTATATGGCATTTTACAAAGATAAATTAACAAATTAAAAAAAACAGGATAAAAATTGGCTATTTTAAACGATAAATAATTTTTTACTACTCGTTTTATGATTAAGTACTGGAAATTCATAAGGCTTTCAGTCATATATCTTTTGTGAGAAATCACTAAAAATAGAGAAATTTTATGAAAACACCATTCAGTAAAATGAACGGTCTTGGAAATCAAATCATTGTTGCTGACATGCGCGAAAGCGCAGATGCTCTTACACAACAAGCAATTTTTGCTTTATCGAAAGATCCTCAAACACACTTTGATCAGATTATGGCCATCCACACATCAACAAAAAAAGAAGCCAACTTTCGCATTGAAATATGGAATGCTGACGGTTCCATGGCTAAAGCTTGTGGAAATGGTACCCGTTGCGTAATTGCGTGGCTGACAGACCATAATCTTGGTGAAACTTTTCAATTAGAAACACCCGCTGGAATTATTGAAGGAAAACGCCACGCTGATGGACTTATCTCTGTCGATATGGGAAAGCCCTATTTCAATGCAAAAGAGATGCCTGTTTCACGTGAAATAGTTGATACCAATCACGTAGAGCTTACTGCTGGTCCTTTAAAAGACGCTTGCCTTGTATCTATGGGCAATCTCCATGCTATTTTTTTTGTTGAGAATGATATTCAACATATTCCATTAGAAAAGTACGGACCAAAACTTGAACATGATCCCCTTTTCCCCGAGCGCTGCAATATTTCTATTGCTTATGTTACGTCAAAGAAAAGCCTAAATTTACGCACATGGGAGCGAGGAGCAGGATTAACGCAAGCATGTGGAAGTGCTGCTTGTGCGAGTGCGGTGGCGGCTTATCGACGTGGACTTACAAAACGCCATATCGATGTGAATTTACTAGGGGGAACACTGAATATTTTTTATCGAGAAGATGATCACATTATCATGACGGGTCCAATCAAATATGAATTTAGTGGTTTTTTTGACCCTTTAACAGGGAGTTACAAAAAGGATCACTCTTAATGACAATAGAAATTGTAACATTTGGTTGTCGACTAAACAGCTACGAATCGGAAATCATACGGAAAGAAAGTACTTCTTCGGGGCTAGATCAACTCAAAGATGGCGCTATCATTTTTAATACCTGTGCCGTCACTGCCGAAGCCGTACGACAAGCAAAACAAGCTATCCGCAAAGCAAGACGCGAAAATCCTCATGCTCGCATTATTGTGACAGGATGCGCTGCACAAACAGAAGGGCAAAATTTTGCCTCAATGACAGAGGTTGATCTTGTTTTAGGGAATGAAGACAAACTCCACGCGTATTCTTATCGTCAACTTCCTGATTTTGGCATTAACCATTCCGAAAAGCTGCGTATCAATGACATCATGGAGGTTAAAAAAATTGCTCCACATATGGTGAGTGCAATGGAAGAACGCACACGTGCCTTTGTACAAGTACAAAATGGATGCGATCATCGCTGTACATTTTGCATTATCCCTTATGGACGTGGGCCATCACGTTCAGTCCCCATGGGTGAGGTTATTGAACAAATTAAAAAACTGATAGACAATGGCATTCAAGAAGTTGTTCTGACAGGTGTAGATCTTACAAGCTATGGACACGATCTGCCAGGAAAAACTACTTTAGGAAAATTAACTTCAACGATTTTGCATCATGTTCCTGATTTGCCTCGATTACGCCTTTCTTCAATCGATTCTATTGAAGCAGATGAAGAACTCATCAATCTTTTAGCCTATGAGAAGAGAATAATGCCTCATTTGCATTTATCCTTACAAGCAGGCGATAATATGATTCTAAAAAGAATGAAACGGCGACACTTACGTGAACATGCAGTTCAATTTTGCCAAGATTTACATGCCAAACGTCCTGCAATGGTTTATGGTGCTGATTTAATTGCTGGTTTTCCCACTGAAACGGAAGAAATGTTCCAAAATAGTCTCTCTTTAATAAATGATTGTAATTTAACACATCTACATGTCTTTCCTTTTAGCCCAAGAGAAGGGACACCTGCCGCGCGTATGCCACAAGTCGACCGTAGGGTGGTGAAAATGCGTGCAGAAAGATTACGCAAAGCAGGTGATGAAGCTTATCAAAGGCACCTTGCTCATTTACAAAATAGTCAGCAAACAATTCTCGTTGAAAAAGATGAAATTGGACGAACAGAAGATTATACTCTTGTACAAATTAAAGGTGCAAAAACTGGAACAATTGTTCAAGCCCTTATTGTTGACCATGATGGTGATAAATTGATTGCTGTCCTTCCAAAATTGAATGCCGCTTGAGCAGGAAAGCCCCTATGAAAAAATCATTTATCAAAAAAATATTCTCTTTTAACAAATCTAAAGAGCAGGAAATGGAAAAAAATTCCATTCCTCATGAAGTCGAGAAGATAGAAGAAAGTGAATATGAAAGTATAAAAAACGACCAGTCCTTCATAAACAAAGAAAAAGAACAACAAGATGCTTGTCAAAATACAACATCTGTAAAGTCTGATGGGAAAATTCCACCACATTCTGGCAAAATAATTGTCACAGATATAATCAGTGAAAAAAAAGAAGAGTTTTCACCCGTAGCTTCTCTTGAACAGAAAAAAACAGCATGGTTTGGGCGCCTTAAAAAAGGGTTAGCTCTTTCTTCTCAACGCTTAAGTGGATCTATTAGTGATCTTTTCGTTAAGGGAAAACTTGATGAAGACACATTGCAAGAACTTGAAGATATCCTTATTCAAGCTGATCTTGGTGTAGAAACAGCAACACGTATCACCGATATCTTAGCTTCTAACCGTTATGAAAAAAACTTAACCCCAGATGATATTCACACGATCGTGGCTGAAGAAATTAAAAAAGTATTGGAACCTGTTGCAATTCCACTAGAACTTGATCTTCACCATAAGCCGCACGTTATTTTACTGGTAGGTGTGAATGGTACTGGAAAAACCACAACTATTGGAAAACTGGCGGCAAAACTCACCGCAGGAGGATTAAAGGTTATGCTGGCGGCTGGTGACACATTCCGCGCTGCCGCTATTGAACAATTACATATTTGGGGTGAACGAACCGGCTCTCCTGTTATTTCAACCAAATTAGGAGCAGATGCTGCTAGTTTGGCATTTGATGCTTATGAAAAAGCAAAAAAAGCAAACAGTGATGTATTGATTATTGATACAGCTGGACGCTTACAAAATAAAACTGAGCTGATGGATGAATTGGCAAAAATTATCCGTGTTCTCAGTAAACACTCCCCCCAAGCACCCCATACAATCCTTCAAACACTTGATGCAACCACAGGGCAAAATGCTCTAAACCAAGTGGATATTTTCCGTGATATTGCTGGCGTTAATGGTCTCATCATGACAAAGCTCGATGGCACTGCACGGGGAGGGATTCTTGTTGCCATTTCAGCAAAATATAAATTACCCGTTTATTTTATCGGCGTAGGAGAGAATATAGAGGACCTTCAACCTTTTTCTGCTTCTGACTTTGCCGAAACCATCTCAGGAAAATACGCATGAAAAAAACATCATTAAAACCGCATTCGCATAACAATCTCGATTCGAACAATACCAATGATCATCAAGATAATCTCTCTTCACCCACACTTAAATTTCTCTTGGAAATGGGGCCATTGGTTGTCTTCTTTCTTGCTAATTACAAAGGCGAGTGGTTGATAAACAACATTGCGATTTTTAAAAATTTTAGTAAACCTATTTTCCCTGCAACAGCTATTTTCATGGTAGCAATCATAGTTGCACTGAGTTTATCATGGGTTCTTACACGAAAAATTCCCATAATGCCTCTCATCTCAGGAATATTCGTTCTAGTCTTTGGATTTTTAACCCTTTGGCTCCACAATGACACTTTTATCAAGATGAAACCAACAATCATTAATAGCTTATTTGCTCTTATTCTTTTTGGTGGTATGCTTCTTAAAAAACCGTTTTTGCGTTATGCTCTTGATTCTACTTTAAAACTTGATGATTTAGGATGGCAAAAGCTTACATATCGCTGGGCATTTTTTTTCGTGTTTCTTGCTCTTTTGAATGAAGTTGTTTGGCGTAACTTTAGCGATAATTTTTGGACGAGTTTTAAAGTATTTGGTGTCATGCCCATAACAGTTCTTTTCATGCTTACCCAAATGCCTCTCATACTTAAACATTCAAAGGGGCTTTTTATAGAAGAGGATAAATCTGATTCTTAAAATAAATCTCCATCACTACAATTTTTTTGTAGATTTATTGCTGTACACTGATCATGGAGAGAAGACGTGTTAATTGAGCAATTTATCTGTCGAGAAGATAATTTTGGTGTTCTCATTCATGATGAAAAAAGCGGCTACACAGCCGCAATTGATGCTCCAGAAGGCGAAGCTATTCAGAAAGCCTTAAAACGCCGTAACTGGACACTTCAGACTATTTTTGTAACTCATCATCATCATGATCATGTGGAAGCATTGGAAGAATTAAAACAAGCTTATAAGGCTGTAGTTATTGGACCAGAAGCAGAAAAAGAAAAGATTTATCATCTTGATCGAACACTTCAACCTGATGAAAGTTTTTTCTTTGGCTCATGCCCGCTTTTAGCCCTTTCAACACCTGGTCATACTTTAGGTGCATTATCTTACTATTTTCCTGAAGATGCTTTACTCTTTGCTGGAGATACACTTTTTTCGCTCGGTTGTGGACGTCTTTTTGAAGGGACACCTTCACAAATGCTGAATTCTTTAAAAAAGCTCCGTCAACTTCCCGATGAAACACTTCTTTATTGTGGTCATGAATATACCAAAGCAAATGCTCTTTTCGCATTAACACTTGATCCACATAATCAAAAACTCCATCAAAGAGTAGAAGAAGTTTTTTTGCTCCGTGCAAAAAACGCTATGACTTTACCAGTAACCTTAGGGCAAGAAAAAGCAACCAATCCCTTTCTCCGCTGGGATGATCATGCTTTACGAAAAAATCTTGCCATGGAAAAGGAGACAGACGAGGAGTTTTTTGCTGCAATCCGAAGAAAAAAGGATAAATTTTAACTATGTTTAAATCGATATCTTTTGTTTTCCTTTTTGTGCTCTACACCCAAATGACGATGGCAAAAAAAACAGACAATCAGTTTGATTTCCCATACGTCATAGCAAACTATACCTTAACTGAAGATTTCCTTTTAAAAATGGAACAAATTGAAAAAGACTGTAAAAAATTACCACCAGAGTCAGAAATATCTAATAAGAGTTATGATAAGAATTACGACAATAGACTTGAAGAAATTATTGCTTCGATCTCTCATAAACCAAAACTAATGACTCTTTTAAGAAAAAATAATATCACAGCTAGAGACTTTGCTATTGGTAATTTGGCAATTCAAACAACCTTAATAATGCTTTTAAACAAACCTTCTCCTGAAAATTTTAAAAGAGAAGGCCTTTCTTCACTTGAAAAAAATCCGGTATTTTTAAGCAATTTGGAGTTTGGTAAAAAGTACCTGTATAGAATAATATCTGTTTTAAAGGAAAGTTGTAGATAGAACACAAGCTATTTTAAGCAATTTATTAACGACACAATACCCCATTAATTTTGCAAACGTCGGCAAATATCATCCAATTGTTCTAATGAAGAGTAATGGATTTTTAGATCACCACCTTTTTTACCATGCCGAATGATAACTTTCATTCCAATAACATCTGCAAGTAATTTTTCTAAAGATTTTGTTTCTGTATCTTTTTCTACAGCCGTTCGTTTTTTGACTTTAGGACTTGCCTGTTCATATGCAAGTATTTCGGTTTGACGCACAGAAAGTCCTTCACGAATAATTTTTTCAGCTAAATCTTGTGGATTATCGACAGTAATAAGACAGCGTGCATGACCTGCTGAAAGTTGTCCCTCTGTTAAAAATTGCTGTACTTTTTGTGGAAGCTTTAATAAACGAAGCGTATTAGCAACATGGCTCCGGCTTTTTCCAATAACTTGTGCCAAATCTGCTTGCGTATATCCATGCTCATTGAGCAAAATTTCATACCCCATTGCTTCTTCAATAGGATTAAGATCAGCACGCTGAACATTTTCAATAATTGCTAATTCCAAAGCCGTTTTATCGTCAACATCGCGAACAATGACTGGCAATTTACTTAAATTGGCTCGTTGTGCAGCACGCCACCGCCGTTCACCAGCAATTAACTCAAACCGATGAGGATGATCACGTGAAGGTCTCACAATAACAGGTTGAACAACACCATGCTGACGAATTGATTGCGCTAAATTATCAAGTTCTGAATCGGTAAAATGGCGCCGTGGATTATGTGGATTACACGAAATTGATTCAAGTGGAACAAATCGCTCAGAAACAGAAGAAACTGTATTAAACTCCGTCAATTTTTCGGTATTTGATGAACGTTTAAGATCGCTGTTTAAATTGATATCCCCAATCAATGCTGCCAATCCACGACCCAGTCTTTTTTTTGATTGATCATCATTCATAATCTTGCTCTTTGCGTTTTCTTACAAAAATTATTTTTTACATTTTTAAGCAGCCGCGTGTGCTTGTTTTTCACGTTGAATTACTTCCGATGCAAGACGTAAGTAAGCTTGGCTACCAGCACAAGTCAAATCATAAAGCAATACTGGTTTACCGAAAGAAGGAGCTTCTGATACACGCACATTTCGTGGAATAACAGTGCGATAAACTTTATCTCCCATAAAAGAACGGACATCTTCGACAACTTGATTTGAAAGATTATTACGTCCATCATACATGGTTAAGACAATCCCCTGAATTTCTAGAGATGGATTAAGAACGGATCGTACTTGCTTTACCGTTTCAAGCAATTGACTTAAACCTTCAAGTGCTAAAAATTCGCATTGCATAGGTACTAAAACAGAATCTGCAGCCCCCATAGCATTCAGTGTGAGAAGATTAAGCGAGGGAGGACAATCAATGAGAATATAACTAAACTTCTTTTCCATCTTCGGATCATCACAGAGTGCTTTACGTAACCGTTGTATGCGATCTTGTGATGAAGCAATTTCCATTTCTACCCCTAAAAGATCAAGAGTAGAGGGTACAATATGGAGATTGGGAACAGCTGTTTTTAAAGCTGCTTGTATGACTGAAATCCCTGAAACAAGCACATCATAAGATGATAAAGGACGGCT
The DNA here is from genome assembly GCF_902825235.1 of Bartonella vinsonii subsp. vinsonii. GTDB lineage: Bacteria > Pseudomonadota > Alphaproteobacteria > Rhizobiales > Rhizobiaceae > Bartonella > Bartonella vinsonii. The sequence continues at coordinate 342,430 of NZ_CADEAJ010000001.1, read as the reverse complement.
GTTACGATCAATTCCCAATCCCGTGCTTGCATTTCCTTGTGGATCAACATCCATAATGAGAACATTTTCACCAATAGCTGCCAAAGCAGTTGCAAGATTAATTGCTGTGGTTGTTTTGCCGACCCCACCTTTTTGGTTTGCAATAGCGATAATCCGTGTTTCGCTCATTTTGCTTTACCCTCTACTGATCGAACATGAGAAATTTCTAAAATAACAGAATTTTCATCAATTTTACTCTTATGTTTTAGCAGATCAAACTGCCAATTGGCAGAGGCATTTTTTATTTCTGTAGCGTAATCCCGACCTTTTTGCAAAAGAGCTATTGTTTTTTTTGTTGATAAAGGAAAAATAAGCCGTAAAAGAGTATCGAGAGAAGCTAATCCTCGTGCTGTTATAACCTCTGGCAGTGCTATTTTTTTATACACATCTTCAATTCTAGCGTGATAAACCGTTGCTGGAAGATTAAGTTGAGCAATAACCGTTCGTAAAAAGGCGACTTTTTTTCCATTACTTTCAACAAGATCAATATGCCCTGTTTTTTTTTCTTTCAGAAAAATAGCAAGAACAATTGCAGGAAAACCACCACCTGATCCAAAATCACACCAACGCAAAAAATCACTGTGGAGAGGGTAAATTTGTGCTGAATCTAAAATATGCCGTGTCCATAAAACTGGAATTGTTGTAGGGGATATTAAATTAATATGCCTATTCCATTGCATTATAAAAGTTTCAAATTGTATTAAATCTTTCATCGTTTCACGTGAAACAGAAGGAACAATATTTAAGAGTTCTTGATATTTTTTTTCTGTAGAAATATCCATTAAGCTGTTTTAGCCTTTTCACGCCGTTGACGTTGAATATACGTAATAATAAGTGATAATGCCGCCGGTGTCATTCCATCAATTTTTTGAGCATCTGCAATAGAACGTGGCGATATTCTTTGAATTTTTGCCTTTAGTTCATTGGAAAGACCCGATATTGATTGAATATCCAGAGAAGAAGGAATTTCTAAACGTTCATCTCGCTGAAGAGCAACAATATCTTGTGTTTGTTTTTCTAAATAGACTGCATATTGTGCTTCAATTTCTAAAGTTTCAACAGTTTTTGGATCAATTGATTGTAATTGTGGCCAAAAATCTGAAAGACGCTCTAAAGTCATGTGAGGATAAGCAAGAAGATCATATGCAGAACGCCGAATTCCATCGTGATTTATTTGCAATCCATGAACAGACGCTTCATTAGGTGTTAGAAAAAGCTCTTGGCATATTGATCGTGCTTGATCAAGACGTTGCTGTTTTTGTTTATAACAATCCCAACGCACTTTACTCACAAGACCCCATTGCTGTGCTAAAGGTGTTAAACGCGCATCCGCATTGTCAGATCGCAAAGACAAACGAAATTCAGCACGTGATGTAAACATTCGATAGGGTTCACAAACTCCACGCGAAACTAAATCATCTACCATAACACCAATATAAGCTGTTGAACGGCTTATAAGTACTTCATCTAATTTACCCACTTTACGTGCAGCATTTAACCCAGCTAAAAGTCCTTGTGCTGCAGCTTCTTCATATCCCGTTGTACCATTAATTTGTCCCGCTAAAAACAATCTTGGTAAAGAGCGTAATTCTAAGGCTTTAGTTAATTGTTGTGGATTAACAAAATCATATTCAATAGCATAACCAGGTTGCAAAACCTCAGCATTTTCTAATCCTTCAATCGTTCTCAAAAAAGAAATTTGTATATCTTCAGGAAGAGAGGTAGAAAGACCGTTTGGATAAATAGTATCATTATCCAACCCTTCTGGTTCTAGAAAAATTTGATGTCCATCACGTTCCCCGAATTTAACAATTTTATCTTCAACAGAAGGGCAATAACGTGGCCCTAATCCTTCAATATTTCCAGAATATAAAGCAGACTTATGAATATTTTCACGAATAATCTGATGTGTTTGTGTATTTGTACGTGTTATTGCACATTCAATTTGTGGTTGTTCGATTTTTTCTGTTAAAAAAGAAAAAGGAACGGGATCTTCATCAGCTTGCTGTTTTGGAAGAAATTCCCAACGAATCGTTTTTTTGCTAAGACGCGCAGGAGTTCCTGTTTTTAATCTCCCAAGATTTATATTATAACTTCTCAAGCGTTCAGCAAGTTGTACGCTCGACTTATCCCCCATACGTCCAGCAGCCCATGTTTTATCACCAATGTGAATAAAACCATTCAAGAATGTACCTGTTGTCAAAACAACAGCACCTGAAAAAATTGTTCCTTGATTTTTTAAAACAACACCTGAAACACAATTACCTTTAACAATAAGATCAACAGCTTCATCTTCAACAAGAACGAGATTATCTTGTTCTTGCAGGAGTTTTTGGATAGCTTTTTTATAGAGTTGTCGATCTGCTTGTGTACGAGGGCCTCTCACTGCTGGTCCTTTTCGTCTATTAAGAAGTCTAAATTGAATTCCAGCAGCATCTGCTGCCCTTCCCATAAGACCATCTAAAGCATCAACTTCACGAACCAGATGCCCTTTTCCCAACCCACCAATAGCAGGATTACATGACATTGTACCCAATGCTGATATTTTATGCGTAACAAGAGCTGTCCGTGCTCCAACACGGGCAGAAGCTGAAGCAGCTTCGCAGCCAGCATGACCGCCTCCAATAACAATAACATCATATAATTGCATAGAGTTTCATTCCATAAAGAATCATTCTAAAGTTTCACGTGAAACAGAATATAAATTACATAATCTTTTAAATGTGTCTATGTAATAATGAATGTTTCACGTGAATCATTATTTACCAATGCAAAACTCTGAAAAAATAATATCAAGTAAATCTTCAACATCTATATCTCCCGTAATTCTCCCAAGAAAATCACTCGCACGACGAAGATGTTCCGCACGTAAACTTAAATCAACAGAAGTATAATTAATAGAATCTTCAATTTCTTTAACCGCCTCTTTTAATAACTGAAGTTGCCTTTTACGTGCTGGAACAAGATTTCCAATTTCAGAAGAACGACGTGAACAAAACAACTCAAGTTCCTTAATAAAACAGTTAAAATTTAAACCAGTTAATGCAGAAAACTGTATAAAATAATGGTTTTTATTCTCTTCATAAAGATCAAGCTTATTAGCAACATGCCATATTTCAGCTGATGTTTCAGGTAAATCAACTTGCTTAGGATTCCCCATATCATAAACCAAAATAACCAAATCAGCATCCCTCACATGCTGCTTAGCAACTTCTATTCCCAATTGTTCTATTTTATTTTCTGTTTCTCTAAAACCAGCAGTATCTGTTAAAAAAACAGGTAAACCACCAAGAACGAGCCTCATTTCTAAAGCATCGCGCGTTGTACCGGCTTCTTCTGTTACAATAGAAACAGGTCTCCCAGCCAAACGATTCATAATGCTTGATTTTCCAGAATTTGGAGCACCTGCAATAACAATTTTTAACCCATCACGTAAAATACTTGCACGTTCTCCTTCATTAATATGCTCCTGAAGAGAAGAGCAGAGATCTTGCATATCTTTCCAAACTTTATCAGATATCGAATTTGGGATATCAGCTTCATCAACAAAATCAAGTTCTGCCTCAATAAAAGCACGTGCCTTCATAAGCTTATGACGCCAATCGCGATAAAGCATTGTTAGACGCCCACTTGTTCCCATAATTGCTAAACGTCGCTGGCTTTCCGTCTCTGCTTCTATTAAATCAGCAAGACCTTCTGCTTGAACAAGATCTAATTTTCCCTCCATAAATGCACGACGTGAAAACTCACCTGCTTCTGCAATACGGCATCCAGAAAATGTAGACAATTCATCGAGAAAACGATTAACAACTGCTTTTCCTCCATGCAAATGAAATTCTGCACAATCTTCTCCTGTAAAACTGTGAGGAGCAGGAAAAAAAACAGTCAAAGCAGAATCTAAAAAGCTCCCATCACGAGCAGTAAGATTTCCATAATGCATAAACCGCGCTTTAGGTAAACAACCACAAAGCGTCTCCACGACATTTATTACATGAGGACCAGAAAGACGAATGACTGCAACCCCTGAAGGCAACAATCCACTCGAAACAGCAAAGATTGTATCCACGGGACATTCCTAAGCGAAAAACTTAATGTTTTATGTATTCATTGAATCGAAAAATTCACTATTGTTTTTCGTTTGTTTTAATTTATCAATTAAAAATTCAATTGCATCCGTTACATTCATAGGCGTCAAAATACGACGAAGTACAAAAATTTTGTGTAAGTCTTGCCGCGCTACTAAAAGCTCTTCCTTACGTGTTCCAGATTTCAAAATATCCATAGCTGGGAAAATACGCTTATCAGCAACTTTTCGATCAAGAACAATTTCTGAGTTACCTGTTCCTTTGAATTCTTCAAAAATAACTTCATCCATACGGCTACCGGTATCAATCAAAGCCGTTGCAATAATGGTTAAAGACCCACCTTCTTCAATGTTACGTGCTGCACCAAAAAAACGCTTAGGACGCTGTAAAGCATTTGCATCAACACCACCTGTCAAAACCTTACCGGATGAAGGAACAACCGTATTATATGCACGTCCAAGACGTGTAATAGAATCGAGAAGAATAACGACATCACGCCCATGTTCGACAAGTCTTTTTGCTTTTTCTATAACCATTTCAGCGACTTGCACATGACGTATTGCTGGTTCATCAAAAGTAGAAGAAACAACCTCTCCTTTCACAGAACGCTGCATATCAGTAACTTCTTCTGGTCGTTCATCAATCAAAAGAACAATAAGGTAGCATTCAGGATGATTAGTGGTGATAGAATGAGCAATATTTTGAAGTAAAACTGTTTTTCCTGTTCGAGGAGGAGCGACAATTAATCCTCTTTGTCCTTTTCCCAATGGAGATATTAGATCAATCACCCGTGATGACATATCCTTCTCTGTAGGATCTTGTATTTCCATTTGGAAACGTTCATTCGAGTAAAGAGGAGTGAGATTATCAAAGTGAATTTTATAACGAATTTTTTCAGGATCTTCAAAATTAATTGTATTAATTTTAAGAAGAGCAAAATAACGTTCTCCTTCTTTTGGACTTCGTATAAGGCCCTCAACAGTATCACCTGTTTTTAAAGAAAAGGACTGAATTTGTGCAGGAGAAAGGTAAATATCATCCGGACCTGGAAGATAATTAGCATCAGCAGATCGTAAAAAACCAAATCCATCTTGTAAAACTTCAACAACCCCTTCTCCAATGATTTCTACATCCTGCAAAGCAAGTTTTTTCAAGATAGCAAACATTAATTCTTGTTTGCGCATCAAAGAAGCATTTTCGACTTCTAATGTTTCAGCAAAAGAAACAAGTTCAACGGGATTTTTACTTTTAAGTTCTTGTAGTTTCATTTCTTGCATCAAATATGCTCTTTAAGTAGTGGAGAGAATTGTCCTTAAATTGATTTATGGAAAATTTAAAGAACGAAACATTCTTATAAGAAGAAAGTATTGTACACACAATTTTTTCAATCTGCAAGCATCATTCACACGATTTATCTTCATATGAAGATAAATAATTATGTAAAAAAACAATTATTAAAACTGAAAAAAATAATAAGAGATCATTTTATAATAATCTAAATAACCTTAGAAAAAAGTTATATAAAATATAACTATTTATAAAATAAAGATAAACTTACCATTATATTTATTAAATATGAATTCATCCTATATCATTCATAAGATAAATTTCAAAAACATTTTTAAATTTTACAGATTTTTTTATATTAATAAATTTTATAAAGAGAAAGATTTTTCTTATTTATGTCTGTGTTTAATGTGAATTATAAGTTATACTTCATTTATCCTCAATTTTATCCACAAAGAAAAAAGAAAAAAAGACAAGCATAACATTCTTTTAAAGGCATTATCCCAGTTCTTTTATCATAAAAGAGATTTCATTATCACAATAGTTCAATTTGTGCATAATAAGGGAGAAATTTTCCTCAATTTTAATTTTATGAGAAATGATGAGGATATATACACATTTGTTAACAAGGAGTTAAAATTTTTGTGACAAGAGAAAAAAAATCCTTTCATTTGCACATGCTTTCTGATGCAACAGGGGAAACACTCATTTCTGTTGGGAGGGCTGTTGCATCACAATATACAATGAGTCAAACAACAGAGCACATTTATCCTATGATTCGTAATGAAATACAGTTGCAGAGAGCTCTTGATGAGATACAACAAGAGCCGAGTATTGTTCTTTACACAATCATTGATGAAAAAATTAAACGTCTTCTTAGGAGAAGATGTGAAAAGATAAAAGTTCCCTGTATTGACATACTACAACCTGTTCTAGATGCTTTTCAGTCTTATCTTGGAATGCCAACAAGTTTACGAGCGAGTGCACAGCATGATCTCAATGCAGATTACTTTCGCCGTATTGATGCATTGGATTTTACTATAGAACATGATGATGGACAGTCTTCCAGTGATTTATCAGATGCAGATGTGATACTTGTAGGAATATCAAGAACCTCTAAAACACCGACAAGTATCTATTTAGCAAATCGTGGAATCAAGACAGCTAATGTTCCTCTTATTCCAGGCATTGATTTACCAGAATCCCTTTTAGAAGCAAAAAATGCTTTGATCATCGGTTTAATCGCTTCAGCTGAAAGAATCTCACATATTCGTCAAAATCGGGATTTGGGAGAGTGTATTGAAAGTTATACTAATCGTGTGAACATAGCTGAAGAATTGACTTATGCAAAACGCATTTGTGAACGTTTTGGTTGGCCTATTATTGATGTCACAAGACGCTCTATTGAAGAAACAGCTGCAGCTATATTCGAACTTTTGTCGCGATTTCGTGAAGGAAAATGATAAAAATATGGCAGAAAAAACGTTAATACTAGCATCCCTTAGTTCTTATCGTGCACAATTATTAAAAAAAGCAGGTTTAAAGTTTTGCATTGAAGGAGCTTCTATTGACGAAAGGGAAATAGAAAAAACAGGAGAAATAGAGGCTCCTAAAAAACTTAGTTGTTTTCTTGCAAGTGCAAAGGCAAAAGATGTTTCTGATCGCTTTCCTGATGCCTTTGTCATTGGATGTGATCAAGTGCTTGATTTAGAAGGACAAGTTTTTCATAAAGCCACGACTAAAAAGGAAGCACATCAACGTTTAAGTGATTTATCAGGAAAAACGCATGAGCTTCATAGTGCAGTAGCTTTATTTCAAAATGGTAAAGAAATTTGGGTGGAAGTTTTTAGTGCACATATGTCAGTGCGTCCTCTATCATCAGAGTTCATTGAACGTTATTTAGCACGTGTAGGAACAGATGTTTTAAACAGTGTGGGAGTGTATCAAATTGAAGGGGAAGGAATCCATCTGTTTGAAAAAATTGATGGAGATTTTTTTACCATTATTGGTTTACCTTTATTACCTTTATTAGCAAAGTTGCGGCATTTTGGGGTTATTGATGGTTGATACGACAATAAGGTGTAAAAAAATAATTCCACGTGCTTTTGTTGTTGGAACTCCTATTCATCATTCAAAATCACCAAAAATTCACAATTTTTGGCTTAAACACTATAATTTACAAGGTAAATATTTGGCACAGGAAGTAAGCTCTGAAGAATTTAGAGATTTTGTCAGATCTATACAAAAAAGAGGTTTTTGTGGGGGGAATGTTACTCTACCCTATAAACAGGAAGCCTTTCTTTTAGCACATCATAAAGACAATGTAGCAACAATGATTGGTGCTGTTAATACACTATGGTATGAAGGGAATAAGCTTTGTGCAACAAATAGTGATGCCTATGGTTTCAGTGCTAATCTTGATGATTTTGTCCCCGATTGGGGGGGAGAAACAGCACTTGTTTTTGGTGCCGGTGGGGCTGCCCGTGCTGTCCTGTACGCTTTAAAAAAGCGTGGATTTGAACGTATTTTCTTGCTTAATCGCACAAAGAAACGTGCAGATGATGTGGCCGAATATTTTGGGAAGCCTGTTGAAGTTTACGATTGGCATCGCGCTGGTGAAATACTTGATCAAGCTGATTTAATTGTCAACACAACTTCCGTGGGGATGGCAAACTCCCATGAAAAAGGAAGTAATTCTTTCTTTTGCGATTTTGATAAAACAAAAACAACGGCGTTAGTGACAGATATTGTTTACACGCCATTGATAACACCTTTTTTACAACAAGCAAAAGTACATGGTTTAAAGATAGTAGATGGGCTTGGTATGCTTTTACATCAAGCTGTTCCTGGTTTTGAACGATGGTTTGGAATAAGACCACAGGTTACAAAAGCACTACGGGCAGAAATTTTAAAAGATATGGGTGAAGAGACAGGATGAAAATCATAGGGTTGACCGGATCAATCGCTATGGGAAAATCAACAGTTGCTGATTTTTTCAAACAAGCTGGTATTTCTGTTTTTAGTGCTGATGATACAGTGCACCAGCTTTATAAAAGTGAGCCAACTTTATCACTTATAGCGCGCACATTTCCTAATGTTGTTGAAAATGGCAAAGTTAATCTCCTCAAGCTTTCGGAGATTTTGATCAACGATAATGAAAAATTACAAACATTAGAAAAAATAATTCATCCTTTGGTACAAAAAAAAGAAAAAGAGTTTATTGATACAGCACGCAAACAGGGAGAAAAATTGGTTGTTCTTGATATTCCCCTTCTTTTTGAAACAAATGGTGAAAAACGTGTAGACAGGGTTGTTGTTGTTTCTGCTCCATTAGCAATACAAAAAGAGCGTGCTATGATTCGCCCAAATATGAATGAAAAAAAATTTGCCTTTATTCAAGCGAGACAAATGTCTGATGAAAAAAAACGAAAACGTGCTGATTTTATTATTGATACAGGAAAAGATTTAGAGAATACACGTCAACAAGTTTTTTGCGTGATAAAAAAAATACTAGAGAATTGAAATAATGCGTGAAATTATTTTTGATACAGAAACAACAGGTTTAGATAAAGAGAAAGATCGCATAATCGAAATTGGTTGTGTAGAGATGGTTGATCGTTATCTTACAGGACGCCGATTCCATGTCTATTTGAACCCACAAGGCGTTATTATTCCTGATGAAGTTGTAGCAATTCATGGACTGACCAATGAACGCTTAAAGAATGAAAAAAGCTTTAGTGATATTGCTGATGAATTTTTGGAGTTTATCAATGGCGCAACAATGATTGCGCATAATGCGAGCTTTGATATTGGCTTTCTTAATGCCGAGTTAGGACGAGCGAAGAGACCACTTATCAGTGTTGATAATATTCTTGATACATTGGCTATGGCGCGGCGTAAATTTCCCATGGGACCTAATTCCCTTGATGTTTTGTGCAAGCGTTTTGGTATTGATAATAGCCATCGTGTTCTTCACGGTGCTTTGCTTGATGCGGAGATTCTCGCTGATGTTTATATTGAACTGATTGGTGGAAAACAGGGTGTATTAGGTTTTGATAACAAGGGGAGTATTGATAAAGATACCCAGAATGACAAAGATGCTCTCTACGCAGTTAAATTTCGTCCACAGACCTTACCTTCAAGATTAACGGCACAAGAAAGAAGATTGCATGCTGATTTTATCAACAAAATGGGTGAAAAGGCTCTGTGGAATGACTTCAAGATTCCTGAGTAATTTACCGCTCTTTTTCTTTGAAAGATTATTTAAAAGTCTAAGAAAAATAAAATTTCTAAAAACATTATCCAAAAAAATATGGTCGTTGTGGGGAGGGGAACACCACAACGACCCTGTCATTACATCGTACCTCAGCTATCATAGGAGGAGCAAAATGAAAGCTATTATATCCTGTAACAGCAAAGAAAAGCTCTAGGTACGAACTATAAAATGTAACGACTTCACACCTTATGGAAATAAAAAATGGCTTTTTAGAGGCAATTCGATAAATTTTAAAAAAGAATGAAAAAAATATATAAAAGCGAATTGTTTTTTGACTGAAATGGAGAAATAAAATTGTCATGAAAGCAACAGATCATCTTTTTTTGGTTGATGGATCGGGCTACATTTTTCGTGCTTATTACGCTTTACCACCTTTAAAGCGCAAAAGGGATGGACTTCCTGTAGGAGCTGTCGCTGGTTTTTGTAATATGCTGTGGAAATTGCTCTGTGATGCGCGAAATACAGCTACCGGTGTTGTTCCAACACATTTTGCTGTTATTTTTGACTATTCATCCGATACATTTCGGAAACAAATTTATCCACAATATAAAGCGAATCGAGAAACACCTCCTGAAGATCTTATTCCTCAATTTGCTCTCATACGCCAAGCAACAAAGGCTTTTAATTTACCTTGTATCGAAAAGGAAGGGTTTGAAGCGGATGATCTCATTGCGACTTATGCACAACTGGCAACAAAGGTTGGAGCAAAAACAACAATTATTTCTTCTGACAAAGATCTTATGCAGTTGGTGAATGCGCACGTATCCTTGTATGATGGAATGAAAGATAAGCATATCGGTATTTCTGAGGTTATAGAAAAATGGGGTGTTGCACCTGAAAAGATGGTCGATTTGCAGGCTTTGATTGGAGATTCGACAGACAATGTACCAGGTATTCCAGGTATTGGCCCCAAGACTGCAGCCCAATTGCTAAATCAATTTGGTACTCTTGATCTTTTGTTGCAGCGCGTATTGGAAGTTAAGCAAACAAAACGACGTGAAAATCTTCAAGTTTATAGTGAACAGGCGAAGATTTCTCGTGAGTTGGTTCGGCTTAAAAGAGATGTTCCTATAGACAATAGTTTAGATGATTTTGTTTTGGAATCGCAAGATGGTCCGCGTTTAATTGCTTTTCTTAAGGCTATGGAATTTACGACATTAACCCGTCGTGTGGCAGAGGCAACAGAATGTGATGCAACCGTTATTGACGCAGTCGATATCCATGTTGCGTGGCCGGACTCTGTACAGGAGGTTAATCATGAAGCGAAAAAAGCAGAGAGAGAATTTTCTCAAGGTTTTTCTGAAAATTCCCCGCAATTGTTAGCACAAAAACGTAAAGACCAAGCACGAACGCAAAAAATCACAAGAGATACTTATGCGACTATTCTTGATGAAGAAGTTTTAAAAGAATGGCTATCGGAAGCACAAGAGCAAGGTTTTTTCGCTTTTGATACTGAAACGACTTCACTTGATCCACTGCAAGCAAAGCTTGTTGGTTTTTCATTAGCATTACAGCCGGAAAAAGCAGCTTATGTGCCTCTTGAGCACATTGAAGGGGGAGATGATCTTTTAGGGGGTGGGCGCATTACCAGACAGATTGAGACACAAAAAGCTTTGGCACTTTTAAAGCCGATATTAGAAAATCAAGCGATATTAAAAATTGGTCAGAATATAAAATATGATTGGTTGGTGATGAAACAACACGGAATTGTGATAAGCTCTTTTGATGACACCATGCTTTTGTCTTATGCTTTAGATGCTGGAACTTTAACACATAATATGGATGATTTATCTGAACGTTGGCTTGGGCATAAACCAATTGCTTATAAGGATTTAACGCATAATGGAAAAAAGATTACTTCTTTTGCGCAAGTAGATTTGCAACAGGCAACCCTTTATGCTGCTGAAGATGCTGATGTAACACTTCGTTTGTGGCAAGTTTTAAAACCACAGCTTGTCGCGCAGGGAATGACAAAAATTTATGAGCGTCTTGATCGACCACTGATAGAAGTTCTTGCAAGAATGGAAGAGCGCGGGATTCTCATTGACAGACAGATTTTATTACGTCTTTCGGGAGAATTAGCGCAGGCTGCTTTTATTTTGGAAGAAGAAATTTATCAGCTCGCCGGTGAAAAATTTAATCTTGCTTCTCCAAAGCAATTAGGTGATATCCTTTTTGATAAAATAGGCTTGCCTGGTGGTTCTAAGACCAAAGGTGGACAATGGTCAACATCTGCTCAGACCTTAGAAGAGTTGGCTGCTGAAGGTCATATTTTGCCACGTAAAATTATTGATTGGCGTCAACTTGCAAAACTAAAATCTACTTACACAGATGCTTTACCTTCTTACATTTTGCCAAAAACAGGACGTGTTCATACAAATTATTCTTTGGCAATAACATCAACGGGGCGGTTATCATCATCAGAACCTAATTTACAAAATATTCCAGTACGAACTGCTGAGGGACGTAAAATACGAGCAGCTTTTATTGCTCCAAAAGGACATTTACTGTTATCAGCTGATTATAGCCAGATTGAATTGCGCATACTTGCGCATATTGCCAACATCACGGCGTTAAAGGAGGCTTTTGCCCAAGGTCAGGATATTCATGCTATTACAGCATCACAAATGTTTGGAGTTCCTATAGAAGGGATGCATTCAGATATACGACGCCGTGCAAAAGCAATTAATTTTGGTATTATTTACGGTATTTCAGCTTTTGGATTAGCCAATCAATTGGGTCTTTCGCGACAAGAAGCAAGCCGTTATATTCAGCTTTATTTTGAAAGATTTCCAGGAATCAAAGACTATATGGAAACGACGAAAACATTTGCGCGTCAAAATGGTTTTGTAGAGACAATTTTTGGCCGTCGTATCCATTATCCGGAAATAAAAGCAGCGAATCCACAAGTTCGTGCTTTTAATGAGCGGGCTGCTATTAATGCACCGATTCAAGGATCAGCGGCGGATATTATTCGCCGCGCCATGATTCAAATGGAAGATGCTTTAGAAAAGGAAAAACTGTCGGCAAAAATGCTGCTGCAAGTGCATGATGAACTCATTTTTGAGATACCGGAAAATGAAAGTGAAAAAACCATGACTGTTGTTAAAAAGGTTATGGAAAATGCTACAATGCCAGTCCTCTCTTTGTCTGTACCACTTGAAGTGAAAGTAATGGTTGCTCAAAATTGGGATGAGGCACATTAGCCTTTTTAAGTTATTTTGTTTTTAAGAATAGTGATAGCATTGGCGAGGTTAAGATAAGCTTTGATAGGCAAATGATCCGAGGCAATGCGTGCAAGCGGTGAATCATGACTTTCAACATTTATTACCAATTGTTGGGGGAAAGCAAAAATTCTATCAAGGGCAAGAAAGGGAAAGCGAGAAGGAAAACTTGGCACAGTTCCAAGTGTGCTATCAAAATAAGAAGAGAAATGGTTTAAAGATGAACCTTTTCCCACACGCCATTCGTTAAAATCGCCGATAAGGAGTGTAGGCATAAGGGGGCGTTTTTGTAAGAGTGCAAGGAGCATTTTTGTTTGCTGATTGCGAGAGTGGCGTAATAAGCCAAAATGAGCGGCAATAACACGAATAAGACCTGCGTCCATTTCCAACTCTACAATCACAGCACCACGTGGTTCAATACCAGGAAGAGTGACTTGTAAGATATCACGTACGTGTCCTTTTCGCATAAAAAGAGCGTTCCCATGCCATCCATGACCATGAGATGACATGGGATTTATGGGCACTCGAATCAGTCCCGTTTCAGTTTTTAAAAGTTGAAGATCAATTAAACCAACGCGCTCACCAAAACGTTTGTCTACTTCTTGAAGGGCAAGAATATCACTTTGCAATTCAGCAATGACATGTACAATACGCGTAGGATTGAAAACTTTATCGACACCTACACATTTATGGACATTATAGGAAGCGACACTAAGATCATAATGATTGTTCTGGTTGATAATGTTTGACTGATGATGAGAATGGTTGTGGAGAGTCTTTAAAAGAGAATTATGAAGCTTTTGCTGGATGAAGGCAGTGAACCGAGGAAATTTCTGCTTGTAAGGCTTCTTTGTCATTTTATGAATAGTGATGCCTAAAAGGTAGAGGATAAATGCTGGATTAAAAGCAAAAGAACCTTGTTTCCTTTGAGAAACAAGGTTCTTTAATTAAGTTATAGCTTTTGCAATCAGTCACGATTTGAGCCAAGAAACTGTAGCAAGAAGACAAACATATTAATGAAATCAAGGTAGAGATTTAATGCCCCCATAATAACTTTACGACCTTGAGTGCCAGCGCTGTCTCCTTCATAATACATTAATTTGATGTTCTGTGTATCGTAAGCTGTTAAACCAGCAAAGATAAACACGCCAATTACAGAGATAGCAAATTGCAAGGCGCTTGATCCAAGAAAGATATTCACAATCATAGAGAGCATCAAACCAATCAAACCCATAAAGAGAAATGAACCTATCGCTGTGAGATCACGCTTTGTTGTATAACCATAAAGTGAAAGAGCACCAAAGGCTGCAGCGGTAATGACAAAAGTTTGCACAACACTTTCTGTCGTATAACGCAAAGTGATCGAGGAAAGTGAAAGACCCACCAGAGCAGCATAACCAAAAAAGAGGCTACGCGCTGCATTTGTACTCAATGTGTTGATTTTAAAACTAAGGAATAATACTGCCACGAGTGGTGCAAACATAACAATGTAGGAGAGTGGAGATGTGTAAAACGTTACTCCGAATGAAGTTAAGTAAACACTGCTATTGATTTGAGCAGCTGCTTGGCTCATATCTTTCGTTGTTGCTAATGATGCAATTGCATAAGCAGCAACAGCTGTAATAAGCAACCCAAGGGTCATTGTATTATAAACGCCCAGCATATAGCTGCGCAATCCTTGATCAATTGATGCATCGGCATGGGAAACAGACGCCGAACGTAAATTTTTGAAATCAGCCATAATATAAAGTCCTTTAGCATATGTTCCACCAGATGTCGGGGTTAAAAGGTTTATCCCTTTATAAGAGCAGGCTTGTGTAAACTCTCACTCGCCCTATATAACCAATCCTAGGCGCCGCTGGTGGAATTCCAGCATACCTCCTTTTATTATGGGGATTTATTTTAAAATTACAAGAGATTTTCATGAGAAACAAACCTTACAAATTGGTAAGGAAAAGGCTTATTTTAAGTAACACTATAAAGTATTTTTTGGAAGAATTTGCACATTTTTTGTAAGAGTTTGTGTAAGGGAAAAGCTTAGAATGTGAGGCTTTCTTTATTTCTTATCACAATGATATCGTGTAAAATTGATAGAGCATGACCATTTTTGTGTTCATGAAGTTATAAGATTGAGTAAATCATTATACTTTCCAGCTTCCAATGTTATGTCTATACAGTTCATCAACGACAGTGTGTTTTAAAAAAGTCTTTTTAAAACACATGGAGATTCATCTATTGATCTGTTATTGAACGTTTCTTTTGTTTCAGAATAAGAGGCGTTGAAAAAATAAAAAACAACAATATCAAAGATTTTGAACACTATATGAAAAATGATAAAGAATGATTTCAAAAACATAAGATGTAAAAATATGCACGTCTTGTAAACATATCCTAAAAAATGCAATGATTCTCAATAAATGAACAAGCTTTTTATTAAGAAGATGTGCGATTGGAATGACGTTTTGTTTTTATCCAAATACGCAATTCTTCAAAAAGGATAGCGATAACACCAAGTGTGATAAAACTATCGGCAAGATTGAAAATAGCAAAATAAAAAATATCATCAATATGAAAGAGTATATAATCAGTGACATGGTGAAAACGAATCCGGTCAATAAGATTTCCGATTGCCCCGCCAATAATAAGGGTAAGACCAAAGCGCGTTAAAGATTTATTATACTCAACATTTTTCCAGAGCCATAAAAGAAAAACAAGGATAGTAAATGTAATGGCAATAAGCCCCCAGTGAGAAAAGGAAGAAAAAAACGAAAATGCGATACCGGAATTACGCACATGGTAGAGGGAAAGGAAAGGAAAAAGCGGGATTGCTGTTCCTAGGAGCATATTATTCATAACCCAATATTTTACTGCTTGATCAAGTCCTATTGTAAGTACCAAGCCAAGAAGAAAAAAAGGCAGTGATTTACGTATCATATTCTGGCCTCATTGTTCCAGTGTTAAATAAGGGCGGCGGATTTCATAAAGCATGAGAGCTGTTGCTATCGCTAGATTAAGCGAGTCAGCACGTCCACTTTGTGGTATACGTGCCAGTTTATCACAACAATTTGCAAGAATATCTGGTAACCCCTGTTTTTCATTTCCCATGAGAAGTATAACAGGTCCATTTTTGAAATCAATTGTACGATAGTCAATGGATCCTTTGAGATGTGTGCCAATGATCATGCCATTAAAGCGAGAAGACCAGTTTAAAAAGGCGCTTTCATCCAAACGATAGAGAGGTATGGAGAAAATTGATCCCATTGTTGCACGTACTGTTTCGGGCGAAAAAGGATCTGTTGTTTCGCCGATCAAAATAACGCCTTTAGCTCCTACAGCATCAGCAGTGCGGATAATGGTTCCAAGATTCCCAGGGTCACGTACGCGCTCAAGAGCAACATAAACATCTGTAACACGTCCTTTTATTGTTTCAAGGAAGTGCCACTGTTGCTTGAAAATGCCAATAACTGTTTGTGGGTTATCACGATGGGTAATGGATTCCATCACTTTTTCTGAGGCTTTAATAACAAAACCGCCATTGGCTACAGTACGTGCAGCGGTATTTTCGATAGCGGCATTACCCATTTTGCTTTTAGAAAAAATAAGTGTTTGTAGAGTCCAGCCGAGATTGAGAGCATCAATCACCAATTTAAGCCCTTCTGCCATAAAAAGCCCTTCTCGATTACGGTTTTTCTTTTGGCTGAGTGCGCGAAGATCTTTGATGATAGGATTGCTAAGGGAGGTAATTTCTTTAACCTTACCAGTTTTGGGTATACACATATTCAGGCAATCCAACGGCTAAAAAGAGAAGTAGAAAGGGCGCGTCCGGCAGCTTCTTCACGCAAGATAAGTTCTCCTGATTCGACCGTGCCACCAAGGTTTATGAATTCATCACGCATTAAAGCATGGAGTGCGTAGAAGGAAGCACGAATAGAATAAGCTGTAAGGACAATGGCAAGAGGTTTATCAGAAAGGAGTTTACGACAGTTTGTAATCATAGCCGGTAAGTGATCAAACAGTTGCCAAATTTCGCCATGAGGTCCACGCCCATATGCGGGAGGATCAAGAAGAATGATATCATAGTTTTTTTGACGACGCAGTTCACGTTCGACAAATTTTACAGCATCATCGCAAATCCAGCGAATAGAATGATCTGTTAATTTTGCTGTTTCTTGATTGGCTTTTGCCCAAGCGATGGCTTTTTTAGAAGCATCAACATGCGTAACATGTGCACCTGCGCGTGCTCCAATCAGAGAAGCAATACCCGTATAGCCAAAAAGATTGAGCAATTTTACCGGACGAGTAGCTTTAACAATTTGTTCTTCTATAAAGCGCCAATGGGCTTCTTGTTCAGGAAAAAGACCCACATGACGAAAAGAAGTAAAACGACCTAGAAAAGACAATCCATTCCAAGCAAGTGGCCAAGTTTCATCAAGCGGTTTTTGGGGAAAATGCCAGCGACCAACCCCTTCTTCTTCTCGATTTCCTGTGAAAATAGCATCAACATCCACCCAATATTTTTGTGGTAAAGCAGGTTTCCATAATGCTTGACCTTCAGGACGGATAATGCGGTAAGCTCCATAACGTTCTAATTTTTGCCCATTACCGGAGTCTATGAGAGCATAATCTGCACTCATACCTGTTTCTAAAATAAGAGGTAACTTTTCCTGCGGATATTTATTCTTATGGTGAGATTGAAAATATTGTGCAGGCATGTTTGGTATCATGATACGGGTATTTTAAAAGTTTACATTAAAAAAGCTCTTAAATTTCTCGAGCTCAGCGTTGCTTTTTTTGAGCGCTTTTTTGCATTTATGATAGGCAAACCAATAGATGAAGCTTCCTAATAAAAGACCAAGACCAAAAAAGAGAAAAAGCCATATAAAAAAAGGAGCATGGTAAGTAAAACTTCCAGAGTTTATTCGAAAAGGAACAAGCGTCAATGCAACCATTTGACGATTTACTAAAACAAAAGCAACCAAGAACACTGTAAAAATTACTAAAGCAGCCGCTGAAAGAATACGTTTAATTATCATAAGTTACTCACTGATTAAGGCGATCACGTAAATCCTTGCCAGTTTTGAAAAAAGGAATCCATTTTTCTTCAACAACAACGGCTTCACCTGTTCGTGGATTACGACCATTACGTGCTGCACGGCTTTTAACAGAAAAAGCTCCAAATCCGCGAAGTTCAACACGATTACCATTGGCAAGCGCTGTTGAAATTTCCTCAAAAATAGCATTCACAATATTTTCCACATCACGTTGAAAAAGATGCGGATTCTGACGGGCGATAATTTGTACAAGTTCTGATTTAACCAAAATAGCCTCGCTTTCACACAAAAAGGTTTTTACAATTGTGCATTTCATGCATGCATATTACAACATATAAATGTTTGAAAGCAAAATAAAACCAAGAAAAAACAAATTGCAAGAAACAAAATTTGAAAATACTTCTTATAGAGGTTATACAGGTTAAAAAACACGGAATATTGAAGAGATTAGAGTAGTATGTCCGTACACAATTATTATGAAGCTTTTTCAACAAAATCATCTGGTGGTGATGTTTTTAAAAAAGCATCCCGTCATTCGCGTCGCATTAGCGTATTAAAATTTTTTTTACCTCTTTTAGCATTGGTAACG
The DNA here is from genome assembly GCF_902825235.1 of Bartonella vinsonii subsp. vinsonii. GTDB lineage: Bacteria > Pseudomonadota > Alphaproteobacteria > Rhizobiales > Rhizobiaceae > Bartonella > Bartonella vinsonii. The sequence goes on along the minus strand of NZ_CADEAJ010000001.1, from coordinate 323,879 downwards.
GCACTCGTTTTTTGCTGGTTTACATTTTTCTTTGTTCCCGTTTCTTCTGATCCTGTTACCTTAAAAAGTGAGGAGGGGGAGATAATGAAATTGACGATGCTCAACCCAAAATTAGAAGGCTATACGCGTTCTCATGAGCCTTATTGGCTTAAAGCAGAAAAGGCATTTCAAGATCGTACCCGTTCTGGAGTGATTGGGTTACAAAATATCACAGCTGAAGCACTTGTAGGCAAAAAAAGACGGGTTTTTCTCGATGCACAAGGGGGAGTTTATGATAACATGAACGGTTGTTTACAGTTGGATAAGCCATTCACCATTACGACAAATGACGGAATGACTGCACAATTTATGGCAGCAAATATTAATTTATCTGAGGGGCAATTAAATACAGATCAACGTGTCAATATTCAGCGTGCAGGATTGCATCTTGCAGCCAATGCTTTGCAAATTCGAAAAAAAGGACAAAACATGTATTTTCATGGCGGTGTGCATTTAGTGCTTGACAAGCAATGAGAGAGTCTCAATACGAATCTTTAAATTTTCGTTATGAAGAAGAAGTCTGTGTATATATGGACAGAAGAATGAAGGGTGATGAGATGAAGCCGAAGAAACCATACAAAAAATGGTTGAGTATGATTTTGGCTTTAAGCATGGGAATGTTAGGGATTGGAACAGTTTTGGGATATGCTGAAGTTGCTCATTTTGGAATTAATTTATCAAACGACAAAGAACCAGTAGAACTTTATGCCAATTCTTTAGAAATACGTGATAAAGAGGGGATAGCGCTCTTTAATGGTAATGTTTCGGTGGTTCAAGGTGAACGTCTTTTGCGAACGGCAAAATTGGTTGTGTACTACGATAAGGCGTATAAAGGTGCGAATAAGGATCAAGGAGACATGAAAGCATCGCCTGCTTGGTTTGGTTCGACAGGTATTAAGAAAATGGAAGCTTTAGGAAAAGTTTATATAAAAAATGCTACGCAGATCGCTACGGGTGATAAGGGTGTTTTTGATGGTAAGTCGAAAATAATGCGTTTGACAGGGAATAATGTTGTATTAACGGATGGTGATAATGTGGCAACGGGATGCAAGCTAACGGCAGATATGAAAAGCGGAAAGGCTTTTTTAGAAGGTTGTGAGACATCTGAGAAAAAGGGCCGTGTTTCTATCATTTTTAAACAAAATCAAAAAAATGGCCATTAAGATTTCATGTTTGGAATCAAAAGAAAAAAACAGACAGACAGACATGATCTTGCCAGTGAAGCTTTAAGAAAGCGTTTAAAGGGAACTTTAATTGCCAGTCGTTTAATTAAGGTTTACCGTGGAAGGCAGGTTGTTAATGGTGTTTCTTTTGGTATTCGTACCGGAGAATCTGTTGGCATTTTAGGTCCCAATGGTGCGGGTAAGACAACTTGTTTTTATATGGTTACGGGCCTTATTAAATCGGATGGAGGATCTATTAGAATTGATGGATTTGATGTTACCCATCTTCCAATGTATCGACGTGCACGTTTAGGTATTGGGTATCTTCCGCAAGAAGCGTCGATTTTTCGTGGACTTTCAGTAGAAAATAATATTAAGGCTGTTTTGGAAGGTGTTGAAAAAGATCCCCTCAAGCGACGTGAGGAATTGGATGCTCTTTTACATGAATTTAAAATTGATCATCTACGCAAGATGCCAGCTCTTTCTTTATCAGGGGGAGAGCGCCGACGGCTTGAAATTGCACGTGCCCTAGCCTCTCGCCCCAATTTTATGTTACTTGATGAACCATTTGCAGGAATTGATCCTATCGCCATTTTTGATATCCAGCAGCTTATTCGTTATTTAACGCAGCGCGGAATTGGTGTTTTGATAACGGATCATAATGTACGAGAAACATTGGGTCTTGTCGACCGTGCTTATATCATTCATGCGGGACGAGTGTTGGTTCACGGTTGTCCCAACGATATTATCAACAATGCTGATGTGCGTAGAATTTATTTAGGAAATCAGTTTTCTCTCTGATTTTACAGGTTCAATGAGTATCTTAAATCTAAAGAGGATATGATGGATACAAACACCATTCTTGAATATTCAGGAAATTAAACGCATTATGCATTATAAAGGGGCGAAAAAACTTTATTTTAATTCTTAACCGCGATTATAGAAATGCGTCTTTATTGTATAACTAAGAACGATTATTAATACGTTGCGGAAGCTATGATTATTATTAAGCACTTTAAATAAAACAAAAGATATAGCAGTCTAGGAGAAAAAAAGCATGGGTGTTTTTTAGTTTTGTTAATACAACAGGGGCTCTATTTATTGGGTTAGAGTTGAGAAGCTCCTTATTTGTGCCAAAACTTTTTTTATGATGATCACCTTAAATTGAATTTTTGCTGAATGTTGAAAAAATCCTCAACAAGATGAGGTGATTTTACTATATTTATAGATTTAGTTCGCTTTTGACTATATCATGGAAAAGATATCACTAGATTAACCTGATAATGAATGATAAACGGGGCTATAAATAATAAATGCGCATGTTGTTAGGAAAGAGAGAGTATTAAAATGCTTTTTCTGTCGAATCGAGCAACATATCAATGGCGCTGTTTAGGATATTTGAGGGTGGCACCATGGGTTATATATTACGGTTGTCAAATAAGATTTGTGATATTTTGTTGGTTTGCATTGCGCATTTAAAAGCAGGTGCATGGCAGCGGGTGTTAATCTGAATATGTGAATCTCTCTAAAATAATTATTGAATGATTAAAAGCTTTTAAGATCGTTAGGCAGTGTTCAAGCTGCACGGTGTTTGCCAAATTAAAAAGCCATTTTACCTCGATATGCTTCTCATTTTATGAAGAGCTAGGTTTTAAAAAGAAGAGGAAGATCTGATGAGGAATTATACGCGAACTCTTTTGATAAAAAAGGTGATAAATTTACGAACAATGCCTTTGCGGATATCGTAGGAAGATTAATTTTACGGACAATTTCATTTCTTTGTTTTCTCATGCTGTTAATGAGGAGGTGAGTAACTATTTATTGTTGCACGAAGAGTGAGATGAAATGAATTGAGCCATCACCCGTTATAAATTGAAAAATAAAGTCACATGCGATGATGCAAGAAAGTGAAAGAAACTTTAAGGATCTATAGTGTTTACAGGTTTATTGGTGAGCATTTGAGCGTGTAAAAGGAAAATTAAAATATGAATTTGAGTGAGTTAATTGCACCGGAAGCAATTATTCCGGCTCTTAAAGCGAATTCGAAGAAGCAAGTTCTGCAAATTTTGTCTGAAAAAGCTGCTGAGCTGACAGGTCTTAGTGAACGTGTGATTTTTGATATTGTTTTGCAACGTGAAAAACTAGGTTCAACGGGGCTTGGTGGTGGTATTGCGATTCCTCATGGAAAACTGCCTGATATTCATCGAATCATGGGTATATTTGCGCGCCTTGAGAGCCCCGTTGATTTTGAAGCTCTTGATGACGAGCCTATTGATCTTATTTTCCTCCTTTTAGCACCTGAAAAGGCTGGAGCAGACCACTTAAAAGCTTTATCGCAGATTGCACGTGTTTTGCGTCATGTTGATGTTGTTCAAAAATTACGTAATACGCATGATGCTCATGCACTTTATGTTCTATTAATTCAGAATTCAGAATCAAATGCAGCTTAAAAAAATGGCGTGGTGCATTGTAGAGAATGCACCAAAGAGTAGGTTAGAAAATAAGACAATTTGCGCTTAAAGAGCTTAGAACCATTCATTATATCATGTGATTTAAAAAAAATTCTAGCAAGGAAATCATCACTTCAAAAAGCGGGAACAACTCTAAACTTGTGTGCAAAGCATCCATTATCATGCTTTTAGATTTTTTAATTTATTCTATGAATTGTATTTTTAAAATTAAAATGGTTTGAAGAGTATGAAAAGGCGGTATTGAACAGGAAGTATGGACACACTATAATTTGTTGAGGGGTGAATATTTTATGATTTTTATTAACGCAAATGCGTTAAGTGTGTTGAGTTTATAAATGATATCTGAAAGGCTGTGAAATGAAGGATATTCCTTTATGGGATGTATTTCCAGAATTTTACAACAATTGCCTGTGGTGTAGAAGCATGATTTATTTCTTAACAGGGTGATGCTATATTCACACTTTATTTTGAAGTCTGATTGCTTAAAGAGAGAGTTTTTATACGAGAAATGGAATTTATAGCATAAAATCAAGATGTTATTTTTCACAATCTGGTTATTGAATAAAAATTCCATATTTAGTAACAACCAAAGAGTCAAAATTAAATGTAAAAATCTTTTCTTGTTGGAGTAAAAATATTTTGCTTGTTGAAAGGATGAGGACGATTACACTAGAGCGTTGACGAGCTTTTATTGAGCCTTTCTCATGAAGAGAATCTTATTAGAGACTAAAGAAGTGAGCTAAATGAAGATGTTTGAAAAGACGGTTATTGCTGCATCTATAATGGTTCTGATTACTTTCGGAGAAGCGTGTGCACAAACGCCAAGCCGTTTGAATCAGTTTGAGGCGTGGGGAGCCTATTCTTATAAATCACCAAAGAATACAATTTGCTATGTGTTATCGGTACCCTTAGAGGCACTCCCAACGACGGTTAATCATGGCGATAATTTCTTTTTGGTTACCAAGCGTTCGGATTCGCCCATCTCATTTGAACCACAATTTATGGCTGGATATACACTTAAAGAAGGATCAAAAGTTACTGTGACCATTGGAAATGTGGATTTTGATTTTTTTACGAAGGATTCATCGGCTTGGTTGGCATCATCAGCGCTAGAAAAGCAGCTTGTTTCTGCTATGCGTTCTGGGATGAGTATGACGGTGAAAGCACTCTCAAAACGAGGAACCCATACCACCTATACTTATTCCTTAAGAGGTATAACTGCTGCATTAAACACGGTCCAGAAATGTCATTAAGCTTTCTGTAACTCTAAATTCGTGATATAAATTGGAAAACAATGGCCATTTCATATGACCTTAGACCAGTCGGTGCATGTCGAGCACGAGAAACAGATACTGTTATCGTGGAGGGGGGCGCGAAGCGCTCTTTAATTGGCTTATCACAAGATGAAATGATGCACGCTTTAAAGACAATTGGTGTTCCAGAGCGCCAAACGCGTATGCGTGTACGCCAGCTTTGGCACTGGCTTTATGTACGCGGCGTTTCAAATTTTGATGAGATGCTGAATATTTCTAAATCCATGCAAGAAATGCTTAAAAGGCATTTTTCCATTGCACGTCCGGAAATTGTTGGAGAACAAATATCAAAGGATGGAACGCGTAAATGGCTCTTGCGTTTTCCAGCCCGTGGGGCAGGAAGGCCTGTTGAAATTGAAACGGTTTATATCCCTGAAGAAGGGCGTGGTACTTTATGTCTTTCATCACAGGTAGGATGTACGTTAACGTGTTCCTTTTGCCATACGGGAACACAGGTTCTTGTTCGTAATTTGACAGCAGAAGAAATTTTAGCGCAATTATTGGTTGCACGTGATTGTTTAGGTGATTTTCCTGATAAAAATACTCCTGATGGAGCAATTGTCCCAGTTGAAGGGCGTAAAATCACCAATATCGTTATGATGGGGATGGGCGAACCGCTTTATAATTTTGAAGCAGTTAAAAAAGCTTTATTGATTGCTTCTGATGGAGAAGGGCTTTCTTTATCAAAACGTCGAATTACGCTTTCAACAAGCGGGGTTGTTCCTGGAATTATCCGAACCGGTGAAGAAATTGGAGTTATGTTAGCAATTTCACTTCACGCAGTGCATGATACACTACGGGATATGCTTGTTCCTATCAATAAGAAGTATCCTCTTGCTTTATTAATGGATGCTTGTCGTAATTATCCTGGTCTTTCTAATGCAAAGCGCATTACATTTGAATATGTTATGCTGAAAGATATCAATGATAGTTTGGATGATGCAAAGCAATTGATTCAATTATTAAAAGGGATTCCGGCAAAGATTAATTTGATTCCTTTTAATCCATGGCCTAGTAGTAATTATCAATGTTCTGATTGGGAACAAATTGAGCGTTTTGCTGATGTGGTTAATCGAGCTGGTTATGCTTCACCTATTCGGATACCTCGCGGGCGTGATATTTTGGCTGCGTGTGGTCAGCTTAAATCAGCTTCAGAGCGCTTACGAAAATCTGAGCGTTTTCAACTTGAATGTGGAACTGGCACTAAAGAGCTTTAATCTTGGATGATGAGAAGATGTAAAGCAAAACTGGTAAAAATACTCGCCATACACCAATCTAAAAAACGGAGATAAGAAGGATTTTTTTTAAGGTTCTGAGTAAGCTTATGAGCCATAAAAACCATGGAAATCGTAATTGGTAAAGAAATAGGGATATAAGAGAGCCCTAAAATGAGCAATTTCTGTGTAGCCATGGGATCATTCGCATGAATAAATTGTGGTAAGAAAGTTACATTGAAAAGAATAACTTTAGGATTTAAGAGATTAATTCCAATACCGGCAAAATAATGACGTCTAAGGCTTTGACGCTTTTGAGGTGTTTTGTTGAGAGAAAATGTCGATTTTTTACATAATGCTTGCAAGGAAAGCCATAAAAGATAAAAAGCTCCCCCAATTTTGAGGAGAAAAAAAGCGCGTGGTGAAGCAAAAATAAGCGCGGATAGACCGAGCGCTACAGCAGTCACCTGAATGGCAAAACCTGTTGCACTTCCTAAAGCGCACATGATTCCAGCTTTTTTGCTCTGTGCAATAGTACGCCCTACTGATAGCATGATATCAGGTCCTGGAATGAGTGCTAAAATCAGCGATGCTAAAGCAAATTGTACAACAACAGACCACTCTGGTAGAAATGACACGTAAAACTCCTCTTATTGTAAGCAGTGCTTACCATTTGCACCCCTGAGAAAGACATATTCACTTACATTTTTTTACGTCTTTTTAATGTTGCTTAAAGAGAATTTATTTTTATACTGCTTATATCGTTTTTATTTCTGAATACAAGAAAAGAAAACGAACTATATAGAGCTTAAAATGAAAAAATACGAAAATATAAAGAAAGTTGTTTTAGCTTATTCAGGGGGATTAGATACATCCATTATTCTTAAATGGTTGCAAAGTGAACTAGGCGCTGAAGTTGTGACTTTTACAGCTGATTTGGGACAGGGGGAAGAGTTAACGCTTGCCCGTCATAAAGCTGAAATGCTTGGTGTTAAAGAAATCTATATTGAAGATCTACGTGAAGAATTTGTACGTGATTTTGTATTTCCGATGTTTCGTGCTAATGCCGTTTATGAAGGGACCTATCTTTTAGGGACATCAATTGCCCGTCCACTTATTGCAAAGCGCCTTATTGAAATTGCCAAAGAAACGAAAGCAGATGCAATCGCTCATGGGGCAACAGGAAAAGGCAACGATCAAGTACGCTTTGAACTTTCTGCTTATGCACTTAATCCTGATATCAAAATTATTGCTCCATGGCGTGATTGGTCTTTTAAAAGTCGGACGGATTTGATTGATTTTGCACGTGCACATCAAATACCGGTAGAAAAAGATAAGCAAGGCGAGGCGCCTTTTTCTGTGGACGCGAATTTATTGCATTCATCATCAGAAGGAAAAATTTTGGAAGATCCAGCCCTTCCTGCTCCTGAATATGTGCATATGCGTACGCTTTCACCGGAAGCTGCCCCAGATAAGGCGACCAGAATCACTATTGACTTTAAAAAAGGTGATGCCATTTCGATAAATGGGAAAAGTTTATCGCCCGCGAATTTACTGTCTGAATTGAATAGTTATGGACGAGACAACGGTATCGGTCGGTTAGATTTAGTAGAAAATCGTTTTGTTGGTATGAAATCACGTGGCATTTATGAGACGCCAGGAGGGACCATTCTCTTGACTGCTCACCGTGCGATGGAATCTCTCACATTGGATAGGGGAGCAGCGCATTTGAAAGATGAATTAATGCCGCGTTATGCAGAGCTTATTTATTATGGCTTTTGGTTTTCACCTGAACGCAAAATGCTGCAAGCTGCGATTGATTTATCCCAAGAAAATGTTGAAGGTGAAGTTACATTAAAGCTTTATAAGGGCAATGTGATTGTTGAAGGACGCCAAAGCAAAAAGTCCCTTTACTTTAGTAAATTGGTAACTTTTGAAGATGATGAAGGCACCTATGATCAACAGGATGCTGCTGGCTTCATTAAATTAAATGCCCTACGTTTGCGCACATTGGCAGTGCGTTCTTTGGCACGTAAATAAACAACCCCATAAAATAGCCTTTAAATATAAGTAAAAGGGCTTTTTTATATAAAATGTTTAATTTTGTCATTTTTCTAACTTATTGGTGTCTGCGAAGAGGTTAATTGTCCTATTTTTAGTTCGATGCTAGAGGATTTTTTTTCTTGCTGATATGTGTAATAGGAAAAACCTAGAATAATGGCAATTAAAATACCAATAATCAAAACGAGTAAATTACGGTTCATGATACTTATACTTCATTAATATAAAAATAAAAGAGGGTACAATGGAAAGAATAGGGCAGATACTGGTTATAACAAGAGCATAATTAAGAAGATTTTAGCGCGCTATTATTGACGAATAAGTTTAATAACCATACACCAAGCCATTAAAGAATTTAATTTTAGGATAAAGATGATGATGCGTGATCCGTATGATACCCTTAGCTTTACACAAGAATTAAGAGATGCAGCTGTTCAATCGAAAGTTTGGCCATTTGAAGAAGCACGCAAAATTATCAAACGGTATGAAAAAACAGGGTATCCAGAGAGTATAATATTCGAAACAGGCTATGGTCCTTCTGGTTTACCGCATATTGGAACCTTTGGGGAAGTAGCGCGTACAACCATGGTGCGTCATGCTTTCCATATTCTCACTGAGAATAAAGTAAAAACAAAGCTTCTTTGTTTTTCTGATGATATGGATGGGTTGCGTAAGGTTCCTGATAATGTCCCTGATCGCGAAAAAATGGAAAATTATCTTGGTCAACCGCTTAGCTGTGTACCAGACCCTTTTGGGGATAATTATCCTTCTTTTGGAGCAGCAAATAACGCGCGTTTACGCACTTTTCTTGATCGTTTTGGTTTTGATTATGAATTTGCTAGCGCGACAGATTATTACACTTCTGGTCGTTTTGATGAAACACTTTTAAAAATACTGAGCTGTTATGACAAAGTAATGGCAATTGTTTTGCCGACATTGGGTGAAGAACGTCGCGCTACTTATTCTCTCTTTTTACCGATTTCTCCATTTTCTGGGAAAGTATTACAAGTTCCGATGATTGCTCGTAATGTTGAAAAAGGTACGGTCACCTATATTGAGCCTGAAACGGGAGAAACCATTGAAACTGAAGTTACAGGTGGCAAGGTTAAGTGTCAATGGAAAGTGGATTGGGCAATGCGTTGGAAAGCACTTGGCATTGATTATGAAATGGCGGGAAAAGATCTTATCGATTCCACCACTCTTTCTTCTAAAATTTGTAAAGTGCTTGGTGGAAATCCACCAGAAGGATTTAATTATGAGCTCTTTTTAGATGATAAGGGGCAGAAAATTTCTAAATCTAAGGGAAATGGCTTAACCATTGATGAGTGGTTAACATATGCTCCGACGGAAAGTCTAGGGCTTTATATGTTTTCAAAGCCCAAAACAGCTAAACGGCTTTATTTTGATGTTATTCCAAAAGCAGTTGATGAATATTACGCGCATCTTTCAGCCTATGGGCGTCAAAAGTGGCAAGAGCGGCTTAATAATCCTGTATGGCATATCCATAGTGGTTGCCCTCCACAAGTTGATTTGCCTGTATCCTTTGCTATGCTCTTGAATTTGGTAAGCGCTTCAAATGCTGAAAATAAAGAGGTTCTTTGGGGCTTTATTTCTCGCTATGCTAAGGGAGCTAGCCCACAAACTTACCCAGCACTTGATCAATTGGTGCAATTTGCCATTAAATATTTTGAACTCTTTGTAAAACCAAATAAAAAATTTCGCCTTCCTGATAACAGTGAACGTGCGACATTAGTGCAAATAGATGTAAAATTAGCCAATTTGCCTGAAACTGTTGATGGAAACACGCTTCAAAATATGCTTCTTGATGTTGCGCGTTTAACGGAACGCTATCAAGACCATAGCAAGAAAAGCCCTGAAGGGGGGCCCGGTGTTTCAAATGTCTTTTTTCAAATGTTGTATGAAGTGCTTTTAGGACAAGAACGAGGACCACGATGGGGGTCATTTATTGCACTATATGGGATTAATGAAATGCGTGCACTGATTGCTGAAGCGCTTGCTCGGACTATGGTGGAATAATGGAAAAGAGAGCGCAAGAAGTAAAACGGCGTCGCACATTTGCAATCATTGCTCACCCAGATGCGGGGAAAACAACATTAACAGAAAAGCTTTTATTGTTTGGTGGTGCGATTCAGCTTGCCGGTGAGGTGAAAGCAAAAAAGGACCGTATTCAAACCCGCTCTGACTGGATGAATATTGAACGTGATCGTGGTATTTCAGTTGTAACATCGGTGATGACGTTTGAATATGAAGATCATATCTTTAATTTGTTAGATACCCCAGGACATGAGGATTTTGCGGACGATACATATCGCACGCTTACAGCTGTTGATAGTGCTATCATGGTGCTAGATGGTGCGCGTGGAATTGAGCCTAGAACACTGAAATTGTTTGAGGTGTGTCGGATGCGAGATATTCCTATTGTTACTTTTATCAACAAAATGGATAGAGAAGCACGTGATCCTATAGAGCTTTTAGATGAAATTGAAGAAAAGCTCGCTCTTGATACCGCACCAATAACATGGCCAATCGGTACGGGTAAAGATTTTGTTGGAACATTTGATCTTCATCATAATCGTTTTCGTCAAAAAGATGATGAGGTAATGCAACAAATGGTTTCTGGACCAGATGAGGTTGCAAATTTGCTTCCAGAAAACCAACGCTTATCTTTTATCGAAAGCGTAGAGCTTGCGCGAAATGCTTGCAAAAATTTTGATCTTCAAGCTTTCCGTGAAGGACATATGACTCCGGTTTATTTTGGTTCAGCTTTACGCAATTTTGGTGTTCGAGATTTAATCAATGCGCTCATTGATTTTGGCCAAAGCCCTCGTGATCAGAGCACAGATCAACGCAATGTCATGGCCATGGAATCTAAAATGACGGGATTTGTTTTTAAGATTCAGGCAAATATGGATCCCAATCACCGTGATCGTATTGCATTCTTTCGGGTCTGTTCGGGAACACTTGAGCGTGGCATGAAGACAAAGTTGGTACGAACAGGAAAATCGATGACGCTTTCTGCTCCACAATTTTTCTTTGCGCGCTCGCGGCAAATTGCAGATCAAGCTTATGCTGGTGATATTGTAGGAATTCCCAATCATGGAACGTTGCGCATTGGTGATACTTTGACTGAAGGAGAAGACATCCTCTTTAAGGGCGTCCCTAATTTTGCACCAGAAATTTTACGTCGTGTTTGTTTAGGCGATCCGATGAAAGCAAAAAAACTCAAAGACGCTTTACAGCAAATGGCTGAAGAAGGGGTTGTGCAGCTCTTTATTCCCGACGACGGATCACCTTCTCTTATTGGCGTAATTGGTGCTTTGCAAATTGATGTTTTAAAGGAACGACTGAAAATAGAATATGGTTTGCCAGTGAATTTTGAATCGGCGCGCTTTAGTATATGCCGTTGGATTTCTTCAGAGGATAAACACGAATTACAAAAATTTCTAACCAATCACCGTTCTGCTATCGCTCATGATTTAGATGGTGATGCAGTCTTTTTGGCAGAAAATCACTTCTCATTGAATTATGAAGCAGAACGGGCACCGAAAATAATATTTTCAGCTTTTAAAGATTATCAAATCCGCTCTGAATAAACAGCAACTTTTACTATTGGAAAAGCGGTTATTTTAATAAAATTCAAAAAAAAGGGAGAGGTGAAAATCCTCTCCTTTGTAGTAAGAGCTGTCATCGGCAAATTTAATCAAGCCCTTCTTTGATCCATTCAGAGACACGCCCCTTAGAAGCAGCTCCAACCATATTTGATGAAACATTTCCGTTTTTAAACATCAATAAGGTAGGAATCGAGCGTACCCCATATTGGGTAGCGAGTTCCGGATTTTCATCAATATTCACTTTAGCAATTTTAACTTGATTTTGCATTTCTACTGAAATTTCGTCCAAAATGGGAGCAATCATTTTACAAGGGCCACACCACTCTGCCCAAAAATCAACGACAACAGGGGTGCAAGAGGTCAAGACTTCATTTTCGAAATTGCTCTTATCAACTTTTATACATGTCATAAATTTATCCTTTATATCTAATTCTATACATCGGTACGATAACAATTCATATCAAGTTATTGCAAAAATAAATTATAGGGACTCTTATAGAAAAAGGTTTTCTTGGTTTATGAAGCAATTTCATCAAGAAGCACCTCGAGTTTTTCTGAAGAAAGTTTAAAAATTTTTATTTCTTTACTGTAGACAAGAAGAGCTTGGACATCTTTGCTTGGATAAATAGCCTGTAGCAGCTTTTGGTAAAGGGCCATTTGCAACAAATAGCGTGGAGCGATAGCAGCTTCGCTTTCTGGTGGTGTTCCAGTTTTAAAATCAGCAAAGATAATGCTGCCTTGTGTGATGTATAGACGGTCAATTTGACCGGAAATTGATTGTTCTTTACCACGAACTTTTACAAGACCCATGAGAGAGACTTCAGCACGTGAATTGACAGAAAAGAGGGGTTTGAGGTAGGAATGATCTAGTATCTGCCAAACATGATGAAGTGCTTCTTCCCTTTGGGATTCATGCCAATGAGAGGTTTTTGTATTGAGATAGTGTTGGGCGTAATCTCGACGTTTTTCGAGAGGGCAATTGGGTAGATATTGTAGCAATCGATGCACAATATTCCCATATTCAATGGAAAAAGCTCTGTTGGTGTTTGTTTCTCCTAAAACAGGTGAAATGCTAAGCTGTTTTGTATTGGAAAAAATCTCCGCATCAGCCTCAATAGAGAGACTCGCAACAGAGGGTCTTAATGGTTTTGGCAGGGCTGGTTCTACGGGTACTTTATGGAAGAAAAAATCCGGTAAAGGCGGAAGTGCCAAGCTATCAGTGCAGGATACTTCTTGGTTTATAGGGGCAGAAGAAGGTGTGATGCAATAACGCCAAGCTGCAATATCTTCTGCAGGACCTTTTATTGGCACTGCGTGTGGTTCAAGAGCTTTTTTTACCAATTGTAGCCACGTATGAGAGGGGGATTTCTCTCTTTTATATCCACAAATAAATAATCGATCTTCAGCGCGTGTCATGCCTACATAGAGAAGGCGTTTATATTCTTCTTCTGCACGTTCTTTTAAATGCGAAAGTGCTTTTTCAGAGGGGGGGGTACTGAATTCTGCGTTAGGACGCCAGATAAAAGTTTGTTGGTCGCTTAATTGTTTCTTGTTTAAGGGAACTTTCAGAAGGTGTGGTGCATGTTGAGAATGCCAAACAGCACTCCCTGGGTCGACGAGAAAAACAACAGCAGCTTCCAATCCTTTAGCAGCATGAACCGTCATAATACGGACTTCTTCGTGGTTTTGATCAAACTCACGTTTAATTTCTGGTTCGCTTACACTTAATGTTTCCAAAAAAGCTTGCAATCCTGGTAAGCCTGTTTTCTGGATCGTGAGTGTGTAATCCATAAAAGCATCGAGCACGTCATTTGCTTCAGATCCTAAACGGGCTAGAATTTTTTGTCGTCCCTTATCATTGTTCAAAATATGGCTATAGAATTCAAAAACTGGTATTTTATCCACGAGAGCGCGATAGTGGCTTAAGGTTTCAAAGGCATGTTGAAAAGATGTATGCAATGAGGCATATGTACATAGGCTTTGCCAAAGGGAATCTGTACGGTGTGCTGCAAGCTGATAAAGTTCTTCTTCGCTAAGTGAAAAAAGTGGACTTTTTAAAACACAAGCAAGAGAGAGATCATCTTGTGGTTGCAAGACAAAGCGTGCAAGTGCCATTAAATCACGCACACTAATGTGGTTGGTAAGCTGTAAACGGTCAGCACCAGCTACGGGAATATTATGTTGTTTAAGTGTACGAGAAAGCGCAGAGACGAATTCATCGCGCTTGCGAACCAAAACCATGATATCACTTGCACGCATTAAGCGCCCTTTTGCTGGAAGCATTTCTCCTTTCTGTAACCAGTTTGCGATGGTTTCAGCAATTTTTTCCGCCAGATGTACTTCCGGCGTATCTAACTGATCAACAGTTAAATGCCAATCGTCAGGAAATTCATGAGTTTCTTTAGAAAATGCATCCCATAAAATAACTTCACCGGGGCTGTGAATACGAATAGCTTCGTGCACTGTTTTGGTATTTTCTGCTGAAAGCCCTTTGTAATTTTCTGGTGTTTCAAAAACAAGATCGACACTTTTAAGGACATCAGCAGTAGAACGAAAAGAATAATTCAGTTGTATTTTTTCAAATTTCTGCTTCGCTTGTTCTGCTTTTTTTTGGATCATTCTCCCATTTGCAGCAAAATTTTCTGGAGCAGCGCCTTGAAAAGAATAAATAGATTGTTTTTCATCTCCAACAGCAAAAAGAGTACGGGTATTTGTACGTTGACCATGACCTGTGAAAAATTCTTGCGCTAAAAGTTGAATAATTTTCCATTGCTCAGGGTTTGTATCTTGTGCTTCATCAAGCAAAATATGATCAAGACCAAGATCAAGTTTATAGTGTACCCATTGGCTAGCACCTTTTCGTTGTAACAAATGGAGTGTCCGCTCAATGAGATCATCAAAATTTAAAAAACCATTGGATTTTTTTAAATTTGCATAAATTTTGAGATAGATGGCACAAAGCTGAAAAGCAGCTATATTGAGTTCGAGGATTTTTACGCATTGATATTTTTCTAAAAGAACAGAAAGTTTACTTTGTTTATCTTCTATTTCTTTTTGGACAAAGGGCCAAATTTCATCTGTTTTTTTACGCGCTAAACGTGAGAAATTACGGGGGGCGCCTGTCGTTTTGAAATAAATATCGGAAATAATGTTGATAATCTTTGTTTCATCAGAAGTTTCTGCTAATTGAGAAAATTTCGCAACTATATCCTTAAGATTCTGGTTGCCGTGAGTTTTGCAATGTGTAAGAGCATACAGGGGCAGGCGAGCAGTCTGTTGAATTTTTTCCAGTAGCTGCTGGTTTGTATCATCAGGCGCTAAATTAAACAGCGCACGCAATTGTTCCTCTCCATTTTCAGAGAGAAGAGAGGATAAAAAATCAGATAGTTTATGTTGCTTTTCAGTTGCTTCATACAGCAATTGATTAAAACTGTGTTCACTGATAACCTTAAACAGTTGTTTCAAAGCGTGTTGTGCATCATTATGCTTCAAAAGTTGGCAGCGGGCTTCTTGTAATAATTTTTTTCGGTTGATATCATCTATGAGTTCGAAATGCCCTGCAATATTGGCTTCTAGCATAAATTGATGCAAGAGAGATTCGCAAAAGGCATGAATAGTTTGGATTTTTAAGCCACCAGGTGTTTCAAGGGCACGAGCGAAGAGTTGGCGTGCATAGGTTAATTTTTGCGCATTGATGGGTTTGTTTTCGAGCTGTGATAAGGTTTTTTGCAGCTGGTCATCATCAAGTTCGTTCCAACTGGAAAGTGTGCGAAAAATTCGCGATTGCATAACAGCGGCAGCGGCTCTCGTATAAGTGAGGCATAAAATACGTGCTGGAGGGGTACCATTTAAAAGCAAACGGATAACACGTTCGCTTAAAACGTGTGTTTTTCCAGAACCTGCATTTGCAGAAACCCATACGTTTTTTTGGGGGTGTGTTGCTGTTGCCTGTGCATCGAGGGCTGCTTCAGGAATAGAAAAAGGAGTCATGATTGACCTCCATTATGAAAACCATGAGACCATTCCCATAAGCGTGCCAGATGGTCATAATCACCTTCATAGTCTTTTTTGAAAGGGACTGCGTGTGAAAGGTAGCCTTGCTGTGGATTTTTATAATATTCCATTAATGTGATAAGATGTTCCCATGCTTTTTCACTGAGACTAATGACATTTTGGTGCTCTTTTTCCCCTTTCTTTGAAAAAATTGATTTGGGAGTGATTTCCCTTTTTCCATTGAGGGGAATGTAAAATAGATTTGAAGGGGTAAGATTTTGAAAATCTGTAAAGGCTCCTTTCATGAGCAAAGCTGCTTCCAGTGCCAATTGTGGAAATAATAAATGACGAACTTGTGTTGATGAGGGAGGCGTACTTGTTTTAAAATCAAGGATTTCCACCATTTTTTCTGGCAAAACATCAATACGATCAGCGCGTCCTGAAAGAGTTACACCTGTTGTACCTATCGGTATTTTTTGTGATGCGACTTCGGTATGTCGTTCTCGGGGCTCTAGACTTTGTTCCCACTGAAGAATGAAAGGAGCAAGGTTTTCAAAATTTGTCCACCAGATTGTTTCAACATCGGCAGGTAAATTGAACTTATCAAATTCTTGTCGTCCAAGAGTGAGCAAGGCATCCAACGCATTTGCGGCATTTAGATTCTTTATTTGTGTACCAAAAGCAGCAAGAATAGCGTGATAAAGTATTCCACGCTCAGAAGCACTAGGATGATAGATAAGCGCCTTAAGCGGTTTAAGACGCAAGATTTTTTTAGCATAGATGGCATAAGGATCATACCGCAAGGTTGCTATTTCAGTGACTGAAAAATGGCGAGGACGCATATTAAGGGGCGGTACAGGGCAAGGGCGCTCTGCACAAGCGATCATATTTGTACTATCGAGCATTTTTGCCCAATGGAGAAAACATTCTCCTCGGGCACGGATTTGTTTCCAAACCTGTTTTCCTATTACTGTTTCTAAACGTTGTAACCAGCGTGAAGGAAGTGAAGGAGCATGATTAACCCTTATCGCTCGACTCATCACGACTTTATTCATTCCCATAGCCCATTGAAAATCATGTGCGGAAAGACCAATACGCTGTTCTGGTGGTTCAAGAGTTAACATCATTTTCATCGGCCGCGATAAAAAAGCATCATTGCGGGTTGCTATGGGCCATGATCCTTCATTAAGTCCGCCGATAACCACCGTATCAACCGTTTGCAGACGTGATTCCAACGTGCCCCAAATGAATAAACGTGGATGTCCTCCGGGGGAAGGTGTTACAGAACGGGTGGCTATAAGAGCTGAAAATATGGCGGGCCATTCGCAAAGAGGAAATGTTAATTCTGATTGATCACTGACCAATTCACGCAAAAAAGATGCTAAAGCTTGTCCTGCTTCATGTTGATAAAGATGTTCAAGAGTATTATTTTCATCACGCCCAAAATTTTCAAAAACTTCAATTGTTGCTATTGCGACTTCATTGATAGTGCATTCTTTCTTTTGTTTCACGAGAGATGCTAAAGGTTCAATAGCTTGACTCAAAAGATGACAAAGGAGCTGTGCTTCTTCGCATTTCTGTTGATCAAGGGCATTGATTTCAGAAGTATTGTGGAAATGTGTTTCTATCCACTTTTCAAGAAATTGGTTGCATTCGCAAAAATTGATACGGCTCGTGTTGCCTCGCAGAACAAAGAGTTCAAAATTTTCTGCCATTTCGCGTAAGCGGTGACGGTTTTGTTCAAGTGTTGTGAGTGGGTGTTTGAGAAGAGAAAGAAAAGCAATTGGATCATGAGGTTGAAACACATTTTCTAAAAGAAGCCTTAACAGGGTTGAAGGCAATGTTTGTGCAAGTGGTATTCCTCCTGAATCATTTGCTTCAATTCCAAAACGCTGTAATTCAGCGGCAACACGGCGTGCTAAATTGCGGTCATTTGTAATGAGAGCGGCAGTTTTTTGAGGTTCTTCAATGGCATTGCGTAAAGCGACGGCGATGGCAAGAGCTTCTTCGCGCTCGTTGATAGCTTCAATGAATGACCAATCTGCACAAAGGTCTTCATAATCATCACGGACAATCTGTACCCACTTATCTGTTGTAGAAGCTGGTCGAAATGCTTCTGATAAAAGCGCTGTACGTTTTTTCTTTATGGGATTTTGTTGACCAATTTCACGAACATGAATGCGGTGACATTTCATGAGAGAGAGAAGTTTTTTAAAATGATATTGAGGATGGCTAAAAATATTCGCTGTATGATCAAAAGAATGACAAGTTGCCTTTTCTTTATTGGTTGTGCCTAATGCCTCCCATTGTTCTTCATCCATATGAAGATCAAGCCCAGGAAGAACAACAGCTCCTTTGGGTAGAGAAGCAATGACCTTTAAAAGATAAGAAACTGCGGGAATAGAACCTGACACACCAGCTGCAAGGATAGGTTTATGAGGTTGTGTATGGTTTAGAGTTTCTGCATGCATTTTGAGAGTTTGATTACGCCATTCAACAGGATTGCTTCGTTGTCTTTCTTGTAAAATTTGTGGCCAGTTTTGTGTGACAATGGTAAGAAAATCGAGTGTTATTTGCCACCATTCGGCTACCATATCAGGAACAATTTTATTCAGTTTTGACCAATCTGCTGCTTCTGTTTCAATTTCATCCATTAACTTTGCTAAATCTTGAGCAAGCCAAATTGCATCGGCAGTGTGAGCAGGAATAAGCACTTCTTCTGTACCAAACATGGCACGCAAATGAGCCGGTAAGTTTTCACGCCAAGGACGAATGAGGCGCGCTAAAAGCAGAAGACGTTCACTTTCTTCAATGGGAGGATATAGAGTGTTGGTATGGTTTTCTGCAAAAAGGAAACTTTCTTCGTCCAGATCTCCCAAAGGGCGAATGGTTGGCAAAAAGCTTGACTTTATATTGCTTCTTTCAACAAAGGCTGTACGTAAAGCGCGGGCAGCACGACGTGTTGGCACATAAATGAGGGTATCGGCAAGAGCCATTTGGATATCCCCATTGGGCGCAAAGTTATCAATAAGTGCACCAGAAAATAGTGCATCAACAAAATGCGGTAGAAAAGGAGTTCCCGTAGAAATAGAAAAGACACGTGGTTTATAGGTCATGTAATCTCATTTGGGATGTGTGGAAAATATTCTATTTTATGAATTATTTGCATGATTTCTACTGTATACAATTTTCATGCAGGGAAAAACTAAAAAGCTCTATTTGTGCAGTGGATTTTTTTAACTATCTTGAAAATCAAGAAAATCAATGCGGGCAATTCCTTCTTTATACATGAGCCAAGGAATATTGGATAAATGATAATCACGCATATTATAGTGCTTGACAATAATAGCAGGGAATTTGAAGTAAAAATTTTGCAAATTTCTTTTTTGAAGGCCAAGTTTTTTGGTGAAAGAAAGCCAGCAATTCGCTACAAGCGATAGAGTGCTCTTTCAGAGGCTTACCGATTTTATCGGCAAGTCTTTCACGCCAGAGATTTTCTAAAATTAAAAAGATTTTTTTCTTAATCTTTGACAAAAATATGGAATGCAGAAAATCTATTGTCTCAAATAAGCTGGTTAATCCCTACAAATTGACGGATACCTTTTATAAGATATGGCATTGTTGCATGGGGAAGGAATCTGTTTGCATAATTTGTACATCCATGAAGTCATTTATAATGATTTCCATCATTGAGAAGTTTTTAAGTATATGTACAAGCATCATTAGCCAAAAAATGATGATAAACATGACCGCGGTTATGGATTTTTAAAAATGCGCGAATTTGCAAAAGATCGCTGTAGACCCTCAGTAGAATGTTGTGCTGATGTAAGTGTCACATGACGCCCATGATCCTTATATTGTAAGGTGAGAGCAAAAGTAGTTGGTCCTAAAAGATCTTCACCTTTTTCTGGCCATTCGACGAGTAAAATACTGTGCTTACGTGCTTCTTGAAGCCCTAATTCGTCAATTTCTTCTGCCATAGAAAGGCGATAAAGATCAGCATGGATAATTTCAAATTGTGGAAGTTGATAGCTTTGAACAAGTGTGAAGGTAGGGCTTGGAACATCTAAAGTATCATCCTTTGCAAGTGTGTGGATGATTGTACGTGCGATGGTTGATTTTCCTGTTCCAAGATCGCCTTGCAGCGTCACAAGATCACCAGGTTTTAAAGCAAGGGCTAAATCGTGCGCGAAAATTTGAGTTGCTTCTTCATTCTCAAGAAAAAAACTAAAATGCATGAAGAGTTCCGTGAAATGGATGAAAAAAAATTATAATAAGACCGCTGGGATTAAAAAACTGTATCTCCTTTAGAAATTGGGAAAAAACATTTAACCGTTGTTCCTTGTCCTGTACCGGTGAGAATTTCAACGTGTCCACCATGAAGCTCAACGAAGCTTTTAACAAGGGAAAGACCAAGGCCTGCTCCTGCACGCCCACCATGGTGTGAATGGGAAGAAAAACGTTTGAAAACGCGATCAAGAACATCCTCTGGGATATCAGATCCCTCATTGTGGATACTGAAGACAATGTGATCATCTTGTTCGTCTGCACAAAACTCAATAGTGCTTGCCTCTTTTGCAAAATTAATAGCATTACTAAGAACATTGACAAAGATTTGATGCAAACGTGTTGCATCAGCAAAAATAAAATTTAAAGAAGGCGAAATTTGTTGTGAGAGCGTAATATAACGTCCATTAAGACGTTCTTCCACGCGTGCTACTGCTTGCACCATAGCATCAGCAATATTAACCGATTGTATGTCAAGCTCCATGATGCCCGCATCGAGGGTTGCAAGGTCAAGAATATCATTAACAATATTCAAAAGAGTACCTGATTCTGAGTGAATATACCCGAGATATTGCGTTTGGCGTTCATTGACAGAGCCAAAAATTTGATCACGTAAAATATCAGAAAATCCAATAATATTGGTAAGAGGTGTACGTAATTCATAAGAAACATGTTGGACAAATTCATTACGCAAACGATCAGCACTTTCTAAGGCTTCATTTTTTTCTTGGAGAGCACGCGCGACATGGATGCTGTCTGTAACATTAACGAATGTGAGCATTGTTTGCCCATTGGGAAGTGGGACCAATGTATAGTCAATAATCGTTCCATTTATGAGGTCCATACGGCCTGAATATGTATCGCGTTTTTCATCAAAACCTGTAATAAATTTGGTAAATTCGTTCCATTCTTTCCCCACGGTTAAGGTTGAACAATGGCTTTGTAATTGTGTAATATGGGTACCTTCTACCAATAAATTATACGGGAGAGACCATAATTTTGATAAGGCTGGATTCGATAAACGAAGACGCCCATCACTGCCAAAAACGACGACACCTTCTGAAAGCTTATCAAGTGTTTCGCCTTGTATTTTAATGAGTGTATTATAGCGTCGTTCGAGATCAATTTTTTCTGTGAGATTTTCATAAAGCCAAGTCACACCTCCTTGAGGGTGAGGGCTAGAAATAACGCGTACTGTGCGCCCATCTGGAAGATTCCA
Source organism: Bartonella vinsonii subsp. vinsonii (assembly GCF_902825235.1). Taxonomy (GTDB): domain Bacteria; phylum Pseudomonadota; class Alphaproteobacteria; order Rhizobiales; family Rhizobiaceae; genus Bartonella; species Bartonella vinsonii. The sequence continues at coordinate 302,487 of NZ_CADEAJ010000001.1, read as the reverse complement.
AATTTGTTGATTCGATTCTGTTTGTCGATAGGCTTTAAAAAGTTCTTCTTTCCACACACGCCAATCGGGGTGTTCAGCAATGAGTCCTTTTTCACGCAAACGTTCAAGAAGCAACGTATGACTTGGTTCACTTTCTAAAAAAGAACTCTCCAAAGGCCATAAAATTTTAAAAGCATGGTTGCAGAATTTTAATTTTTGGTTGGTATCAAAAATAGATACAGCTGTTGAGATTTGGTCAAGTGTTTCACAATGGTTTTGCAACACACGTTTTAGTTCATTAGAAAGATTTTCATATGCGCTGTCATCATGCGCAAAAGCGGCCATTCCTTCAGCTGTTATAAGCCGTGTAAGATGAAAACGGTGCCGTTCTCCATCAATAACGGTATGAACATGCTCTTGAAAAATCGTTTCTATTTCATCTGTTTTGTGGTGTGGTGTGTCCTTGAAAAGATCATCTATTTCATTGCTACCTTCTCGAAAACCGGTTATTTCTTTAAAGGCACGATTGATAAAACGAACATTCCCTTTACAATCTCGTATCCATACAGGTTCTTGAATATGATCAAGAAGGTTGCGCTGCATTCTTAGCTCAGTGAGGATTTGGGCAATATCTTTCTGCAAATGCGCATTTTCGCTCTGTTGTGTTGAGATGTCTTGAAAACGCGCAATGGCTGCTGTTCCAGCAATGACTCCTGTAACTTGTAACAGCATATTATTTGTGGTGGTGATGGAAAGTTCAAAAGAGTGAGATTGGTAACGCAATAGCGTTAATGCGTGGTCCAGTTCTTGTCTTGAATTTTCTTCAATCCAGAGCTCAAAGCATTGAAAATTTTGCTGTTGAATTCCTACTTTTTGTAATGAGGGAATATTACCAACCACACGAGGTGAAGCTGTTGGACTCTCCCAAATAAGAAGAAATTGCCCTGTTTCTTCCAGAAGCCATTCATAATATTTAAGTTTTTCAGAAAAATCTTCTTGAATTATCTGCAGAGGTTTTTGTGAAGTTTTTTTTGCATGCATAATAATTGTCATAGACATGAGAAGTAAGGCACAAAAAACACCTCCGCAGAGCGCTACAAGAAGCCATGGACCATCTGGTAAAGTGAAGTGGAATGGAAGATACATTTCCAATGATTGAGCAACAACATGTGTCGGAAAAAAAAAGCAAAAAAGGCAAAAAATGTGCGTATAGATTCGGATCATTTTTTGAGCTTTTTCTTTGGGGTTATGATCACCAAAGTTGAGCACGGCACTTTTTCCCTTTTCTTTTAACCCAAGGAAACATTTTAGTAACGATAATGATCTGGTTTATAAGGTCCTTGTGGTGTAACTCCAATATATGCAGCTTGTTCTTCTGATAAAACGCTTAATTTTATTCCTAGACGATCAAGGTGAAGACGCGCAACTTTTTCATCAAGGTGTTTAGGTAAAACAGTGACTTCATTTTTGTAGTGTTCTGAACGGTTAAAGAGTTCAATTTGCGCTAAAACTTGATTGGTAAATGATGCAGACATAACAAAAGAGGGGTGCCCTGTAGCATTGCCGAGGTTAAGCAAACGTCCTTCAGAGAGCAAAATGATACGTTTTCCATCAGGAAAGGTAATCATATCGACTTGCGGTTTAATATTTGTCCATGGCAAGTTTCGAAGAGCGGAGACTTGGATTTCATTATCAAAGTGACCAATATTCCCAAGAATACACATATCTTTCACTTGCCGCATATGATCTAATCGTACAACATCTTTATTTCCCGTTGTTGTGATGATAATATCGGCACTGGAGGCTGCATCATCTAAATCAACAACTTCATAGCCGTCCATAGCAGCTTGAAGGGCGCAGATTGGGTCAATTTCTGTCACTTTAACACGTGCTCCAGCACCTGAAAGAGAGGCTGCTGAACCTTTTCCTACATCGCCATAGCCACAGACAATAGCTGTTTTTCCAGCTATCATCACGTCTGTCCCGCGCCGGATACCATCTACTAATGATTCTCTACACCCATATTTGTTATCAAATTTTGATTTAGTAACGCTGTCATTGACATTAATGGCAGGAAAAGGCAAAAGCCCTTCCTTTTGTAATTGATAAAGACGGTGTACCCCCGTTGTGGTTTCTTCACTCACACCTTTGATTGCTGCACGCTGGCGTGTGAAAAATCCTAGTGTGGCAGTCATACGTTTTTGAATCTGTTTGAAAAAAAATCCCTCTTCTTCTGTTTTGGGATGAGAAAGAATGTCTTTATTTATTTCCGCTTGATAACCTACTAAAATATAGTTTGTAGCATCAGCTCCATCATCTAAAATAAGATTGGAAAGATTGCCATCAGGCCATTGGAAAATGGCATCTATATAAGTCCAATATTCTTCAAGAGTTTCGCCTTTAACCGCAAAAACAGGGGTACCAGTAGCTGCAATAGCTGCTGCGGCGTGGTCTTGCGTAGAAAAAATATTGCTAGAACTCCACCGTACATCGGCGCCAAGCGCTTTCAATGTTTCAATTAAAACAGCTGTTTGAATCGTCATATGCAATGAACCAGAAATACGTGCTCCACGCAAAGGTTGGCTGGAACAAAACTCTTTACGACAAGCCATTAAACCAGGCATTTCTGTTTCGGCGATATCAAGTTCTTTACGCCCGTAGGCAGCTAGCGCAATGTCTTTGACAACATAATCTGGAGTTGCCATTCTTTAATCCCTTTAAAATTATTTATCCCCAGAGGGTAGGAGAAATTGGAAAAGACGGTAGGAGAAATTAAAAAAAAATGCAAGCCAATAGAAAGACTTCTTTATGTGGAAAAATTATTTTTAAATCTCTATAAATCTGTCCCCTAAATTCACATTTACATCTCAAATGATAATGTTCCCGTAAAAATAATAGGGGATTTATAAGTTTTTTAAGTAAGAAAAATTTATCAAATTTTACTGCTTTTGATCTGTAAGGAAGATAGCATGACAAGAAAGGTTGTTATGAGATTATTTTTTTGAAAAGAGAATAAAATATGTGCATTTCATCAATACAGACATTTTTTAATAAAGGTTCATAGACTTACAAAAGGAATATGCGCGTTTTGTTGTTTGTTAAGATCAGCCGTATGTTCGGGATAAAGTATTAAGACCGATCAATGGGAAGCTATCCTAGCGTTTGTAGAGCAGATTGGAACCAAAACATTAACTATTCTACAGGGTTTATATCTCAAATCAGAACATAGCTTCATTTGGGAAAAACAGGAAGGCGTAGCGTTAAGAAAGATTTCTCAGATTTGCTCTTTTTCTGAGTTTGGTTTTACAACTTTCAAAAATCCACAGCAATATCTTTTAAATAATAAAAATTGCGTTATGCATCGCATTTTAATAACATCACATCCTTTCACGAAGAAAGTGCGTCATTGTGTTTCTCATTTACGTGCTTTTTGAAGAAATATCTTACCTTGTTTGTCACTCCATTTTCTGGTGCTGCTTGTAAATGGTATAATGTAGGTGATACCACTGTCCTTATGGCCTTAGAGCAATAAGCTAAAACCATTTTTACCCATAGAATGCTCTCTCTTGTGATGTGCGGATAGAATTTTTATAATTCTGAATACAAAAGATTAAAATGAAAAAATATAATTCTATTCAGTCCTCTCATTTCAAGAGGGGAAAATGAATCATTATCAATCAAGAGCTTGACTCATTCTTGCGAGAATATGTACTAAGCTGGCAAATTTTTGGAAAATTGACCTTGTGGACGAAATCTCCAGAGATAACTTGGTAAGAGAGCAGCCATTGTTTTGGGAGAAATCCCTGCTCCTTCTAAAGTATATCCATTTTCTATAGCTTCTTGAGAAACAATGTTATCCACTTGCAGGAAGCGTATTTGATGAGCTGTGAGAAATGTTGGTAAGAGAGGTAATTTACCGATAGTTCCCAAAACACCCCCAATTAATAAACCTGCAGAAAGAGGCATGGAGAGAATTGTTTTTTTACGATGAACAATTTTAAGTATATTTTCAAGGATATTTTGGAATGTAATAATCTGGGGTCCTCCAAGATCATAGCTTTTTCCAGAGAGAACTTGTCCTTCTAAAGCGCGGACGATAAATTCAGCAATATCGCCAACATATACGGGCTGCAATTTGCTTTGTCCCCCTCCAAAAAGGGGCATAATCGGTAAAAAACGCGAAAAGTTTGCTAAGCTGTTGAAAAAACAATCTTCTGGCCCAAAGATAACAGAGGAGCGCATAATAATTGCTTGAGGATGCTTACTTTGAACAATTTTCTCACACATAGATTTAACGCGTGCATAAAGAAACGAAGCATTTTCATTGGCTACAAGTGCTGACATATAAAGAAGTGGAATACCAGCTTCAGCTGTTAATTCAGAGACATTTTGTGTGCCGTCAATTTGTGTCTTTTGAAAGTTCGATTGATTTGCTTGTATTAAACTACCAGGAAGAAACACTGCCCCCTCTGCTCCAAGCAATGCCCGTGCAACAGAGGCACGGTGCTTGATATCAGTTTTAAGCATTTGGGTTTGTCCTACTTCTCCTATTTGGAGCATGTAATAAGCTTTTTGCGGACAACGAACGGCGATGCGAACGCGATAACCTCGTTTAGTGAGAGCTTCAACGACATGCCGCCCCACGAAACCAGATCCGCCAAAAACAGTAATAAGTTTAGGATGTTGGTAAAGTGCACGATCGAGTTGCATGGTTAAAATGTCTATCTTTCAAAGCTCTATGAATAACTGATTTCTAACATGGTGGTGTTTTATTGTCACGTAAAATATCACCGGCAAGGTAAAGGGAACCACCAATAAGCACAATTGCATCTTTATGCTCCAAGTTAATTTTCTGTAAAGCTTCTTGTAGATGAGCTTGGGGGAGGGCAGAGAGCCCTACTTTTCGAGCAGATTCAGCTAAAATCGTTGGACAAATACCTGCTGTGTTATTGGTCAGAGGGACTGTATAGATTTTATCGACAAGGTTGGCTAGAGGACGAAAATAACCAACAGCATCTTTGGTGTTGAGCATACCAACGATCATAATAAAAGGACGGTTTGTTTTTTTTCTCCATTGGGTAAGTTCTGCTGCTACAACTTTTCCAGCAGCAGGGTTATGTCCGCCATCTAACCATAAATCAATGCTAGGAGAGAGTTGATCAATCAAAAACCCATGCGTAAGATGTTGCATCCGTGCTGGCCAATAAATATTTTGCAAGGCGTGACTTATGGCTTGTTCTGAAAGTTGAAAACCCGCTTGATAAATTGCTTCAAGAGAAGCTCCGGCATTGGCAATTTGATGGGCGCCAACGAGGTTAGGAAGTGGAAGATCCATGAGGCCTTGATTATTTTGGAAAACCATACGTCCATGTTCTGTATAGCTTTGATAATCTTGATCAAAGAGGGAAGAAGGTGCTTTATTTTTATCCGCGAGGGTTGTTAAAAGTGGAAGAGTTTCCTCGTGACTTTGTTGACCAATAACCACTGGAACAGATGGTTTGATAATTCCCCCTTTTTGAAAAGCGATTTGTGCAATTGTGTTTCCAAGAAAAGCTTCATGATCATAATCGATGGGCATAATAAGCGATACAGCTGGCTTATTAATGACATTGGTGGCATCAAAACGCCCTCCTAATCCAACTTCTAAAATCACGACATCAGCTGGATGTGTACTAAACAGCATAAAAGCTGCTGCGGTGAAAATTTCAAAAATAGTAATCGGTTTTTGGCGATTCACTTTTATAATTTCACGAATTGTCTCAGCCAATTGGCTCTCTGTAACAAATTTGCCTCTTCCTTTTTGACCGAGCCTGCAGCGTTCATTCCAGTTAACAAGATGAGGTGAGCTATAGACATGAACGCGATAGCCGGCACTTTCTAAAAGAGCACGACAAACTGCACTAGCAGATCCCTTGCCATTTGTTCCAGCAATGTGAATAACAGGTGCAAGTTTTAAATGGGGATTGCCGAGCTTCTCCAAAACGCGAACAATACGCTCTAGAGAAAGATCAAATTTTTTCGGATAGTTTTTTAATAACTCATCTATCATCCCTTGTACTTGGCTTTTTCCCATGAGATTAAGCAGCTTCTGTATTAGAAAGCGATATCTGAGAATTTGTTGGAGATGGATGGGAAGGATGCACAGCTACAGGACATTTCATCATCAAGCGTAAAAGGCGTGCAATAGTCGTTTTCATTTCTAAACGCGAGACAACCATATCAATCATACCATGTTCAAGCAGATATTCACTACTTTGAAAACCTTCAGGTAAAGTTTCACGTATGGTTTGTTGAATTACGCGTGGTCCCGCAAAACCAATCATAGCGCCAGGTTCAGCAATGTGAATATCGCCAAGCATGGCGTAAGAAGCAGTCACGCCACCTGTGGTTGGATTGGTCAGAACAACAATATAGGGAAGTTTTGCTTCTTTCAGCATTTCAATTGCGACTGTTGTACGGGGCATTTGCATCAATGAAAGTGTTCCTTCTTGCATGCGTGCACCGCCAGAAGCAGCAAAAAGAACTAAAGGACATTTTTCGGCAATGGCAGTCTCAAAAGCTTTAATGATAGCTTCTCCTGAAGCCATACCAAGGGATCCCCCCATAAAAGCAAAGTCTTGAACAGTAGCTATAATTGATAAACCTTCGATAGTACCATGTGCACTTAAAATATTGTCATCAACTCCAAGTTTAGAACGATAATCTTTTAACCGATCGATATAGCGTTTTTCATCGCGAAACTTTAAAGGGTCTGTGACGACTTTTGGATTTTCAAGAGGCGTATAAACACCATCATCAAAAAAATGCATGAGACGATTTTTAGCACTGATACGCATGTGATAACCAGAATTGGGGATGACATATTGATTCATTTCCAGATCTTTATGAAAGACCATTTCACCATTGGTGGGATCTTTAATCCATAGATTATCTGGAATTTCACGGCGCCCCAATATAGAGTTAATTTTAGGACGAACATAATTTGTAATCCAGTTCATCTTTATAGCCTCTCTTTAAATATTATACACTTTTTGCATGATTTGAAAGAATACTAAGACTGAAGTGATGAAATCCACTTTACAGCTGAATAGACGAGTCTCTCTAATATTTTTACGAGTATACGTATAGTTCTAATTCCATTATCCTTTAATTTTTCTGGTCCATGTCACAGCAATCATCTGCATGAGGAGTATTCCTTACAACAAATCTCTCAGTAGTTTAATAACTTATGTTATTTGTTCACTTGCTTTGATATCAAAATCTGTTCCCTGCACTGGTTGGCTTTTCATTTGCTTCTGATGAAAATGAATATTCGATTCATCATTAATATCAACGGTTTTGAAGCAAAGAAGCCCTAGAATTATAAAGACTATAACAGTCCATAAAAACAATGGACATGACAGTGCTATGTTAACGAAGTACCAGTACCAGAGCAAGATTTTTTTAAAAGGGTTCCTTTGATGAGAGAAATGAAAGCCGTTGTTTAAAAGAGTGAGTCTATTGTAAACTCTCTTTTGTTCATGCATTTTGTAGCTTTTAAGTGAATAAGCATCATTATTTTTGTGTAATGCATACGGTGGTCTTTTGGGAAAGCATCTTGTGTAAGTGTGTCATAAAGGCGGCTGCGAAAAGTGGTGCTGCTAAGTTAAGGATAGGAATCGAAACAAAAAGCGCGATCAATAATCCTGCCCCAAAAACCGTCAAGTAATGAACGCGTAAAAAAGCATGCGCTTCATGTTCAGTTCGAAAACGGTAAGCGGCAAACACAAAATATTCACGACCAAGCAGGTAGCCATTAATAACATAAAAGGCGATCAAATTAATACTTGGAACGAAAAACAAAAGAAAAGCGATTCCATTGCCGATAAGGCTTAAAAGAACAAATTTCAAAGAGAGAATGAGAGAACGTCCAAACGGTAGTGCTTGTCCAATAGGCTCGTTTGGATAATCTTCTTTTTCAATAATTTCGGCAGCAGAATCAATGAAAAAACTCCCAATCATAGCGGTAATTGGGGCAATCAAAAAAGCCATCAGCAAAGCTAAACCAAGATTAAAAATGATAATCATGCCCAATCCCAACCATCCTGCCCAACTGGGTAATCCGGGGAAAAAATGAGCAATCCAAGGCCAAAAATAGGACACGAAAAGCTGGTGTACACATAACCATAAAATAATGAGTACAATAAAAGTAATCCCCAATGCTTTTAAGATCATAATGCGATATGCTGGGGTCAGAAGACGTTGTAAAGCACGATAGGCGGAAGTAAAAATCATAATAACCAAGTAAATAAGAGAAAAAAAGTGAAAACAAGAGAGAGTGAAATGTGCTTTATATAGGAACTTATTTCATAAAGCTTATAATGTTGTTGCTTAAGGGTAAACAGTCAAGAAAAAATATTTCTATTCCTTATACATTGCAAAAAATCCCGATAGAATTTTTTATCATGTTCATGAAAGAAGCAACAAGAGTGAATGGCAATAAAACCGCCAAGACTATCTGTGTTATAAAAGGCTAAAATAGGTAAAGATTTTCATTTCTTTCGAATATGGAGAAGTTTACTCTTTGTACAAAGGGGATTATTCAATCAATAGGATTATACCTAGAAAGAGCTTGACGTATTTTGATGTGTACGCTTCATTTTTTGCTTGGTATTGCATTTTTTATAATCGATTCATTTGTGCGAAATTTTTATTTTCATTTGAAACAAAGAGTTTCTTACTTATTGGCGAGTAGGACTATAAGACTTGAAGAATGATATAATAACCTTTGCTAATTTTTGTGCTACTTGTTGTTTACTCATGTGTGGCCAGTGTTCGACATTGTCTTTGCTAACAAGACAAACTTGATTTGTGTCAGCACCCATGACGCTTGTTCCATCAGCGTGAAGAGAAATATCATTAGCAAGAATAAAGTTTGCTCCTTTTTCGACACATTTTTTTTGCGCATTTGCAATCATGTCACAGGTTTCAGCAGCAAATCCAATGACCAATGGGGGGCGGTTTGGAGCATGTCCAATGGTTGCTAAGATGTCAGGATTTTCGACCATATGCAAAGATGGTGGTGTTTTATGAGCACTTTTTTTGATTTTGTGCAAAGAGTGTGTTTGGCTGCGCCAATCGCAAACAGCAGCGACAAAAATTGCACCATCGGCAGGCAATGCGGCTTGAACAGCTTGTAACATCTGACATGCTGTTTCAACATGGATGGTTTTCACTGCTTCGGGGGCGGCAAGATTAACTGGTCCACAAATAAGCGTCACTTTGGCACCTAAATGTGCAAGAGCTGTTGCAATGGCGTGACCTTGTTTACCCGAAGAACGATTAGCAAGATAACGGACAGGATCAATGGGTTCATGGGTAGGACCAGAGGTGACAATAAAATGGCGACCAGAAAGAGGTTTTTCTTGTACACCTAAAAGAGCTTCTACTGCAGCTACAATAGTTAAGGGTTCACTCATACGTCCACAGCCACTTTCATCGCGTTCAGCCATTCTACCAATTTCTGGTCCTACGATATGAACGCCATCTGTGCGTAATTTTGCCACATTGCGAACAGTTGCTGGATGTGTCCACATTGTTGGATTCATGGCGGGTGCAATTAAGAGTGGACAGCGTGCTGCTAAAAGCACACAATCAGCCAGATCATCGCCTATCCCATTGGCTATTTTTGCAATGCGATTGGCTGTGGCAGGAGCTAAAATAATGAGATCAGCATCACGTGCTAGCCGAATATGGCCAATATCATGTTCTTCTTCGCGTGAAAATAAATCGCTATACACAGTACGGCCACTGAGAGCTTCAGCGGCTAAAGGCGTAATAAATTTTTGTGCTGCTTTTGTCATAACAATGTTTAAATCAGCTCCACGTTCTTGCAAACGGCGAATGAGATCAAGCGCTTTATAGGCTGCAATACTCCCACCAATAATAAGAAGTAGTGATTTTGATTGCAATGATTGCATTTCAAGTGGACTTGCTTGAGAGGGGAGTATAGCTGGTATAGTAGAATTGCTTAAAAGGCGGCGGACTTCTTCTTCCATAGAAATACCATTTTTTGCGGCACGTATGCGCAAAGCTTCTTTAATTTCAGAGGAAAGGTTACGAATGGTAAGACTAGCCATAAGATATATCCAAGAAATAAATTGATTTCAATGATTTCATCATTGATGTTTTTTAGCATATTGAGCAGATTAGAAAAGACGAAAAATGTAAAAAGTGAGACAAACACAACAAAGTGCAATGATGAACAAACTATAACGACCATAACGGTTGATACGACTTTGCTCATGAGCAAGTTGTTTAAGGGTGAGAGGTGAAAGATTAAATCCTGTTTCTCTCATTTTATTGAAGTCCTCTTCCATACGTTGAAAATTTTGTATGAATTGTGGTGTCTTGCGTGCTAGAGAAAGCAGTGCTTGCGCCCCTTCACTGAAGTCTTTTGCAATTCCGACAGGTCCTAAATTTTTGCTAATCCATTCTCTGACAACGGGTTCAGAAGCTTTCCACATATTAAAATGAGGGTCCAATGTACGGGCGACGCCTTCAACGACAACCATGGTTTTTTGGAGCAGTAAAAGTTCAGGTCGTGTTTGCATGTCAAACAATTCAGTGACTTCAAACAACAATGTGAGCAATTTAGCCATGGAAATGCTTTGCGCGGATTGCCCATGAATTGGTTCACCAATAGCGCGATTGGCTTGAGCAAAGCTCTCAATATTATGGTGTGGAGGAACATATCCTGCTTCAAAATGGGCGCGTGCTACGCGATGGTAATCACGGGTAATAAAGCCATAAAGGATTTCAGCAAGGAAATGCTTTTCTTTTTTTCCCAATCGCCCTGTAATTCCTAAATCAACAGCAACAATACATCCTTTTGGGTCTACAAATAAATTACCAGGATGCATGTCAGCATGAAAAAAACCATCACGCAATGTATGGCGAAGGAAAGACTGAATAAGCGTAATTGCAAGCGCTTGTAAATCAAAGCCAGCTTCTTTGAGGGCAGAAATTTCAGATATTCTTATACCGTCGATCCATTCCATTGTGAGAACATTGCGTCCTGTTCGCTCCCAGTCGATTTTTGGAACCCGAAAACCTGTATCCTGTTGAATGTTTTCAGCCATTTCTGATATGGCAGCTGCTTCTAATCGTAAGTCCATTTCAATACGTGTGGTTTGTGCCAAAGTGTCAACCACACAGACAGGGCGTAGCCGTCGAGAAGCTGGTATATAACGCTCTTGTAAATGGGCAACCAGATAGAAACTTCTAAGATCTTGAGCAAAACGTGTTCTGATATTGGGGCGGATGACTTTAACAGCACATTTTTTTTTATGACCGCTTCCATCATCATATTCAGCAGGATGAACTTGGGCGATAGAAGCAGCGGCAATGGGGGGATAAAAGTTTACGAACAAATCATTGATAGGACGACCAAGCGAACTTTCAATTTGTGCAATAGCAGCAGTGCAAGAAAATGTTTGAACACGATCTTGTAGCTGTGACAAATCTTCTGCAATATCATGTCCAACAATATCGGGTCTGGTAGCAAGAAATTGACCAAGTTTTATGTAAGAGGGACCGAGCCTATTGATGGCATAAGTTATATTTTCACAGCGTTGTTTTTTCTTTGTTTTTCGTCGCGCTATTATACCTGCTACACGATGACATAATGCGGGAAAACCTTGAAGATCCTCGTGAGGAAGAGCACTTAAAACGCCTTCACGCGCTAAAACCCATCCTGCGCGCATCAATTGAAAGTAAGTAGAAATTTGCACCATTTTAAATTTTCCAACCTGAGTGCAATGCTGCGATCGCACCCGTAAGATTGCGATACGATACGCGCGAAAACCCCGCCTGATTGATCATATGGGCAAAATCGTTTTGTTTAGGAAATTTGCGAATAGATTCAACCAAATAACGATAAGCATCCCCATCATTTGCAATGATTTGACCAATCTTAGGGATAGCATGGAAAGACCAAAAGTCATAAAGTTTGTCGAGCAAAGGCATTTCAACATCTGAAAATTCTAAACAGAGGAAACGTCCACCCGGTTTTAAAACACGAAAAGCTTCTCTAAGGGCTTGGTCAATATGAGGCACATTGCGGATTCCAAAAGCAATAGTATAAGCATCAAAACTTTTATCTTCAAAGGGCAGATGTTCTGCATTGGCTTCGACAAAATCGATCAGAGGAGCGAGACCGTTTTTTTGTGCACGTTTTTTGCCGACACTAAGCATTGATCCATTAATATCAAGGACTGTAGCATGGGCTTTTTGGCGTGAAGCATTAAGAATGCGGAAAGCGATATCACCAGTACCTCCAGCTACATCAAGAACTTTCCAATTGGAAAGTGCTGGTGGAGAAAGCCATGCTACCATAGAATTTTTCCACACACGGTGTAACCCTAATGATAAGATATCATTCATCTTGTCATAGTTTTCAGCGACAGAGTGGAACACACCATCAACCATGGATTGTTTTTGTGCTTCATCAACTCTTGTAAAGCCAAAAGAGTACTCCATCCCACCTTTTGCTCCTACGCGTTCTGTTTCAGCTGCCATATGCATGACCTTCCTTAGTTTTTCTTTCATCGTAGTTGAAGTGAGAAGGAATGTTCAAATACGAAAAACAACGTATAAAACTACGATGCTTATACAGCTAGAAACAAAAGAGTACCTTTAGATATCGAGATTGGCAACGCTTAAGGCATTATCTTGAATAAAAATTCTCCGAGGTTCAACTTCATCGCCCATGAGACGAGAAAAGAGTGAATCTGCATCGGTGGCATCATTGATTTTAACTTGTAAAAGAGAACGCGCATCAGGATCAAGAGTCGTTTCCCAAAGCTGTTCAGCATTCATTTCTCCAAGACCTTTATAACGTTGGAGAGTAATACCTTTTTTACCATTTGCAAAAATGCTTTCTAATAAACTCATGGGGCCAAAAATACGCTCTGATTTGTCCTTACGGTGTAGAAGTGGGGGAGGGCTATATATTTCTATGAAACTTTTAGAAACACGATCAATTTGCCGCGCATCGGCCGAATTGATAAGCCCTGCATCTAAGGTAATAACATCTTTAACGCCGCGTAAAATACGTTCAAAACATAGACTGCCATCTGATCTATATTGACCACTCCAACCACGCTCTATATCATCAGCAATTAAATCAAGACGATTGGCGACCTTATCTGCTATTTCTTGAGCTTTTTCTGGTGTTGAAAGGGCTTCAGGATTAAAGATACCAGCAATTGCTGCTTGCTCAACAATCGTGCGATCATAGCGTGTGTGAAGACCATTTAAAAGTTGGCGTAACATACGGGCGTCTTCAGCAAGTTGGCGCAAATCAGCACCTGCGCGCATTTCACCTGTTGACAACTCAAGAGTTGCTTCTTCTAGCCCCGTATTGATTAAAAATTCTTCGAATGCTGTTTCATTTTTAATATATTGAGAAGATTTTCCCCGTAATACTTTATAAAGAGGTGGTTGAGCGATATAAAGATGTCCACGCTCGATCAATTCAGGCATTTGTCTAAAAAAGAAGGTAAGGAGAAGGGTGCGGATATGAGCGCCATCAACATCCGCGTCTGTCATAATGATGATTTTATGGTAACGTAATTTATCTGGTGAAAATTCATCTTTACCAATGGATGTTCCAAGAGCGGTGATAAGTGTCCCAATCATGTCCGATGAAAGCATTCGATCAAATCGTGCTCGTTCGACGTTCAGGATTTTACCGCGGAGAGGCAAAATCGCTTGATTTTGGCGAGAACGTCCACTTTTTGCTGAACCGCCAGCAGAATCTCCCTCGACAATAAAAATTTCCGATTTTGCTGGATCACGTTCTTGGCAGTCGGCAAGTTTTCCTGGTAGAGAAGTGATATCAAGAGCGCCTTTTCGTCTTGTGAGTTCACGTGCTTTGCGTGCTGCTTCGCGTGCTGTTGCAGCTTCTACCACTTTACTAATAAGCAACTTTGCTTCATTCGGGTGTTCTTCCAGCCATGCTGAAAGACCTTCATTCACTAAATTTTCAACAATAGGGCGCACTTCAGAAGAAACCAATTTGTCTTTTGTTTGTGAAGAAAATTTGGGATCAGGAACTTTGACTGAAAGAATAGCGGTTAGCCCTTCACGGCAATCATCACCGGTTAAATTAACTTTTTCTTTTTTTGCAATGCCTGAAGATTCAGCATATCCATTAATTTGGCGTGTTAAGGCGCTGCGAAAACCTATTAAGTGAGTTCCGCCATCACGCTGCGGAATATTATTTGTAAAACACAAGACCTTCTCATGATAGGAATCATTCCACCAGAGGGCAACATCGACACTCATTCCATCCTTTTCACTTGCAATGTAGATAGGATTATCAAGAAGTGCCTTTTTCGTTTGGTCAATATATTTGACAAATTCAATTAATCCGCCTTCATAATGGAGTTCAACGGATCGAATATCAGCATGACGTTCATCAACAAGAAGAATATGGATACCAGAATTTAAAAAAGCGAGTTCCCGCAAACGACGTTCCAAAGTGTCAAAATCAAATTCAACCATCGTAAAGGTTTCAGAGCTTGGTAAAAATCTGATCTCTGTTCCACTTTCTGTATCACAATCGCCAATAATGCTTAGCGGAGAATCAGCGACTCCGTGGGTAAATGACATTTCATGAATTTTGCCCTTGCGTTTGATTTGCAATTTAAGCCAAACGGATAGTGCATTAACAACAGAGACACCCACACCGTGTAGACCACCTGAAACTTTATAAGAATTTTGGTCAAACTTTCCGCCTGCATGAAGCTGTGTCATAATAACTTCAGCTGCTGAAATACCCTCTGTCGGGTGGATATCTGTTGGAATTCCACGACCATTATCACGAACAGAACAAGAGCCATCAGCATGGAGTGTGACGTTTACAAGAGTAGCATGACCGGCTAAAGCTTCGTCAATAGCATTGTCTACAACCTCATAGACCATATGGTGCAAGCCTGAACCGTCATCTGTATCACCGATATACATGCCAGGACGTTTGCGTACAGCATCAAGACCTTTGAGAACTTTGATAGAAGCAGCATCATAGTCACCATTTTGTGTAGGTGAGGTTATTTCATCACTCATAAAGTTAATCCATTTCTGTATTCAATTTGCGATATTTCATCAACTTTTCCGAAACTTGACGTTCTGTCCAGTTATTTATGGAATAACCATATCAGATATTTACCGTATATCAGATTGATATTCAACATCTGTCGGTACAGATAGAGGGAGAATGATTTGTGCATACACAAACATTTTTGTACTGTTGCATTGTATATGAGATGTAAAAATGCGAAAATTGATTTCATGAGTTCATGTTCCACGAGATATGCATGTTTTAAATGGAAATGGATAGGGACTTGGATTCTGCGAGCAATAAAATGATATTTCTTTTTTGTGAGAGGGAGAAAACGTAATTTTTGTGCTTTTATGGGTGCCCCTTCGACGATGTATAAATGAGTGATTTCATCGAATGATGTCATTTATGTTGTGTACTCTTTGCGTACTGTCTAAAAACAAGTGATATGCTTTTGCATTATATTTGGGTCATGCAAAGGATTTTGATAAAATTGTCTAGCAAAGTCAAAAGTATGTACAGCTTATTGCTGATAGAAGAGAAATCAGAATGCATTTTCTTAAGAGAAAAATTTTGCATTTAAAAAACACAAGAAATATTCTTTGTTTAACAGAAATACTTAGAAGAAAATAAAACTGACGGCAGTACAGAGGTTTTTTATTTACATTTCAAACTAAAGAAAAACCACTTCCCTTACAAATGAGTTTCTTTTATGCATTTGTGTGAAGAAGTTTTCGAGAAAATTTATATCCCCCCTATTCTGAAAACTGTAAAGAACTGTTAATTTTTTGGCAATTTGAAAGAATAGAAACAATTTTAATTCATGAAAGCAGCAGATATTTCAGTGAAGTGCGTTAGATATTATCACTGAAAAAGTTGTATTTTCTCTTTGAAAATGGGGGGATAAGATTTTGGAAATAAGGAAACTTATAAAGGGATTCCATATTTTTATTGGAGTCTTCTGTGTAGCATGGGGATTTCTGTTTTCTTCTTTTGCAGAAGCTAAAACGGTTGGAGGGCTCCCCTCTTTTTTTGATTCGCATGAACATTTGCTACAACCTGATACAACCGGTATTATTCGTTTGCGTTTTGTGACAACTTTTGATTTTCCTCCTTTTAACTTTCTTGACAAAACAGGGCACCTTGCAGGTTATCATATCGATTTATTGCGCGCTATTTGCTCAAAATTAAACCTTGAGAAATTTTGTGAGGTAGAAGTTGTTCCTTGGGAAGAGCTTGTAGAGCATGTCAAGAATGGTGGAGCAGAAATAATTATTGCTGGTTTAAAAGAAACAACGAAAACACATCAAGATCTTGTTTTTACAAAGTCTTATCTTCGCTTTCCGGCTAGATTTGTTGCTTCTCGACCTGTAAATTTTGATGAACCAATAAGTGATAGACTGACATATTTAAGCAGTGGGGTTTTGTTCAAAAGTGCACACGAAAAACTCTTTCAGAGTTATTTTCCTGAAGCTAAATGGCAAGGGTTTAAAGACAGGGTAGAACTCTATAAAGCGCTACAAGATCATAAAATTGATCTTATTTTTGATGATGGCTTCGCTTTATCATTATGGCTCAATGATTCAAAATCCAATGATTGCTGCTACTTTGTTGGAGGTGCATATATGGCTCCACAGTTATTGGGGCAAGGAATGCGTCTTGCTGTTGCAAAAAAGAACGACAAATTAATTGATATACTCAATTATGCCCTGAAGTCTCTCGAAAATGATGGCAAACTTGCGGAGCTTTATTTGCGTTATTTTCCAATAAGTTTTTATTGATGAATATTTTCCTTAAGAGAGAGCTGTTAATCTTTCAGTGCCTAGTCGGTAGGAAATAGCTTCTGCGAGATGATGGCGTGAAAGATTTTCTGCTTCGTCGAGATCAGCGATGGTACGTGCAACTTTGAGAATACGATGATAGGCGCGTGCAGAAAGGTGCATTTTTTCACTCACGTCCCGTAAGAGTTTAGCAGCATTTTGATCAGGAATGGCGATTTTTTCGATAATTTTAGCAGGACAATCACCGTTAGTGCGAATATTGTTAAGGCCCAAAGCTGTAAATCGTTTAGCTTGAATAGCACGACACCGTGCGACACGTTTGGCAACATCACAGCTTTTTTCTGCTTGTTCTGGTTGCATAAGATCCATAGCTGTTAGTGCAGGGACATCAATCCGCAAATCAATTCGGTCGAGCAGAGGACCAGAAATACGGGATTGATAATCAATTTGACAGCGTATTCCTTTTGCACAAACATAGCCTTTTTCTCCCGCCATACCACAGCGACAAGGGTTCATAGCAGCAATGAGTTGGATACGAGCAGGATAGCTGATATGGTGATTAGCGCGGGCGATGATACATTCCCCACTCTCTAAAGGTTGACGAAGAGAATCAAGGACCTGTGGAGAAAATTCAGGCAATTCATCAAGAAATAAAACGCCATTATGTGCAAGTGAAACTTCTCCTGGTCGTCCTTTAAGCCCACCACCGATCATTGCTGCCATGGAAGCAGAATGATGGGGAGCACGAAAAGGACAGTGGAGTGAAATAGTATTATGCACTGTTTCTCCTGTGATAGAAGCAATCAGAGAAACATCTAAAAACTCACGGCTATCAAGAGGTGGCAAAATAGAAGGTAAACGTTGGGCCAACATAGATTTTCCTGCACCAGGAGGACCTACAAATAGGAGATTATGCCGTCCGGCGGCACAAACTTCTAATGCACGTTTTGCGGTTTTTTGTCCTTTAATTTCGCAAAGATCTGGGAGTTCAGTTTGAATTGTGTACTGGCGTGGTTGTGGACGTTTTTGAATTTGCGTTCCTTTGAAGTGATTGACTATCGTAAGAAGGCTTTCAGGTGCAAGAATATTCATCTCTGCGTCAGCCCATGCTGCTTCAGGTCCGCATGGGTAAGGACAAATGAGCCCTTTATCGAGTGATAAAGCTGTCATTGCGGCTGGTAAAACACCATTGACAGCTGTAAGTGAACCATCCAGTGATAATTCGCCTAAAATGATGTACTCTTGTGCTACTTCAGGAGGTATAAGCCCCATAACAAGCATTAAACCCACAGCAATTGGCAAATCATAATGTGATCCTTCTTTAGGTAAATCTGCTGGTGCAAGATTAATAGTAACACGTTTGTTAGGCATAGAAAGGCCACAAGCATGAAGAGCTGCTTGCACACGTTCACGGCTTTCTCCAATTGCTTTATCGGCTAGTCCAACAATCGCCATTCCTATTTTACCGGAAGAAATCATAACCTGTACATCAACAGGGACAGCTTCTAGACCGCGAAAAGCAACAGTTGTAACATGTGCAATCATCAGTTTCTTCCTCCCCCGTTTGATGAAAAAAGACAATCATATCTACACATAAAAATCAAGAAGTGTCTCTATGGTTTTTGGGGTGGAGAGATCTATATAGATGTGCAGGTTTTTGTAGCGTAGTAATAGAGAGTAATTTGCACAAATTTAACCATGATTATATGCAGTGAAATAAAACATTTATAATGCACTAAATGAATATGGTAGGGAAAGGAAATAAGGCTGTTTGTGTTGCACAGCAATGATGGATTTTTTCAATATAAGGGGAGGGGATATTATGCATTGCAAGAAAAGAACGTTATTTGATGTGATCAAACATGTGAAATATATAAAAGTAGGTATATTTATCTTTCTTGTTCTACGTTATTTATAGTACTAAAGTGATGTAAAGTTTATTAAAGGTATCTGATTTGATGGTATACCAAACGGGAGTTTTGTTAAAATCAGGAACCGTGCGCAGTGCGTTGATAAGTCTATGTTTTGTCTGTGCTTTTCCACAGCCACTTGCAGCATTTGAGTTTTTTGGTATTCCTCTTTTTGGTCAAAAGAAAACGAATTCCTCCTCCTATGATGGTACAGAAAAATTTTATAAAGTTAATGTTATTGCTCCACCGAGTGCACCACCAGAAGGTGTTAAAATAGTGAAGGCTGTGTCTTCTCTTATTGCTGATCAAGGGAAAGCATCTAGTTCTTCTGGTTTATTAGCGAAAGCCCGTTCAGATTATCGGGCAATTCTTTCTGCTCTTTATGCTGATGGGCGTTATGGTGGTGTTATTAGTATTCAGATTAATGGTTTAGAAGCTGCTGATTTGAGTCCGGTGACTCAACTCCCAGCGCAATCCAATATTGTTATTATGATTGATGCTGGTCCACAATATATTTTTAATGTTGCTGCAATCGATAAAGTTGCTCCATTTGTAAAATATAAAATCAATAAAATGCCCACAATGGAAGAATTGGGGTATAAAGTTGGCATTGTTGCCAAATCTGAAAGTATTTTAAAAGCAGAAAGATGGGCGATTGAAGGATGGCGTCGACAAGGTTATGCTAAAGCTAAAATTGTTAAGAGTGAAGTCGTTGCTGATCATGCTGCGCACTTTATTGATGCGCAAATTACCGTTAATCCTGGAAAAGAAGCTTATTATGGTCCTTTAAGTGTGCGTAATGTGAGTAAGAAGCCGCGCGTAGATTCAGCTTATATTGCACGGATGACAGGATTGAAGGTAGGCCAAAAATATGATTCTGATGCGTTAGCTAAGGCGAATGAAAGGCTTGCACGACTTAATGTTTTTCGTGCTGTGAATATACGTGAGGCTGATACAATTAACCCTGATGGGAGTTTACCGCTTACGCTTGTTTTGGAAGAACGTAAACCCCGTCGTTTTGGAGCAGGTGGTAGTTATTCAACATTAGATGGTGCTGGTTTTGAAGCTTATTGGATGCATAACAATCTTTTTGGCCATGCGGAACACCTCAAAATTGAGACGAAAGTAAGCGGTATTGGGAGCAATAAAGAGAAATCCTATAATCTGAAAAATTTTGATTATCTTCTCGGTGGTATATTTATAAAACCTAGTATATTTACTCCTGATACAGATTTTAGGTCAGAACTGAAAATTCAGCAAGATGTCCTAGATAATTACACGACAAAAGCCATAAAAGGAAAGCTTGGTATAACGCATATCTTTAATGGTAATTTATCGGGTCAAGTTGCTGTAGAAGTTTCCAATGGTTATTCACGCGATATCTATTTTGGAAGCCGTAATTTTACAACAATTGGGTTACCAAGTAGTATCATTTACGATAGTCGTAATAATAAATTCAACGCAACAAAAGGTTTATATGGTGAAGTGTTTGTTGAGCCTTTTTATGAAATGCGCTCTCATAATTTTGTAGCAAAAATGACTGTAGAAGGCCGTTCTTATTGGACACTGGATGAAAATGAGCGTTTTGTTTTTGCCGCGCGGGCAAAGCTTGGTACAATTCTTGGAAGCAATACAGCACAAGTACCTTCGGATACGCTCTTTTTTGCTGGTGGTGGTGGATCTGTTCGCGGTTATGCCTATCGTAATATTGGTGTCAAAACAGACAATGATGCTGTTGTTGGTGGGCGGGCACTTGTGGAGGGGACGGCAGAATTACGTTTTTCTTTAAATGATAAGATAGGGCTTGTCAGTTTTCTTGATGGAGGTCTCGTAGGGGAGAAGGCGCGTTTTGATTTTTCTCAAAACATTAAATGGGGAGCTGGTATTGGAGGTCGCTATATGACAGGTCTTGGACCTTTGCGAGTTGATTTAGCCTTTCCTCTTAAGCGGGAAAAAGGTGATCCTCGTATCGGTTTTTATGTGGGTATAGGGCAAGCATTTTAATGAAAAAAAATGTACGTTTATTGGCTTTCTTATTTGGCTTTTTATTTTTTGTAGCAAGCGTTTTTGTTTTTGTGCAAAAAAGCAATTTGCTCTCTAGAGAAGCGGTAGCGGATGATCGTTCATGGTTTATTTCTTTGATTGAACGTAGACTTTCAGCGCCTAATCGCCAAGTTCGTTTACATAATGTCCAAGGGGCGTTATCTTCTCAAATATCAATCGGGGCCATTACTGTGAGTGATAAAAAAGGTATATGGCTTAAAATTGCCAATGCTAAGGTGGATTGGAACCGCTTAGCATTGTTGAGGGGGCGCATGGATGTTAACCAACTTTCATTGGAACAGGTTACATTTTTACGCAAACCGCAGGGTAATTCTTTTCTTATATCATCCCTTGAATCAGGAAAATTTTCTTTACCAAAATTGCCGCTTGCTCTCTCTATTGAGACATTTACGGCTAAACATGTGATGTTTGAACAGGACCTTTTAGATTTCTCTGCTGATGTGTCCTTAAAAGGAAATTTAACTTTGGCTAACGGTGTTTTTGATGCTGAGTTAGCGGCTCATCGTCTAGATGCACTGGGATCTTTTTCTGTTCTAACAAAGATATACGATAACGATCGTACAGCTAAAATCGATATTCTTGCGGATGAACCGCAAAATGGCATTTTGGCAAATATCTTTAACATTGAAAGGCGTCCTGCATTAAAATTCGCACTTAAAGGTGACGGTACTTTTGATGATTTGGCTGTCAAACTTTCTTTAGAAGTTGATCACCATCCTATTTTAGATGGCAATGTTGTTCTCGCAAGTATTGCAGAAGGACACAGCCTTTCTACTAAACTTGTGGGTACACTTGGTTCTTTAATGCCTCCTCAATATCATAGCCTCTTTGAATCTGATGTCATGTTGAAAGCAGAGGCAAGAATGACAGAAAAAGGCGTGACGCATCTTGATCATATGGTGATTGAGGGTAAAGCGATAAATGTTGTAGCCAATGCTGAAATAGCAGCCGATGGATTTTTACGCCGGCTTTTTGTTGATGGCAAAATGGCTCTGGATAAGGAAAATGGGGCACCGCATTTACCAGCATCAGAAGCACCAGTGCGTGCGGATAATCTTGCTTTAAATATTGACTATGGCCGCGAAGGGCAACAATCATGGAATGGACGGCTTGTGCTCCATCATTGGCGCAATAAAAATATTCATATTCGCGATGCAATTTTTGTTATGGGAGGAGTGAGCGAAAATCTTGATGATGCAACTTCTCGTCATGTTGGTATTCAGGTTAAGGGAACGCTTCGAGGGATTGAAAAAAATAAAGGTGCGTTGGTAGAAAGTCTAGACCAAACAGTTAATGTGCATCTAGATACAGATATTGTTTCTAAAAAACCAGTTTTGGTTCATGATTTTAGTATTACGAGTCAGGGTTTTTCTGCTTGGTTAAAAGGGAAAATAGATCGTTTTGTTTTTAAAGGCGATCTTGGTTTAAAAGCCCAAGCACTCGCTCCTTTTAATCTGTTGAGTGCACAATCATTTTCTGGTAGCGCAGATATTAAAGCCAAAGGAATTATCGGTTTAATGGATGGCATTTTTGATCTCAAATTATCAGGAATGGCTGACAACATGAAAATAGGTGTGGAACCTTTCAATCGTTTGTTCAAAGGAAATTTTACTCTTTCAGGTGGTGTTGCTCGCAACAGGACAGGTTTCACTTTTCGTCGTTTAGATTTGAAAAGTCAATACGCGAGAATAAAGGCTGATGGCACTTTTTCAAGTGAAAGAGCTAAGATAGATTTATATGCGCAACTATCTGATCTTTCTAGGTTGGATTCAAGAATGAAAGGCGCACTCACAATCCGGAGTACTGCTAGAGGACACAATAGTCTTATAAAATTTAACACACATGCTCAAGTTGCTGAAGCATTTTTAATGGGCAAGAAACTCCAAAATACAACACTTACTATGCAAACACTGATGGATAATACATTGCCGGTACCTTTTTTAACGGGTTCTGTAAAAGGGGAAGGAACTTTTGCTAAGAAGCCGTTGTATTTATCTGCTTCTTTTAAGGATTCTCATCGGATTCGAAAACTTGAAAATATCAATATAAAAGGAGGAAATGCAAAAATAACAGGTGACCTTTCTCAAATAGGAGATTTTGTGAAGGGAGCATTACATATTGATGCTGATGATATTTCAGAATTTTCTGCATTATTTTTGCAGGAAAGCAGCGGAAAAATAAAAGGGGATTTTGTATTTGATGAACAAAATGGCAAACAGAAAGCCAATTTCAAGGCGCATGTTGACCATTTAAGCTTTGCAAAGAATAAAATTAAAAAGTTGGAAGTCAAAGCAGATGTCTTTGACCTTTTTGGCATGGCACAGTTTGAGGGTTTTATCCATGCGGAGCATATCCAAACGCCTTTGATGATGGTTAACCGTTTAAATGCTCAAGCCAATAGGAAGAATGGGCAAACAGTTTTTACTGTTCAGGCGACATTGCCTAATAATACCAACGCACAGCTTTCTGGGCATGTGGTGATGGTAGGTCTTCCAGTAGGTATAAAACGAGAAGTTCAGATTGAAACTATAGATGTTAAACAACCCAATCTGAACGCGAAATTATCGAAACCCGCTACAATTGTTTTTGATAAAGATGGCATGACAGTAAATGAATTGAAAGTTGCCATTAATGGTGGGTCGGTTCTGCTTTCAGGAAATGTTCAAGATACCTTGAATCTACATCTTACGATGAATACCCTTCCTGCTGCTTTAGTTAATCTATGGAAATCTGATCTTGGAGTATCTGGTATTGTAACAGGGCAAGTGATGATTCGAGGTCATTTCAAAAAACCTGATGTAACCTATGAGATAAAAGGTGAAGATCTAACAACCATTGCGCTTCGAGATAAAAAAATAATGCCTTTTGTGCTCTCTGCTACAGGTAAAACAGTAGACCAAAACCTGACTTTGAATGCAAATTTAACAGGAGAAGGATTACAAGCACAAACACAGGGGAGTGTGTCTTTGGATAAAAACCAACTTGATCTCCATATTAACTTACGTGATTTTCCTGCGCATTTGGTGAATAGTTTTACTGAAGGGGAAGCGCTTAAAGGAAAAATTGTAGGCAAGATCGATATTGATGGAACAATGAAGGATCCATCTGCTTATTTTGAGCTTTCTAGTCAAAGCTTGACTTCTATGACGCATAAAGGGCCTCTGTCGATCAATATGAGTGCTCGTGGTTCTTATAAAAAATCGATTTTTCATATTGAGAATATAATAGCAACAGGAGATAAAGGATTAGATCTTTCTATAAATGGCCCCGTGTCTTTAAGTGGTTCAGATGCCAAATTGAATGTTAAAGGAACAATGCCTCTTGGCCTTGTTGATTTGTTATTAGCTAAGCGTGGAGCCCATGTAACAGGTACAGGAAGAATTGATGCAACTCTACAGGGGAGATTATCACAGCCACAGCTGACAGGGAATTTTTCTATAGCCAATGGTAGTTTTTTTGATTCACAAACGAATGTAGCATTGAGCGATATAACGCTTGAAGGCAAATTAAATGGTGACCATATTCTTATAGAAAAAGCTTCTGCTTCTTCATCTGGAGGGGGCTCTCTCTCCGCTTCGGGCCGTATTTCTAACGATTGGCAAGCGGATTTGGTATTTAATCTTAACCGTGCCAATTATAATGATGGTTCCATGATTCTTGCAACATTGTCAGGCAAGATGACAATGGCGGGTTATTTTTTGGGTGACCTTGTTATTGGTGGTGATATTACCGTTGAAAAAGCAGAAATTATTGTTCCTGATCATTTTCGAAATGCAAAGTTTCTTGATGTTAAAAATAAGAATTTAACCAAATCGATCCAAAAGACACTTGAACGTGCTGATGTTAAGAGCTCTAGTCAAAACCGTGATGTTTCTCAAAAAACTTCATCTACTATGCTAAATATGCGGATTACTGCACGCAATCAATTTTTTGTACGAGGGCGAGGGTTAGATGCTGAATTGGGAGGGCGTATTAACCTGACTGGGCCATTACATGATGTCCATCCGGTTGGTGAATTTCAGATGATTCGCGGACGTTTTGATATTCTTTCACGGCGTTTCAGTTTTGATCAAGGACAAGCGAGCTTTAGTGGTAACCTTGATCCTACTGTTTATTTTGTGACCAACAATAATATTGGTGATATTCGTGTCACTGTTACTGTAAGTGGAACGATTGATAGTCTGGATGTGCATTTTTCTTCGCAACCTAATTTGCCACAAGATGAGGTTTTAGCGCGTTTGATTTTTAACCGCTCTCTTAGTGAATTATCACCATTTCAGATTGCACAGCTTGCAGCAGCAGCAGCAGACCTTGTCGGTGCTTCTAATACATCCTTATTAAACGCGCTACGGGCTAAAATTGGTCTTGATGATCTTGATGTTATCGTTGATGAAAAGGGTAATACGGGTTTACGCGTTGGGCGCTATATACACAATAACATTTATTTAGGCTTTGAAGCAGGATCGGATGGAATGACAAAAGGAACAATTAATTTGGATATTTCACGACATCTCAAAGCTAAAGGTGCCATAGGGAATGAAAAGAATTCTAGTGTTGGTATATTTTACGAAAAAGACTATTAAGAATTGAGGCGCTAAAGTTCTCATTTTAGGTTTTGTTTATCATGCCCTTTAATGGGAGCATATTCTTCAAAAAAGAAGTATATCATTATATTGTTCGTTCGATATATTTCTTGTAATACCGCTAATTGTTTCAATTCCATCTCTCAGTGCTATCTATATAGGCAGTACAGGGATGAGTATGGATAAAAGCGGTATAGATCATCACAGCTTCATATCTATTGGCAAGTTCTTTAAAGCTTGATGCTTGCTTTCTTTTCATTTCATATGCCACATTTATGGATGTTACGCTCCTTATCCTGAGGGTGAGGAGGCTCTTATTATTGGGATTCTGTTTTTAAAATGAGATAAACTTCTTTAACAAAACAGCAGGTAAAGTTTATTCTCATGCAAATTCTGGAAATTTTTCTCAGGAAACCTTAAATCTTCTGCTAATCTCTACTCTCAATACAATACTGCTTCATAGGAACATTCCTGTTCTTTATATTTATAAAAGAATGTGGTTACCTATCAAATTTTACTTAGATACACAGGATTTAGGATATTTGCTTTTTAAATTGGATATTATGAAGTTTTTTATAAAAACTATTTTCTTTTGCCAGCAGTTCTTTTGGGGTACCTTGTTCAATTAAATTTCCATTTTTTATAACAACAATTTTGTGAGCGCGAGCAATCGTTGAAAGGCGATGAGCGATGACGATTGTTGTACGTCCTTTGGTAAGGCGATGAAGGGCTTCATTAATTTGTGCTTCAGTGTGTGAGTCTAAAGCGCTTGTTGCTTCATCAAAAATCAGGATTTCACTATCATGAAGCATTGCTCTGGCGATAGCGAGCCTTTGTTTTTGTCCCCCTGAAAGATTACAGCCATTATCACCTATCTGTGTATCGTAGCCATTTGGTAGATTCATAATAAAGTCATGAGCATTGGCTGTTTTCGCTGCTTTGATAATATCATCATCACTGGCTCCTTCTTTCCCAAGTCCGATATTATATTTAACAGTTCCCTGAAAGAGAAAAGTATCCTGACCTACATAGGCTATCAAGTTTCGAAGAGAGCGGAAAGTAGTATATTTAATGTCTTGATCATTAATCAATATCCGTCCCTTTGTTGGGTCATAAAGACGCATAATCAGATTAATAAGGGTTGATTTGCCTGATCCTGAAGGTCCTACCAATGCGGTCATTTTTCTAGGTTCTATTTCCAGATTGATATCCTTCAACACCGTTTGGTTATCCGCATATGCAAAAGAAACATCTTCAAAGCGGATAATTCCTTGTCTTTTATCCAGATCTTTGGCTTCCTCATGTTCTATGAGCGTAATGGGATGGTCAAGTATTTCATACATGGTACGGATATTAACCAAGCCAGATTCAATTTTGACACGTACATTTGCTAGTCTTTTTGCTGGTTCGTAAGCCAAAAGCAAAGCGACAATAAAGGACATGAATTCACCTTGAACGCCTGCACGTTGGGTCGCAAGGTAGCCAGAAAAGCAGATAATACCTGCAATAGCAACTCCAGCGAGCGTTTCCATAATCGGATTTGTAATGGCTTGAAGTGTTGCAATAGTGTTTGCTTGTTTTTCAACATCACAAATGGCTTTATTCATCCGTTTTTTCATGAGTTCTTCTAATGAAAAAGCTTTGATGACTCGAATACCAATAGAACTTTCTTGCACAATTTTGATAATTTCACCAAGTGAAAGGAGTTCTTTTTCCACGAGGCTGCGAATACGTTTTAAAGCCATTCGTACCCCTAAAAAAGCCAGTGGTCCTACTACTAAAGTGATAGTGATTAACGTAAAATTTTGAATAAACATGACCAGCAATAAGCCACTAACAGATAGTAAATCACGCACAAAAGTTGTGATAATTATATCAATAATATTACGCACTGCTGTAGCGTTATGGGTTACGCGAACAAGAAGATCAGAGGAAGTATTATTGTGATAAAAAGAAACACCTTGTTCCATAAGGCGTGCATAAATTTTGCGTTGTTGTTCAGCGACAATACTGTTACCTGCTTTGCTTAAAAAGTAAGTTTGGGCAAAAGTTGCAATCCCTTTGAGAATAAAAATAAAAGCAATAATGCTAGAAATCAAAACAATCATACCAAAATTCTGCGCATCAACAATAGAGTTGACAACATCACGCATAATCCACGCACTCGCTGCAGTTGTGCAGGAAATAATGATCATTGAAAAAATAGCTGCACTGTACCAACGTGCATGTTTATGAAAATTTTCTTGCAAAAGACGAATGATAAGATGTTTATCAAAAGCGGAAATTTGTTTTTTGACCATAAAGTGCTTCTATATTCTATCGTCGTTTTATGCAAGATTGAAGCATTATTAAAAGACGCTTAGTCTTTTTGATAAAAAGAGCAGTCACTTAAGAAAGAGATTAATATGCACGCAATACTCATTAAAAGCACCATGAGAGATGTCATAGCGCTTTTAAACCATATTCACATATTCAACTCTAGATGAGTTGCATTCCGTACATCATCTCAATGAGAAATCATTTAGCTGCTATGACCATCATCATTTGACGGCCTTCGAGTTTTGGTTCAGATTCGATTTTGGCAATTTCACTTGTATCTTCTTTAACACGCTGAAGAAGCTTCAATCCAAGGTCTTGATGTGCCATTTCACGACCACGAAAACGCAAAGTAATCTTTACTTTATCGCCATTACCAATAAAGCGATGAATAGCTTTAAGCTTGACACCATAATCATGGACATCAACATTTGGACGCATCTTAATCTCTTTGATTTCGATGACCTTTTGTTTTTTACGCGTTTCAGCAGCTTTTTTTTGAGTCTGGTATTTTAATTTGCCCAAATCAATAATTTTACATACCGGTGGTTCGGCATTTGGCACAATTTCAACCAAATCAAGCCCCGCATCTGCAGCCATAGCAAGTGCTTCTTGTATTGGAACGATTCCCCGATGTTGTCCCTCATCATTGATAAGCTGAACACGAGGAACTCGGATATCCTGATTTGAACGTGGCCCATCTTTCTGGGTAGCTGTCATTTTAAACGGTTTGCGAATGGTTTATGTTCCTTTAATTTGATTCACCTATAACGTAATTTAATATACAATTATATACAGAAAAACAACTAGAATTCGTGCTTTTTTCATTATTTGATGATGACCTTGAGGTTTAATTTTGAGAAAAGAAATTTTTCTTTTATGCGTAAAACTGTTTTGTGAGGAAAAGAACAATGGATCAAAATATTCCGTGCCAATTTTTTTCGTTTGAAGATACTGCTCTCGCAGTACGTTATCGCAAAGGTAATCGTTCTCCAGGTTTAGTTTGGCTTCATGGTTATCTATCCGATATGTCAGGGGATAAGGCGTTATTGGTTGATAGTTTTGCTCAGAAGAATGATTTGTCTTGCTTACGTTTTGATTATTCTGGGCATGGAGAATCGGGCGGTGATTTTTTTCAAGGAACGATTTCACGCTGGGTTCAGGAAAGTTTAGCGGTTTTTGAAACTTATTGTGAGGGGCCACAAATTTTGATTGGTACCTCTATGGGGGGATGGATTGCTCTAAAGCTTGCTATGATGCTAGCACAAAAAAATAAGAGGCTTGCTGGTATGGTCTTGATTGCGCCAGCTCCTGATTTTACACAAACATTGATAGAATCAGGGCTGGGTCGAAAGGGGTGGAAAATTTTAGAAGAAACAGAGCATATTGAACGATCTGAAATTAGTTATATGGAGCCGGTCCCCTTTACAAAAGTATTTATTGAAGATGGCAGAGACAACTGCGTCATGAAGGGATGCATAGATGTTGGATGTCCAATTCATATTCTACAAGGGATGGAAGATGTGGAGATACCCTATCAGCATACAATGACTTTACTGAATCATTTGCCTTTACATGATGTAACATTGACACTTGTTCGTGATGCAGATCATCGCTTTTCGCGTCCGCAAGATTTGGATTGCCTTGAAAGGGTATTGAAATCATTGATTGAACAAATTAATGCGGGGTGAGAGTCACATTCATTGATAATGAAGACATAATGTATGATCATTGATGAACAGCATTTTATTTTTTCTGATCGTGTTATCCCTCTAAAAGTACGCACGCATAAACATGCGCGTCGCCTCACATTACGTGTTGATGCGAATGGGCAGGGAATTTGCGTAATAACACCACCAGCGATAAACCTTTGTTTGGTTCAAGCTTTTATTGAAAAAAACCGCTCTTGGATTGAAGCGCGTCTTACTCGTGTGTGCGTTTCTCAAAAGAGTCCTTATCTCAAAGAGGGTACTACGATTCCTTTATTAGGTGTTGCACATACTATAAGGCATAAAGAAGGACGTGGAGTGACGGAAATTATTGCAGGGGATGCAGGACGAGAACCTCAAATTATCGTTTATGGTCAATTAGAATATTTGCCAAGGCGTATTGCGGATGTTTTAAAAAAACAGGCTGCGTTTGTTATAACACCCTTGGTTGCATGTTATGCAGAGAAAGTGGAGCGTAAAGTGAAATCAGTTTGCTATAAAGATACCAAGAGCCGTTGGGGATCTTGTTCGATAGACAGACGCCTTTCTTTTTCTTGGCGTCTTATTATGGCGCCAAAAGAAATTGTTGAATATGTTGTTGCACATGAGGTTGCCCATCTTATTGAAATGAATCATGGACCAAAATTTTGGGCTCTTTGTGAAAAACTTTGCCCAGGGAGTAAAACCCATCGCGCTTGGTTGAAAGAAAATGGTCATATGTTGCAAGCGATCAATTTTCATTCCTATGAGTTGGATAAGTTGGAAATATGAAAAAAAACCTTGAAAAAGAAAATATTCAATGGAACTTCTTATTTCACTTTCCATTGTGTATGTGCTTCATCACATGATGAGCAACGCATTGAAGCCTCAGCAAGATTGTCTTCCCCTACTTGGTTTGCTGAGTGTCTTCAATGTTTTTGCTTTATCTTTTTTGTAATTCAGCTTAATAATCTTTCATCATTCTTAAGTTCAGATTGGAAAAGCATTTATGCCTGTCCTTACAGATCCACTTCAGCTCTTACAGGCACTTATTCGTTGTCCTTCTGTTACACCGCATGAGGCAGGTGCTTTATCAACTTTGGAGCAATTTTTAAAGAAGATGGGGTTTTGTGTTGAACGCCCTGTTTTTACGGATAAAAATACAGACGATGTTGAAAATCTTTATGCGAAGATGGGGGAGGGTGGACCGCATCTTATGTTCGCGGGTCATACTGATGTTGTGCCACCAGGTGCGTTGGAAAATTGGACGTACCCTCCTTTTGAAGCTGTCGTAAATCAAGGAAAATTATACGGGCGAGGCGCTGTTGATATGAAGGGCGGGATTGCTTGTTTTATTGCAGCGTTGGCGCGAGTCCTTAAGAAACAATCTATTAAAGGAACGGTAAGCCTTTTAATTACTGGTGATGAAGAAGGTCCTGCACTTAACGGTACAGTGAAACTTCTCAAATGGGCAGCACAAAAAGGCGAAAAATGGACTGCGGCTCTTGTGGGAGAACCAACAAGCGTAAAGCTTGTTGGGGACGTGATAAAGATTGGACGTCGAGGATCAATTTCTGGTAGCATTACAGTTAAAGGGCGCCAAGGTCATGTTGCTTTTCCTGAACGAGCAGCTAACCCATTACCGTTGGTAAGTAAGCTGATTCAAGCGTTGACACAAACGGCTTTAGATCAAGGAACAGAAAATTTTCAACCAAGTCATTTAGAATTGACATCCATTGATACGGGTAATTGTGCAGTGAATGTTATTCCAGAGCAGACGATAATTCGTTTTAATATACGCTATAATGATCTTTGGACAAAAGAAACGCTTATGACAGAAATTGAAAAGCGTCTTGCTTTAGTGCAATCAAAAAACAACAGTGATCAATATCCCTATTATCAGCTTGAATGGATTCCAAGTTTGGGAGATGTTTTTTTAACCAAAAATGATAAACTCGTTGCAACTTTATCAAATGCTATTAAAAATATAACAGGGAATATACCAGAATGTTCTACTTCGGGGGGAACTTCGGATGCGCGATTTATTAAGGATTATTGCCCAGTGGTTGAATTTGGTTTACCGGGGCAAACGATGCATATGGTGGATGAGTGTGTAACTCTTGATGCATTGGAAACCCTCACTTCTATTTATGAACGTTTCATTGTTGATTTTTTTGCATAGTGGAAAGCTTATTTTTAAGCACCTGCTTCTTAAATTGAAAACAGTGAATGTTATGCCATAAGTGACAGGATTACGAGTTCAAATCATGAAATTCTAGGTTGCTAATTGGCTGATGATGTGGTCAAGAAGGATACGCCCTTTGCTTGTTGCCTTTAAGCGTTGGTTTCCTAACATTTCTATGAGTCCTTGTTGTTGTAAATCAATAAGCTTTTCCATTGGTAAACTTTTAGGGTTTAAGGTTTCATAACGCGCAAGATCCAAACCTTCTGAAAGGCGCAAGCCCATGAGAAGCATTTCATTTGCTTGTTGTAATGGGGTCAATTGTTCTGTCTCAATACAGCCATGTCCTGTCGTTTCTACCAATTCAAGCCAATGCTCAGGATATTTTTCATTTATTGTAACATAACGTTCACGGTTTTCAATTTGAGAGCAAGGGGCTTTTGAAGAGGCAGAAAAATTATTTGGTAGGCGCTCAATAAAGCGACCATGGGCTCCTGGACCAAAGCCTGCATATTCATGATAACGCCAATAGAGAAGATTGTGCGCCGATTCAGCGCTGGGGATTGCATGATTTGAGATCTCATAGGCTAGAAGTCCGTGCTGTGCCGTTATTTCTTGGGTGAGATGATACAAGTCTGCTGCGAGTTCTGAAGCAGGGAGGATTAGTCTTCCTGCGGCATGAAGCCGTTTAAAAGCAGTTCCTTCTTCGATAGTCAATTGGTAAAGAGAAAGATGATCTGCTGCCAAATCAAGTGCTTGTAAAAGTTCACATTTCCATTGTTCGTATGTTTGTTCGGGGCGGGCATAAATGAGATCAAAAGATAAACGTGGGAAGATTTCCCGCGCGAGAGCAATAGCATGGAGAGCTTGTTTCACGTCATGGAGACGGCCAAGTTGTCGCAATGCTTTGTCATTGAGTGCTTGTACACCTAAGGACAAGCGGTTAACGCCTGCTGTACGATATCCACGAAAACGTTCTGCTTCTACACTTGAGGGATTAGCTTCTAATGTAATTTCAACTTTATCATCAACAGTCCATTTTTTTGCAAGTGCTTGCAACAAGGCATCGACAGTCTGAGGCGTCATAAGAGAAGGTGTTCCACCGCCAATAAAAATACTCGTAATGCGACGTGGACCTATTTTATGGTACTGTGTTTCTATTTCGCGTTCAAAGGCAGCGACAAAACGTGGTTGATCAACACCATGAACGCGCACATGTGAATTGAAATCACAATAGGGACATTTTGTTGCACAAAAGGGCCAATGAATGTAAACGCCAAAAGGTTCATTCATGAGAGAATCAAAAGGTTTTCAGCTAAAAGTTTAAAAGCACGTGCGCGATGCGAGAGAGGTGTTTTATTATTGAGTTTCCAGCCATGTTTTTGCTCTGTTGACATTTCCCCAAAGGTATTTTCATATCCATCTGGTAAAAAAATGGGATCAAAACCAAAACCTTTATCTCCTCGTGGTGGCCAAATGAATGTACCTTCAACACTGCCTTGGAAATAGTCCGAATAGCCATCAGGCCATGCAATACATATGACCGATATAAATCGGCTTTTCCGTTGTTTTTTTTCATGTGCTCCAATTTTTTGGAGTTCGTCTTCTATTCTTTGCATCGCTTTTGGAAAATTACGTGTACCATCGGGTTGAAGGGTCCAATCAGCTGTATAAACGCCTGGTGCACCGCCTAATGCATCTACTTCCAAGCCAGAATCATCAGAAAGAGCAGGAAGACCTGTGTTTTTTGCTGCTGCAAAGGCTTTGATGTAGGCATTTTCTTCAAATGTGTTTCCCGTTTCTTTTGGTTCCGGCAATCCGAGCTCTTTTGCTGATTGTATTGTAAAACCGAAGGGAGCGAACAAAGTGGTAATTTCATGCAATTTACCAGCATTATGTGTCGCAATGACAAGTTTCTTGGATTCTATACTTCTCATAGATATTTCTCCAGAAATAAAGGGGGTATGTTGCGCTAAAAACAGTTTAAACACTCATATATGCGAGTTTTTCCGGATTTTACGCGATATGATTTTTGTATATTCATTGAGCGTTTATTCGAAGGAAATCTTTTGTATTTTGAGTGGACAATAATTGAAAAGATATATAGTGGGTCTCTTTTTTTGATGATAGCATTTTTTTATGGTAAAAGATATAATATGCTTTTGCACTACTTTGGACTATTTGACCAAAACTTGGTAAAACTTATATAAGAAAGAAGTGTTTTTAAAGTAGTGAAAAAATTGTGATGAAGCACAAACCTATTGATGATGAATTAAAATATCTTGATGAGCGTTCGCGCGATATCTTTCGCCATATTGTGGAAGCCTATCTTAATGACGGTGAACCTGTAGGATCACGGAATCTTTCGCGGCTTTTGCGGCAAACATTATCTCCTGCAACGATTCGCAATGTAATGAGTGATCTTGAACATCTTGGTTTGATTTATGCACCTCATATTTCTGCAGGGCGAATGCCAACACAATCAGGATTACGATTTTTTGTTGATGCGTTTATGGAAGCAGGTGATTTGCCAAACGAGGAGCGCGAGAGTATTGAAACGCAAGTTAAGGAGGCTGGTCATGCGCAATCCGTTGAACATTTTCTTGTCCAAGCGAGCCGCGTTCTTTCAGATCTCTCACGTGGGGCAGGGCTTGTTTTAGCAACAAAATATGAAGGGACATTGAAACATATTGAATTTGTGCGCCTTGATGGGGAGCATGCTCTTGCTGTTTTAGTGACTCAACAAGGTGACGTTGAAAATCGTATTGTTCATTTACCAGAAGGGGTTACCCATGCACAATTGACAGAAGCAACGAATTTTCTCAATGCGCATATTCAGGGGCTCACATTGAGTGAAGCTAAAGAAGAAATTGCCCGTTTATGTTCAGAAACACGGGCTGCACTTGATCACTTGTCTCATCATCTTGTTGAAACGGGGTTAGCTCTGTGGGGAGGGGAAGATGCTGATCATAAAATACACCTCATTGTTCGCGGGCGCAGCAATTTGCTTGAAGATGTGAAGGCCGAAGAAGATTTAGAGCGGTTACGACATCTTTTTGATGACCTAGAAACGCGTGAAAGTATGGCGCAACTACTTGATTTAACGGATGAAGGTTCAGGGGTTCGTATTTTTATTGGTTCAGAAAATAAGTTGTTTTCGCTTTCTGGTTCTTCTTTGGTGGTGGCACCTTATCGTGATTCAAAACAAAGAGTTATTGGCGCTTTAGGCGTTATTGGGCCTACACGGCTTAATTATGCAAGAATTGTACCTATGGTCGATTATACAGCTCAACTTGTATCGCAACTGCTGCGTTAGACGATGAGGGAGAATATTTGTATTATAAATGCTTATTATATTGAAGATGCATAAATACCCCTTGATTTTTGTCTATAAAATTTCGATATCGAGAATAAGAAATCTTATGAAGGAATGGAATTTTTATGTCTGATGAAAAAAACAAATTTACTGACGCTTCATCTGAAAATTGTGATTTGAAAAATCCAGCTGATCGCGATGCACTTAAAAAAGCAGCGGATGCGTTTTTAAAAACACGTGAAGCAGAGGCGCGTGCGGAGGTTGAAGAGGAAGAAAATGAGTTTGCCGATCCATTGGCTGCTTTACAGAGCGAAAATAAAGAGCTAAAAGATCAGATTTTGCGTCTTGCTGCAGATATGGAAAACCTTCGACGCCGTACTGCACGTGATATAGCGGATGCGAAGGCTTATTCAATTGCGAGTTTTGCACGTGATATGTTATCCGTTTCTGATAACCTCAATCGTGCTTTGGAGGCTATTCCAGAAGGAGCAAAGGAGAATGATGCGGGTTTGAAGACATTAGCAGAGGGCGTAGAAATGACTGAGCGGGCGATGATAGCAGCGCTAGAACGTCATGGGGTACAAAAAATTCATCCAGAGGGACAAAAATTTGATCCTCACTTTCACCAAGCGATGTTTGAAATTCCTAACTCTGATGTTCCAGATAACACTGTTCAGCAAGTTGTTCAGGCCGGTTATATTATTGGTGAGCGTGTCCTGCGTCCGGCTATAGTGGGTGTAGCCAAAGGAGGAGCAAAAGAACCCTCTGTAGAACCTGATTCAGCTTAAAATACATCAGTTGTAACGCCTTCGGTGCAAGAATGTGCTCTTAGGTGGAGTTCTCCATATTCATAAATCTTTTATCAAAGAGAGCTCTAAAGGGTGTTAAAACACCCTTTTATCCTCTAAGTGCCCAACTTTTTTCCACAATATAAGGGGCATCGCTTGAGGGAGATGGCGATAATAATAAAACAAAGTGATTAACCTCAAAAGGTAGAAACGAGAAATCACTCCGAGAAGACAAATAAGAAGGAAGATCTTCAGGTTTAATATCGAGCAATCGCGCCAGAGTAATATGTGGAGTAAATTCTCTTTCATCAGGTGTTAGACCTAAATGGCTACGAATAGATTGCATTTTTTCATGTAAAAGGCTGAGAGTTTCACAAGGCTCAATACGAACAACAAGAGAATGTGGAGCATTTTCTGAACCAAAAACGTCAAACCCCCTTGGTTGTAGTACAAAAGGAGGGAGCTTTATTGTATCAAGGGCACGAATAAGCGCATCTGCTAGCGCGCTCTCAACTTCGCCAAAAAAAGACAAAGTGATATGAAAGTTTTTCGGATTAATCCACTGCGCGTTTGGCAGGCCATTTTGCAGTGATATGAGTGCTTCTGTTGTTTGTTGAGGAATCTGGAGAGCACTAAACAGACGTTGCATGGGTATCTCCTTACAATAAAAACGCCACCGTAAGTACAATGGCCGATAACAAGAGGCACGCATGTGCTCTTAAGGATAAGACAATATTGTAGAAAAAGAATGGCTAAAAAATGTCTATAATATTTAAATTCATAACGCTTAATTTATCTTAAGAAAATGGTTATGATACCAACAAAAGCCGTATTTTTATGAGTTGCATCAAAGAGATAGTGTAGCAGAAGAGAGCTTGTACTTTCATTATAAACACTACAAATAAAGTCTAAAAGTGGAAAATTGATAGATTTTAAAAGCTCATCTTCACATTTCTCTAAGGT
Source organism: Bartonella vinsonii subsp. vinsonii (assembly GCF_902825235.1). GTDB lineage: Bacteria > Pseudomonadota > Alphaproteobacteria > Rhizobiales > Rhizobiaceae > Bartonella > Bartonella vinsonii. Next base: position 265,814 of record NZ_CADEAJ010000001.1, on the reverse strand, counting down.
AGCTTAACAACTAACATTCAGCAAAAGGTAAAATTTTTTTCTTTTTGTAAATATTTAACGATACATGTTAAGTGGGACAACCATAATACGCAACAAACACTCAAATGGTTCAAAGAGTGCTGAGACAAAAAGCAAGCGCAAATATTGCGCTCAATAGGGTTTCTGCAAGCATTTACGTCTATGACAATTATAAAACCGTAACAGATATGAACTTTGGTATTTTGAAAAGGAAAACAAGAAAGCCCACTCTGATAAAACGGAAAGCAGTTTTTCCTCATTCCAAGGATGCTCATACGTCTTTTTGGTGAAAAACTCTAATTCTCTTCTCCAAATTTATTATTGATGAGTTTTTCAAGAGCATCAAGAGCATCAGTTGCTTCTGGTCCTGAAACACGAATGGTAAGGTTGCAACCGGATGAAGCTGCTAACATCATAAGTCCCATAATTGATGAACCACCAACAATTTTTCCATCTTTTTCAACTTCAACAGTGGCATTGAAATTGTCAACAGTTTGGACAAATTTGGCAGAAGCACGTGCATGCAACCCACGTTTATTACAAATATTAAAATGACGACTTAGTTTAGATGGGAGAGGGTTTTTGGAAAGCATTAGTGTTAATTATCCGCTATAAAATCATACTGGTACATTAATATATTTACGCCCTGCTTCTTGCGCTATTTTTAATGCTTCTGATAATGAAATATCAGGACATTGCCGAATAGAAATGAGTTTAATGAGCATGGGTAAATTAACACCCGCAATCATCTCAACGCGTCCTTTTTCAACAGCAGAAATAGCCATATTTGAAGGTGTTCCACCGAACACATCTGTTAATATAATAACGCCATGGTTTGCATCTGTAGAGGAAACTGCGGCTATAATATCACCTCGGCGCTGATCTATGTCATCATCAGGATAGACGCATATTGTTGCGAATTTTTCTTGTGTTCCAACAACATGTTCCACTGCATGTAGAAATTCAACAGCCAGCTCACCGTGCGTTACAAGCACGAGTCCAATCATTTACACAAACTCCTATTAACTAAAGATCCGACCATATTGGTGGAAAGGATGTTTTACAAGGCTTTATACTGCTGCCAAGAAAAATTTGCAAAAAAAAGGCAAAAATAATATTTTTTATCTTTGGAAAAAAATTAGACAGATTTACACCATATTTTTCTAAAAAAGAATGCTTCAATAGCTTGGCAAATGGCTGTACAATCGGCTTCATGAAGGCTAGGGAGTTTTAAAAGGGGAATATGGAGATCTGCAAATTGAAAAGTTTGATTTGTGGAAAAGCGTTCATATTCAGGACCAAGACGAATAACGCAATCGATAGCTGTTTGTTTTTCAAACTCTATTGTATAAAGACCAACACCGCGAATCTCAATACCGCCTTGCAAACCTTCTGGAGTATATCCATAAAGTTTTCCATTTTCTACACGAAGCATTGTATAATCATCACTGATAAGTTTTGCTTCACGTTTTGACCATTCGGCACGGTCGAGTAAAGAAAGAGTAAGGGTTGATTTTCCTGATCCCGAAGGGCCTATAATTAACAGTCCCTTTCCTCCCAGTTGAAGGCAATTGGCGTGCAGTAGTTCACTTTTTGTTTTCATACCTTTTGCTTTGGATAAAGGATTTATTTAGCGAAGGGAAGCATAATAATAAAACGTGCACCAGTTTTACTCTTTCCAAATTCATGGTCAACAATATTTTCAGCTGTAATTGTTCCATTATGAGCCTCGATGATTTGCCGACTAATAGAAAGACCAAGTCCTGAATTTTGACCAAAAGCATCTTCGTTTGGTCGATCCGTATAAAAACGTTCAAAAATACGTTCAACATTCTCTGAACGAATACCAGGGCCATTATCTTCAATGATTAAAATAAGGGTTGAAGCCTGACTTTTCATTGTTATACAAATTTTACCATTATCATGGGGAATAAAGGAACGTGCGTTTTCAATGAGATTGGAAATGACTTGCCCCAAACGGAGTTCGTGACCCAAAACAAGATAGGCTTTTCCATGAGGACGTGGGACAATATTAAGGCTTACATCAAGGGTTTGTGTATTCCGGTATACTTCTTGGACAGCATGAACAAGACTTTCTAAAAGTGATGTCATATCAACAATCTGTGCGGTTTCACGAGCAAGCTCTGCATCTAGCCGCGAGGCATCAGAAATATCAGTAATCAAACGATCAAGACGATGTACATCATGTTGAATAATTTCTAACAATTTTTCCTGTGCTTCTTCATTTTTAGCCAGTGGCAGCGTTTCAACAGCACTTCGTAGTGAGGTAAGTGGATTTTTTAATTCATGGCTTACATCGGCAGCAAAACGTTCAATGGCTTCAATACGCATATAAAGAGCATTGGTCATATCACGAATAGAGGTTGAAAGGTGACCAATTTCATCTTCACGCATTGAAAAATCAGGAATTTCTACGCGCTTATTATTGCCATTGCGCACACGGTTAGCAGAAGCAGATAATTTGCTGAGTGGATGGGCAATTGTATGAGCTAAAAAGAGAGAAAGTACCAAAAGCACGCTGCTTACAACGGCAAAGACTTTAAAAATCACTAATCTTTCGCCCTTTACAATATTGTCAATATCTGAACCGGTTGTTGAAAGAAGAAGTGCTCCCACCACTGCACGATAACGTTGAACAGGAACGGCAACTGAAACAATTAGTTGACCTTGTCTATTGCGTCGTTTGGCAGTTGCAACAGATCCGTTTAATGCTCGGTATACTTCTGGATAGGCAATACCTCGATTTTTTGTTTGTTCTCTGTCAAGAGCAATACCATTGCCATAAAATGTATTTGATAGCCATGAAGTGAGATGTTCCCACATATTTTTTTTTGTTTTAAGTGGAGGTAAATCATAGCTAAAAACTTCACCACTAGAATAAAGAACGCGCGAATCAAGAAGGAGAGTAGCATCCCGATCATAGATACGTGCCCTTGTTGTTTTAGGCTTAATAAGGCGTCGTAAAAGAGGAGCAACTTGTTCTGGATTAATAGGAAAGTCCCACGAGTCAATTGATTGAGGCGCGGGTGTAACGCTTTCCCCAGCGTGCAATTCTAGAAGTTTTTGAGGATCAATGAGAATAGAATTTGGATCTACCGTTGCGGAAGCAGCAATGGCTCCAGCAATAATTTTTCCTTGGATGCATAGACTTTTCATCGTCGCTTCAATCAAACCATCGCGAAATTGATTAAAGTATAAAATGCCTGTCACCAAAACGGCGAGAGCCGCAATATTTAAGATGACAATACGACGTGTAAGACTAGAAAACAGCAATTGTCTAAGGAGACGTTGTATTCGAAAATGCAAATGGGGAAACATAGAAAATGGTGCTGAAGGGGTACCACTTGATATCGTTTTTTTTAGAGTTTCCAGTTGAGTACTTTTTGTCATCGATTTGGTTGCCGTTCACGCTTTTGCAACAAAATAGTTTCATACTTCGTGGAAACGATAGCCTACACCATAAAGTGTTTCAATCATTGCAAAATCATCATCCACTTGTTTAAACTTTTTACGCAGACGTTTAATGTGACTATCAATGGTGCGATCATCTACATAGACTTGATCACTATAAGCGGCATCCATCAAAGCATCACGACTTTTCACAACTCCTAGTCTTTGTGCTAAAGTTTGTAGAATCAAAAATTCTGTGACAGTCAGAATAACAGGTTTATCTTTCCATGTACAGGTGTGTCGTTCTTGATCCATCACAAGATCTCCGCGTTTGAGAGAAGAGGTAGGAGAGGTACCTGTTGTAAGCGGTTGATTACGTGCATTGGAACGACGTAAAATAGCTTTCACACGCTCAATGAGAAGACGTTGAGAGAAAGGTTTGGTAATAAAATCATCAGCTCCCATTTTGAGACCAAAGAGTTCATCAATTTCATCATCTTTAGAGGTAAGAAAAATAACAGGAATATCAGATTTTTGACGCAAACGACGCAAAAGTTCCATTCCATCCATTCGAGGCATTTTAATATCAAAAATAGCTAAATGTGGAGGATGGAGTGTGAGACCTTTGAGTGCAGATGCTCCATCTGTGTAGCTTTCAACCCGATAGCCTTCTGTCTCAAGCGCAAAAGATAAAGATGTCAAAATATTGCGGTCATCATCAACAAGTACAATCGTTTGCGTGACTGTTGGTGTATCTTTCATGGCTTCTTAGACCTTTCTATTGCTATGATAGCAAACAACCCACGCTATTTATATGGGAGTTCACATTTTTTTTGCAAAACAAATATGGTACAAATTATAGCAGAGTAAAAATGCTTTTACTTTTACGATAAAAGCTTGTTTTATCTTTGCAATTTTATAATGCTTTTGTGTGCGTTAAGATCCCTTTGCTTGAGAGAAAATGTTTATAGGAGCATTTTTTATCAAAGTTTATTGTTGTCTTTATCCAATTTTATCAAAGTTTGTTGTTGTCCCTGTTCCATAATTGCACAAATTTGTTTTGATTGTTGAAGTTTAGAAAACATGCCTATCTGTTTTATTTACGAGCAAAGATAAATAGAAGTGTGGTGACATATGCACAAAAAATTGCTTCCACTGCACAAAAGGAGGCTACAATGGGATTGTTTCATTTTATTAAGACGGTTGGAGAAAAACTTGGTATTGGGGATCGTGAGCCAGAAGAGAAAGATTTTAAGGCTGCATTTGATAATTTTCGATTCAGAGCAGAAAAAGTGAATATTCGGGTTGAAAATGGTAAAGCTATTTTAAGTGGGGAGGTTCCAGATAGAGAAACTCTTGAAAAAGTACTTTTAGTTGTGGGAAATTCACAGGGCATCTCTTCTGTTGATATTGACCAATTGAAGATTGCAAAGAGTGTGTCCACAAAAGTTTCTCGCTTTTATGAGGTTAAATCTGGTGATAACCTTTGGAAAATTGCTGAAGAAGTTTATGGGAAAGGGCAAGGTGATAAAAACACATTGATTTTTGAAGCTAATAAACCAATGCTAAAATCTCCCGATAAAATTTATCCTGGACAAGTTTTGCGTATTCCTGAAGTTGATCATGTTTAATTCAGAGAGATAATTAAGTTTTCATTTATTTTATATTGCCAAACAAATGATTCAAGGAGTGCGAAGAAAATTTTTGCACTCCTTATATATTGAACTGTACATTGAAGCGTAATGAAAGAGCTTAGTGCGTAGAATCTGATTTAGGATGTGCTTTATCTCCCAGTGCATTTACAGAGAAATCAATGCCAATTGTTCCTGCTTTCTCAAAAGTCAGCTTTGCACCAATTTTTTCACCTAGCTTGAATGGTTGTGAAAGCCCCACGAACATAATATGATTACCACCGGGTTTAAGGGAGATCTCACCATTGCCTGGAATTTCAATGCCATTGTGCATTTTTTCCATATTCATAATATCGTTAACGACTACCATAGAGTGGATTTCTGTTGTTTGTACTCCGTTTGTTGAAACAGAAATCAAACGATCTGGGGTATTGCCGTGATTAATGATGTAGAGATAACCGCTGCTTACTTTTACACCTCTGGGTGTTGCCCGTGTCCAAGGATGAAGAATTTCTATGTCTCCAATTTTATATTGCTGAGCGGTTGCGGGTATGGCTATGCAAGTAAAGAGAAGAGTCCACACGACATTTTTGAGTGGATATTGTGCGAGAACTAGATTTCTGGATATGAAATTCTTTATTCTTCCAACAATAAATATTATCATTGATTTACCCTCCTTCGTGAGATTCACTTCACTCTATTTTTAGCAGAATTTTTGTTCAAAATAAAAGAAAGAATTACCAAAGTTATACGAATTTACATGTAAAAAAGGGGGGATTCTTTTTTAAAAGAAGCCAATAAGGTGTGCCATGACAGTATCCTTAAAGCAAAAAGACTAAGGGGGCTGCTTTATATATTTGCGAATGAATATTTAGGTAAAAAGAAGGTTATGTCGGGTATATTTAAAGCATGGGATCCAAAGAAAAATGAACAATTAATGGCCAGAGGCGGAGCTTTTGAGAATAAATTGATAGACAAAGCTCTTCTCCTTCTATTAAACAAGCTGAGGTTTGATGCTTAGGCAGGGGGATGTAAGAAATATCTCATCTCTTAATTACATGAGTATGTGGGGACTATGAGCGGTTTGGCTAAGGAAGGTTTATGGTATTTGTATCATAAGTCATTTGTGTCTTAACAATATTTAAAAAAATCTGTGAGTATTTTCTGTGCCTATGAGAGATCAACAAAAAGTGCACCATTCTTCATCTTTGATTTTTTGATTGTTATAGGTTGGTATTTTATGGGCATAAATTAAAGAGATGTTATGATGTTCGCTTCATTAAAAGAGGGCGTTTACGTATAAGCAGAGTGCTTATTTGAAAAGAAAATTTTATTTTCTGGATGTTTCTCTCATTCTTCTCTTGTAGCGATAAGAGCCTGTTCTTATATACGGAGCAGAAAAGGCTTGTTGCGACTTGCAGCTTATTGTTTGTGTAACTTTGAAGTAAGGTGCAGGCTTTTAAGTGTTATGAGGAGCTGTCTTAGAAAGATGCTTGATGAAGGTTGAGGTAGCTTGCTGAATGGAGATTATAATATGGCAAAAGTAATAGGTATTGATTTGGGGACAACTAACTCTTGTGTCGCTGTTATGGATGGCAAAAACGCAAAGGTTATAGAAAATTCAGAAGGGGCACGAACAACACCTTCTGTTGTTGCTTTTACTGATGGAGGAGAACGGCTTGTTGGGCAACCTGCTAAACGGCAAGCGGTTACGAACCCTGAAGGGACGGTTTTTGCAGTTAAGCGCTTGATTGGTCGCCGTTTTGATGATCCCATGGTTGAAAAAGATAAAGCGCTTGTGCCTTATAAGATTGTTAAAGGCGATAATGGTGATGCATGGGTTGAAGAAGCAGGTAAGAAATATTCTCCGTCACAAATTTCAGCTATGATTTTGCAAAAGATGAAAGAAACTGCGGAGTCTTATCTTGGTGAAAAAGTTGAGCAAGCGGTTATTACTGTTCCTGCCTATTTCAATGATGCACAACGTCAAGCAACCAAAGATGCAGGTAAAATTGCTGGACTTGAGGTTTTGCGGATTATCAATGAGCCAACAGCTGCTGCTTTAGCATATGGTTTGGATAAAAAAGACGGAAAAACCATTGCTGTTTACGACCTTGGTGGTGGTACATTTGATATTTCTGTGCTTGAAATTGGAGATGGTGTTTTTGAAGTTAAGTCAACCAATGGAGATACTTTTTTAGGCGGTGAAGATTTTGACATGCGCTTGGTTGGTTACTTTGCTGATGAATTCAAGAAAGAACAAGGGATTGATCTAAAAAATGATAAATTGGCATTGCAGCGCTTAAAAGAAGCAGCAGAAAAAGCAAAGATTGAACTTTCTTCTTCACAACAAACGGAAATCAATTTGCCATTTATTACAGCAGATCAATCCGGTCCCAAGCATTTGACAATGAAGTTAACGCGGGCAAAGTTTGAGTCTCTCGTTGATGATTTGGTTCAACGTACTATAGAGCCTTGTAAAGCCGCATTAAAAGATGCGGGGCTAAAAGCTGGTGAGATTGACGAAGTTGTTTTAGTGGGCGGTATGACACGTATGCCCAAGATCCAAGAAGTTGTGCAAAACTTTTTCGGCAAAGACCCACACAAAGGTGTTAATCCCGATGAAGTTGTAGCAATGGGTGCTGCTATCCAAGGAGGGGTATTACAGGGCGATGTGAAAGATGTGTTGCTCTTGGATGTGACACCTTTGTCTTTGGGGATTGAAACGTTGGGCGGGGTTTTTACACGTCTGATTGAACGCAATACCACTATCCCAACGAAAAAATCGCAAGTTTTTTCAACAGCTGATGATAATCAAAGTGCAGTGACTATTCGTGTTTTCCAAGGTGAACGCGAAATGGCTAGTGATAACAAGTTATTGGCTCAATTTGATCTTGTTGGTATTCCACCAGCACCGCGTGGTATGCCTCAGATTGAGGTTACTTTTGATATTGATGCGAATGGTATTGTCAATGTATCTGCTAAAGATAAAGGGACAGGTAAAGAACATCAAATTCGTATTCAAGCATCAGGTGGTTTAAGTGACGCTGACATCGAAAAAATGGTAAAAGATGCAGAGGAACATGCGGCTGAAGACAAAAAACGCCGTGAAGGTGTTGAAGCTAAAAATCAAGCGGAAGCTCTTATACATTCAACTGAGAAGTCATTGACTGAATATGGTGACAAGGTATCAGCTGCAGATAAAGAACAAATTGAAACGGCAATATCTGATTTGAAGTCTGCACTTGATGGTACTGATACTGAAGAAGTAACAGTAAAAATGCAGAAATTAGCAGAAGTCAGTATGAAGCTTGGACAGGCTATGTATGAAGCTTCACAAACAGCAACAGACAACACTGAAACAGATACAAAGGATGATGATGTTGTTGATGCTGATTTTGAAGAAATTAATGATAAGAAGAAATAGTGTAAGCAAATGCATTGATTACTTAATAAACCCGGTCTTCGAAAGAGAAGGCTGGGCTTTATTATTTGGGATAAGTTGCAACTTTTTTGCTAAAAATATAAATTAAAAGAAAATCTTATCCGTAAAGATGGATGACAAAAAATTTATCAGGAATACATGATGAAAGTAGATTATTATGAAATTCTTGGCGTAACTCGTGAATGTGATGATAAAAAGTTGAAATCTGCTTTTCGTAAGTTAGCAATGCAATATCATCCTGATCGCAACGCAGGGGATAAAGAGGCTGAGCGGAAATTTAAAGAAATTGGTGAAGCTTATGAAGTTCTCAAAGATCCTCAAAAGCGTGCAGCTTATGATCGCTTTGGTCATGCGGCTTTTGAAAATAGTGGCCGTGAGGGAGCAAATCCCTTTGGTGGATTTGCTGCGGGTGGTGGATTTGCTGATATTTTTGAAGATTTTTTTGGTGAAATTATGGGAGGGATGCACCGTAAGCGCAATGATGGCCGCGAGCGTGGTGCTGATCTGAGTTATAATATGGAAGTGACCTTGGAAGAGGCATTTTCAGGAAAAACCGCGAAAATTAATATTCCGAGTTCCGTTACTTGTGATGTTTGTGAAGGATCAGGCGCGAAAAAAGGCTCTAAGCCACAAGTTTGTGGAACGTGTCATGGAGCTGGTCGTGTGCGTGCTGCACAAGGTTTTTTTTCTATTGAACGAACATGTCCTGCATGTCATGGACGGGGTGAAACTATTACAGATCCATGTCCAAAATGTCAGGGGACGAGACGGGTGGAGAAAAAACGTTTATTGAGCGTGAATGTTCCAGCTGGTATTGAAGATGGTACGCGTATTCGTCTTTCTGGTGAGGGAGATGCAGGAATTCGTGGTGGTCCTAGCGGCGATCTTTATATTTTTCTTTCCATTAAACCGCATGAGTTTTTTCAGCGGGAAGGAGCAGATCTTCATTGTCGTGTACCTATTTCGATGGTGACAGCTGCTTTAGGAGGTGAATTTGAAGTTTCCGACCTTGATGGTGTCAAAACACGTGTTAAGGTTCCAGAAGGTACACAAAATGGGCGTCAGTTCCGTCTTAAAGGCAAAGGAATGCCAATGTTGCGTCGTCAGCAAGTAAGGGGCGATCTTTATATTCATATCACTATTGAAACACCTCAGAAATTAACGCAGGAGCAACGCGAATTGTTGCAAAAATTTGAGAAGCTTTCAAATCATGAGAATTCACCACAATCGCATGGTTTTTTTTCACGTATGAAGGAATTTTTTGAAAATATTTCGGGACAAAATTAATGAATACGCATTCATGAATGGATTATGTGTATTCCTGTAGAAATAAAAGATGAATAATCTTTCATAGAGAGAAGAGGGAAATTCAATTTTATCCTTGCTTAATGAACAAAACGACCTTCATTTTGTGAAGGGATGTTTTGGTTTTTCGTAATGCTTTTGTTGCTCTCTTTAAGGGAGTTTATATAGTAATAAGAATACAATAGAAGTTGATGCTAAAGGTTTTCTGATGTGATATTATCAATAATCCACATTTATATTTATTTGCGAGCTATCAATATTGCGATTCCTCTTACTTGAGACAGTCCATAAGGGAATGAGAAATGGAGAGATCTTGTGTTCAGTGAATTTATTTAAAGTGCAAAACGATTAATTATCTTTATAAATCAATAATTGTATATATTCATTGTTAAAGACCCAGTATAGGATAAAATCATTGCGTTAAATGTACGGTATGGCTTAAGAGTTTTTTAAATTCTTCTTCCGAATTTTATACATAAAATTGTAGGACAATAACATTTTGTACACTTATTTTGTTCAATTTTTTTGATACTAATTCTTTTTAGAGAAGCTATCTTAGATTTATCATAATTCAAAGAGAAATGGACGATTTTCAGGGGGGGATGGATAGAGTAAAACTTGTTTTAAATTCGTTTTCACTTTTTCTAGATGTCATTAAGAGAAGGCAAAAAGTGATAAGGAGGCTCTTTTTATGGATGATGTTGAAAACAGTGCTGCAGATGTTTTTGAAAAACAAGCAGCGTTTTTATCGTCTGCTTTACCCTATATGCAGAAATATGAAAATGAAACAGTGGTTGTAAAATATGGCGGTCATGCTATGGGGGATGCTGCTTTGGGGCAGGCATTTGCACGTGATATTGCTCTATTGAAGCAATCAGGAATTAATCCTATTGTTGTTCATGGCGGTGGACCTCAAATTGCTGAAATTTTAATGAAAATGGGGATTGAATCACGATTTGAAAACGGTTTGCGCGTGACCGATGAGCGGATCGTTGAAGTGGTGGAAATGGTTTTGGCAGGTTCCATAAACAAAGAAATTGTTGCTCTTATCAATGCTGAGGGTGAATGGGCAATAGGGTTGTGCGGCAAGGATGGCAATATGGTTTTTGCTGAAAAGGCATATAAAACTGTCATAGACCCCGATTCGCATATTGAACGTGTTTTAGATTTAGGATTTGTTGGCGAACCTGTTGAAGTTGATCGCACATTGTTGGATCTTTTGGCATGTTCTGAAATGATTCCAGTTCTTGCTCCTGTAGCTCCAGGCCGTGATGGCAAAACCTATAATATTAATGCTGATATTTTTGCCGGAGCCATTGCCGGTGCATTAGAGGCAAAACGCCTTTTATTTCTCACCGATGTTCCTGGTGTCTTAGATAAACAGGGTAAACTTTTAAAAGAATTAACAATTTCTGAAGCTGAAAACTTTATCAGAGATGGAACAATTTCAGGAGGTATGATTCCAAAAGTAGAAACATGTATAAAGGCTCTTCAAAATGGTGTAGAGGGTGTTGTTATTTTAAATGGTAAAACTCCCCATTCTGTCTTGCTAGAATTGTTTACTGAACAAGGTGTTGGAACACTTATTGTTTCATAAGGTGTACAGAAAATTGGAGGAAGAAGCCTTTCATGGTTGATATAAAAGAATTGAAACGTCCGTTATTAAGCAAACAAGAATTGGTGTTATTTGCTGCGACAATATTGTGGGGCATTACTTTTTTAGTGATTCACATAGCGGTACGCTATAGCGGTCCTCTCTTTTTTGTTGGATTCCGCTTTACCGTTGCATCATTTCTGTGTGGGGCGATTTTTTGGCGCTCTATGAAAGGCATAACAGTTTATGAAATTTTTGCTGGTATGGCTATTGGTTCAGGAATGTTTTTTGGTTACGCTTTGCAAGCTATGGGGCTTCAAACAATTATTAGCAGTCAATCGGCTTTTATCACGGCGCTTTATGTTCCTATAGTTCCAATATTGCAATGGATTGTTTTTAAAAAACCTCCCCGTTTAGCATGTTGGATCGGTATTGTTTTCGCTTTTATTGGGCTTATACTTATTTCTGGACAAAAGCTGGGAAATTTTGATTTTTCAAAAGGTGAACTTCTGACTTTGTTAGGTGCTTTAGCAATTGCTGGAGAAGTTATACTTATAGGAATTTTTGCCAACAAAGTTGATAGTCGACGTGTAACGATTATACAGTTATTTTTTGGTGGTCTTTTTTCATTTTTTTCTATGCCTTTTATGGGTGAAAGCATTCCTGAATTTTCATGGATATGGGTAAGTATCGGTATAGGATTGGCATTGATGAGTGCTATCATTCAATTAGCAATGAATTGGGCACAAAAGTCTATTTCGCCTACGCGCGCAACACTTATTTACGCAGGTGAACCTGTATGGGCTGGTATTGTTGGGCGTTTAGCTGGTGAACGTTTGTCCCCTTTAGCTTTATTGGGAGGAGCACTTATTCTGATAGGGATCGTTGTGGCTGAATTGCAACCTTCACAATGGCGTAAAAAAAGATAAAGTGATTGAGAAAATTGATTAACTTTGCCTCTCTCTTATTATGCGTTTATTTCATGATATTTTTACTTAAAGAGCTTTCATTTTTGTTGTTTTTTCAACAAAACTAAGCAGATTCTCTATGCTTTTCACTTTTAGATAGAAGAAAAGGAATCTTTTAGGAAATATGCTTTTTTAAAACGAGTTTGCGCAAAAGAGCATATTTTTGAAGTTTTAACAGTTAAGAAGATGAATTGCTCAAATATTAAGCTTTTTTATTTTGTGTAAAATGAAAAAAGCGGGTCTATTACGTCCAAATAGCAATAGTTTTTGCAAATTTTATCACAAGTCTAAGCTCTATATGCATTTCGAGTATTGTCCGCGCATAGGGGAGATAAGGCTTAATGGATATGAGAAAATTGAGAGCATTTGCGTCCTTATTAATCATTGGTATTGAGTTTTAGCAAACAAAGGTCTCATTTTTAGATTATGAGAAATTGTGTTTATAGAGGCTCTTTTCCTTTGATTTTTCGAAAGCTTTTCAAAGAAACATAATTGGTCTTTGCGTTTTGTACCATTCTTTGCTAAATCGCCTCGTATGACAATAGATCGTAATTATATCCGTAATTTTTCCATTGTGGCGCATATTGACCATGGAAAATCGACTTTGGCTGATCGTCTGATTCAAATAACAGGAGGGCTTGAGACACGAGAAATGAAAGAGCAAGTGCTCGATTCCATGGATATTGAGCGTGAACGTGGAATTACTATTAAAGCACAAACAGTGCGTTTGCACTATAAAGCAAAGGACGGTGAGACTTATATTTTAAATCTTATTGATACGCCTGGTCACGTTGATTTTGCTTATGAGGTATCGCGTTCATTGGCAGCTTGTGAAGGTTCACTTTTGGTTGTAGATGCGAGCCAAGGTGTAGAGGCGCAAACATTGGCGAATGTTTATCAAGCTATCGATAATTCTCATGAATTGGTTGTTGTGCTCAATAAGGTTGACCTTCCAGCAGCAGAACCTGAACGTGTTAAAGAACAAATTGAAGATGTGATTGGCATTGATACCTCTGAAGCCGTCGAAATATCAGCAAAAACAGGTTTGGGAGTTCCTGATGTTTTGGAAGCAATTGTTACTCAGTTGCCATCTCCACGTACTGGTGATGTTAACAAACCTTTAAAGGCAATGTTGGTTGATAGTTGGTATGATAGTTACCTTGGTGTCATCGTTTTGGTGCGGGTGATTGATGGTGTGTTGAAAAAGGGACAAACTATTCGCATGATGGGGACAGGAGCAAGATATCTCGTTGAACGGGTTGGAGTCTTTACCCCCAAAATGGTTCATGTTGATGAATTAGGACCAGGAGAGATTGGTTTTATAACAGCTTCTATTAAAGAAGTTGCTGATACACGGGTTGGTGATACCATTACGGAAGAACGGCGCCCCTGTGAAGAGGCATTGTCTGGTTTTAAACCTGCACAACCGGTTGTCTTTTGTGGACTTTTTCCCATTGATGCTGCTGATTTTGAAGATTTGCGTGCAGCCATGGGAAAGTTGCGTTTAAATGATGCAAGTTTTTCCTTTGAAATGGAAACATCGGCAGCTTTAGGGTTTGGCTTTCGTTGTGGATTTTTAGGGCTTCTTCATCTCGAAATTATTCAAGAGCGATTAGAACGTGAGTTTAATTTAGATCTCATTGCGACAGCGCCTTCGGTTGTGTATCGTATGAATATGAATGATGGCTCTGTCAAAGAATTGCATAATCCAGCTGATATGCCTGATATTGTTAAAATTTCTTCCATTGAAGAACCATGGATTCGGGCGACAATCATGACTCCTGATAACTATCTTGGTGCAATTTTAGAGCTTTGCCAAGAACGGCGGGGAGTCCAAGTGAGTTTGTCCTATGTAGGAACGCGCGCTATGGTTACATACGATTTGCCGCTGAATGAAGTTGTTTTTGATTTTTATGATCGTTTAAAGTCAATCTCGAAGGGATATGCTTCCTTCGATTATCAAATGACAGGTTATGCAGAGGGCGATCTGGTTAAAATGTCTATTTTGGTAAATGGAGAGTCTATTGATGCATTGTCGATGCTTGTACACCGTACGATTGCGGAAAGGCGCGGACGCTCAATGTGTGAAAAACTAAAAGATCTTATTCCTCAGCATATGTTTCAGATTCCAGTTCAAGCAGCGATTGGTGGTAAAATCATTGCACGTGAGACAATTCGTGCGTTGCGTAAAGATGTGACGGCTAAATGTTACGGGGGTGATGTGACGCGTAAACGCAAACTTTTAGAAAAGCAAAAAGAAGGCAAAAAGCGGATGCGCCAATTCGGAAAAGTAGAAATTCCGCAGTCAGCTTTTATTCAAGCGCTTAAAATGAATAAATAATGAAAAAGGGAGAATTTTCCCTTATTGATTACGCTTTTTATCAATAAGCGAAGAAGTTTGAGGCGTGATTTTTAATCACGCAAAAGATCATTAATGGACGTTTTTTCTCGTGTTTTTTGATCAACGCGTTTGACTATAACAGCGCAATAAAGATTTGGTCCTGCTTCACCGTTTGATAATGGTTTGCTGGGAAGAGAACCTGGAACAACAACACTGTAGGCTGGTACTTCGCCTATAAAAATTTCACCTGTTGTACGATCAATGATCTTTGTAGATTTTCCAATAAAGACTCCCATACCTAAAACAGCGCCTTCACGGATAATACAGCCTTCAACGATTTCAGATCGCGCGCCGATAAAACAATGATCTTCAATAATCGTTGGATTTGCTTGTAGTGGCTCTAAAACACCTCCAATTCCAACGCCCCCAGAAAGATGGACATGTTTACCAATTTGTGCGCAAGAGCCAACGGTAGTCCATGTATCAACCATTGTTCCCTCATCTATAAAGGCACCAAGATTTACAAAGGAGGGCATCAAGATGACATTTGGAGCAATGTAGGCAGAATGGCGCACGATTGCTCCAGGGACGGAACGAAAGTCGGCTTTTTTAAAGTCTGCTTCTTGCCAACCAGAAAATTTTGAGGGAACTTTGTCCCACCAAGATGTTCCATTTATCCCACCAGAAATAATTTGCATAGGATTAAGTCGAAAAGAGAGAAGAACGGCTTTTTTTAACCATTGATGAACATGCCATTGCCCATCTTTTTGACGTTCTGCAACACGGATTTCACCTTTATCAAGAAGGTTTAATACATAATCGACACTCTCGCGAATTTCACCCTTTGTCGTAGTATTGATAGAATCACGGTCTTCAAAGGCTTTTTCAATAACTATTTCAAGTTGTGTAAGATGAATCATGGTAAGAGTTCCGTTAAACAAGTTGAAAGCTTCAAGATTTATTCTCTATGACCTACGCGAAGAAATGTTTTCAGTCAAATAAAACGATGAAGAAATAGGACAGATGTATGACAAAAAGCTATAAAGAAAAAAGAAAAGAGGAAAAAAAGAGTTGGTGTTCATTTCTTCACGTGAAGGAAGCTCTACAACAGGTACATACAATCTCCCGTTCAGCACAAATGTGTTCGCCTACTTATCGTTTGGCCTATCTTGACCAAGAGTTTATGATGCGTCCTGAACTACGCTCACAACGTATTGGACTTGAGTTTTTAAAGCCAGAAATAATGCTTCAAGAATGTAATATTCAATCAACCGTTGTTTTATTTGGTGGTGCACGTATTCCTCAACCTGGACAAGAAGCGTGGGCGGCAAAAAATGAAACACAAAAGAAGAATTTGCATGCTCTGTCGCATTATTACAATGAGGCAAGGGAATTTGCACGTTTGTGCTCATGCTATTCTGCTATGACTGAGTATCGTGAATTTGTAGTTGTCACAGGGGGAGGACCAGGGGTAATGGAAGCAGGAAATCGTGGTGCTTCTGATGTTGGTGCACCAACAATTGGTTTAAATGTTGTTTTGCCCCATGAGCAATCGCCTAATTCTTATGTGACTCCACATTTATGTTTTAATTTTCATTATTTGGGGATGCGCAAAATGCATTTTTTAATGCGGGCAAAAGCATTAGCCGTTTTCCCTGGAGGATTTGGTACTCTGGATGAGTTGTTTGAGACGTTAACTTTAATACAAACGGGACGGATGAAACGGGTTCCGATTTTATTATTTGGACAAGAATTTTGGGATAACGCGATTAATTTTGATTATTTATCAGCGCAAGGTACGATCTCTCCTTCAGATCTCACACTGATAACATTTGTCAATACAGCAGCGGAAGCTTTTGAAGAAATTCGTGTCTTTTATAAGCTTTCTTAAATCATTGTTGAAGAAGCTACTTTGCAGGAAAGCTAATATTCCACTTTGGTCAAATAAAGTCCTGAAGGCGGTGCGACGACACCACAACGTGTGCGATCTTTAGCATGAAGAGCTGCTTCAAGATCATTTGCTGTCCAGCGTCCGATACCTACTTCCATGAGGCTTCCTGCAAAGGAACGAATTTGATGATGAAGAAAAGAGCGGGCTTGTGCATAGAGAAAGATCTCCTCTCCTTCTCTTTGAACATCAAGACGCTCTAAGGTGCGAATAGGGCTTTTGGCTTGGCAATGTGCAGAGCGAAAAGTGGTAAAATCGTGTTGCCCTACAAGTTTTTGAGCCGCTTCATGCATGGCTTCAGCATTAAGGGGTTTTGGCAACCACCATACGCGTTTAGCATTTAGAGCAGGCGGAGAGCGGCGATTGAGAATTTTAAAAAGATAATGGCGTTTGATTGCGGAAAATCGCGCATCAAAGCTATCGGGAACGTTTTCTACCTTCAAAATCGAAATACTCTCCCCCTGTTTTTGTAAATGTGCATTGAGTGCATCGCGTACAGTATGGGAGCCCCAGTTTTTTTCAAAATCAACATGCGCAACTTGCCCCGTAGCGTGTACACCTGCATCAGTTCGACCTGCTGTTGTAATGGTCAATTGTTGTCCACAGAAGCAAAAAATGGCTTGTTCGAGAGCTCCTTGTACAGTGTACAACTCTGTTTGACGTTGCCAACCAGCATAATTTGAGCCATCATATTCAAGAGTGAGTTTAAAACGGGGCATATTAAAAAACAGCCGAAATATGAGCGCCTCGCAAGAATGTTGCGCTATCAAGAATTTTGCCACCAGATCTTTGCAGATGGGTTATTTCAAGACGCCCTTGTCCGCAATGAATAATCAAAGAATTTGGTTCTCTCCGACCAATTTCAAGAGAAGGACCTGTCGTTAAACGACTTCCAAGAATTTTCACACGTTCTTCTCTATCACCAATATGCATGTTACACCAGCAACCAGGAGAGGGGGAAAGTGCGCGGATATACCTATGAATAAGTTCGGCAGGCTTTGTCCAATCAATGCGGGTCTCTTCCTTTTTGATTTTGGAGGCATAGGTTATACCTTTCCCTGATTGTGGGGTCAGTTTAAGCTGTCCTTTTTCAAGAGCCAATAGAGCTTCTATCATAAGTTTTGCGCCTATATGTGAGAGTTTATCTGAAAGTTCAAAGGTCGTCATGTTATCGGTGATCGGGATAGAATGGGAAAGCGCGATAGGCCCCGTATCCAGTCCTTCATCCATTTTCATAATCATCATTCCCGTTTCTTTATCCCCAGCCATAATTGCACGTTGAACAGGTGCAGCGCCGCGCCAACGTGGTAAAAGTGAAGCATGGGCATTAAAACAACCAAAACGGGGTATTTCAAGAATGGCTTTCGGTAAGAGAAGTCCATAGGCAACAACAACAGCAGCATCAACACAAAGCGCTGCAAATTGGGCTTGTTGTTCGGCTGTTTTAAGTGTTTGCGGTGTGAAGACAGGAATGGATTTTTCTTGTGCTGCATTTTGCACAGGTGAGGGGATAAGTTTAAGACCACGACGTCCTGCTGGACGAGGGGGTTGACTGTAAACAGCTACAATCTCATGACCAGCATCCAACAAAGCATGTAAAATGGGAACAGAAAAATCAGGCGTTCCCATAAAACTTAATCGTAATGCCATTATAAAAGTGCTTCCTCTGTCTTTTTCTCTTTTGCGTGTTTTTTAAATTTCCGTATCACCATATCACGTTTGAGTTTCGAAATATGGTCAATAAAAAGACAGCCATTTAAATGGTCAATTTCGTGTTGTAAACAAGTAGCTAAGAGATTGTCTGCTTCAATTTCTGTTTGTTTTCCTTCACGATTTTGATAGCGAACACAAAGGCGTTTTGGACGTTCAACTTCTGCATAATATTCAGGAATGGAAAGGCAGCCTTCTTTGTAAATATTACGTTCCTCTGAAAGCCATAAAATTTCAGGGTTTATAATAACAAGTGGATTTTTCGCGTCATCATTTCCAGAGACATCAATGACCAACATACGCAGTGGTATGCCGATCTGAATAGCAGCAAGACCAACACCTTTAGCATGATACATAGTCTCCAGCATGTCATCAGCAAGCTGCTGGAGAGCTGAATCAATATGCTCAACAGGTTTGGATATTTCCCGTAAAATCGGATCAGGTAAGGTAACTAAAGATTTAAGTGGCATAAGCGTAGATTAAACAATGGTGTGTTATGGGTCAATATTTAAATAACAGATTCTTGCGCGCTTTTTTACGATAAGAGCGTTATATTACTTCTCATGTTTGATTCGTTTTCTTCTTTGCTGCTTATTGATGGATCTTTAGTTCAATTGGTGATTTTGTTTTTATTTATACTGGTTTGCTTAGCCTTTTTTATGTTGATACATTCTCATCGAAAAAAGGGACTTTTGGAAAGTGAAATTGCTGAACGCGCTCGTGAAGCACAAATACAGATGGAGGCATTGTTAAAAACACAAGCTGAAATGCAAGGACGAATGCAAACTATGGCAGAAATTTTTGGTCAAAGGCAAGCTGAATTAAATAAGTCTATAAGTGAGCAACTCAATGGGATGACAACCAATTTGGGTCAAACGCTTCAGGTACAAACCAAATCTACTTATGAAAATTTGAATCGTTTGCAGGAGCGTTTAGCGGTCATTGATGCGGCACAAAATAATATCCAATCGCTTACAGGACAAGTTGTTCAGTTGCAGGCTATTTTAAGCAATAAGCAGACGCGTGGCACTTTTGGTCAGGGAAGGATGGAAGCAATTATTGCCGATGCTCTACCGGCTAATGCTTATGTTTTTCAGGCCGTTCTTTCAAATGGAAAACGACCAGATTGTCTCATTCACATGCCGAATAAGGCCCCTTCTCTTGTTATTGATGCTAAATTTCCTCTGGAAGCTTGGAATGCCATGCGTAAAGCAGCAACGGCGCAAGAGCGTCAGGAGGCAGAACGCCAATTTCGCACCGACATGGAAGTTCATATTCGCGATATTGCGCAGAAATATTTAATTCCTGGAGAAACACATGATACCGCTTTTCTCTTTGTGCCATCAGAATCGATTTTTGCAACAATCTATGAAGATTTTGAACCATTGGTACAAAAAGCCAATCGATCGCATGTGATTATTGTCTCACCGTCTTTGTTGATGTTATCTGTTCAGGTTGTACAAACTATTATGAAAGATGCGCGAATGCGTGAACAAGCCCATTTGATTCAATCAGAAGTAACAAAATTAATGGAAGATTTTGGACGAATGGATACGCGTGTCCGCGCTTTACAGAAGCATTTTTACAAAGCGGGTGAGGATATAGAGGCTATTTTAATATCATCCTCCAAAATTATGAAACGGGCTAATCGTATTGAAACTTTTGAATTAAAAGAAAAGGACTCTTTGCCAACGAAAATGGCTGCTTCTGTGCAGCCCAAAACATTGCCTTTGGTTGATGAGGAGTGAAGTGAATCTTTCCAGCACAACGAGAGTTCTTTATTGATTAGTAATAATTTTTTAGTATCCATATCTCATTCATTTCCTAATGAGAGGAATAAAGATATGCGACACCTTTTGTTTTTAGGGGCATTGGTGTTTTTGCTGGAGGGATGTGCAACAGCACCTCCGAGATATATCAACAATGCTTGCGCCATTTTAGCGCAGAAAGATGGCTTTTTTGATAATTGGGGAAGAGCTTCTAAACGTGCCGAAATGCGTTATGGAATTCCTATGTCTATTATTCTTGCGACTATTAATATGGAATCGAATTTTCGGCACAATGCACGTCCTGCGCGCACAAAACTTCTTGGTTTTATTCCATGGAAGCGCCGATCGACAGCGTATGGCTATTCCCAAGCACTTGATAGTACATGGGCAATGTATCTCCGTTCCGCGGGAAGACCTTATGCACGGCGTACAAATTTTGCAGATGCTGCTGATTTTGTTGCTTGGTATCATCGCCAGACTGTTCAACGCAATGGTATAAGGTTTAATGATGCCTATAGCCTTTATTTAAATTATCATATGGGTCACGGGGCTTATGCTCGCAGTGGAGGTTATGTCTCTACAGCACTTGCACAGGCAGCACAGCGTATGGAAAACTTGTCCAGAAAGTATGAACAGCAATTGAAAACATGTGGATGGCGTTAGAAAGGGGGATTCTGACTCAAAAGACTGGATTGGTTTTAAAATGGATACGAATGCAGAATTTCTTACTCAGAGGGTATGATTTTGGGAAGGGCTATATTTAAGGCATCAAGGCAACAAAAAAATCCCAAGAAAGTCCCAAGATTTTTTTGTAATGCATTTGAGAAGATCATGTGATCTTGTAGCAAAGATCTTTAAGATCTCTGTGAAAAAGAAGATGCAGGATTAAGAGGTAAAAAGTTTACTATAAAAGCCAGAAAACTGAATATCTCAAAGGGTATCGATGAGTAAAGATCTCCAGAACCGTACTTTTGTGAAAAATAAAGAAACAGTGACCATTTCTTTAAAAATGATGGTCTTGGAATAGTATAAAGTTAAGAACACCCATATTTTCTGCCATATTTTCTGATTGAAAAGAGTGAGCTATTTCAAAACTGAAATGATTTCCTTTCAATTCATTCATAAAAAGACCGCCTCCTACCTTACAAAGGAGGAATAAGACAGTCTATAAAGATGCTTCAATTACTTTTTGTAAAATAGATTAGTGTAGAGTTACAATTTGAAGTT
Organism: Bartonella vinsonii subsp. vinsonii; assembly: GCF_902825235.1. Classification (GTDB taxonomy): domain Bacteria; phylum Pseudomonadota; class Alphaproteobacteria; order Rhizobiales; family Rhizobiaceae; genus Bartonella; species Bartonella vinsonii. The sequence continues at coordinate 244,447 of NZ_CADEAJ010000001.1, read as the reverse complement.
CATGTTCGTTGGCGCCTGCAAGAGCGATAGAGCGCTCATCAGACAAAATGATTGGATAACCTGTTTCACCAAAGAGCGCCCATATTGTAATGCCGGGTGTCATTGGTGGAAGATCTGGAAAATTTTTAGCTAGGTCATCTGTGCAAACCTTTTTTAAATAAGCAATCTGCCCTGCATCAAAATGGGCGGTACTTTGCAACAACAAGTTTTGTTTGTGTTCTCCCATTTTATTATTCCTTTATGCCTTAGTTTTTACTACTCATTACTATTGACTTTGATTGGAATCTGTTTTGTTTGTTTTTTTGCTTTTGGTTGATGTAGATTAATTGATAAGAGACCATTTTTCAACTCGGCATTTGCAACGTGCATTCCCTCTGCAAGAACAAAAGTACGTTGGAATTGACGTGCTGCTATACCGTGATATAAATATTGATGGTTTTGATTATCTGTTTGCTTACCATGAATGATTAATTGATTATCATCGAGTAAAATATTAAGATTGTCAACTTTGAACCCAGCAACAGCCAAAGTTATGCGTATGTGATTTGCGTCATCATTTTTGTGTAAACGCTCAATATTATAGGCTGGATAAGCCTCATCGGCTTTACCAATACGACGCAAGGTTTTTTCTATCGTTTCAAATCCTAAAAGAAAGGGATTGGAGAAAGGCGTCACATGTGTCATTGTGAATGTCCTCTTCAAAGCGGCTTTACTTGACCAAACTTTATAAAAAATGTTTGCTGCATGCCTCTCATATGGCGAGCGTGGGTGATAAGTTCAAGAGAGAAGATGAGAGAGTACAATGGCTCAGAGAACAAGTAAATTGTTAAAGATGCAAAAATCTTCTGAAATATTATATAGCGAAGACGAAATTGAAGAAATCTTTCGCCGTTTTTCTGTTCAACGCCCAGTTCCGAAGAGTGATCTTATCTATACCAATGTTTTTACTCTTTTGGTTGCGGTTATTCTTTCGGCTCAAGCGACAGATACGAGTGTTAATAAAGCAACTAAAGAATTATTTCGCCTTGCTGATCAGCCGGAAAAAATGGTTGCATTAGGAGAAGAAGAAATTGCACGCCATATTCGTACAATTGGCCTTTGGCGTGCAAAAGCGCGTAATGTTTATGCGCTTTGCAATTTTTTAATTGACCAATATGGCGGTAAAGTGCCTGAAAAACGTGAAGATCTTATGTCCCTCCCTGGAGTGGGGCGAAAAACGGCGAATGTTGTTTTGAATGTTGCTTTTGGTCATCCAACACTAGCGGTAGATACGCATATTTTGCGTCTTGGAAACCGTCTTGGTTTAGCACCTGGCAAAACACCAGAGATTGTTGAAGAAAAGTTATTAAAGATTATTCCTATACATTATCTGCATCATGCACATCATTGGCTTATTTTACATGGGCGTTACATTTGTCAAGCGCGTAAAGTACAATGTACGCAATGCATTATTGCTGATTTGTGTAAAGCAGCAATCAAAACAAATGCAATTCCAGCACCTTTGGTTGAAGTTCAAGGAAACGGTGCTCCAATTTTTTTTTGATACGCTCTTGCTATTTTGTGTATACTAGCTTATGAAAACGCTGTTGGAGCCGCTCGGCAGGGCATGCCGTGGCTGTTTAAATGCGTGTTCAAGCATTGGTCCGCTTGAATAAATAAATTCTGAGTGAATAAATTCACTGAAATGAATAATGTATAAAATGTATGGAGTAGCAAAATGCCCAAGATGAAGACCAAATCATCCGCTAAGAAGCGGTTTAAAATCACTGCGTCAGGTAAAGTTAAAGCAGCAGCAGCAGGTAAACGCCATGGCATGATTAAACGTTCGAATAAGTTTATTCGCGATGCGCGTGGAACGATGGTTTTATGCGAACAAGATGCTAAAAAAGTTGTTCAGTGTTATTTGCCAAATAGTCTATAAACCTTACGCTTTTGATTTTTAGGAGAGTATTACATGGCACGTGTAAAAAGAGGTGTGACAGCGCACGCAAAACACAAAAAAGTTCTTAAACAGGCTGAAGGTTTTTACGGTCGTCGTAAAAATACCATTCGTGCGGCTAAGGCAGCAGTTGATCGTTCTAAGCAGTACGCGTATCGTGATCGCAAAAATAGAAAACGGACTTTCCGTGCTTTGTGGATTCAGAGAATTAATGCAGCTGTTCGCGCAGAAGGCTTAACTTATGGGCGCTTTATTGATGGTTTATCGAAAGCGGGTATAGAAATTGATCGTAAGGTTCTTTCAGATATAGCAGTTCACGAAGCAGCAGCATTTTCTGCTTTAGTTGCTTCTGCAAAAAAGGCTTTGGAATATTTAAAGGACACAACACCTAATGCTTTTGAGGGCGCTGTCAAATAAGCCAGTCGTGTTCTCTTAAAGCATTTATTTATTCGGGATCCCGTACTGGTTGTTACTGGTGCGGGTTTTTTTCTATTCACAAAAATAGGCAAAGATATGAGCGATATTGAGCGTCTGGAACAAGAAATTTGTTTAGCTTTAGAAGCAGCTAATGATGAACAGGCACTTGAGACAGTGCGTATTGCAGCATTAGGCAAAAAAGGCAGTATCTCTGAAAGGTTAAAAGCATTAGGAAAGATGGATGCTAGTGAGCGCCATAAAGTTGGACCAGTTCTTAATGGATTAAAAAATCGCATTTTAGAATTATGGACGCAAAAGCGTGATCTTTTGAAACGCCAAGCAATGGATGCGCGCCTTTCTAATGAAACGGTTGATGTTACTTTGCCTGTGCGTTCTTCACCTGTAGAACGGGGACGTATTCATCCTATTTCGCAGGTGATTGAAGAAATTATAGCCATTTATACGAAGATGGGTTTTTCACTTGCAGAGGGACCAGATATTGAAACAGATTATTATAATTTTACGGCATTGAATTTTCCGGAAGATCATCCAGCGCGCGAAATGCATGATACCTTCTTTTTTGATGCTGATAAAACGGGAGAGCGGAAATTATTACGCACCCACACATCCCCTGTACAAATTCGTACGATGGAAAAACAAAAAGCACCAATACGTATCATTATTCCGGGAAAAACGTATCGTATGGATTCGGATGCAACGCATTCACCAATGTTTCATCAGGTAGAGGGTCTTGTGATTGATAAAATCTCTACCATAGCGCATATGATGTGGCTTCATGAGACTTTTTGCAAAGCCTTTTTTGAGGTTCCTTCTGTGAAGATGCGTTTTCGTCCCTCTTTTTTTCCTTTTACCGAGCCTTCTATGGAGGTGGATATTCAGTGTGATCGTTCTGGTTCAGAAGTGCGCTTTGGGGAAGGAGAAGACTGGTTGGAAATCTTGGGATGTGGAATGGTGCATCCTCATGTATTGAAAAATGTAGGTTTAGATCCCGATGAGTATCAGGGTTTTGCATGGGGAATGGGCATTGATCGCATTGCTATGTTGAAGTATGGTATGCCCGATTTACGGGCTTTCTTTGATGCTGATCTGCGTTGGTTAGATCATTATGGCTTTCGCTGTTTTGATATGCCTGCTTTTTTCCAAGCTTAGACAAAGTGTGATCTTATCACAGTTTTCACGTGAGGTTTTAAAATGAAATTTACATTGTCGTGGGTAAAAGATCACTTAGAAACAGATGCATCTTTTGATGAAATTTGTGATAAACTGACGGCTATAGGCCTTGAGGTTGATCACGTTGATGACCGTTCTTCTTTAAAAGGCTTTGTGATTGCAAAAGTTTTAACGGCAATAAAACATCCTGATGCAGATAAACTCCAGATTTTGACTGTAGATATGGGAACTGGTACACCTGTGCAAGTTATTTGCGGGGCATCAAATGCACGCGCTGGGCTTATTGGGGTTCTTGCATTGCCAGGTACTTATGTGCCTGGGCTTGATATGACATTATCTGTGGGAAAAATCCGCGGGATTGAAAGTTTTGGGATGATGTGTTCACAAGCAGAGCTTGAATTATCAAGTGAGCATGATGGGATTATCGAACTTCCAGAAGATGCACCTATTGGAGAGTCATTTGCAGCTTATGCAGGGTTAGATGATCCGATAATTGATATTGGTTTGACACCCAATCGTTCTGATTGCACAGGTGTTCGCGGTATTGCGCGTGATCTTGCTGCTGCTGGAGTTGGGAAGTTAAAAGAGTTATCCTTACCACAATTCGATGCTTCTTTTGAAACAGCACTTGATGTTTCTTTAGATTTTTCGCAAGATTCAGCGTTATGTTTAGGTTTTGCTTGGCGTGAAGTACGCAATGTTCAAAACGGTGCATCACCGCAATGGATGCAGCGGCGTTTGAATGCAATCGGTTTGAGACCAATTAATGCGCTGGTTGATATGACCAATTATATAAGTTTTGGTCTTGGTCGTCCGCTTCATGTTTTTGATGCGGATAAGATTAAAGGCAATTTGAGTGTACGACGTGGTCGTGAAGGTGAACAGCTTCAGGCACTTAACGGAAAAAACTATCATTTGGGTATTAATGATTGTGTCATTGCAGATGAAGAGGGGGTTGTTTCTATTGCCGGTATCATGGGGGGTGAAAGAACAAGCTGTGATGAGACAACACGACGCGTTATTATTGAATCGGCGCTTTGGGATTCAAAGAGTATTGCACAGACAGGTCGTGCATTAGGACTTACCAGTGATGCACGCTATCGGTTTGAGCGGGGTGTTGATCCGGCTTTTATGGAAAAAGGACTTGAGATTGCAACAGAACTGGTCTTACGTCTTTGTGATGGTGAAGTTTCAAAGACAAAAATTGTTGGTTATCAGCAGCCGGAAATCAAACAGATCATCTTTCCTTTTTCTGAAATTAAACGCTTGACACATTTGCAAATAGATCATGCACAAGTCATCACTATTTTGACACAGCTTGGATTTGGCATCGAAGGGGAAAGAGATGTAGTAACGGTTAAAGTGCCAACATGGCGCCCTGATATTGCTGGTAAAGCGGATTTAGTAGAAGAGGTAATGAGGATTTATGGGCTAGATAAGATTAAGCCTATTCCATTGGAAAGTTTTGCAGAGGAAAAAAATCAAATTTTAACCAATTCGCAGCTTCGTTCCCGTGTTACGCGGTTGGCTTTGGCACATCGCGGTATGAAGGAGGCTGTAACGTGGTCCTTTATTTCCGAAAAACAGGCCCTTGCTTTTGGAGGCGGTCAAGCACAGCTTAAATTAGTCAATCCTATTTCTTCTGATATGTCCGTAATGCGTCCTTCTCTTTTACCTGGTTTGCTGGTGGCGGCACAACGAAATGCTGATCGTGGTTTCCCTGATCTTGCTTTGTTTGAAGTTTCCAGCATCTACGAAGATGATACAGCTGATAAACAACAACGTGTTGCTGGTGGAATTCGCCGCGGAACAGAACGGTTTGAAGGGGCGGGGCGCTTTTGGAATGGTAATACAAAAGTCGTTGATGTTTTTGATGCAAAAGCGGATGCATTGGCTGTTTTGGAAGCATGTGGTATGGATATTAGCAAGATTCAAATTGAAGTTGGAGCACCCGATTGGTATCATCCTGGTCGTTCGGGGGTTATGAAGCTTGGATCAAAGATTATTCTTGGCTTTTTTGGTGTTTTTCATCCTGCTACATTGGAAATATTAGATGTCAGTGGTCCTTTATGTGGTTTTGAAGTTTTTCTTGATCAAATTCCAGAGCCAAAGAAAAAGGCAACAAAGAGCCGTTCTCCTTTGAAATTATCGCCTTTTCAAATGGTGCGGCGTGATTTTGCGTTTGTGGTTGATAAAACAGTTGCTTCCTCTCTTATTGTACGTGCTGCAAGTGGAGCGGATAAAAAACTGATTCATTCAGTACAAGTTTTTGATCTTTTTGAAGATTCAAGCCTTGGTGAAGATAAAAAATCCATTGCCATTGAAATAGCTCTTCAACCTATTGAACGAACTTTAACGGATGAAGATATAGAAGAGCTTACTTTGAAAGTGGTGGAAAATGTCACCAAAGCAACGGGCGCAAGTCTGCGTTGTTAAGTCTATTTCTTTTTTATTGGCTTATTTATCAAGCAGGAGCACTCATAAAGTGCTCCTTTATTTTTTGCGTATTCAAGATCTTTAGAGCTTTTTGAAAGATGAATTTTCCATACCAAAAGCTTCTCGTTAAAGCATCAGTTTTTTCAAGGCGAGAAGGGATGTTTTAAGCATCTTAAAAAGTTATTTTTTGTCAAAATCTCTGATAGCAAATGTGTTTGCAAATGTAAAAAATAACTGTTATTGATAAATGATAATGCAAATCATTAGCAATAAGTAAAAACTATGCACGAAAGAGAAGACCAATGAATGTAAGGACATTTTTTACAGTAATTTGGGGGAGTATTATTTTTTTTACACCAAATTTAGCTTTGTGTGGTGGTAAATTTAAAGCTGTTACGACATTCACCATTATTGCTGATATGGCACGAAATGTGGCAGGGGATGCCGCTGATGTTGAATCAATCACGAAACCAGGTGCTGAAATTCATGAATATCAGCCCACACCTCGCGACCTTATGCGTGCGCAAGGAGCCAATCTGATATTGTGGAATGGCTTGGAGTTGGAGCTTTGGTTTGAAAAGTTTTTTCAAAATATTAAAGACGTTCCAAGTGTTGTTGTTTCAGAAGGTGTTGTGCCGATTAAAATTGGTGAGGGGCCTTTCAGTGGTAAACCCAATCCTCATGCATGGATGTCGCCAACCTCAGCTTTGATTTACGTTGATAATATTCGTGATGCTTTCGTGAAATACGATCCTGATCATGCTACTATTTATAAAGAAAATGCCGAAATTTATAAGCAGAAGATTCGCGCAACAATTGATCCAATTAGAGCTGAATTGGAAGCCGTCCCGCAAGATAAGCGTTGGCTTGTAACGAGTGAAGGCGCATTTAGCTATTTGGCGCGTGATTTTGATCTGAAAGAACTTTATTTGTGGCCAATTAATGCTGATCAGCAAGGAACACCGCAGCAGGTTAAGCATGTTATTGATATGGTTCGCAAATACAATATCCATGCAGTTTTTTCTGAAAGCACTATTTCCCCTGCTCCTGCTAAACAGGTTGCGAGAGAAACAGGGGCAAAATACGGAGGTGTCCTTTATGTGGATTCTTTGAGTGAGAAAAACGGTGAGGTACCAACCTATATTGATTTATTACGTGTCACAAGCGGGCGGATTAGCAATGCCTTATTAGATGGAGTAAAAGGCCAATGACAGGATCTGGAATATTTGCTCAAGGGGTAACAGTAACTTATCGTAATGGGCACACAGCATTGCGCGAAGTGAATTTTGAAAGCCCAACAGGTTCCATTACCGCATTGGTTGGCGTTAATGGATCAGGTAAGTCAACATTATTTAAAGCTATCATGGGTTTTGTGCGGCCATCAAAAGGAAAAATTCGCATGTTTGGTTTGCCTGTTGATATGGCTTTGAAAAAAAATCTTATTGCTTATGTTCCGCAGAGTGAGGATGTTGATTGGAATTTTCCTGTTCTCGTTGAAGATGTTGTTTTGATGGGACGATATGGTCACATGAATTTCTTTCGTTATGCACGGGCGCGAGATTATGAAGCTGTCCGTGTTGCATTAGAGCGCGTCGATATGTTGGCATTTGCTAAGCGTCAAATTGGCGAACTTTCTGGTGGTCAGAAAAAGCGTGTTTTTCTAGCACGTGCTCTTGCACAGCAGGCAAAAGCTATTTTATTAGATGAGCCATTTACAGGGGTTGATGTCACAACAGAAGATAAAATTATTGCTTTGTTACAAGATCTACGTAAAGAAGGGGCTGTGATATTAGTTTCTACCCACAATTTGGGCTCTGTTCGTGAATTTTGCGACCACACTATTTTAATAAAGGGAACGGTTTTGGCTTCTGGACTCACGGAAACCGTCTTTACAAAAGAAAATCTTGAGAAAACTTTTGGTGGTGCTTTACACCATCATATTTTTGATCTTCAAAGCACAAAAAAAAATGATGTCTTTGTAGGGAGCAAACAACCTCCCTTTCCTGAGAATACTAAAAATATGGGGCATGTTGCATGATTTCTTTATTGCTTGAACCACTGAGCTACCAATATATGGTTAATGCGATGTGGGTTTCGGGGTTAGTTGGGTGTGTTTGCGCCTTTCTTTCTGCTTTTTTGATGTTAAAAGGTTGGTCGTTGATTGGCGATGCACTTTCCCATTCCATTGTTCCTGGTGTAGCAGGAGCTTATCTTTTAGGGTTACCTTTTTCGCTTGGAGCTTTTTTTTCTGGGGGGCTTGCGGCTGCAGCGATGCTTTTTTTTAATCACCGGACAAAATTGAAAGAAGATACCATTATTGGTCTTATTTTTTCTTCCTTTTTTGCTTTTGGGTTATTTCTCAAATCATTAAAACCAATGGCGGTTAATATTGATACAATTGTTTTGGGAAATATTTTAGCAGTCAGTTCATCAGATATTGTACAATTGGCTTTTATTGGTTTTTTTTCTTTGTTTATATTACTTTTGAAATGGAAAGATCTCCTCGTTTCTTTATTCGATGAAACACATGCGCGTGCTATTGGATTAAACGTAAAGTTTTTAAAGATTCTTTTTTTCACACTCCTTGCCGCTTGTACCGTTGCTGCCATGCAAACAGTTGGTGCATTCTTGGTCATTTGTCTTGTTGTGACGCCTGGGGCAACAGCTTATCTTTTAAGTGATCGTTTTGTGAACGTTTTGATTATTGCAGTGCTGATTGGAACATTCACAAGTATATTAGGTGTTTATGTGAGTTATTTTTTGAATGCACAAACAGGTGGTGTTGTTGTTCTGTTCCAAGCATTTCTGTTTATGATGGCTTTTATTTTTGCTCCTAAACATGGGTATATTGCTGCGCGCTTACGTATAAAAGCGGCAAAAAAAGGTGTGATGTTATCATGATTGATCAATTACTACTTCCTTTTCAGTTTTCTTTTATGCTTAAGGGCATGATTATTGTTACGATCCTTTCTATTCCTATGGCGATGCTTTCGTGTTTTCTTATTTTAAAAGGGTGGGCCCTTTTGGGAGACGCAATTTCGCATGCCGTTTTTCCAGGTGTTGTGATTGGTTATATGACAACGCCGTGGGTGATAGCATTTTTGTCTTCTTTGCCGTTTGCTTGGTTTCAGCATGTACGTCCAGAGAATGTTACAATGACTTTAATTACGTGCGGTGCTTTTGTCGCGGGGATGGTTTGCTCTATTCTGACGGGTTTTTTAGGAAGCAATAGCCGTATCAAACAGGATACGGTGATGGGTGTTGTTTTTTCATCGATGTTTGGTTTGGGGCTTGTCTTAGCGACGGCTATTTATAGTAGCTTAGATTTGAATCATATTCTATTTGGTAATCTCTTGGGTGTTAACTGGCTTGATATTACACAGACAGCGATAATTTCTACTATTGTCACCTTTATTTTAGGAGCAAAATGGCGCGATTTTATGCTGTATATTTTTGATTCAGTTCAAGGTCGTGCAATGGGGTTACGGATATCAGTTCTCCATTATACTCTTTTAACGATGATTTCTCTCACTATTGTTGCGGCTTTGAAAGCTGTGGGTATTGTTCTCGTTATTTCTTTATTGATAGCACCAGGAGCAATTGCTTATCTTATCACGAAGCGATTTTCTTTTATGTTGGTAATTGCTATATTTGTCGCAGCCTTTTCTGGTTTTTTAGGAATTTATTTAAGCTTATTTATCGGTTCTGATTCTGCTTCCACAATTGTGTTGATTTTAACACTCATTTTTATTGCTATTTTTATGTCACTTTTCTTTCGTAGAAGTGCAGTTCAGGAAATTTAAGGGTGATAAAATGTGTGCATAGCAGTCATGCATTTTTGTATGTTGTTTCTCATGCTTGTTTTAACTAGAAACCTAGGTGCTAGGTCATTTTCCTCCTAATGTCTAGCAGATGAGTGCAGTATATATTCTCCCCCCCCAAGTGCTGCATTTGTAATTAAAAGGCTGCAGTGATTTATTCTGCAGCCTTTTTATTTTTAGCTTTTCTAAAAATTTCTTTTGATTTCTTGAAAAATTTGAAATGAACATCATATTGCGTAGGCTATTTTGTGTTTAAAAGAGGTTGTCACAGAAAATACGCTTACGAATAAAGGTGTATGACGAATAAAGGCTATAGTTGTTATGCACTAAAGCACGTGAAAAACAAGAAGAGATACAAGGGTCTTTCATAGAGGGAAATAGTGCAAAAGATGAAAAAAGATTTTAAGATATCGCACCCTTTGCGTATTTTCACTTCTATAGTGGGATGGGCTATGATTGTATTAGGTGTTATCGGTATAGTATTACCTATTATGCCAACCGTGCCTTTTTTATTAGTTGCTTCATGGTGTTTTGCTCGTTCATCTCCACGTTTTCATTGTTGGTTGCATAATCACCGTGTTTTCGGTCCACCTATTAAGCAATGGGAAGAAAAGGGAGCTATTTCCAAATTTGTTAAAATTATTGCAGTGGTAAGTATGGCGGGTGGTTTTTTATCTTTTTTAGTAATAGCACGCCCTGTTTTATGGCTTGCTTTGTTCGTTGCTGCTATATTACTGTTTATTGCTGTTTATATTGTGACACGTCCCTCTTCATAATGGGTAAAAAAGGCTTTAGGAGCCTATCGTTGACGAGTTCGTGAGAGCCCTTGATAGAGATTTTTCCTTAAAATTTATAGAGTAACCTCTCCATATCAAGAAGATATAAAATAATGAGCTCTTTCAGAGCAATTCATGAGAGAGAATAATATGTTCGTGAAGTCAATTTTAATGAGCAGAGAAATGGTGTACTGTCATCCCAATGTTCATAAAGCCACTTTAATGAGCTACAACATATTGATTTATAATGACAATTCATCGTTTTGCATGTTGAATTAGACCCCCGAATATTGTAAGATTTTCTCACCTCAAATCATCTTATGTTCAATCAAATAAAGTCACTTTCTTGCACATCACAAGCGGGGCTGATGTGTGGGTAAAAAACCGTTTAGGATGTGCAAGAAAGAAGTAAAAATGCCTCTTATGAATCGTCTTAATGCAAGGGCTGTCGCAATATTGGGGGCTGGCAAATATAATGATGGTGCTGGCTTGCACCTTCATAAGTGTAAAGATAAGGGTGCTCAATAGCTTTACCGATATGCCATTCACGGGCGGCGTCGTGAAACGGGCTTGGGGGCTTTGAGAGATGTTTCTTTAAAACAAGCTCGTGAATTAGCAACTGGGTGGCGTTCTGTTTTACGTGAAGGTCGTGACCCCATTAAAGAACGTGAGAAACAAAAACGTGAGGCAATGCGTAATCTGCATTACTTAAAAGACATTGCTTTGGAGACTTTTGAAAGTTGTAAAGCAGAATTAAAAGGAGATGGTAAAAATGGTGTGTGGTTTTTACATTTAAAACTTCATATTCTCCCCCAATTAGGCTGCCTCCCCGTTTCAGAGATTACACAAACCGATATACGCAAAGTTCTCGCTCCTATTTGGCATACAAAAGCTAAAACAGCTGAAAAAGCACTAATCCGCCTTAATCTTTGTCTCAAACATGCTGCTGCTTTGGGATTAGATGTTGATTTACAAGCAACAGTAAAAGCTCTCTTAGGAAAACAACGCCATAAAACGCAAAATAGACCAGCAATGGATTGGAGAAATGTTCCGGCTTTTTATCAAACACTTTGAAAACACCAACCATAACACAACTGGCTTTGCGTTTGCTTATTTTGACAGGGGTTCGTAGCAATCCCTTATGTCATATTCATAAAGATCAGATTGAAGGTGATATATGGACTATTCCTGCTGAGAATATGAAAGGAAGGCGTGATGCTACAACAGAGTTTCGTGTGCCCTTATCATCAGAAGCATTGGAAATTTTGAAACAAGCACGCCTGCTTTCTCGCAATGATTTCTTTTTCTCTGCAACCGGTCGAGGTTCCCTTGCTGATAGTTGCATGTCAAAATATATGAAAAAAATTGGACTTGATGCCTGCCCACATGGGTTTCTCTCTAGTTTACGCGATTAGCTAGCAGAAACAACCGATGCTCCTTTTGAGGTAGCAGAAACCATTCTAGGTCATGTGGTCGGGGGTAAAGTAGAGCGTGCCTACCGTCGTACAAACTATTTAGAACAGCGCCGTGTTTTTATGGATAATAAAATTCTTATACTATTGTTTCACACATTATAGCTAAAATTCGAAAAATATTGTTTTCATAAGCAAGGGTGGATGATCTTTCTAGAAAGATATACTTTTTTGTTAATTTGAGAGAAGCTGCATCCTTTTAATCCATCGGTAATTGATTTTTTAGTTGTTTATCTTTTATTTCATACAAATGGGTTTGTGATTAAATCTTTACGGGTCTAGCAACACGTTTTTCATTCCCAAAGAAATTGAGATAACGCTGTATTGCTTGCGGATCACCGATGGTTTTTTCAGGATTATCTGAAAGTTTTACGGCTGGCTGTCCATTTGCATGTGTAACTTTACAAACAAGGGAAAGAGCATCAAAATTGGCAATTTCTTGGGGTGCACAGCCTAAAAAATCATTCGTAAGGTCTGTTCCCCATCCGAAACTCATACGAACTTTCCCATGGAAATGATGGTAAGTTTTTTCGATTGTATTGACATCAAGTGCATCAGAAAAAATTAATAATTTTTCGTGTGGATCTTTTCCTTTTTCTTTCCACCATTGGATAATGCGTTCTCCGCCTTCAATGGGGGGGGCACTGTCAGGTCTGAAACCTGTCCAATCAGCTACCCAATCTGGTGCATTGCGTAAAAACGCTTCTGTACCAAAGGTATCAGGCAAAACAATGAGAAGATTTCCACCATAATAACGGTTCCAATCTTGCAAAACTTTATAAGGTGCTTGACGCAACTCGTTATCATTATTGGCAAGAGCAGCAATAACCATGGGCAATTCATGTGCATTGGTACCAAGAGCTTCTAAATCTGTATCCATGGCCAGAAGAACATTGGAAGTCCCTGTAAAAGAATTACCAATTCCTTCTTTTAGTGCTTCAACACACCAGCGTTGCCATAAAAAAGAATGGCGACGTCTTGTTCCAAAGTCAGATATTTTAATATCAGGCAATTTTTTAAGACGCTCAACTTTACTCCACATTTTTGCTTTAGCACGTGCATAAAGCACATCCAAAGCAAAACGATCCAAATTTTTCATAGCAGCGCGTGATCGTAATTCACTGATAATAGCAAGAGCAGGGATTTCCCACATGGAGCTATAAGACCACGGGCCATGAAAATGGAGGATATATTGACCATCTTTACGGGTTAACTCATATTCTGGGAGTTGAAAGTTCTCAAGCCAATGAAGAAAATCTGGTGTGAAAATTTGTTTACGTCCATAAAATGTATTACCAGCAAGCCAGATCATTTCTTTTTTCGTAAAGCGCAAACTAAGGGTATGATCAAGTTGGGCACGCAATTCGCCCTCATCAATATCATCGGCAAGACGAATTGTTTTGGTACGGTTTATGAGGGAGAACGTAACATTTACATTGGGATAAAGGCCCCAAATCATCTGTACCATAAGAAGTTTATAAAAATCCGTATCCAGAAGTGAACGAATAATGGGATCAAGTTTCCAAGTATGGTTATAAACACGTCTCGCAATATCTGGGTGATTCATAACCCTTTTTCTTTCAGTTTTGTGAATGCAAAATTACTGTGCACCAACGTAATCAATATAGGGACGGCAGAAACTATAACAACTCTAAGATTTTGGGCAAGAATAAAAAAACTTTTATTTTCTGTTATTAAGATTTAATGATACGTATAATTTCGTGTTTTCCCGTTTTTTGTAACTGTATTCCTGCATGAACTTTGGTATATTTTTTACCATCAACACTAAGTTTATTTTCAGATCCCCATTTCATTTTAATGTTATAAACAGCATCATAAAATTTCATTGTTACTTCATATTCAGGCCAAGAGGAGGGGAAATTTGGTTTTAAGAACAACAAATTGCCTTGATGATTAATGCCAAGAATGGCTTGTGTTGCGGTGTGATAAAACCAGCCTGCTGAGCCTGTATACCATGTCCAACCGCCTTGTCCTCGGCAGCGAAGTGAGATGATTGGATCAAGCACGCAGCCTTAGCTGTTGCTAAAACGAGCATTTTGATCAAATGCAGCAGGTCGATGAAGAGAACGTCCCCGACCAATAAAGAGAGAGCGATCCGTTTCAGCTTCTGTTTCTTGGATACTCTCTGTTATATCGGTAACAAAATGGGTAATATGAATCTCAGAGTCACTAGGCGAGCGTTTACGCCTTTTGGCAAATATTGTTCTTCCTTCTTCAGTAATCTCGGTTTCTATAAACATACTTAAAAAAACAGGATGAGAGCAATCTGTGTCCATTGTGGCAAGCGCCAATTCACCATAAGAAGTCACTTCAATGAAGCGATCCTTGTTTGTTGTATTCACAAGTTGGAGGCGTCGACCTTCGCCATCATTTTCGGATGTAACGAGACATTCAAGTGTTGATTTTATACCATCAACCATTTTCATGTAGTCAGCTTTTTCATCTGTAAAAATGCTAACAGCTTCCTCTTCAACAACACGTGTTGGCTCACTGGTAACAGACCACCAGCGTCCACTCTGTATGTTACGGAGAAAGAATAAAATACCCTGTTGATCTTCTGTCGCATCAGGAATAAAGCGCGTAATCGCATAATCATGCCAACGGCTGTAACCAGTACCATTAGCTGTTAACATGGTAGAATAAGAGTCATTGGATAAAAGCAAAGTTGCACGGGGTTTGAGAAGTGGATTCGTGATAATACGCTCAGATGCATGATCAAATCCTCGAGAATTATTGTGCATGGGGTTGGCAATTTTTGTATGAATGATGGGAATTTGATGTGGAGCTCTTTCCTGTAATAATAAGTGTGTTGCTTCAACAACTGGATCACGATGAAAACGATTACGCATACGCCCTTCAAAAATGACATTATTAACAGCAAGAATGGACATGCCATGATGGTGTATAATTACGTACGATAGCATATTTTTCTCCTGTCGGCACACGTGAAGGAGTAAAATCGATAGAGTCGTAATAACCGTATGGTCTTAAAGCTCCAAGATTACGGAGTCTTTTTAAATTTTTTACGGCATGAGAGGGCATATATTGTGCTGCTGAAAGGCTTGCGTAAGGAGCAATAACAGTGTTGCGTGAGAGACCACGTTTGAGTCCAAGGATTGGGTCACCAAAGCTGGTATATTGGTAATTCATTAAGTGATCGCGAGCATTAAATGCGGATTCTGAAATACCCCATGGTAATCTTTGTTCATGACCATATTGTATTTGCTGACGAATAATTAATCTATTCGTTTGATCCAGTATTAATCAATCCTAGAGGTTCGTGCATAATGAGCGATGGCATCAGATATTCGAACATGGATCCAGACCATGATAATAGGGCGCCTTTCCAACCAATTGAGATGAGTAATCGACCGAGATGAAATCAATGTTTGAATTTGATATCACCTTTTGCAATGGCAAAAAGGCTTGAGAGACGGGCTTCTGAAGCCAAAAGGTCATAACAGCCTTCATCAAGCTTTTTTTCTTGAACACGATAGCCAATGGACAAGGGGTGCCGTTCAGGCTGTTCTAAAAAGTCAAATTCCATATTAAAGGCTATTTGACGCGCATTTTCAGCTAAAGTATTTAATTTCTGGCGTATTTTTTTGATATCATGGTTACCGATAGCATCACAATGATGGGCTTTACAGGTTTCTATGAGGCATTGAGCCCAACAGTGCGCATGGGCAGATTCTACCGTTTGAATTTTTTAATCGATTTCACTTATTAAGCGTGCAATCTCACGGGCTTGAAGTAAAGGGTTGGTGATGTGGAAAGGGGGCGACTCTGATTTTTCTACGAAAGCACAAATAGAGCGGTGAAAGTGATCGATGTGTTCTTCGATTTGTTGACGTAAAGGACGTAAAATGGGATGATTACTTGGAATTTCTTTGACAGTTTCTTCAAGAATATCATTGACATCAAATAAGCCTGCTCGATCACTTTGCAAAAAAACAGGAGATGCTTTAGCCCATTCACTTAAGGCTGAAGAAGGTGTCACCAAATGGCCAGCAAGGTTTCCCGAATCAACGGTTGATATATAGGTTGGCAAAAGAGGAGTGAGTGTGTCAGTTGCATACCAATTGTAGAGGTGTCCACGGAATTTTTCCATTTTTGCAAGAGTGCTTAATGTACATTCAACGCGTGTAAGAGTTTCTTCAAAATTAATCCAACCAAAATCACGTGCAGCAATAGTGGAAAGAAGATAAATTCCAATATTGGTGGGGGAGGTGCGTTGGGCAATGAGAGGTTTTGGGTCTTCTTGGAAATTATCGGGCGGTAAATGGTTGTTTCTGCGTTAACAAAAGTTGCATAATAGAGCCATGTCCGTCGTGCGATATTTCAAAGTATTTTTTTATCTTCAGACGATATATCAAGGGTATCTTGAAATGTTGAGGGTTGACTGACAAACCATACAAACCCAAAGGGCAAAGCAATAAAATTGGCAAAATTATCGGAAAAGAGAGGCAGCGCTATTACAAGAATACCAATCAATGTTGCTGGCCACATTGTAAGAATATAGAAGCGCAAACTATTGGGAATCGATTTTGTTGCTTCGGAGATTCTCCATTCCAGAAGGTGCTGTTTTGAAATCGTCATGCGATAGAGTGAGCGGATAATCGCATCAGTCATAAAATAAGCTGAGTGAGCAAGAAATGTAATTTTAAGAAATATATTTGCACCCGTAAGGGTGGTTTTGTTCAAAATTAATTGAAGATACCCCTGTAGAGAGTGATCATGCAGAGAATGACCAATATTGAAGGGAATAAGAGTTTGTAATATGTCTAAAATAGGTGAGACGAAGAGACTAAGGAGCAAGAATGTTTGCCAGACGATTGCACTTTTTAACGGTAAAAGAGACCATCCTGTGATTGCTGCGATCAACTACATAAGTGGTGTGAGAGAACGACGCAAATTATCTTGCATTTTCCAACGCGTCGTGGAACTTATTTTATATGGTGGGAAGAGATAAGGCAAGAGTTGCCAGTCACTACGAACCCAACGGTGATGACGCATAACATCAATATTATAGGCTGTTGGATAATCTTCAATCACTTCTACGGTACTTACCAATGCAGTGCGTGCATATCCTCCTTCCAAAAGGTCGTGACTAAGAACGGTATTTTCCTTAATTTTATCATCAAGTGCTTGTTGAAATGCATCAATATTATAAAGACCTTTACCAACGAAAGTTTCTTCTCCCAAAAGATCTTGATAAGTGTCAGAAACAGCAAAGACATAAGGGTCAATTCCACGATTGGTAGAAAAAATACGTTGCAGAATTGATGTTGTTTTTCCTGTTGTAAGAGAAGGTGTAATACGAGGTTGTAAAATGCTATAGCCTTTTACAACTTTTTCATTATGTGGATCAAAAGTGGGAAGGTTGAGTGTATGGTTAAGTTTTCCAACGAGTTTTGTAACCCTTTCAGGGGTAAGACGTGTATCTGAATCCAGAGTCATCACGAAACGGCAATCCATGGGAAGATGTGGATTTGGGAGATAAAAGCTTGTGTTTTTATGGCCTCTTAATAACAGATTGAGTTCATGAAGTTTGCCACATTTTCTTTCCCAACCCATCCAGCATTTTTCGCTGCTATTATAAAGACGTCGACGGTGTAAAAGAAAAAAGAGGGGGGATGTCACGATGATAACGGCGATTAAGTTCATCAATATTTTTCTGCGCATAATGCAGCAGATCAAGATCAGCTTGTGTTTCTTCCAAGGGCGCATCCCCCCAATCCGTCACGAGGGCAAAATGAATGGCACCCTTGGGGTTGGAAAGATAATATCTTTCAAGATTGTGCACTTGTTCATCAATGAAAGCACGTGATGTGATGAGAGTCGGTACAACGACCATTGTGCGGGCATGTTGAGGAATACCCGCTTTATATTCATAACCAATAAGCTGTTTTAATGGGATAAACCATGAAACAATAGTGTTGAAGAAGGCAAAAGCCGCATCTATAGCAGGAAAAAGCGCTAATGTGGTAAAAAGAATCGACATCCATGGAGCTATGTGAGATGTCTGTGCCAACAGAGGAATGACTACGATAAGAAGATTCTTTAGAGGAAGCATGTGCCATTTCTACAGCTTTGTGTGCAACTTCCAGTTCACTAAGAGGTGAAAGACGTGCAATTTTTTCAATGAGCTGTCGATAAATATTACGGGAATGAGGATCAATTTCGGAAAAATCGCTCTTTTCACGCAAAATAGAATCGACTGAACTGACAGTTTCAAACCATACTGTAATCAACGTCATCAATGGTTTTAAGGGCACGAATAATATTGCCCATAGTTACACCATCTGATGCTTGGCGGGTATGTTCATCCGCTGTCACAATTTCTAAATTACTGCCTCAGCTTTGTAATTGCTTTTCAAGCCAAATTAATGCGGTTGTTGTATCGACAGATGCGCCATGTAAACGATAGAATAAATGCGTTGAAAAGGTTGGAGCAACAATGAACGGTTTATAGTGCGTAAAAAAGTGTGTAATTTTGTTTCATTGTCTGCAAGAGAAATTTTATCGGCTACTTTATGCGCAAGATGGCGCATAGACCGTGTTTGTTCAATACGCAGTGAAAAACGACAAACATTTTCAATTAAAAGCATTTGTATGACAGAAGGAAGCGCCCATAATTCACCAATTTTAAGGGCATGGATTTCTTGGAATCCATTGATCATAGCAGTGAGTGTTTTTTGTGAAAATCCGCTATCTGTATGAGCAATATAAAGCCAAGCTAAAGCAAAGATACGTGGGATGCTTTCCTTTTGTTTATAAACGGGAAGTTGCTTGATGAAAGACTTAGGTAAATTACGACGGAGTTGTTGTATAGTTTTGTCAATAGTATAATGATTATCAATGAGCCATTGAGCAGCTGGTGCAATGGTTTCATCATTCCAAGCAGAAACATCGCTGGTTTAAAAGGCACGGAGAATAAGTTTGGCATTTTTATTCAACCTTCTATGAAAATGATTTTCTCCTTTATATTCAGGAAGTAAGATTTCTTTTTGAGAGGCTATATCATAGCCTAATTTATAAAGTTCATCCTGTGATTTATAAGTTGAGCGAAGGGGAAGATTGGTTTGAGTAAGAGAATGGGTCTCAGTTTGTTGAGAATAAAACCACTTCATGAAAGATATTGTAAGTGCCATAATTTTCCTATTGCTATTCCATTACATGGTTTCTTTATATTTAAGAGGCTGTGAGCACTTTATCTTAATAATGAGCAGTTCATAGAAAAATAATGAAATTTCTATTTTTCTTGTAAGAGTCTTTGCAATTTTTGACGAGAGCATTGAAGAAATCAGCATACAACTTCTGTAAAAAATAAAAAGGTCGCTAGAAAGATAAGCGACCTTATTTTTAATCATTGCTTTAACAATTGAACATTAATCTTGTTCTTGTTTTTTCAAAGCTGCGCCGAGAATATCGCCAAGAGAAGCACCTGAGTCTGTAGAACCATACTGTGCAACAGCCTCTTTTTCTTCTGCAATTTCCAAAGCTTTGATAGATACTGAAAGTTTACGTGTTTTTTTATCAAATGCGGTGATGCGCGCATCAATTCTTTGACCAATTGCAAAACGTTCAGGGCGCTGTTCATCACGATCACGAGCCAAGTCAGCGCGCCGGATGGTTGTTTCAAGATTGTGGTCAATCAATTTCACACCAATGTCATTGTCATTAACCGCAGTCACTTCACATGTTACGACAGCACCTTTGCGAAGTTCACCAGCAGCGGCTGCTTCTCCAACTTTATCATTGGAAAGTTGCTTAATTCCAAGAGAGATACGTTCTTTTTCAACGTCAACATCAAGGACCACAGCTTTAACGATATCACCTTTATTGTAAGTATCAATGACTTGTTCACCAGGGCGATTCCAATCAAGATCAGAGAGATGAACCATGCCGTCGACATCACCTTCAAGCCCAATGAAGAGACCAAATTCTGTTTTGTTTTTGACCTCTCCTTCGATTTGTGAATTAACAGGAAATTTATTGGCAAAAGCAATCCATGGATTTTCGAATGTTTGTTTTAAGCCAAGAGAAATACGCCGTTTAGAAGGATCAATTTCAAGAACAACAACTTCCACTTCTTGTGATGTGGAAAGAAGTTTTCCTGGATGAACATTTTTCTTTGTCCAACTCATTTCGGAAACGTGGATCAATCCTTCGATTCTTGGTTCTATTTCAACGAAACCGCCGTAATCAGTGATATTGGTAACAGCACCAGTAATTTTTTTACCAACGGGATATCGAGCACTAATGCTTTCCCAAGGATCACTTTCAAGCTGTTTCATACCAAGAGAGATACGGTGTGTATCTTGATTGATACGAATGATTTGAACTTTAATAGTTTGTCCAATTGTGAGAACCTCGGATGGGTGGTTAACACGCCGCCAAGCCATATCTGTAACGTGTAAGAGTCCGTCAATTCCACCAAGATCAACAAAGGCACCATAATCAGTGATATTTTTAACAACACCTTCAACAATTTGGTTTTCTTCAAGATTTTGTACAATTTCTGAACGCTGTTCGGCACGGCTTTCCTCTAAGACAGTACGACGTGAAACAACAATATTACCACGACGACGATCCATTTTTAAAATCTCAAAGGACTGCGAATTGTGCATGAGAGGTGAAACATCACGAATGGGACGAATATCGACTTGGCTACGAGGCAAGAAAGCAACAGCACCATCGAGATCGACTGTAAATCCGCCTTTTACTTGGCTAAAGATAACGCCATCAACGCGTGCTCCGGCATTGAATTTTTCTTCTAAACGAATCCAGCTTTCTTCGCGCCGTGCTTTTTCACGCGATAGAACAGCTTCACCCATCGCATTTTCAATGCGCTCAATGTAAACTTCAACTTCATCGCCAACTTGCAAGGACCCATCTTTTCCTTTAGCTCCAAATTCTTTGAGTGGAATACGTCCTTCGACTTTTAGTCCAGCATCAATAATGGCCATATCTTTTTCGATTGCGATGACACGACCTTTAACAACGGATCCTTCATTAAGATCATTGGTTTGAAAAGATTCTGTTAAAAGGGCTTCAAAATCCGCTGTTGTGGGATTGTATTGTGACATAAGAACTCCTGATACATACCTTAATAAAAAGGTATAAGCGCTAGGTTAGTGTTAACACTGGGTAACTTCATGCCTTTTTTCTTAAATAGGAAGAAAAATTAGCGCTCGGCTGAAAATCACCTTAACGATTTCATTTAATTATATGCACTTTTATGATTGGATCAATAAAAGTGCATGCAACTGCAAATGTTGCTTCTATACTCAATTCTGATGTATCAAGCAAGTGGGCGTCTTTCGCTGGCTTAAGCGGGCTTTGTTCACGTGTTGTATCGCGGCTGTCACGTTGTTCAAGTTGAGCTAGGATTTCATGATAATCTGCTTGGGTTCCTTTTTTTAAAATCTCCTGATAGCGACGTTTTGCGCGTGTTTGAACATTGGCTAGAATGTAAAACTTAACATTGGCATCGGGGCAAACGACAGTACCAATATCACGTCCATCAAGCACACTACCGGGCAAAATTTTAGCAAAGTCACGTTGTTTAGCAACAAGAATCTCGCGTACAGCAGGGTTGAGTGCTATTTTTGAAGCGGCTTCACCAAGTTCATGAGAAGAAAGGAGAGCCGGATTTAAAGTGTGAACATCAAGCTCTATGGCACAAGCAAGAGCACTTTTTTCATCATTAAGAGCTAAGTTTTGTTGTAAAAGCGCGTGTGCAACACCGCGATAAGTAAGACCAGTGTCGAGATGTTGAAGATGATAATGAGCAGCAATTTTTCGTGCTAATGTCCCTTTCCCTGAGGCTGCTGGTCCATCAATTGCAATAATAAAAGGTTTCAAGAGATTTTTCCCCCTAGTTGTTGCATAAAAGGAATAAATTCTGGAAAGCTCGTAGCAATCATTCGTTTATCATCAATAGTAACAGGCTTTTCCGATGCAAGCCCGAAGACAAGAAAGCACATGGCAATTCGATGATCAAGATATGTGGTAACATTTCCTCCTCCCAATCCTTTTTTGGAACCTTTTCCATGAATGATAAGGAAATCTTGACCTTCATCACACTCTACATGATTCATTTTTAATCCTTGAGCAAGTGCAGAGAGTCGATCTGATTCTTTAACACGCAATTCTTCAATTCCGAGCATAACGGTTTTGCCTTCAGCAAAGGCTGCCGCTACGGCTAAAGCGGGATATTCATCAATCATTGATGGAGCACGTTCTTTGGGGACAATAACACCTTTTAGCGTTGAGGATTTAACCCGCAAATCGGCAACATCTTCTCCACCTGTTTGGCGTTGGTTTAAAAACTCAATTTGCGCACCCATTTCCCATAATATTTCGATAAGTCCCATTCGAGAAGGATTGATAAGAACATTCTCAATAGTGATATCAGAATCTTCTACAAGAAGGGCGGCGATAAGCGGAAAAGCTGCAGAAGAAGGGTCTCCTGGGATATTAATAGTTTGTCCGGTAAGGTGGGTTTGGCCATTGAGATGAATAAAACGCGTGCCTTGAGCATCCGTTTCTATCTCAAGCTCAGCACCAAATGCTTTTAACATTTTTTCGGTATGATCACGTGTGGGAATGGGTTCAATAACAGTCGTAGTGCCAGCGGTATTAAGTCCAGCAAGAAGGACTGCTGATTTCACTTGAGCAGAAGCCATTGGAATACGATAGCGAATCGGGTTAGCCGTTTTGGGTCCATAAAGCGTTAAAGGGAGGTGATCGCCATGGGGGGCATCAATTTCAACACCCATTAAACGGAGGGGATCGAGAATACGTCTCATTGGGCGTTTGGAGAGAGAGGCATCACCAATAAAAGTTGTTTTCATATGATAAGGACCAACCATTCCCATAACCAAGCGAACACCTGTTCCAGCATTACCAAAATCTAAAGGACTTTGTGCCGCTAAAAGGCAACCATTTCCAGTTCCCCGCATGATCCAGAGATCATTTTTCTTTTGTAGACAAGCGCCCATAGCTTGCATAGCAGCAGCTGTATTGAGAACGTCATCGCTTTCAAGCAGTCCGTGGATATGTGTTTCACCACTCGCTAACCCTCCCAATATAAGAGATCTATGGGAGATAGATTTATCTCCTGGTATTTTAATTCTTCCAGAAAGACTGGTAGATTTATAGGCGGTTATAGGGATTGCTTTTTGCATAGAAGTTCTATCTATTCTTACCTGAATTTTATTGAAGAAGCATCTTTTAGCACATGCTTTGAAAAGCGTCATGGGAAAATCCATTGTGGAATGATGTATTTTCTTTGACAAAGACATTGTTTTTTGATTAAGCACCATGAAATTTATCTTTTAATGGAATTTAAGTTAATCAAAGAGGGACGGTTCATGGCAAAACAAGAACTTGGAACGAAGCGTATCGATCCAGAAACGGGAAAGAAGTTTTATGATCTTAATCGCGACCCTATCGTATCACCTTATACAGGGATTTCTTATCCACGCTCTTATTTTGAGGTTGTGGCAGCAGAAGCGAGTAGTGAAGAAGAAGTTGATGCAGAAGAGCTTGATACAGCACTTGAAAAGTCTGCCTTTATGCTTCTTGAAGAAGATGGTGACGATTCTAAAGATGATGATCTTCCTGATTTGGAAGATAGTGATGTGGATCTTGGTGATGATGATGACACCTTTTTGTCTCACGATGAAGACGATGACGATGATGACGTTACTGGTATTATCGGAGGTGGTGTTTCTAACGATGACGATATTTAAGAGAAGGAATGAAGGTCTTCTTTTATTGAATGCAAATTCTTCTTGATCTTCGCTTTCTCTCGTTTTAGAAACTCTCTGAGATTGTTTGCCATCCTTTAGGAAAAGAATCCGCCTTTATTTGGGGCTATAGCTCAGCTGGGAGAGCGCTTGCATGGCATGCAAGAGGTCAGCGGTTCGATCCCGCTTAGCTCCACCAAAAAGGTACAGATTTTTGCTTATAAGGCATTGCCGTTTATAACGGGAATTTATGTATTTTAAGAAATGCTATTCTGTAGTTGTTTTCTTTCAGTATTTTTAAATGATTTTTAAATAATACTTTTTTGCAGCTGCTGACTGTACTCTTTTTGTTCTTCATAAAACTTTATTATAATAAAAGCGAAAAGCAAATGAAGTAATATTTACCGGATGTATATAAAAAAGCGAGTTATTTACCACTTGTGGCATCATGCGTAAAAGTAATATCGGTAAAAATATTAAAAAGCTTTCAGGGGTTATGAAAAATGGTAGCCGAATGGAGCTTATGTGTAGGCTTTGGATTTTGTGATTTAAATGTTTCAAGAGAGATATTTTTCTCTTTCTCATAAGCGCGCTCTTGTTTTTAAGGTTAACTTACAGCACAACAGAAAAAATGGAATTATTTGAGGGGAAAAAATAATGCCTTCTTACCGTTCAAGAATATCAACCCATGGGCGCAATATGGCAGGAGCCCGTGGTCTTTGGCGTGCAACAGGGATGAAAGATACTGATTTTGGTAAACCCATTATTGCTATTGCAAATTCTTTTACACAATTTGTACCGGGGCATGTCCATTTAAAAGATCTTGGGCAACTGGTGGCACACGAGATAGCTCTTACTGGTGGTGTAGCAAAAGAGTTTAATACAATCGCTGTAGATGATGGAATTGCTATGGGGCATGATGGAATGCTTTATTCTTTGCCTTCGCGCGAAATCATTGCTGATTCTGTTGAATACATGGTCAATGCGCATTGTGCTGATGCGCTTGTTTGTATTTCCAATTGTGACAAAATTACACCTGGTATGTTAATGGCTTCTTTGCGGTTGAATATTCCAACAATTTTTGTCTCAGGCGGTCCTATGGAAGCAGGTAAGATTAAATGGAAAGGTCAAGATCGCGCTGTGGACTTAGTGGATGCAATGATTGCTGCGGCTTCAGAATATAATTCAGAACAAGAAGTTGCGGAAATGGAACGTGCTGCTTGTCCTACATGTGGTTCTTGTTCAGGAATGTTTACAGCGAATTCTATGAATTGTTTGACCGAAGCATTAGGGCTTTCTCTTCCTGGAAATGGATCAGTGTTAGCAACGCATGCAGATCGGCGAATGCTTTTTGAAGAAGCTGGACGACAAATTGTTGCGTTGGTCAAGCGTTACTATGAAGAAGGTGATGAGACAGTTTTGCCGCGTTCTATTGCTTCACGCAGGGCTTTTGAAAATGCAATGACCGTAGATATTTCCATGGGAGGATCAACCAATACTGTTTTGCATCTTTTAGCTGCGGCGCAAGAAGGTGAGGTAGATTTTACCATGACGGATATTGATAATCTTTCGCGACGTGTTCCTGTTTTGTGCAAGGTTGCACCTGCTGTTGCCAATGTGCATATGGAGGATGTTCACCGTGCTGGCGGTATTATGGGGCTTTTAGGAGAACTGGATGCCGCTGGACTTATTGACACATCTGCTTATACGGTTCATGCGAAAACGATGAAGGAAGCTCTTTGTCATTGGGATGTAAAACAGACACGTGAGTCAACGGTTCATGAATTTTATCGTGCAGCTCCAGGTGGTGTTCAAACACAAACAGCTTTTAGTCAATTGTGTCGCTATGATACCCTTGATCTTGATCGTAAAAAGGGTGTGATTCGCGATAGAGAACATGCTTACTCGCAAGATGGGGGATTGGCAGTTCTTTATGGCAATCTTGCCAAAGATGGCTGTATTGTGAAAACAGCAGGTGTTGATCCGTCTATTTTAACTTTTAAAGGTCCAGCAAGAATTTTTGAAAGCCAAGATTCCGCTGTTGCAGCAATCTTGAACAACAAAATTGAATCAGGCGATATTGTTTTAATTCGTTATGAAGGTCCGCGTGGTGGACCTGGAATGCAAGAAATGCTCTATCCAACAAGCTATCTCAAATCCAAAGGATTAGGAAAAGTTTGTGCGCTTATAACGGATGGGCGTTTTTCAGGGGGATCTTCAGGGCTTTCTATCGGACATATTTCACCAGAGGCTGCTGAAGGAGGGGCAATTGCATTGGTAGAAGAGGGGGATATCATAGAAATCGATATTCCTAACCGTACTATTCATCTGGTGGTGGATGATGTTGAGATGAGGCATCGTCGTGCCAAAATGGAAGCAAAAGGAAAAACAGCTTGGCAACCAATTGAAGAGCGTGAACGCAAGGTTTCCAAGGCTCTCAAAGCATATGCAGCAATGACAACTTCTGCTGCTAGAGGAGCGGTTCGTCGCATTTGATTTGACGTTAAAAAATTCATCTTGCGACAGACAGGGATTTTAGAAGTTTTTGCGTCTCTTATGTGATATTGACTTAACAGAGTATTTCAAGTCATTGTGAATATGATTTTTGCATTGCCGCGAATTTCATTCTTTTCCGTATGAAGGTCCCCAAAATATGCTGTGCAAGCTTTTCCTCTCTATACGTTATGCTGATCATGAAAAAGCACTTTATTTAATTTTTCTATAGGGGATTATTTTTTTCAAGTTGTTTGAGGTGATAGAGTGCTTCTAAAGCTTGCTTAGGAGAGAGTTCGTCAGGATGGATATTTTCTAAAGCTTCATGGAGGACACAATGTTTATTTGTTTTTTCATTGATGAGAGAGGCCGTTTTAAGAGAAAAGAGCGGGAGATCATCAATTAATTTATGTCCTTTTCCTGCCATTTCTCCTTTTTCTAATTGGTGGAGAACATCTGTAGCACGTGTAATAACTGCTTCGGGGAGTCCCGCAAGTTTTGCAACTTGTACACCGTAGGATCGATCGGCAGCTCCTTTTGTAACTTCATGAAGAAACACAACGTCACCATCCCAATTTTTGACTTTCATTGTTACATTATGGAGGCGATCAAGCTTTTGCGTGAGTGCTGTCATTTCATGAAAATGCGTAGCGAGAATAGCACGACAATGATTAACTTCATGAAGATATTCAACAGCTGCCCAAGCAATAGAAAGTCCATCAAAAGTTGATGTGCCTCGTCCAATTTCGTCAAGAATAACAAGGGAATGGTGACTTGCATGATTAAGAATCGTTGCGGTTTCGACCATTTCCATCATAAAGGTTGAACGCCCCCGTGCCAGATCATCAGAAGCACCAACACGACTAAACAAACGATCAACAACACCAATATGCGCTGCAGTAGCTGGGACAAAGGAACCCATTTGTGCCATAATAGCAATGAGAGCGTTTTGCCGCAAAAAAGTTGATTTTCCTCCCATATTGGGACCTGTCAAAAGCCAAATTGCTGCATATTGATGATTTTCTTGTACAGAAAGATTACAATTATTGGCAACAAATGGTTCTGCTGCTTGCTTTCGGAGTGCTTGCTCTACGACAGGATGGCGTCCTGCAGTAATGTGAAAGGTAAGTGACTGGTCAATTTTAGGACGACAATATCCCTGTTCTTCAGCAAGATGTGCTAATGCAACGGTGACATCCAAAACGGCAAGTGCTTCAGCGGCTTTACGGATGAAATCAACTTGTCCGGTAATTTCATGGACAAGAGTATCAAAGATTTCCAATTCAAGTGTCAGTGCATGGTTGGCGGCATGAGCAATACGGCTTTCAAGATCGGCAAGCTCTGTTGTCGTAAAGCGCATAGCATTTGCCATTGTTTGCCTATGGATAAAACGGGCTTTAGCTTGTGGGCTGTTTGTGAGAGCAGACGCTTGTACATTAGTGACTTCAATGAAATAACCTAAAATATTGTTATGCTTTATTTTGAGAGTTTTAATATCTGTTTCTTGAGCATATTGTGCTTGTAGTTCAGCAATAACACGGCGGGATTCATCGCGCAGAGCGCGCATTTCATCGAGCTCTTTATGATATTGAGGGCGAATAAAACCACCATCACGTTTAAGGAGTGGAAGATCATCAGCTAATGCTTGTTCTAAATGAAAATGCAAAGCCGTAGGCAGGTATGAGAAAGTTTGTTGTACGTCACTTATTTCTTGAGGAAGCAATTTATTATTAAGGAGCTGATGAAGTTCACGAACGATTTCAAAACCGCGCTGGATTGTAGCCATATCACGAGGTCCTCCTCGTCCAAGGGCCAACCGTGAAACTGCGCGTGGCATATCTGGTCCCCCTTTTAAAATCAATTGTATGGCTTCTGAAAGGGATGGATTGTGTAGAAAAAAATCTATTGAATCCAGACGCTTATCAATAGCTGAAGGTGAGGTGAGAGGAGCAATGAGGCGATCAACGAGAAGGCGTGATCCTCCTCCTGTTACGGTACGATCAATCGCTTTGAGTAAGCTTCCATCCCGTTGACCTGATGTTGTGCGAATAAGCTCAAGACTCATTCTGGTAGCGGCATCAATGAAAAGAGTAGCGCTTTCATTTTGACGTTCAGGGCGCATGAGAGGAGGGCGATGCGTGATTTGCGTTTTTTCGATATAACGAATGGCAGCGGCGATTGCAGAAAGTTCGGGGCGTGAATAATCGGCAACACCTTCAAGGGTTGAGAGTTTGAAATAATTGCAAATATCGCGTTCAGCAGTGATTACATCAAAGAGATTTGCAGGTTGAGGCGAAATGATGCGACCCAGAACTTCAAAAAGTGATTTGTGCGATTTATCATGAAAAAAAGAGTCAGCGACAATGATTTCTTGTGGATCCACGCGCATAATATCTGCCAAAAGCTTTTCATTGCGGCTTTCTGCTACACGAAATATGCCTGTTGAGATATCAATCCAAGAAAGGGCAAATTCCTCTCCGTCGCTGGTTTTTATGCGGGCAAGTGTCATGAGATAATTTGCGCGGGCTGGATCAAGAAGCTTTTCTTCTGTTATGGTTCCAGGCGTGACAAGACGAACGACATCGCGCCGAACAACCGATTTTGATCCACGTTTTTTAGCTTCTGCAGGATCTTCTGTTTGCTCACAAACAGCAACGCGATAACCACAGGCAATAAGTTTTTGCAAATAATCATCCGCAGCATGCACGGGAACACCACACATAGGGATATCTTCACCCAAATGTTTTCCGCGTGTTGTGAGTGTGATTCCTAAAGCTTGAGCGGCTTCAACTGCATCATTAAAAAATAATTCATAAAAATCACCCATTCTATAAAAGAGAAGGGAGTCATTATTCACTGCTTTGATTTCTATATATTGCTCCATCATAGGTGTGAGGCGCTGTTGATGAGGAGCAGATGAGGAGGATGGCTGTGGGATTAAATTATTTTTATGGGGGGCTTTATTGTCCATTTTTACGCGCCTGTTTTCTTCATGTGAGGCTTTAGTACCCTTTTTTGTTTACTTCAATGTTTATCTTCATTATCTCTGAATTGAAATGTATGATCAGGTCCGTTAAAGCAAGCATAGCGATTTCTGACATATGAATCAAATTTTAAAATTGGATAATGACACGCGTTATCAAGCGGAATTTACACTGTTTTTGGAAAGCTAAGTGAGATGAAAAAAAGTGAGCAGGATCAGAAAACGCCTCAAACAATTTACAGTGCGAGTGAACGAGAAGCGCTTGATTTTCACAGTCGTGGACGGCCTGGAAAGCTTGAAATTGTTGCAACAAAATCTATGGCAACGCAGCATGATTTAGCACTTGCCTATTCACCAGGTGTTGCTGTTCCCGTTAAAGCGATTGCTCAAAATCCAGCATTGGCTTATGATTATACAGCAAAAGGCAATCTTGTTGCTGTTATATCAAATGGAACAGCTATTTTAGGTTTGGGTAATTTAGGTGCACTTGCATCTAAGCCAGTCATGGAAGGCAAAGCAGTACTTTTTAAGCGCTTTGCAGATATTGATTCAATCGATCTGGAAATTGATACGAATGACACGGAAAGTTTTATCAATCTGGTGCGTCATTTGGAACCTTCTTTTGGTGGCATTAATCTTGAAGACATTAAAGCACCGGAGTGTTTTATAATTGAAAGTCGCTTACGCGAGATCATGAATATTCCGGTTTTTCATGATGATCAACACGGTACAGCGATCATTGTGGCTGCTGGTGTTCTCAATGCTTTACATTTAACAGGGCGCGATATGCAAAATACGCGACTGGTCTGTAATGGCGCTGGTTCCGCAGGAATTGCTTGTATTGAATTAATCAAAGCGATGGGTTTTCGATCTGAGAATATCATATTATGTGATACGAAGGGTGTTGTCTATGAAGGTCGCGAGGAGGGGATGAATCAGTGGAAATCTGCGCATGCTGTGCGAACGGATAAACGCACTCTTGCTGAAGCAATGGAAGGCGCTGATGTGTTTTTTGGGGTTTCTGCTAAAGGTGCAATTACTCCTGAAATGGTAAAATCGATGGCGCCTCAACCAATCATTTTTGCTATGGCTAATCCCGATCCAGAAATTACACCGGAAGAGGTTATGCAAGTGCGTGATGATGCCATTGTAGCGACAGGCCGTTCAGATTATCCAAATCAGATTAATAATGTTCTTTGCTTTCCTTATATATTTCGTGGTGCACTTGATGTACGTGCGACGGTCATTAACGAAGATATGAAAATTGCTGCAGCGAGAGCTCTTGCAGATTTGGCTCATGAGGAAGTCCCCGACAGTGTTGCAGAAGCTTATCGTGGAAAGCGATTAAAATTTGGTCGAAATTATATCATTCCTGTTCCTTTTGATCCGCGTTTGCTTACTGTTGTATCTATGGCGGTGGCAAAAGCAGCAATGGAAAGCGGTGTAGCACAAAAACACATTGATGATTTAGAAGCTTATGAACGCGATTTGAATGCGAGACGTGATCCCATTTCCTCCATGATGCGCGGTGTTTATAATCATGTTCGTCAAGCACCGAAACAAATTGTCTTTGCAGAGGGTGAAGAAGAACAAGTCATGCGGGCTGCGGTTTCCTATGTTCATCAAAAACTAGGAAAAGCGATATTAATTGGTCGTGAAGAACAAGTGAAGGAAACAGCTTCTATTGCTGGTATTGATCTTGAACGTGAAGGTATTTCTGTTACCAATGCAAAGCTCTCCTGTCGCACAGATGCTTATGCAAATTATCTTTACCAAAAAATGCAACGCCAAGGCTGGTTGTTGCGTGATTGTCATCGTCGCATCAATAATGATCGCAATTATTTTGCTGCCTGTATGGTGGCATTGGGGGATGCTGATGCAATGGTTACAGGAGTAACACGCAATTATGAAACAGCGTTGATTGATATACGCCGCGTGATTGGTGAAAAACCAAAGGAGCGGTTGATTGGTATCTCCATGGCCATTTGTCGTGGGCGCACTGTGTTTATTGCAGATACAGCTATTTACGAGAATCCCAATGCTGAGGAACTTGCTGATATAGCAGAACAGACAGCTTCTTTTGTTTGTGGATTAGGATATCAACCGCGGGTAGCTTTTGTAGCATTTTCTACTTTTGGCTATATGAAAGGACAGGTTGCACAGCATATTCAAGATGCTGTTCATATTTTGCATGAACGTAAGGTTAGCTTTGAATTTGATGGAGAAATGAGTGCTGATGTGGCACTCAATTCGAAATTGATGCAGCAATATCCTTTTATGGGATTAAAGGAGCCTGCTAACATTTTAGTGATGCCTGGATATCATGCGTCTTCTATTGCAAGCAAAATGTTGCAAGAGCTTGGTGAAGCAACAATTATTGGCCCTATTTTGATTGGATTAGAAAAATCTGTCCAGATTGTACCGTTTAGTGGAAACGATACGGATGTTGTCAATATCGCAATGCTTGCTGCTTACCATGCGAGAAAACTGTAAAAAAACAAAGGCCCATGAAATAAAGAAACAATTTTTTAGGACGGTTTTATCTGATTCTGAGTGTCTTTTTGTTCTTCAGCAAGTCGCTTTTGAAACAGAGCTGCAAAATCAATTGGATCAATCCACAAAGGTGGAAAACCACCATTTTGGGTAGCATCAGAGATAATTTGCCGAGCAAATGGAAACAAAAGACGGGGACATTCGATAAAAACGAGAGGTATCACATGTTCTTGTGGAATATTTTTAATATGGAAAACCCCACCGTAAATAAGTTCTACATGAAACAATGTTTCAGTGTCATCATTCGCTTTGACTGAGAGCGACAGGACGACATCATAATTATCATCACCAATTGGGTTGGCGTTAACATTAATGTTAATATTGATTTGCGGTGCCTTTTCACGTGGACGCAGTGAGTGAGGAGCACTTGGATTTTCAAATGAAAAATCTTTTAAATATTGAGTTAATACAGCAAAAATTGGCTCTCCACCGTTGTTGTTCATTTCACCTTCGGCCATATTAGGAACCTCTCATCATCATTGTATGTATTTCTATTTTTGTTCTAAAGATCAAGCTGGTTATCACGCTTCGCAAAAGGTTGCAAGAAACCCCCTTCTTATCTTGGATTATTTTTTTAAGTCAGTTACAGATTTTTTTGCATTTCAATGATTATCATCATTTTTATGCCATGGAGATTCTGTGGTACTATGAATCTGATAGTCTTCTACTTTAAGATCAATTATTTTTTCAGATTTATTTTGAGGATTGGTCTTTTTCTTAGTATGGATATTCATTTTGTTACTCAAGAGTGAAAAGAAATACCAGATAGTGGAACGGACTGGTTTAATAAGGAGTAATATTCCTAAGACATCGCTTACAAAACCTGGAAGGATAAGCAAAATTGCACCAAGAGTGATGAAGGCATCATCCATTATATGATTTTTTAGTGTACGTCCTTGGATAAATTCACGTTGTATATTTTTAAAAAGGTTAAGCCCTTGAATTCGCAACAAAGTAATTCCCACTATTGTTGTGAGAATAACCAGACTCAAAGTTGCTAAAATTCCAATTTCTTTCCCAACAAAAATAAAACCGGCAATTTCGATCAAGCAGCCGCTGAGAAGGAGGAGGATAAAAAGGCGAGGATTGATAGAATAAAACTTTATCACATGAAAATTCCCTTCTCGGTGTTTGGGATAGAAAACTATAGAGCCATTTTTAAAAATATGAATGAATAAGGGGTACAAAAATATTTAAAGAGTAAATTCCCTATTTTACTTATTTATTTATAAATGATATTGACTGCAATGTTTATTACAGATCATCTTAGATTTGGAGATTAACCGCGCCCATGGAATTTGACATTATACTTGTCGTCGCTCTTGTTATTATGGTTGTCGTTTTTGTGCAACTCCGTAATGTATTAGGAAAACGGATTGGTTTTGAAAAGCCTCCCTTTGATCCTTATTCTCGACATTCTAAAAAACAGATTGAAAAAGAAACGGCTGATAATAGTGTTTCGTTCCCTCATCAGGGCAATTCACAAAAGAGCAATTTTGATGAAATTGATGCGATTTCACCAGAGGGCAGTGCACTGAATAAAGGTTTGCGGGCACTCTATCAGAGTGATCCTCATTTTTCTCCTCAATCTTTTATAAAGGGTGCTCAAGTTGCTTATGAGATGATTGTAACAGCCTTTGCCAAAGGTGATCGTGATCAACTTAAAAAGTTGCTTTCTCAGGATGTTTTTGAGGGGTTTTGTGCTGCGATTGAGCAACGCGAAAAAAATAATGAAAAAATCCAGTTTACTTTTGTTGGAATTAATAAGATTGAATTTGTCGCAGCAGAAATGCGAGAAAAGGAACAATTTTTGACTGTGCGGATTGTAAGTGAGATGATTTCTGTAACCTATAATGAGAAGGAAGAGCGTATAGACGGTGATCCTGATGCTATTGTAGAAATTAGGGATATTTGGACATTTGTTCGCAACAGCCTCTCATCTGATCCAAATTGGAAGCTCTTTGCAACAGAAGATGAAAATTAAGATCTCCTTTTTTGCATAAGATCATATAAATCAGATTTATAAGAGATTGAAGATTGAAATGTCCACGAATCAATGGAGACAAAAAAGGGATTTATTGGCTTCACAGGACCGTTTTTTATGGGAGATGGTGTGTCGTACCACAATACCACTGCATAATAATAAGCCTCATTCTTTTCTTACAAAAGATGCTGCCAATATCGATCATAAAAAACAGTGTGTAACACCACTCTTTTCATTTTCTCAAGGAAGTCAACAGAAACCAGCAGTGGTTAAAAGAGAAAAGGCGACAGTTACACAAGCACATAAAGTCCATTTCTTTGATCATGTTGTACATCGTAAAATTGCCAAAGGTCATTATCCACTTGAGGCTCGTCTTGATCTTCATGGTTGTATGCAGGAAGAAGCTTATTTTTTCTTAAAAAAATTTCTACAATCATCCCAACGGAACGGATTGCGTTATGTGCTTGTGATTACAGGAAAAGGCAGGTCACTTGGCAGTGATGGCGCTTTGTATAAGTTTGTCCCTCATTGGTTATCAACACCAGCTTTTCGATATTATGTTCATGCATTTGAGCACGCAGCCCGTCATCACGGTGGTGTGGGAGCACTTTATGTTTGGTTGCGCCGCTTTGTGATGGAGAAAGAGGGATGATATTATTTAATCTATTCTGGTTCAAGATTAGTTCATCAGGTGTGGTATTTGGCAGGTAAGGATATCCTCTTTACGATATAATATCCATATAGCCAATGAACCAAATATTACAGATGTTTCGGGTATTTATGTGCTTTATTATTTTTGGTATAATTGCAAGAGTGATAAAACTGGAAAGCATAAATAATTCAATTATGCGGATGAAAGAGCAGTATGGGAAGGCTGCATTAATTAATAAACGTTATACTCGGATATATGTGTTTTGTTCATTGTGGTGTAGATATCTTTAAGCGAGAGCATTGAACAAGTTGGATACAAAGAAAGAACACTATAAAGCAGATATCTGCTTTATAGTGGAGATGTGTTATTGGATTTTGATTGTCCCTTTCATATGGGCGAATGAGCCATCTTTTCCCGCAATATTAGTATAGACTGTTTCTGTATTCCAGTCTTCAATATGAACGACATTAGAACCCATTTTAGGTTCATGCCAGTAAACCATGAATATATTTTTGCTAACTTCAAGTGCGGTATATTCTACTGTATCTTCAACGCCTTTAAAAGCACCAGATGTTCCTTTAAATGACATGGTCCGGTTATCATGGAAGTTAAGTTCAAAAACAGCTCCCCCAAAGTCCACTTCTGCTACTTTACCAATAGGAGGATAAGGATTATTTACATGCCAAGGTGTTTCACCATTAAACACTTTTGTTCCAAAATCAAGAGTTTGTTGACTAGGAAGATCAGGATATTTTTTCTTCATATCATCACTAATACTGGTAGAGTCCTTATGTGAGATGGCAGCATTTTTGTAGTCAGTAAGATATTTTTTTATAAAATCCAGTGATATTGGAGACGTATCATTCTTAATATAGTGTCCGGGAATAACCCTTTTTGGTTTGAGAGATTGCATATCTTCAATGTTTTTTATCCACAAATCAATACCTTGAATATTTGATGTATCAGCCATCCAAAGATGTCCGCCGGTTGACACTGAAATACCACCAAGTACGGTTTTTAGGGAGGGAATCCATAGATAACTGTGTGCTGTATCATTTTCATTCTGTCGAATATCGATATCCTGACCATCAATAATTAATTTATTAGAGGTTACAGCATTAGGAACATATAATTCTTCTGGCGCATCAGTTCCCATTGTTTCTTTCCACACATTCCTCTTTGCATCTTTGCTGGCAGAGATCAGATACGCTGTTTGAGCAGTTGATATTATTTGTGCTTGAGGGAATGCCTTTCTGATTTCATCTAGCCCAAAATAATAATCAGGATCACTATGTGAGATAAAAATATATTTTAGATTTTTTTTCGATTCTTTAATCATATCAACAAGCTGTTGAGCATACTTTTTTTGAAATTGTGCATCGATAAGTATAGCATCATGGTCGCCATAAATTAATGTGGATGTAACAGGAAAAATGGCTTCAGCTCCAGGATTAAAAGTTTTTAGATTCAGTGTAGATGCTGAAGCCATTGTAGACACAGCTACTGAAGCAAGAAATAATGCATTGGCTAGTTTCTTCATTTGAAGTCCTCCTAAGGTTGCTTACTCTCAGCTGTAGAAGTTACAAATTAAGACCTCAAGTGAATTATTTGTAATTTTGGGATCGTTTGCGCGCTATAGGGGATAATGATTTCTATTAACTCTAGACTAAAGCCAGTTTTTTCTCTTAGGTAAGCTCTTATTTCTGATCATTCTTGTGATTTATCCTATAGGAGCGAATTTATGGTTTAAAACGATAAGTTGTTGAACAAAATTCACATGTAACTGAAATATATTTGTTTTTAATCATTTTGTTGCGTTCATCAGTAGGAAATCCATCTAGTATTCCTTTAATTTTTTCGCGCGAACAAGAACATTGGTCCACAAGAGAAAAGGGATGAAAAACTCTAATACCGTGTTCATGGAAAAGACGGAACAAGAGCTGCTTACTGCCGACTTGGGGATCTGTCAATTCTGTACTTTCAATGGTTGCCGTCAACGCCTTGGCTTCTTGCCATTGGTTTTCAGGTTGTGCATAGGTTTTTGTTTCCTCTGGTTTTTGATCGGGTTCATCTATTTGATGGTGAGATGTTGCCTTAGGCAAAAATTGAGTCAAAATACCTCCTGCTCGCCAGCTTTTTTGTGTTTTTCCTTGTTCGTTTCGGTTGATTAATATAGCAACAGCCAAACGGATATCAGTGGGAATTTGTTCTGATTGATCAAAATAGGTATGGGAAGCTTCTTGTAAATTTGATCCATCTAATGCAACTATTCCTTGATAGGGTTGCGTGTGGGAGCCTTGGTAGATAGTGAAGGCTAAAGTGCCTTTTCCAAGAAGAGCTTCTGAAGATATTTGATCATTGGCTATTGCTTGATTTAACTTTTCTTTATCAAAACGAGCGTAACCACGGAGGCTGGAAGGAGGAGAGAAGTCGCACACCAGCATATTAACTGGCCCATTAGAATGGATTTGTAAAATAAATTTGTCCTTAAGCTTCAGGGAAGTTCCAAGAAGAACGGTCAAAACTAATGCCTCTGCTAAAAGGTAAGAAACTGGTTCAGGATATTGATGCCTAGTGAGAATGGAATTTAAAGTTTCCCCAAGTTGTACAATACGTCCACGGATATCAAGTTCTTCGACTTGGAAGGGAATAACAGTATCATCTTCACTTAAATAAATGTTGGAGAGGGAGGTTTCATCTGAGGCTCGTTCGCTCATATTTTTGCCTTTTATATGATTTGCTTTTGCAGGTTATTGTGGAGATAAAAATGCATCTTGTAAATACTAGGCAAGAATTGCTTTTTGGATATAAAGACGGTTTTCAACTTCATCAAAAACAACGGAAAGTGATCCATTTATCACAGTATCAACAATTTCTTTACTACGATGAGCAGGAAAGCAATGCACGAAAAGAGCATTGAATTTGGCTCATTTTATTAAAGCTTCCTTAATTTTATAAGGCTGCAAAATAGATAGAATGACTGCGTGCACAAAATTTTGTCTTCTTGAAACCTATGTACTGAGTCAGCTATGGTTTTTTTATGACTAAGCTATATCTTTGCCCCTTTTAACATGATCGTGTATCCATCAAAGTTGGCGCATGCTGATATCAAATGAAATACGTGTTCATGGAGATATTTTTTCAAAAATCATTGCTGGTGTTTTACCAATAAAAGGTTTTGAACTTTATTTCTGCTTTGTAGGAGATGCTTTGAGGGTTTTTGTATAGTCAATGATAGCGTGGTTAAAACGGATAAATCGGTCAAATGGCGAAAAATATTTGTTATGTTTATGACCCTTGCCTTTTTTTATTTGTTCGTGAAAGAGACGCAATTGCTTTTTCAATACGATACAAGCTTTCCTCTACTTCTTCTTCTTTTATGATAAGGGGAGGCAATAAGCGCACTACATTGTTGTTGGCACTAACACTGAGAACATATTCTTTTTCCAAGGCATTGACGACAGCATTGGAGGGAACAACACACTGAATACCTATCATAAGGCCAACACTCTGAATCGCGCAGATGATATCAGGATAGAGAGTGAGAATGTCCGAAAGTCCACTTTTTAGCTTATCCCCCATCTGTTGGACATGGTGGAGAAAGCTTGGTTCTAATATAATATCAAGAACACAGTTGCTTACAGCCATCCCAAGAAGATTTCCTCCAAAGGTTGATCCATGAGTTCCTGGTGTCATGCTTTTTGCAGCTTCATTTGTTGCAAGACAAGCACCCAATGGAAATCCACCACCCAGCCCTTTTGCGAGTGTAAGAATATCAGGTTTGATATCACTCCACTCATAAGCAAAAAATTTTCCTGTTCGTCCAATACCTGTTTGGACTTCATCCAAAATTAAGAACAGATTATTCTCATCACATATTTTGCGCAAAATTTTTAAATATTCAGGAGAAACTATTCGGATTCCTCCTTCTCCTTGAATGGGTTCAATAAGAATGGCGGCGGTATTTTTATTGATAGCGTTACGCAAAGCGCTTTCATCACAAAAAGGAATTTGAATAAATCCACCAGCTTTAGGTCCAAAGCCTTCAAGATACTTTTCTTGTCCTGTAGCAGCAAGCGTTGCAAGTGTGCGTCCATGAAACGCACCTTCAAAAGTAATAATTTCAACGCGTGATGGATGACCAGATGCATAATGCGTGTGACGAGCAGTTTTAAATGCGCATTCAAGTGCTTCAGCGCCAGAATTGCAGAAAAAGACCTTATCAGCAAAACTGTTTGCACAAAGCCGTGCGGCAAGAGCTTCTTGTTCAGGTGATTGAAAAAGATTGGAAATATGCCAAAGTTTTTCAGCCTGTATTTTGAGGGTTTCGACCAACTTTGGATGTGCATACCCTAATGCATTGACACCAATACCAGATGTCATATCAAGATAAAGCTTTCCTTTATCGGAAGTCAGCCATACACCATTGCCTTTTTTGAAATGTAAATTACGTCGAGCAAAGCATTTGTAAAGTGGCTGGATAGTCGTAGCGCCCATCATTATTTCCTTTATCCTTTAAATTGTGCCATACAATAAACAAAACAAAGCAACAAATAAAGCAGTGTTGCAGTTTTGGATAGAGCGCAGTCAGCTTTTCATTTTGGCAAAAAAATAATAAAGATTTTGCAAAAAACATTTATAGAAAGAAGTTTTAAGCAAATACGAGAGTTTGGCCTATATTTGATTCGCAAGTTGGGGAAAACATTCAAAATAAACTCTTCAAGTGGGCAAAGGCTCTTGTCAGGGAGTCAGTGCATATTGTAATTTGAATCTGTAAATAAGCTGGTGTTTTAGTTTTAAGTTCCATAGGTTGAATGAGTTTTTTTGCTCAAGTGAGGTGTGATTTTTTTCATTCAGCCCATTGAACACATTATTCAAACATTTAAAGATGCAATGGGTGCATCTTAATGAGGTGATCAGAATGGAGTGCTGATATGGGTTGGACATATGAACGCGTTGAACTTCTTAAGAAGTTTTGGAGTGAGGGATTAAGTGCAAGTCAGATTGCAGCCCAATTGGGTGGAGTCAGCAGGAATGCCGTGATCGGTAAAGTGCACCGGTTAAAGTTACCAGGACGTGGTAAAACAGCACAAGGTCCAACGCGTGCACAAAAGACACCTGCTAGCTCATCGTCTCCGCGTATGCGTCGCACACCATCGACTGTATTACCAACGAATGCTGCGTCTTGTAGTATTGAAGAGACCACTTTAAAGGTGGAGTTTGTAGCAGAGGATGTGAGAGAAATTGATCTGTCTGCACAATCAAATGTAGTTGTGCCTATATCACGTCAACTTAATCTTTTACAATTGAGTGAAAATACATGTAGATGGCCAGTTGGAGATCCTTTGTCATCAGATTTTCATTTTTGTGGAGCCGATTCTGGTGAAAATGGTCCTTATTGTGCTTTTCATGCAAAGATAGCCTTTCAGCCAGTTTCTGAAAGACGACGGATAAGAGTGTAGTATTTGCACTATTAAGTTTCATCTTTAAGAGATAATCTACTGAGAGAGATATTTTAGAAGATGAGACTTTTAATGAATGAATTTTTTCGTCAA
The DNA here is from genome assembly GCF_902825235.1 of Bartonella vinsonii subsp. vinsonii. GTDB lineage: Bacteria > Pseudomonadota > Alphaproteobacteria > Rhizobiales > Rhizobiaceae > Bartonella > Bartonella vinsonii. The sequence continues at coordinate 204,395 of NZ_CADEAJ010000001.1, read as the reverse complement.
AAAATATTCGCGTTTTGTTTTGTGCGTTCTTAAATGAAATTCTGCCTCTATAAACAACAGTATCATTTGTTTATTTACGCGCTTGTTTTAAAGAGATGTCTTGCTTTTCTCAGACCGTTTATCACACATTGCTTCTTTTCATGACATGTACATAAACCTTTTTAAGGATTTCTCATAGGGGGAGTTGAAATAAGAAAATCTAATTGTGTTGTCATTCAATATGGGAAAAAGACAGATTATCTTTGTGAATCAACACATTGCTGTCTGATAGCTTTTCTGTCATTATAGCCTTTTCGATTTTTGGCAAGATTTTTTTCTGATAAATTTGCCATGTTAAAGGGCCAATATATTTAGCAATAATCATGCTCTCTTTATTCAAAAGAAAGGTCTCTGGTGGTCCAGAAACTCCCCAATTAATAGCTGTATATCCTGAGGCATCAAAGCCAATAACTTTAAAAGGATTGCCAAAATTTCTCAAAAAACGTTGGGCGTTCTCTTTATTATCCTTATAATTAATGCCAATAAGATCAAAACGTTGATCTTGTGCAATTTTCATAAGAAGCGAATGCTCCTCGCGGCAGGATGAACACCATGATCCCCAAAAATTAACCAATGTTACGCGGCCTTTAAATTGTTCTGAATTGAGAAAATATTTTTCGTCTCCAAGGAGTGGAAGACTGGTTTGGGGTGCAGGTTTTTCAGCCAATGTGTTTGAGAAAAGAAAAACACCATTGGGGCGGTTGCTACTCATAAAGTAGAAGAAAAGCATAAGAAGAAGAAAAAGCACGAATGGTCCAAAAAGACCAAATAAAATGGATGATGATATGCTTTTTCTAGGTTTTTGAGGAATGGTTTTCATGATATTGTTTCTTCTCAAAGAGCTCTTTTTTATTCAGCTGCTGTAGGATTTTTTTTTGATTTATAGCTTTGTAAAGAATGTGCACAATAAGACATAGAAGAGAGATTGCAGAGAGCATATAGCTTAGAACAACAATTTGCTCGTGGTGAAGGGTACCAAGGAAAAAATCAATTTTCTGAGAAAGATTTCCTAAAAGTCCATTGTGCGTGTTATTTAGGGCGAGCATGATGAAGAATCCTGATATTGTGCGCGACGGGCTTTTTTGATCTGAAATATTTGAATATGACGGCGATTGATTTCGTTGCGCATAGCCATCAAATAGAGCAGAATAAACATAAAGCCGAAACAAAATATCATTGTTATCAGGGGCCATAACATAGCACGCTCGATTGTTGGTCCTCCTGAACGCAAAAGCGATGCTGATTGATGGAGTGTATTCCACCAATTAACGGAAAATTTGATAATGGGGATATTCACAAGTCCAACGAGTGTGAGAATTGCTGTAGCACGTGTAGCTTTTGCTTGGTTATCAAAAGCGCGAGCAAGCATAACAATGGCAAGGTAGATAAAAAGCAGGATTAAAACCGATGTGAGCCGTGCATCCCATACCCACCACGTTCCCCATGTGGGGCGCCCCCAAAGCGCACCTGTCATGAGGGATAGGGCTGTAAAAATTGCTCCAATGGGTGCACCACATTTGAGTGCCACATCAGCAAGATGAAGCTTCCAAATCAAACTTCCCAAAGCAGCAGCACTTATTATGAGATAACAAAATGTAGAGAGCCACGCGAACGGGACATGAATATACATAATTTTGACTGTAATCCCCTGCTGATAATCATCAGGTGAATACATAATCAGAATAAGTCCTAAGATAAGAAGACATAATGTCATACCTGTTAACCAAGGTAAGACGGCACTGCTTATTTTCATAAAACGGACTAAACTTGTAGGCAGTCCTCTTATTTTATGTGTGTGAGCTGTTTCATTCATGAGTTTTATAATAGGCAAAGTTTTGCTATGCGGCAATCACCTTTTACTATTCTGATAAAAGCTTGAGTGTTATCGCTGCAACAAAAGAGCTAAAAAGACTCAGCAGAAGTGAAAAAGCGATAAGAAGAGTCAAGGCAGTGAGAAAAGAGACATTTTGGTTTGTTGGAGCTGTAGCAGCAGAAACACCAAAGATCATGATTGGAATGATCCACGGTAAGATGATAATAAAAATAAGAAGAGTGCTGTGTAACAATGACGTTGCGAGGGCAGCTCCTATAGCACCAATAAAGATAATGGCAGGTGTTCCGCATAAGAGGGTGAGTATTGTTGTAAAAGTTATCGTAGCATCTAAATGGAGCATAAATGCTAAAACAGGAGTCGCAAAAATAAGGGGGAGCATTGTTCCTATCCAATGGGCAACGCATTTGGTAAATACAATCAGTGTGAAGCTTTGTCTTTGTCCAGCAAGGATGAATTGGTCAAGATTTCCATCATCGTGATCGGTTTGAAAAAGTTTGTTCAGATTGAGAAGTCCTGCGAAAAGGGCTCCAAACCATAATAGGCCTGGGCCTATCTGTGTGAGAACTTGAGGATCTGGTCCAATGGCGAAGGGGGTGACCATAATAATAGCGATGAAAAACAAAAGTCCTGTTAACGAAGAAGCTTGTGGTGTTAAAGCTAATTTAAGATCACGCCAGAACAGTGCTTTCATGTTTTTTTTCCTGTTGGGGTGAGAATTTTTCCAAAGAGATTTTATAGTTTTCTGAAATGCCGAGGGGATTATGGGTTGCAGCGATGATCATACCGCCTTGATTGAGATGGCGTTGAAAAATATTGGCAAGCAGAGTTTGGGAATGGTGATCAACTCCCGATATTGGTTCATCTAAAATCCAAATAGGACGATAAGAAAGCAAAAGGCGGGCAATAGCTACACGCCTTTTTTGCCCCGTTGACAGAACATTGAAGGGTAAGTGTTCAAGATCAGAAAGATGAATGTCAGCAAGGGCTTCATGTGGATAGCGTAAATGTTGCCCATAAAATGTTGCCCAAAATTGTAAATTATCGATAACAGATAAGGAAGGTTTCATGGCATTTTGAGGACCAAGATAATGACACGCAGTTGCTACCGGATATGTTTGTTCGTGGTCTTTAAGTATTACCTGGCCTTTAGCAGCTTCAAGAAGACCAGCGATGATTCGTAGTAATGTGGATTTTCCAATTCCGTTTGGACCTGTGATTGTCATAAGTTGGTGTGGGAGTAAACAAAAAGAAAGTTCTTGGAACAGAACTTCTTCATTTCTGTGAGCTGCTAAGTTTTCACCCGATAACACCATGTAACTGCCTGCTTTTATTTTGTTTCTATACTCTTTATTGCATTATAGGATAAAAAACATGTTTTTTATGCAATTGTATCTAGAATAGTTCTAGAAATAATTCTATAAGCTATATGTTACATCAATATCTGGTGTAGAATGTTCTTTAGCGCTGATTTTCGAATTTACCGAGAGAATAAAAAGGTGAAGGGGGAAATGGATGGCGGAGGTGGTTGTGTCTGCGCTCAAGCTGCGGTTTTGATTCGTAGTTTGGTTGTTCATTCCAGGAAATTGGGTGGTTTGTAGTATGAGGGTAGGCAGTCATGTCTCAAATTGATAGTTTTAATTGTCGCAGAATTTTAGATGTTTGTGGTCAGAAATATACTTATTATAGTTTGATCGAAGCGGAAAAGAATGGGCTCGAGGGAGTTTCTCATTTGCCGTTTTCAATGAAGGTTATTCTCGAAAATTTATTACGATTTGAAGACGGACGCACGGTTAAGAAAGAAGATATCTTAAACGTTGCTAAATGGTTAAATGACAAAGGCAGTGCTGGTGCAGAAATTGCTTACCGTCCCGCGCGCGTTCTCATGCAAGATTTCACAGGTGTTCCTGCAGTTGTTGACCTTTCTGCAATGCGTGATGCTATGGTTAAACTTGGAGGGAATGCCGAAAAAATCAATCCCCTTATCCCCGTTGATCTCATTATTGACCACTCAATTATCGTTGATGATTTTGGCAATCCTATGGCTTTTAAGGAAAATGTTGATCATGAATATGAACGCAATGGTGAACGTTATCGTTTTCTGAAATGGGGGCAGCAAGCTTTTCAGAATTTTCGTGTTGTTCCTCCTGGAACAGGGATTTGTCACCAAGTTAACCTAGAATATTTAGCACAATGTGTGTGGATGAAGAATGAGGGAAGAGAGCAGACGGTTTATCCCGATACTTGTGTGGGAACTGATTCGCATACGACTATGGTGAATGGTTTGGGGGTATTGGGCTGGGGTGTTGGTGGTATTGAAGCAGAAGCGGCAATGCTAGGTCAGCCTGTTTCTATGTTGTTACCTGAAGTGATTGGTTTCCGTTTAACAGGGCGACTTAAAGAAGGTGTGACAGCTACCGATTTAGTATTGATGGTGACACAAATTCTACGCAAAAAAGGCGTTGTTGGTAAATTTGTTGAGTTTTTTGGACCTGGTCTGGAACACATGACACTCGCTGATCGGGCAACAATTGCGAATATGGCTCCTGAATATGGAGCGACCTGTGGTTTTTTTCCCATTGATAAGGAAACAGTACGTTATCTCAATATGACAGGGCGTGATGAGAATCGGATCGCTTTAGTGGAAGCTTATTCCAAAGCACAAGGGATGTGGCATGATGAAGCCATCGCCAATCCCGTTTTTACGGATACAATTGAATTAGATATGGAAAATGTTGTACCTTCTATGGCTGGTCCTAAGCGTCCTGAGGGGCGTATTGCATTGGAAAGTGTGGGACAGGGTTTTGAGGGAGCATTATCCAGCGATTATAAGAAGGTTGTTGGACAAAATGATCGATATCAAGTTGAGGGTGAGGAGTATGATCTTGGCCACGGAGATGTGGTGATTGCCGCAATTACCTCTTGCACGAATACATCCAATCCAAGTGTTCTTATTGCTGCCGGTCTTTTAGCACGGAATGCTGTGGCGAAAGGCCTCAAGAGCAAACCATGGGTTAAGACTTCTCTTGCCCCCGGTTCACAAGTTGTTGAAGCTTATCTTCTCAATTCAGGTCTCCAAAAAGATTTGGATGCGTTGGGGTTTAACTTAGTGGGATTTGGATGCACAACATGTATTGGGAATTCTGGTCCTTTGTATCCAGCTATTTCTAAAACAATTAATAAGAATGGTTTAATTGCAGCTGCTGTCCTTTCAGGAAATCGTAATTTTGAAGGACGTGTATCACCTGATGTGCAAGCCAATTATTTAGCTTCACCGCCGTTAGTTGTTGCGCACGCTTTGGTAGGGACGGTGCGTAAAGATTTAACGAAGGAGCCTCTTGGAGAAGGTTCAGATGGTCAACCGGTTTATTTGAAAGATATTTGGCCCACTTCTCAAGAAATACAAGAATTTATAGAAAAGAATGTCACGCGTAAAATTTTTGCCGAAAAATATGCCGATGTGTTTAAGGGCGATGAAAATTGGCGAAAAGTTCAGGTTCCAACGGGAGCTACTTATGCTTGGGATGAACAATCGACATATGTGCGTAATCCACCATATTTTTATGAGATGCGGAAGACTCCTGATATTTTACCAGACATTAAAGATGCACGGATTTTAGGTTTGTTTGGTGACAAAATTACGACGGATCATATTTCTCCTGCTGGTTCCATTAAGATTGATTCTCCTGCAGGAAAATATTTGACAGATCACGGAGTAAAAGTGGCTGATTTTAATCAGTATGGAACACGTCGTGGGAATCATGAAGTCATGATGCGTGGAACCTTTGCCAATATTCGCATTCGTAACTTCATGCTAGGAGAAAATGGTCGTGAAGGGGGCTATACAATTCATTACCCTTCAAGAGAAGAACAGGCAATTTATGATGCAGCAATGGCATATAAACGGGAAGGGGTTCCGCTTGTTGTTTTTGCTGGTATTGAATATGGTAATGGGTCATCTCGTGATTGGGCAGCGAAGGGCACCAATCTTCTTGGTGTAAAAGCAGTGATTGCTCAATCTTTTGAGCGGATTCATCGTTCTAATCTTGTTGGGATGGGAATTGTTCCCTTTGTGTTTGAAGCAGGTACAAGTTGGCAATCTTTGGGTTTAAAGGGAGATGAAAAGGTAACGATTGAAGGGGTTCATAATTTGAAACCTCGGCAAAAGACTGTAGTTACAATCACTTTTTCTGATGGAACGGTAAAAACTGTGCCATTATTATGCCGTGTTGATACTGAAGATGAGCTAGATTATTTGCATCATGGCGGAATTTTGCAATATGTTTTGCGTAATCTAGCAGTTTGAACCGTATTTGTTCATTGAGAAGTGTCCTTAACATGAAGATGGATGTCGGAGAGTTTGGCTTTGTTTTTTTATGCCACTCTTTGAAAATTTGATTGACGTTTGTTTGAGGATTGCGTTATAAGCCGTGCAGTTATCAGCAACTTTATGATGTTGCTGAGGTAAGATTTGTTTTGATTGGTAGAGATGTCATTGAGACTGTTTCTATCTGATGCGTTGAAAGAGAGAGATATTTATGGCGAATACACCTTCCGCTCGAAAAGCAGTGCGCAAAGTTGCAGCACGCACACAGGTTAATAAGGCCCGCCGTTCACGCGTTCGTACTTTTATGCGTAAGTTTGATGATGCTTTAGCTGGGGGCGATAAGGCTTCTGCAGAAAGAGCATTTAAGAATTTTGAACCTGAAATTATGCGTGCGGTTTCCAAAGGGGTTTTTCATAAAAATACTGCCGCGCGAAAAGTGTCGCGTTTAGCAAAACGTTTGAAGGCTCTTAGCGTTTAAGCTTTTTCCATTTTATTAGAAATGAAACCAGCATTTTTGGGGATGCTGGTTTTTATTTGTTTTCTGTAAATACCCTCTTTTAAGGAAAGGAATCACAAGCGATTCTTCTCCTAAAAAGAAGAGAAGATTTGTAGACTTTATATGGTTATCCACAAGCTTTATGGATTTTTGCAGAGTCTTTTTTGTCAAGCATTTTTATTTTTTTTTTTTAATCTGAAAAGATTCTTTAATGATTGGTAAATTAAAAGAAAAAAAATGAATTGAATCAATTATTTTCCCCATCTCTCATTTATAGAAGCAGGTTTATGACGGCTTTTTAGGAGCTTTTGATTTCATTTTGACCTCTTGCATTTTACCTCTGCTGTTTTGTATGGTTCTTATGGAGACTAAAAACATATAGGGGTTACATCAGCTTATTATCCTATGTTGCGTTGAGTGTAAGATGCTTTGTTTTAGGCTATTGTGAGCCCTCATGTTGGAGAGGTTTTCTGACGTGTTTGTTAGTTCTCTTGATTGGTATGTTTGCTATTTAAGAAGAGTGGGTCATATCGTGAATACAAGTAAATCTTAATTGGTCATCTTTTGGGGTGAAATTGTAATAAAGCTGTCCTAGGGGAGGATGAGTGGTCTTATTTGGGGTCGGGCGTTTTGCTTTCGCTAAGTTAATTTTTAGCTGTTTGGTAGGACAAATTTTTATTTTTATCAGGATGAAAGATGGTGGATAAATTGAACTCTAAAGCTAGTTCCTTTAAAAGGGTTTCGGTGAATATCCTGTCGGCAGAAAAAATAATAAAGAGTAAGATAACGGATAGTGATGGGGAAGTTGGTAGAGGTGTTTTTGTAGAGCATTCTATTATTTCAGAGGAGGAAGGGGCGGCAGCTTTTGCGCGTGTTATGGCGCAATTAAAGGCACAGGTTGGTATGGAAGCTTATACGAGCTGGTTTGGACGTGTGAAGCTTGCTGAATATAGCCGTAATCTTGTAAAACTTTCTGTTCCTACAGCATTTTTGCGTTCATGGATTAACAATCATTATGGTTCTCTTTTGACCAATTTATGGAAACAAGAGAATTCTGCGATTCTTCGCGTCGAAATTATCGTTCGGGGTATGAAACGTGTTTCAGCAGGTGTAGTCTGTAGAACAAGTGCAGCTCCTGTTGTTCTGGAAGAGCAGGCAACGGCGTCTTTCGTTGAGGGGTATACAGAGCATTCAGTAAAGAATGCTCAAGGAGGTGTTTTAGGTTCACCGCTTGATTCTCGCTATACTTTTGAGAGTTTTGTAGAGGGTTCTTCTAATCGTGTTGCTTTAGCAGCAGCGCGTTCGATTGCAGAAGGTCATAAAAGTGCCTTAAGATTTAATCCTCTTTTTATTCACGCATCGGTTGGTTTAGGGAAAACGCATTTGCTTCAAGCTATTGCATCTGCAGCGTTGAAGCGTTTAACGTCTGCGCGGGTTATTTATTTGACCGCTGAATATTTTATGTGGCGTTTTGCGACGGCTATTCGTGATAATGATGCTCTTTCATTTAAAGAGCAGCTTCGTGATATCGATCTTCTCATTATTGATGATATGCAATTTTTACAGGGAAAGTCGATTCAACATGAATTTTGTCATTTACTGAATATGTTGCTTGACAGTGCAAAACAAGTTGTTGTGGCCGCAGATCGTCCACCGGCAGAATTAGAATCACTTGATCTTCGGGTTCGCTCTCGTCTTCAGGGAGGGGTTGCTCTTGAAATTGAAGCCCCCGATTATGAAATGCGTTTGAAAATGTTGCATCAGCGGTTACAATTGGCGCAACAAGATGATAACATGATCTCAATTTCTGATGATATTCTAGAGTATATAGCGAAAACAGTTTCAGGGTCGGGACGTGATATTGAAGGAGCATTTAATCAGTTATTGTTCCGTCAGTCTTTCGAGTCTGATTTATCTTTAGAACGGATTGATGAATTATTAGGCCACTTGACACGTTCTGGTGAACCTAAGCGTATCCGGATCGAAGAAATTCAACGTACAGTTGCGCGGCATTATAATGTTTCTAAACAGGATTTGTTATCTAATCGTCGGACACGTACAGTCGTGAAGCCGCGACAAGTTGCGATGTATTTGGCAAAAATGTTGACGCCTCGCTCCTTACCAGAAATTGGGCGTCGTTTTGGTGGGCGTGATCACACAACGGTTTTACATGCTGTACGTAAAATTGAAGATTTGGTTTGTGGAGATCAAACATTGGCCAAAGAGCTTGAATTACTTAAGCGGTTGATTGGAGAGCAAGCTGCATAACAGTCTTTCCTCTTTTTAGAGTGAGCGTAGAGGACTTATAAGGAGTGCTATTTTTGCTTATACAGTCGTTACTTGCTATTTAAAGAGAGGTTGAATAGAATTAGGTAGATGATTCTTTAAGGGGATAGGTTATTTCTAATCTAGAGAATTTCTGTAGTTTTTTGTAAATTGTAACGGGGATTTTATGCGTATTACAGTGGATCGCAGTCAATTTCTCAAATCTCTAGGTCGTATTCACCGTGTGGTGGAGCGTCGTAATACTGTTCCTATTCTATCGAATGTATTAATTGATGTAGACAATGGTACTGTGCAATTAAAAGCAACAGATCTTGATTTAGAGATTACAGAGTCTTTTGTAGTCAATGTTGAAGAGGCTGGGGCAATAACTGTTCCAGCACATTTGCTATATGATATCGTTCGCAAATTTTCTGACAGTAGTGAAATTGTTTTATCCGTTGATGAAAATCAAACAAGTACGATGTCCGTTGTTTCGGGTCTTGCACATTTTCAACTTCAGTGCCTTCCAAAGATAGATTTTCCAGAGTCACTTCCGGGTCAGTTTGGTTATCGTTTTTCTCTATCAGCATCAGGCTTAAAACATTTACTGGATTGTACGCAATTTGCTATTTCTACTGAGGAAACCCGTTATTATCTTAATGGCATTTATTTCCATATTGTTAATGATGGTGTTTTGAAGCTACGTTTAGTTGCGACCGATGGACATCGTTTGGCACAAGTTGATATGGAGGCACCTTCGAGTATTGATGGTATGCCGGGTGTCATTATTCCTCGTAAAACTGTGGGAGAGTTGCAAAAGCTGCTTTCGGAGGAAATTGATGGTGAGGTGTGTGTAGAGCTCTCAGAGACAAAGATTCGTTTTTCTGTAGGTTCTGTAGTTTTGACATCAAAGTTAATTGATGGAACATTTCCGGATTATCAACGTGTTATCCCTCTTGGGAATGATAAGGAATTGATTGTTAACAGGCAGGACTTTTCTTCTGCGGTTGATCGTGTTTCAACAATTTCAAGTGATCGTGGGCGTGCAGTAAAGTTAACGATTGAGCATGGGCAATTGAGGCTTGTTGTTAATAATCCTGATTCAGGAAGTGCGGAAGATCAGTTAGCAGCAACTTATACATCTGATCCGCTTGAGATAGGATTTAATTCACGTTACCTCTTGGATATTGCTGGACAACTTTCGAATGATGAGATGGTTTTTATGTTGGCCGATGCTGTAGCTCCTGCTCTGATACGCGATAAGAATGATGAAGCTGCGCTTTATGTGCTGATGCCCATTCGCGTTTAGGGACGATTGTTTTGCAATGCATAGCTGGTCATGTGCACAAAGTGGCAGTAAGACAGCTAAAGCTTGTGCGTTATCGCAATTATCCTTCTTTTAATATTCATTTTTCAGGTCAACATGTGGTTTTTACCGGCCATAATGGTGCTGGTAAGACGAATCTTTTAGAAGCGTTATCTTTTCTCTCTCCTGGTCGTGGTTTACGGCGTGCGGTTTATTCTGATGTGAGCTTTGCAGACGGTGGGGGTGAAGGGTTTGTTGTGTTTGCGTGTCTTGAGTGTGCTCTTTATGGCGAAGTGAATATTGGTACAGCTTTGGAAGTTGATGGCAACGGTCGAAAAGTTCATATTAATGGTGTGAATGAGACAAGTGATTGCCTAACAGATTATTGTCATATTAGCATTTTGACTCCTTCTATGGATGGGCTTTTTAGCGGTCCTTCGCTTGAGCGCCGTCGTTTTTTGGATCGTATGGTTTTGGCGATTGATCCTTTGCATAGTCGCCGCATAACAGATTATGATAAGGCTATGCGCGCACGTAATCGTTTGTTTTTGGATGGAAATGAAGATTTTTCTTGGTTTGATGCTTTAGAAAAGCAAATGGCAGAGCTGGCAACGGCTATTGCTGCGGCGCGTATCGATGTTATTCGCCTTTTAAATGATATGTTTGCACAAACGCCTTCTCAAATACCTTTTCCACGGGCTTTTTTGCAAATTGATGGTTTTTTAGAAATGGCTCTTGATAAGATATCAGCAGTTGAGGTTGAAGAACAATTTTATGAGCGACTGCGGCATCATCGTGCAAGAGATCGTGCTGCTGGGCGGACATTGGAAGGACCGCATCGTACAGATTTGCAGGTTTTTTATGCTGATAAAAATATGGCTGCGACATCTTGTTCAACAGGTGAACAAAAAGCTCTTTTGACGGGCTTGGTTTTGTGTCATGCGCGTTTAACAGGCATGATGTCAGATAAGGCTCCTATTCTTCTACTTGATGAAATGGCGGCACATCTTGATCCTCATCGGCGTGCTGCTTTATTTGATATTCTTGATGACTTAGGGGGACAAACATTTATGACAGGAACGGACCGCATTTTATTTGATGCCCTAAAAGGACGAGCAGAATTTTTTGAGATTAAGGATGGAGCTTTATTGCAGTAGAAAATATGTTCATTTTTTTATGAGGTTATGGTCGAGAAGAAGAGGCTTACTATGTCTACAATTATAACAGTTTTAAATGGTCCTAATTTAAATTTTCTGGGTCAACGAGAGCCAGAAATTTACGGAACTGAGACTCTAGAAGATATTGAAAAATTTTGCAGCGAATGGGCAACAAATGCTGGTGTAATAGTGCATTTTCATCAAAGTAACTGTGAAGGTCAATTGGTAGAATGGATACAGGCAGCCATTGGAGTGAGTGCTGGATTGATCATCAATCCAGCAGCTTACAGTCATACATCTGTTGCACTTCTTGACGCATTAAAAATATTTTCGGGGCCAAAAGTGGAAGTTCATTTGTCTAATATTTATCAGCGTGAAGCTTTTCGCCACCATTCTTATAGCGCTACAGGTGTGGATGCGGTTATTGCTGGTTGTGGGAGTGATGGATATTGGTTTGCGCTTGAATATCTTTCTAAGAGGCTTAAATTTGGTATAAGAAGATCAAAAGTTGTATAATCTGTATAATATTGCTGAGAGCATTTGAATTTACTTGATAATTCTTTTTAAATAGGTAAGCAATGTTATTGAGGTTTCATCGTTTTTGATGACAACTTCTGATATGTATGATGGGGCAGGTGAGATGAGAAACTTTGTTAAACAAATAAAGATGCTCGTGATTTTAGGGATGGCGTTTCTTTTATCTAGTTGTAAATTTGACGTTATTCACCCAGCAGGGTATGTTGCGCGCCAACAGCTTATTTTGATCGTTATTTGTGTTGCTGTTATGCTTTGTGTCGTAATACCAGTGATGGTGAGTGTAGTATTTTTGGCCATTAAATATCGGGCGTCGAATACTGCAGAAGAATATTTACCTGATTGGGGGCATTCAAATAAAATTGAAGCATTTATGTGGGGTGTTCCAATTATTATTGTAACGGTTTTAGGTGCGTTGACAGCCTATTACACCTATAAGCTTGAGCCAGAAAATCCCCTTCCAGTGGAAGTTGTTGGCGAAGGGAAGCCGTTGCAAGTAGACGTTGTTGCTCTTGATTGGAAATGGCTTTTTATTTACCCTGAATATAATATTGCATCGATCAATGAGATTTATGCACCTAAAGGGCGTCAAGTTTTGTTGCAATTGACGTCAGAAAGTTCTGTAAATGCTTTTTGGGTACCCAAATTGGGCACAGTTCTTTACGCTATGCCGCAGATGAATTCCAAATTGCATTTGATAGCGGATGAGCAAGGGGTGTTTAAAGGAACCTCAGCAAATTACAGTGGTGATGGTTTTGCAAAGATGCGCTTTAAATGGCATTCTGTATCTCCGCAAGATTTTGAGAATTGGGTTGCTAAAGCTCGGTCTGGTGGCCAAATTCTTGATCGTGCATCTTATCGTCAGCTTTCTATTGCGCCGCGTATGGGTGATGTTGCTGCTAAGGAAAAGGATGCTGAAGTACGTTATTTTTCTCCTGTTGAAAGTCGGCTTTATTACCGGATTGTCAATCGATGTGTTGATGAAAATACCGTATGTAATGAAGACTTAATGAAGCGTGCTGCGGCTCAGTCGCTTTGGGGTGCCCTTTGTTCTGTTTTTGATCCTGATGTTATTTAGGGCATCAATCGAGAAAGGACCTTTTTAAAAGAAGGTTTCTTGTAACTGAAATTCATTTGATATGGGTTGAGAAATGTTTGGAAGACTTACAGATCCTACGGCTGGTGCTTTTCACGCACTTGCACATGAGCCAATCGTTTTATACACATGTATTGCGATTGTTTTGGGAGGTTTAATTGCTGTTATTGCTTTAACAGTACTTGGATGGTGGGGAGTTTTATGGCGAAATTGGATTACAACGGTTGATCATAAACGCATCGGTATTATGTACATTGTTCTCGGTATTATCATGCTTGTTCGTGGTTTTGCTGATGCAATTATGATGCGAACACATCAGGCTATGGCGCTTGGCAGTGAAACGGCAGGGTATTTGCCGCCTGAGCATTTTGATCAGATTTTTTCGGCGCATGGCACCATTATGATTTTCTTCATGGCTACACCGATTTTATTTGGTCTTTTTAATTATCTCATACCGCTACAAATTGGTGCGCGTGATGTTGCCTTTCCCTTTGCAAATAATTTAGGGTTTTGGATTACAGCGGCAGGGGCAATACTGATTAACATATCGCTAGGTGTTGGTAATTTTGGTCGTGGTGGTTGGTTGATGTATCCTCCTTTTTCTGAGTTGCAAGGGAGTCCAGATACAGGGGTAGATTATTATTTATGGTCGCTTCAGCTTTCTGGTATCGCGACGACAATGGGGGCAATCAATTTTGTTGCGACCATTATTAAAATGCGTGCTCCTGGGATGACAATGATGAAAATGCCAGTGTTTTGTTGGAGCGCTTTCGTTAGCAATGTCCTTATTTTGGTGATTTATCCTGTTTTAACAGTAGCATTCGCACTCTTGGCATGTGATCGTTATTTGGGCATGAATTTCTTTACCAATGTTGGGGGTGGAAATCCGATGGTATGGATTAACTATGTCTGGATTTTTGGTCATCCTGAAGTTTATGTTTTGGTTGTTCCTGCTTTTGGGATTGTTTCTGAGGTTGTGTCGACTTTTTCTTCAAAACGCCTTTTTGGTTATACTTCAATGGTATGGGCAATGTTGGTTATTTTAATTCTTTCGCTTGTTGTTTGGGGACACCATTTCTTTACAATGGGTGGAGGTGAAGCTGTAAATACTTTCTTTGGTATTGCAACGATGATCATTGCGGTTCCCACAGGTGTGAAAGTCTTTAATTGGTTACTGACTATGTATAAGGGTCGCATTCGTTTCGAGCCTCCAATGCTTTGGTGTATGGGAATGATCTTTACATTCGTTGGTGGTGGATTAACAGGCGTTTTGATGTCTATCGTGCCTGCAGATTGGCAGTTTCATAATTCGCTCTTTTTGGTAGCACATTTCCATCATACAATTATTGGTGGCGTTGTTTTTGCTTATCTAGCTGGGCTTGCTTTTTGGTTTCCAAAAGTCTTTGGTTATAAACCCAATCGGTTTCTAGGTATTGCATCTTTCTGGTGCTGGTTCGTAGGTTTTTATCTCGCTTTTTTCCCAGTTTATGCACTTGGCTTGATGGGTGCGACGCGTCGTCTTCAACATTATATGGAACCTAGTTGGCAACCAATGTTTATCATTGCCGCACTGGGAGCTTTTATTATTTTGCTTGGTATCCTTTGTTTTGTGCTGCAAGTTGTTTTAGCAATTTGGTACGGTATCAAACATAAAGGGCGCTTGCCAGTAACATTAAATGATTCTTGGGGTGATGGACGGACACTTGAATGGTCTGTTTCTTCTCCTCCCCCTGCTTATAATTTTGCAATCATTCCAGAAGTGCAGAATGATGATGCTTATTGGCATATGAAGAAGGATGGTTATCAGCGTCCAACAAGTGGATTTTCAAAAATTCATATGCCTTCAAATACATCGGCAGGGATTATTGCAGGATTCTTCTCGTTAGTTGTTGGTTTTGCGCTTGTTTGGCATATTTGGTGGCTTGTTGCGATTGGATTGATTGGTTTTATTGCAACGATTGTGCGTCATTCATTAACAGGTGACCACCATGGTTACTATATTCCAGCTGAAGAAGTGCAAAAAACTGAGGATGTTTTTACAGCTGTTCTTAAAAAACAAGGAGCAACAGTATGAATGCGATGACAATGAATAATGCTCACGGCGATGAACATCATCACGATAGTAGCTCGATAATGACATTTGGTTTTTGGGTCTACATTCTTTCGGATTTGATTCTGTTCTCGACACTTTTTTCAAGTTTTGCTGTTTTTTCTGCTTCTTATGGGGGGGGGAAAGCAAGCAATGAATTCATTGATTTAAAATTTGTTTTAGTTGAAACTGCTATCTTATTACTGTCATCCATTACTTATGGGTTTGCAATGGTACAAGCGCATAAAAGTAATCTTAGTGGTGTGCGGTTATGGATGGCAGTTACCTTTGTCCTTGGATGTTGCTTTATCGGAATGGAAGTTTATGAATTTCATGAGCTTCTGGGCGAGGTGTTTTATTACGATCCTAATGCTTATGCTGGTATTGATCCTGCAACAGGTTTACAGCTTTTTGGACGAGAGGTTCTATCCGCTTATTGGTCAGCATTTTTTGCTTTGGTGGGCACCCATGGTCTTCATGTAAGTGTTGGTCTTCTTTGGATGGTAGTAATGTTTTTTCATCTTCGTCGTAATGGTTTGGATCAGGATAATAAAACACGTTTGACATGTCTTTCAATTTTCTGGCATTTGCTTGATATCGTATGGGTTGGTGTTTTCACGATGGTTTATCTATTAGGAGCATTATAATGAGCAGGCATAACGAAGCACATGGTCCCAGTACGGGTTCCTATTTAATTGGTTTTATTTTGGCCGTATTTTTCACGATGGGGTCTTTTATTCCTGTGATGTATGGAATGATGGACAGCTGGGCAATTAGCACAAAGGTTGCATATCTTATTGGAATGGCGATTATTCAGATTATAGTGCAAATTGTTTTCTTCTTGCACTTGAATTCTGGTCCAGATGCCAAGTGGAATTTAAGCGCATTATGGTTTGCAGCTATCTGCGTTTTTATTATTATTGGGGGTACGTGGTGGGCTATTTCTCATTTGAATTACAATATGATGGGTGGTTCAGGACGTATTGTTGAGCCAGAGGTGTTAGGGAGTTCTGTGACGACTCCTGAGCAATTCTCGGAGACACAAAAACCAGTAGAACAGTTACCAGCACAGGCTCCTGTAGAGCAAGCACCAAGTGTGGAAATACCCGTGGGGCAGTCAACGCAAGCTCCTGTAGAGCAAGCATCGGGTGTGGAAATGCCCGTGGGGCAGTCAACGCAAGCTCCTGTAGAGCAAGCACCAGGTGTGGAAATGCCCGTGGGGCAATCAACGCAAGCTCCCGTAGAACAAGCACCGGGTGTGGAAATGCCCGTGGGGCAGTCAACGCAGGCTCCCGTAGAGCAAGCACCAGGTGTGGAAATGCCCGTGGGGCAGTCAACACAAGCTCCCGTAGAGCAAGCACCGAGTGTGGAAATGCCTGTGGGGCAATCAACGCAGGCTCCTGTAGAGCAAGCACCAGGTGTGGAAATGCCCGTGGGGCAATCAACGCAGGCTCCTGTAGAGAAAGTGCCGGATGCAAAAATGCCCGTGGAGCAAGCGCCAGATACACAAAATTCCGTAAAGTAGTTACCGAGAATCAAAATATCAAATATCCATGAAGCCAATGCCAAGTGCATTGGCTTTTTTTGTAGGCACTAGTCGCGAAAATATTGTGGGACATAGGGTAGGATATTAAGTATAGGATATCAATCGAGTAATTGTTTAAGGGATTATTACAATTTGGACTATACTTTTCTAAAACAGAAAATATGGCTAATTTAGCGTAACCTTAATTTTATTTGAGATAAAATGCTCTTTATAGAATGTACAAGAAGTTGTGTTTATATAATTCAGTATAGAAAATGAGAAATTTTAAAAGATTTCATGTTGTATAAGGTAAAGCTAAGAGGAAAGAGTATTTTCAAATTCAATGAATTTATATTAAAGTACTCTTTAATAAATATATTATAGTGTATCATGCAAACTGGAAATTTGGAAAATAATCAGAAAGCTTAATGAAAGCCATTTCGATAACAGTTATTGGTGCCGGTTCTTTTGGCACTGCATTAGCCATTACTCTGGCCCGTAACGGCCATCGTGTTTTACTTTGGGGATATAATCCTCAACATATCAGAAAATTACAAGAACATCGCTGTAATCAGGCATTTTTACCCGATATTCAATTTCCTAAAAATCTATTGCTTGAAACTTCTCTTAAAACGGCAATAATGACAAGCTCTAATATATTGATTGTTGTTCCAAGTCATGTATTTCGTCAGGTATTGTGCAATATTCAGCCTTATTTGCATCAAAATTCACGTGTTATTTGGGCAACGAAGGGCTTAGAACACGGTACGGGACGCCTCTTACAAGAAGTTGCTCGTGAGGTTTTAGGTGATAAAATCCCTTTAGCTGTCTTGTCTGGACCAACTTTTGCTAAAGAACTTGCTATCGGCTTGCCCACAGCAATTACGCTAGCAGCTTCTGATGCTGAATTTGGTGAGGAGCTACAGCAACTTTTCCATTATAGCAAAAATTTTAGAGTGTATAAAAATCCAGATATGATTGGTGTTCAATTGGGTGGTGCAACCAAAAATGTCATTGCTATTGGTGCAGGAATATCAGATGGTATGGGATTTGGAGCAAACGCCCGAATAGCTCTTATCACACGAGGGATAGCTGAAATTAGTCGTTTAGGCGTTGCAATGGGTGCTGAGCTTTCTACATTCATGGGTATGACAGGCTTAGGTGATCTCGTTTTGACATGTACCGACAACCAATCGCGCAATCGCCGTTTTGGAATGCTGCTTGGCCAAGGAATGGAGAGAGAAAAAGCGGAAAAACAGATTGGTCAAGTTGTTGAAGGTTACTTAAATACAAAAGAAGTGCGTACATTAGCACAACGCGTCGGGGTAGAAATGCCAATTACAGAGCAAATTTATCAGGTGCTCTTTTGTGGTAAAAGTGTAGTCGAAGCAGCTAATACATTATTAAGCCGGTCATTCAAAAATGAGGTGGACGACATAGTAGGCTTTTGAATGATTCAATAAGAGATAGTGTAGTTGCGACAGAAACCTGACAACGGATTGTGCTGATTATGAACAAAACAGCAATTCTTTAATTTAATGGATTGCAGATTTCTATGCGTTAGATTTTTGCACAATGTCACTGGAGCTGTTGTTGAAGTCATATCTTCTAAAAATAAGAAGTCTCTTCTCATGATCCATAGCATTTACGTTAGAAAAAGCAGGCGATATGTTTTTAAAATACGACATATATGCTTACTTTTTCTACTTTTAAAAGTTTTATGAAAAATCATTCTCCTTGAGTTTCTTCACTCTGTTTTAGCTCTTCGAGTGTTGGCATAGACATAATGTTATAGCCTGAATCAACATAATGAATTTCACCGGTAACGCCTGATGATAAGTCAGAAAGTAGGTAAAGAGCAGCTTTTCCGATTTCATGAATGTTGACAGTGCGACGTAGTGGAGCATTACGGCGTTGATATGAGAAGATTGCACGCGCAGATGCAATACCATTCCCTGCTAATGTCCTAACAGGTCCCGCCGAAATTGCATTGACACGAATATTTTGCGGGCCAAAATCTGCTGCTAAATAGCGTACCATAGCTTCTAAAGCGGCTTTAGCAACACCCATGATGTTATAATTAGGGACAACTTGCTGTGAAGCTCCATAAGTGAGCGTTAAGAGAGCTCCTCCATTAGGCATAAGCTTACCGGCACGCTGGGCAATTTCAGTAAAGGAATAAGCTGAAATAACCATCGTACGCTTAAAATTTTCGCGTGTTGTAACATCAACGTAACGTCCTTTGAGCTGATTTTTATCTGAAAAGCCAATGGCATGAACAATAAAATCAATTGTTTTCCATTCTTTTTCAAGATGTTCAAAGACATGATCAAGATTTTCAATTTTTTCAACATCGCATTCAAGCAACAATTTGCAACCAAGTTTTTCCGCAAGTGGTTGCACCCGTTTTCCAAAGGCATCTCCTTGATAGGTAAATGCTAATTCAGCTCCTGCTTTTGCGAGTTGACAGGCAATACCCCAAGCAATTGAGTGATCATTTGCAACCCCCATAATAAGGCCACGTTTGCCCTCCATCAAACCTTTCATACAATTCTCCATAAAACTATGCTTTTTTTCAATCCGCTAAGAACTCTTAATTTACACATAGCGTTGGAAAACGAGCGTTGCATTGGTACCACCAAAGCCAAATGTATTTGATAATACAGTATTCAGTTGTTGATGATCACGACGTTCACGAACAATTGGCATATTGATAAAAGCTGGATCAAGCTCTTCAATATGGGCGCTCTCGCAAATAAAATTGTGATTCATCATTAACAGTGTATAGATCGCTTCTTGAACACCTGCGGCTCCTAAGGAATGACCAGTCAGAGATTTTGTGGCGGAAATTGGTGGACATTGATCACCTTCTCCAAAGACACGGCGGATTGCTTCTATTTCGGGGGGGTCACCAACAGGTGTTGCTGTTGCATGGGGGTTGATATAATCAATTTTATTATTGACCGTTGCAAGTGCCATGCGCATGCATCGTTCTGCCCCTTCACCAGATGGAGCAACCATGTCATGTCCATCGGATGTGGCGCCATATCCGACAATTTCTCCGTAGATTTTTGCACCACGTGCCTTGGCAAGCTCCAGCTCTTCAAGAACTAGAACACCTGCTCCACCAGCAATAACAAATCCATCACGATTGATATCATAAGCACGTGAAGCTTTTTCTGGTACGTCATTATATTTGCTAGACATAGCGCCCATAGCGTCGAATAAAACAGATAATGTCCAGTCCAAATCTTCGCAACCACCAGCAAAGACACGATCTTGTCTGCCGTACTGTATCAATTCATAAGCATTGCCAATACAATGATTAGAAGTAGCACAAGCCGAAGAGATCGAATAGTTCACACCTTTAATTTTAAAAAAAGTCGCAAGCGTTGCGGATGCTGTAGAACTCATTGCTTTAGGTACAACAAAAGGACCAACACGCTTTGGACCTTTTTGGCGTGTAATGTCAGCAGCTTCAACGATTGATTGCGTTGAAGGGCCTCCCGAGCCCATAATGATACCTGTGCGTTCATTTGATACTTCATGCAGCTCTAAACCCGCATCAACAATTGCTTGATCCATGGCGATATGATTCCAAGCAGTTCCGCGTCCATGAAAACGTAAAGCGCGTCGGTCAACCAATTCTTCTATATCAATATCAGGTTTTCCATAAACTCTGCTACGAAAACCTAATTCGGCATATTGGGGGGCATAGGAAATCCCAGATTTTGCTTCATACAAACTGGTTAAAACATCTCTAGGGTTATTTCCAATCGCGGAGACAATTCCCATTCCGGTTACAACAACTCGACGCATTCATACCTCCTTGTTTATGCCCCTTTTAATGCAAATAATTTCAGTCTTCTTTAAATAAAGCAACACGTAAATCACTAGCTTTATAGATGGCTTCGCCATCTGCTTTTACCCATCCATCTGCTATTCCTAAGACCAAATTTCCACGCCGGATACGTTTAAAATCTATTCCATATTCAAGCAGTTTGGTTTGCGGAGTGACCATACCTGATAATTTTACTTCACCGGTTGAAATAGCCCTTCCTTTTCCTGGTTCACCTAACCAACCGAGAAAAAAACCTGTTAATTGCCACATACCATCTAAACCGAGACATCCTGGCATAACCGGATCACCCATAAAGTGACAGTCAAAGAACCATAGGTCTGAAGTAATGTCAAATTCAGCACGGACCATTCCTTTATTATATTCACCGCCAGTTTCACTAATTTGAGTGATTCGATGAATCATTAACATAGGAGGGGCAGGTAATTGCGCGTTACCCTTACCAAACATTTCGCCGCGAGCGCAGCTTAGAAGCTCTTCATAAGTGTAGCGAGACTTTTGTTCAGCCATTGTTACTCCATTTATTTGCATATATTTTACTTCTGCGCTTTTCCCAAACCTACTTTTAGAGCAAATTTTAAGGAGAGGGAAATGATTTTATATCATTTTTAATGACAAAGGCCCTTTTTTATGTATCCTGCATGGTGGGTTATTTAAAAATAGAATATACATTATACATATTGTTTCTATTTTAATCTTCTTTGAGCAAAAATGCATTGTGGTTTTGATATGTCAATGAGCGCAGACAATTTAGAGTTAAATGAAGAGCAACAGTCCACGAAAGACTGTGGGAAGGTTTTGCATTATTATTCCGTCCCTATGTTAGAAAAACGTTTGCGTCAAAATGGTTTACGGCCAACACGCCAAAGATTAGAACTTGCTCATATGATTTTTTCTCAAGGGAATCGTCATATTGCTGCTGAAGAACTCTATGAAGAGGCAATTGCATTGGGTGTGCCTGTGTCTTTAGCAACGGTTTATAATACGCTTCATCAATTTACAGAAGCGGGATTATTACGGATTATTGCTGTGGAAGGTTCGAAAACTTGGTTTGATACCAATACATCTGACCACTATCATTTTTATATAGAAGGTGAAAATCGTATTCTTGATATTCCTTATGACTTGAAAGAAACTCCCATCATTGGAAATTTACCTCAACCGCCAGAAGGTATGGAAATTTCGCATGTTGATTTAATAATTCGGTTAAAGCCAAAAAGCTAATCTGATTATAGAGCAGAGAAAGTTCAACAAGCGGTAAAATTTGAACGTGTTTCGATTTAAAAGTCACCAACTTTTAATTTTTTCATCAGGATAGATTCCCCATAACTGGGATTGCTGGAGCCATCCTCGGGTATTATTAATACTTAATTCGCACCAGTGTCCATCGCATTGGCGAATATTACCAATAACATTAGGCTCTACTTCTGCAACGAGTTCTGCGTTGTCGGCGGGGGTTTTGCGCAGCATGAGTCTTTTTGTTTTATCTTTTTGCCATGGGATAGCTATAGCAGTTCGTTTTCCTGATAAAAGAGATTGATAGACCCATCCCTCATCACCTTCGGCATCACGGATTTTGCGCCATTGATCATATTCTTGAATGATTTCAATAGGCAATCCCTGTTTTTTGTAGATAAAAAGAATAGAATAATTGCTTCCTGGTCCGATACGCACATTTACACGGGTGGGTTTAATCGAAGCAAAGCGTGGAAGTGGTAAACCACTTGGTCCTAAATTTTGCCCTAGATTTTGATTGGGTGTTTGTGCTTGCAAAAAACGAGGGAAACTAAATACAAAAACTCCTGCTATGAGGATACATGATACACGTACTGAGAACTGAAACCAACTAGAATTTTGCACACTTAAACCTTTTATTTCTTCGTTTTTATATATTGGCAATCTGAGATCTGGAAGATAGAATTGGGGGTTGGATCAAAACTATGGCATACTGCTAGTTAAAGAGATCTAAACAATGAGGAAATTGTTTATAAGAATAGTGAAATAAGCAGAACAAAGGTTTGAATTTCTAATGTTTATTTTGCTCATTAAAGCGTGCTTGTAAATTAATGTTCGATTCTCATACAGTTTATAGGTTTAAGATAAATTGAGTGTTGAGATGATTGAATATCTTAAAATCTGTGTCAGTTTTCTATAACAGGTAGGATTATAAAAATGTACATTTATCTGTGTGGTTTATTTCTCAAAAGGGATACCACTCTATGCGAATTATGATCAAAAAAACCTTCAATAACAGGATAATAAAAGGATAAGTGTGTGATTTGAAAAGCGATTCTAGCATAAAATGAAATGTACCGTGCATGAATTTTTATAATGCCAGACAAGCACTATTGAGGAGAGGACAAGCTATGATAAGTTGGCTTGTGATTTTGTAGATCATAAAGATAGCGTTTGTCAGTGTTAACAAATCTTACAAATTTTGCGGCTTGGTTATAGGATATTAAATTACAATCTACTTAATTGGTCATGCTGTAGTATGCTAGACAAATAGAGAGAGCAAGGTGAGAATATATCAATTTCAGGTTTTATAGGAGTGCTGGAAAATACTGTTTTGCAGGACATAGAGGATATATTCATGTATTAAAATACAAGAGTTGTTTATGCTTGATTTCAGTTTTTTTACCAACCAAGAAGAGCAGTATAAAATTGAACAGGAGATTGAGAGTAGAGCTTGCCCGCAGAATCTATAAAGTGAATCATATAAGCCGTGAGAAAGTAGAATGTATCTCTTGAGAGACACCAATCTGATTCAGATTGAGAGTGGCTCAGAATATGTGTCCTTGAGGATAAAAAGGAAATAAAAAGCTCAAAAGTTACAGTGTTTTACCGCTTCATTGAATTAAGTGAGGGGGAGAAGATTACTTGTTTTTATTCTTTATGCACGCAATGATGTATTGTGATAGTAATTTGTATTTTGCCGTTTAACTTGATTTAAAGTATGTGCAAGATTCTCAATATACATTCCAGATGAGAAGATCATCATGAGATTTGTATGCAAATAAGGATTACATTAGGACACCCCCCTTATGCACATCTCGTGTAACAACCGATACCTTTAATAATCCAAGTGATAGTTTGTTATTTCATTATCTCGAATAAGTAAGTGCTACGTAAAGTCCACAAAAAGACTACAAGAAAACACTTATTTAGAGCCTCTTAGAGCTAACCATCACATTTGAAGAACGGATACAGCAGACAGAGAGACATAATAAATCATAAGTGAAAAAAACACTCACACGATACACTAAATATTCTCGGATATCATTGTCACTGCGATTTCAAGACCACATCAACAAAAGCGCACTATCTTACTGTAGCAGTTCGGCCGTTCGTAACAAGACCTTCTCTTTGCGCACGTTTACGGGCAAGCTTACGTGTACGACGAACAGCTTCAGCCTTCTCACGGGCACGCTTTTCAGATGGCTTCTCATAATATCCACGCATCTTCATTTCCCGAAAAATGCCTTCACGCTGCATCTTTTTCTTTAGCGCACGTAGCGCTTGATCAACATTGTTATCACGAACGAGTACTTGCACGATCTATCCTGCTTTGTTTCAAGTTATCATAAATAATAGGTAAAAACCTCGCCCTCTTTAAACTATATTTGAAAGGGCACACACTATGGAGTGCATATCACATAAATAAGGTATTTGTCTATATTGCTTTTTAAAATTCTATTCTTTCATTATAAGGTGCTTTTTATCATGAATGTTTAAGTTTATGGGCTCTACATTTACGAAAGTCCCTGTATCTGATCATTTCTGTCAAGATGAATTTTTTCAGCAGCGGGATAATGTGGTAAGCCGGGCATGGTCATGATATCTCCGCAAATAACTACAATAAAGCCCGCACCCGCCAAGAGGCGAACTTCTCGTACAGGGATTTCAAAATCAACAGGGGCACCGTATTGGGTAGGGTCAGAAGAAAAAGAATAGGGTGTTTTTGCCATACAAATAGGGTATGTACCAAAACCCTCTTTTTCCCAACATTCAAGTTGCTTGAGAATAGGGACGGGGATGATGGCTCCACGCCCACCATATAAGTTTGTTATAATACAATTAATTTTCTGAATGAGTGGAAGGTCGTCTTGATACAGGACTTTAAAATGAGTATTTTTTTCTTCAATCAAAGTAACAAGTTCCTGTGCAAGTTCTAGGGCGCCTTTTCCACCCTGTTTCCAATGTGTGCAGACAACAGCTTTGTGTCCGGTTGTTGCAACGATCTTTTGTAATGTATGTATTTCAGCATCGCTATCGCTATCAAAATGATTAAGAGCAAC
Source organism: Bartonella vinsonii subsp. vinsonii (assembly GCF_902825235.1). GTDB lineage: Bacteria > Pseudomonadota > Alphaproteobacteria > Rhizobiales > Rhizobiaceae > Bartonella > Bartonella vinsonii. Next base: position 179,573 of record NZ_CADEAJ010000001.1, on the reverse strand, counting down.
AACACAAGGGATGCCGTAATGTTGCATATTTTTGATATGCCGCAAAAGATTATCGACTCCCTTTTGTAAAGCAGGGATATTCTCTTCTGACAGATGATTTTTCTCCACACCACCATTCATTTTTAATGCGCGAATTGTTGCGACAATCACTGTAGCATCGGGAACAATACCTGCTTGTCGACATTTAATGTTGAAGAATTTTTCTGCTCCCAGATCGGCTCCAAATCCTGCTTCGGTGACAACATAATCCGCGAGTTTTAAAGCGGTTTTTGTTGCTATAACTGAATTACAGCCATGAGCAATGTTTGCGAAAGGTCCTCCGTGAACAAGAACAGGATTATTTTCAAGGGTTTGTACGAGATTAGGCTGCATGGCATCTTTGAGAAGAACTGTCATTGCACCTTCCGCATTGAGGTCAGCAACTGTCACAGGTGTTTTGTCATAACGATAAGCAACAATAATTCTTTTGAGTCTTTGTGAAAGATCTTCCAAATTTTCAGCAAGACAAAAAACAGCCATAATTTCGGAGGCAACAGTAATATCAAAACCTGTTTGACGTGGAAAACCATTGGTTATTCCACCCAATGAAATAACAATATCTCGCAATGCACGGTCATTCATATCAAGGACTCGCTTCCAAACAATGCGGCGTGGATCAATATTCAGACTGTTTCCCCAGTAGATATGATTATCTATCATTGCGGAAAGAAGATTATGGGCAGCTGTAATGGCATGAAAATCGCCGGTAAAATGCAAATTAAGGTCATCCATCGGAACGACTTGAGCATAACCACCTCCAGCAGCGCCACCTTTTATACCAAAGCACGGACCTAAAGATGGTTCTCTCAAGGCGGCTATTGTTTTTTTTCCAATGAGATTGAGAGCATCATTGAGGCCAACCGTTGTCGTTGTTTTTCCTTCTCCAGCAGGGGTTGGATTGATAGCTGTGACGAGTATAAGTTTACCATCTGGATTTTTATTGAGCGATTTTATGTATGCAGAAGAAATTTTAGCTTTATCATGTCCATAAGGAATGAGATTTTCATGCGCAATACCAATTTTTTGTGCAATTTCAGTGATGGGCTGCTTTTGAGTAGTGCGAGCAATTTCAATATCTGTTTTAGGCATGGAAAAATTCTTTAAATTTGGCTTTTGTTGACATTGAGAGCGGATGCTACAATCGGACAAGGGAATCGATAGCATAGAGAGATTAAAATAAACATAATAAAGGTCGATGAGATAGATGATATACTGCGCAAGAGAGAAAACTAAAGGGGGACAGAAAGAATTTTTAAAAAATCGCTACGTTTTTAATTTTGATAAGTTTTTAGAAGACATGCGAGATTCAGAAATAGCCCATTAATATCAATCTCTTAAATTTTTCATAAGAACACTTTGTTGCACTTTCCGATTTTCGCAACAGTTCATATTCGTCAGAATTTTTATCTTATTAAAAAAGAATGCTACCGCTTTAAAAATTTTATGGAGAGTTTTATTAAAATGGTGAAGATTCTTTAAACAAGAACAAAACATTTTATTTTGAAGTTTAAGAGATAAAAGAGATTTTCAAAAAATTCCATTTTTGAGTAGCAAAATATGTTAGATGATGGGGGGGGTAAAGACATCTTAGCGAGAAATTTTGCTTCGCACTCAAAAGAGTAGGTGTGTGCGATCTGATAAGGCTATAAATGTCTGATGAAAGGGCATCATAAAGGGATGTTGTTTACTCATCTCAAGTATGCGCCGAAGAGGAATGAAAATCTTATATGATGGCGCACCCGAAGAGATTCGAACTCCTGACCCCCAGATTCGTAGTCTGGTGCTCTATCCAGCTGAGCTACGGGTGCATACGTTTTCAAGTTTACATCATTGAAACAAGCGTTTCCTAATCGTTTCATTGAAGAATTGCAAGTGAAACTTGGTAAAAATGAAAATTTTGTCTTTTCGTTCTTTAATACATTTTAAAAAGACGACAATATTTTCGGTTTAAGTTGGATTTTTGTGTGGTGTCTTCTTTTCTATTGTTTGAAAGCTAAATGTAATATGAACGATAGTTAACTTGACGCTTTAAGCCATGCAAGATAATCAAGTGACAAATGAGATATGTTTTTTTCGGTGGGGGGTAAGATACACTGCCTGCAGTTCGGTTTTTGTGTGAAGCTTGGAAGTTACTGTTGAAAACTGTTTCGAACAAATTTTCATATTAAATAGCGAAGCAAGGATAGATGTATGGGGTTGTTAAAAAAGATCTTTCCACTGGTGTTTTTCATTGTTGTTCTGATGGTTGCTTATTGGGAGGGGAAAAAAAGTTCAGAACGGCTTATTCCTATAACAGGTAAGACAACAACAAATGCATCGGATAAAATGTTAAAGGCGCCCTTGGGAAGCCCTCTGACGCATGTTGTTGTGGATGTTGTCAAAGTTCAAGATTTTTATGAACAGTTGAATGTGCTTGGAAGTGGACGAGCATTTGCTACAGTGGGGTTAACCCCTTGGTCATCAGGTGTTGTTGATAAGTTTTTTGTGTCAGCTGGTGCAAAAGTGCAAGAGGGTGATGCGCTTGCAAAGCTTGATTCTAAAAAGGAAGAAATAGCGGTTTCAAAAGCAAAAGTACAACGTGATAACAGTGCATTAACGCTATCGCGTATTCTGAAATTACGTGCCAGCAATACAGCAACAGAGGTTCAGGAAATTACTGCACGCTTAGAGTTGGATAACGCAAATTTGGTTTTACGTGATGCTGATTTAGCACTTGATCGGCGAACAATTCGTGCGCCTATTAACGGTGTTGTTGGTATTTTCTCCATTGATGTGGGCAATGCTGTTACGCCTAATACTATAATAGGTCGTATTGAGGATAGAGAACGTATTTTAGTCGATATATGGGTTCCTGAGCGGTACACATCGTATATTCATAAAGGAGATGAGGTAACAGCAACATTAACGGCACAGCCGGATAAAGCTTTTGTTGGTCATATTTATGCGATTGATAATGTTGTTGATCCAGAAAGTCACACACTTCATGTTCAGGTTGAAATTAAGAATGAAAAAGATACGCTTATGTCCGGTATGTCTTTTTCTATTGCGTTGCAATTTTATGGTGGCGCTTTTCCTGTCGTTAATCCTCTTGCCGTTCAATGGAACAGTAAGGGATCATTCGTTTGGCGTGTGAGAGAGGGGAAAGTAGAGCCTATTCCAGTATCGATTATGCAGCATAAAGCAGATCAAGTATTTGTGAAAGCTCCCCTCACAAATGGTGATCAAGTTGTTGTTCAAGGAGTACAGACTCTCCATCTAGGAAGCAGGGTTACTCTTGATAATCCAAAGTCCGATCAACTGCAATTATTAATGCTTCATGGGCAGAGTGTACAATGAGACAGGAATTTAGCGCGAAACAGCCCATAGCACAGGCTGAACAAGGCGGTTTGATTGCATTATTTATTCGCAGACCGGTTTTCACCTTTGTTTTGAATGCTCTGATTATCATTGCAGGGATTGCTGCATGGTTAAATGTGGATGTACGTGAACTTCCCGATGTTGATACTCCCGTGACGACGATTATGACAGCTTTTGCTGGGGCATCAGCAGAAACTATTGATCGTGAAGTTACAAGAATTATAGAAGATGCTGTTTCTCGTGTTTCAGGTGTTAAAACAATTTCTTCCAGTTCTTCTTTTGGCCGTTCCCGCGTAGAAATTAATTTTAATGTTGGTGTTGATTTAAATGTTGCAGCATCTGATATTCGCGATGCGCTCTCTCGCATTGCTTATTCTTTACCAAAAAATGCTGATACGCCTTTGATTATTAAGGCAGATTCAAATGCTGCTGCGATGATGTATTTGGTTGTAACTTCACCAACAATGAGTATTGATGATTTAACAGCAGTTGTAAATGATCAAATCGTTGATGCACTTTCTGCTGTTGATGGTGTTGGTGATGTGCAGGTTGATAGTGCACGCACGAAGATTTTTCAGATTGATGTCGATCAAGCAAAGCTTGCAAGCTATGGATTGACCGTAGCAGATATTTCACGTGTTCTTGCTGATATGACAACGGATGTACCGGTGGGGTCATTACGCAATTCTAAGCAAACTTTAATTGTACGTGCTACTGCGCGTTTAACAACACCAGAAGCTTTTGAACAAGTTATCTTAAAACCGCGTGTGCATCTTGGTGATGTTGCACATGTTACTTTGTCACCTGATGTAGAAACGGTTATTCTGCGTGTCAACGGAAAGACAGGAATTGGGTTGGGGATTGTACGTAAAGCACAATCCAATACCCTTAATATTTCTCAAGGGGTTCGAGCGGTTCTCAAGCATCTTAAAAGTGTTGTTCCTTCTTCTGTGCATATGGACGTAATTAGTGATGATGCACTTTTTATTAAAAGTGCACTTCACGAGGTTGAGGTTGCATTGGTCATCGCTGTTCTCAGCGTTATCTTGGTTATTTTTCTCTTTCTTAGAGATATTCGTGTAACGCTTATTCCCGCCTTGTCTATTCCTGTTGCTTTGATTGGTACAATTTCTGCCATTTATCTTGTAGGATTTTCCTTAAATATTCTCACATTTTTAGGACTTGTTTTGGCAACAGGGCTTGTGGTTGATGATGCAATTGTCGTTCTGGAGAATATTGTTCGGTGGCGCAATATGGGGTTTGGTCCTCGAGCAGCAGCGGTACTAGGGACACGGGAAGTATTTTTTGCTGTTTTAGCAACAACGTTGACTTTAGTCGCTGTATTTGTACCTATTTCTTTTCTTCCTGGTCAAGTAGGAGGACTTTTTAGAGAATTTGGTTTTGTGTTGGCAATTTCTATTCTGCTTTCTTCGATTGTTGCTTTAACACTTTGCCCTATGTTGGCTTCACGTCTTCTCAAGGGACAAGTTGAAAGCGAGAGGGATGAGACGCATTATCTGGCTTTTTTGTATAAATTAGGTTCTTTTTTTAGCAAAGGATATGCTTATACTCTGCATAAATGTTTGAGCAGACCTGGGACTGTTATTTTTGCTTCACTTATTTTTGCGGGTCTTTGTGTTGGAGGCTATACGAAATTACAACAGGAATTAACGCCGGCAGAAGATAGGGCTTTGATCTTTTTAGTCATTAATGGACCACAAGGTATTTCAACACAGTATCTCAATGAACAGGTAGAGAAGATTGAAACAAGTTTACAACCCTTACGTGATGCTGGAGAGATTGCTAACAGTTATTCTATCGCTGGCATTGGCGGTTCATCAAATACTGCTTTTTTAATTTTGCTGCTTTCTTCTTGGGACAAACGTTTGCGTTCTCAACAAGAGATCGTAGAAGATGTTAATGCAAAGGTTAGACAGTTTCCCGCAGTTTTTGTGTTTGCTGCACAGGGAAATTCTCTAGGTGTTAGAGGAACGGGGCAAGGGTTACAATTTGCAATTCTTGGCAATGATTATACAAAATTACAGCCAATTGCTGATAAGCTTGTGAGTGCTTTGCAAGCTAATCCACATTTTATTCGTCCAAGGCTTACTGTTGATGCAACACAAGCACAATTTTTTATTGAAATTAATCGAGAAAAAGCCTCTGAATTAGGCATTGATATCACCAATTTGGGGAATACACTACAAGCAATGCTGGATGGGAAAAAAATAGGTTCCGTTTATGTCGATGACCATTCTTATGATGTGAAACTCACTTCGCGTAAGAATCCACTTAATAATCCTCATGATTTGGAAAATATTTTTTTGAAAACCAAAGGCAATAAATATGTTCCTTTATCGGTTGTTGCGCGCTTGCATGAAAAAGCCATAGCACCTCAATTAAAACGAGAGAAACGCATGAGTGCTGTTATTTTAAGCGCAAATCTTGCACCAGGTGTTATTTTAGGGGATGCTTATCAGACAGTACAAAAAATAGCAGCTCCTTTGTTGGTAGAGGGAAATTATATTGTTCCGTTGGGGGAAGCTGCTACACTAGATGAAACATCTTCCAATTTTATGATTGTTTTTGGAATCGCCTTTGTCATTATTTTATTGGTTTTGGCTGCACAGTTTGAAAGTTTTGTTTCAGGATTTATTATTATGGCTACTGTACCATTAGGGATTGGTTGTGCTGTAATTGCCATGCTTTTAAGTGGTGTTAGTCTTAATATTTACAGTCAAATTGGTTTGATTTTGTTAGTTGGGGTTATGGCCAAAAATGGGATTCTGATTGTTGAGTTTGCAGATCAATTGCGTGATCAAGGTAAAAGCGTGCGTGAAGCTGTAGAAGAAGCGGCAAATATTCGTCTTCGTCCAGTTTGTATGACGATGATTTGTGCTATTTTAGGGGGTATTCCTTTGGTTTTAGCCAAAGGTGCTGGTGCAGAAGCACGTGTATCTTTAGGTTGGGTTATTGTTGGTGGTTTGGGTTTAGCAACTGTTTTTACGCTTTATGTTACACCGGTTGTTTATCTTTTTCTCGGACGTTTTGTAAAGCCAAAAGCAGAAGAAGCTTTACGTTTAACAAAAGAACTCAGCCAAGTTGAATGATGTACTTGGTAAGAAAGATTTGGAAGTTTCTTACTTTCGTTTTAAAAATGCCGTTTTCAGATCCTATCTTTCCGCTTTTGTATTCCTTTATTTTGTATGCGAACAGTAAAAATGCCGAACAATAAAAAAGGAAGCTCTCTGTTTTATTATTTTTGTGCGTAAATTTCATTGTCAATAACTATGCGAGATAAGTCTATGGAAGATAGCTTGTTGCTTCGAAATGAAAAAGCTTTTGAGGAAGCTTTAAAAGCTTTAAGAAAGCATGCCACAAAAGAGAGAGTCCATGATATTCGTCGGCATTTCGAAGAGGATGAAAAGCGTTTTTCCCATTTTTCTTTAAAGCTTGATGATCTTCTTTTTGATTTTTCAAAATGTGGCGTAACATTTAAAACGTTGCAACTTCTGGATGATTTGGCTCTTGCTGCAGATGTGTTGGGCAGGCGTGAGGCAATGTTTTTAGGTCAGGCTATTAATACAACTGAAAAACGCTCAGTGCTTCATATTGCATTACGTTTGCCTGCTGATGAAGTTTTTATGGTGGATGGTCATGATATTATTGGAGATATTCAGGCTGTTCTTCAGGATATGGAAAGATTTTCTGAAAGAGTGCGTGATGGTAGCTATAAGGGCAACAATGGCGAGAGGATAACCGATATTGTGAATATTGGTATTGGTGGGTCTGATCTTGGACCTGCAATGGTCACACATGCTTTAAAACCTTATCATGATGGCCCGCATTGTCATTTTGTTTCTAATGCTGACAGTGCACATATTTTTGATACTCTCTCTGTTTTGAATCCTGCAACAACGCTGTTTGTCGTTGCCTCTAAAACTTTTACGACCACAGAAACGATGATGAATGCGCAAGTTGCACGTCAATGGATTTGTTCGCATTTAGGGGAAGAGGCTATTTGTACGCATTTTGTTGCTGTTTCCAGTGCGCTTGATAAAGTAGCAGAATTTGGCATCAATTTTTCAAAAGTTTTTGGATTTTGGAGTTGGGTTGGAGGGCGTTATTCGATTTGGTCTTCTATTGGTCTTGTTGTTATGTTGGCAATCGGGGGGCAGAATTTCTGCCAGTTTCTTAAAGGTGCGCAACAGATGGACCAACATTTTAAGGCGGCACCTTTACATAAAAATATTCCTATTCGATTTGCGCTTTTAGGGTTTTGGCATCGCGTCATTTGTGGTTATTTATCACGTGCTGTTATTCCTTATGAACAGCGTTTGGTGCGTTTTCCAGCTTATCTGCAACAACTTGATATGGAGTCAAATGGTAAGCAGGTTTCTTTGGATGGAAAACCGATGACTTTTTCTAGCGGTCCAGTTGTTTGGGGAGATGCTGGGACGAATGGGCAACATGCTTTTTTCCAGCTCTTGCACCAGGGAACAGATGTTATTCCCGTGGAATTTATTTTATTTGCAAAAGGGCATGAAAATAATTTACGTCATATGCATGATATGTTGGTAGCAAATTGCTTAGCGCAATCAAAGGCCTTAATGAAGGGACGTCGTGTTGAAGATGCTTGGCACATTCTTGTAAAAAATGGAGTGGATGAGCGTGAAGCAGATTATTTAGCACTTCATAAAAGTTTTGAAGGAAACCGCCCCAGTATAATGTTAGTTCAGGATTTATTGACTCCCTTTTCACTTGGTCGCCTTATTGCACTTTATGAACATCGTGTTTTTGTTGAAGGTGTTTTGATGAATATTAATTCATTTGATCAATGGGGCGTTGAGCTTGGCAAAGAATTAGCCAATGAATTGTTACCGATACTTCGTGGAGAAAAGAAAGCGGATAACCGCGATAGTTCGACATTAGGGTTATTAGCACATATGAGAGCCAAGCGTGTAGAATAAACTGTTGTAGTTTGACATAAGGTTTTGTACTTAAGTGAGAAAAGAGAGGATTAGGAAAAAAATACGTGATAATTCATTGTTTTCACAAATAGCATTGAGTGACGAATACTCTGGCGGAGAGAGAGGGATTTGAACCCCCGATAGAGTTGCCCCTATGCCGCATTTCGAGTGCGGTGCTTTCAACCACTCAGCCATCTCTCCATATAAAAGTGTGATGGAGTTTCACACTATTTGAGTGTATGGCGGGTAGATAACCTTCAATTGCTTTTAGTACAACCCTTTTTTGCTTTTTTATGGGACTTTATTGACAAAGAATAGAAATTCCGTCATATACGCGAGATACAAGCGCAGAATAAGTCTGCGTGTATTTTTGTAGAGAAGGATTTTATCCTTCTTGGAAGATCTATTACGACTGATAAAAAGCAGCCTATTTTCCCTTATTAACAAGGCAGAAATCAAATAAGAGCTGGAATGAACGGAAGGATAAAAAATGTTCGCAGTCATTAAAACCGGTGGTAAGCAATACCGCGTTGTTGCTAACCAAGTGGTAAAAGTTGAAAAAATTATTGGCAATGCAGGTGATGTTGTTGAATTCAATGACATATTGATGGTTGAGCAAGAGGGTAATACGGTTGTTGGTGCACCTTCTGTTGCTGGTGCTTTGGTTACTGCTGAGATTGTAGAGCAAGTACGTGGGCGTAAGGTTATTGCATTTAAGAAGCGTCGTCGTCAAAATTCGAAACGTACGCGTGGACATCGTCAAGAACTAACAACACTTCGTATTTTAGAAATTTTAATGGGTGGTTCAAAACCTAAAAAAGCAGTTGCAAAACCAAGTAAAGAGGAAACCACGGCATTAAAAGAGGCAACGAAGGAAACAAAAACACCTGCTTCTGTTAAGAAGGCAGCTAAGAAGCCTGCTGAAAAGAAGACCACACCGCAAAAGAAAGCGGCTGTAGCATCAGAGAGTAAAGAAGATTAAAGGAGAACGTCCATGGCACATAAAAAAGCTGGTGGTTCCTCGCGGAACGGTCGCGATTCAGAATCGAAACGTCTTGGCGTTAAAAAATTTGGTGGTGAAGCCGTCATTCCTGGGAATATTATTGTTCGCCAACGTGGTACGCGTTGGCATCCTGGTGACAATGTTGGTATTGGAAAAGACCATACTCTTTTTGCGCTATCAAATGGAACGGTTTCTTTTCGTAAGAAAGCGAGTAACCGTTCGTATGTTTCGGTTATTCCCGTGACAGAGGCGACAAAGTAGGTTGTAATAAGCTAGAACTTCATTGGAGTTCGGTTTTAAATTTTAGTACAAAAAAAGGAAGGGTAGGATGCTATCTTTCCTTTTTTTGCTCTGTATTATAATGTAAAACGGAGGGGATGCAAAAAACTAAAAAATAGAATCTAGGAAAATGTTTTTCTTAAAGAGCTGAAAGATTGCGGTTATGTTTCGCTTGTATTGAAGGCATTAATATGAGGAGGGAGCTTACCAATAATTAGGGTATGATAATGGAGCAGAAGTTTTTTTTGCGCACGAAAAAGCACCAAATCATTTGTTTTAAAAAGGCAATTTATTTTCTTTATTTTCACGGAATTTTAAGAGAAATTTGAAGGGGTAGTGGGGCTATTCATGTTCTTTAAACAGTTATGGGAAAGCGATCCGTTAAAAAGAGCAGGAATATGTAAGAGAGATTATAAAAGTATTGATGACAGCTACTTGGCAAGTGATAAATGGTGAGAGAGTTCTGATATCGAGAGTAAAATGATTGCTGTTCAGGGGACTTATTTTGAAGAAATAAAAATGACAGATATGCAATCAGCGATATCAAGAGTACTTTTTGATCTCTCTATTTCTCTATTATTGAGGGGTACGAAAATAGATCTTGTCAGGATAAGAGCAAGGCTCATTTAAGGTAAAAACACTTTTCATTTTACAGTTTTATAAATCTTGTTTTTCGGAATAAATATTGAGAAATTAAAGTTATATATGGGGATTTGTTTGATTTTAGTGATACGAGAATAATATTATTTTTAGTTGTATATATTGAGGTGGGTAAGCGGACAGAGAATGTTTTGCGGTTGCGGTGTTTATTTGAGAAAGAAAATTCGATAATGTAGCCAAAGTTGTGTCTTGAGGGTTCTATGTTGTGAGATATTTAATTATATGGAATCTTAAGGGAAGGGCTGCATTTGGCAATTTGCGATTATGTAATGTGTTAGAGAGGGAAGGGCGGGTCGCTCAATTTTTGGGGAATTAAAAATTAGCAGCAGTTGCAGGTGATGGAGGGCTGCTTTCTTATATGAGGAGTTATGACAGGTTATGCCAAATAACTTGGGAAAATGAAAGCGTTTTTTAAAGAGCTTTTCGATTTGTTGAGGGTGCAAGGGTTGGGACATTGATCTTTGTAAAATAAAAAGTGAGAGTTCGATTTATCTATGATAACTTTTTGTAACTTGGTAGAAGATGATATCCAATCGTTTGATGGATTGCATTGGGGGAAATGTCTCAGTTCATTATATTCCATATAATAAAAAGGGAAGTCGCAATGTTATTTATACGTTGTATGTTGGGAAATGCGGCTTTGAAATAAAATTTATCAGAAATATTCATGCTTGAATGTGAGGGAGTTTAAATTCATCATGAGATGTGAAGAAGTAGAAGCAATGAATACAGAGTTTAACGAGAATGAAATCTTGTCTATAAGATCTGTACAACTTGCAGCTGCTTTTGATCATAAAAATGATGTGATTCGTGCTGCTGGTGAATTGCTTGTGCAGGTCGGTGCAGTTGATGAATGTTATCTAGCAAGCATGCTTCAACGTGAAGCAATTACGAATACTTGGCTTGGGAATGGCATAGCCATTCCCCATGGAATGTTTGAAAGCCATAATTTGATTATCAGAGATGCTGTTGCTGTTATACAAATTCCTGCAGGTGTTGAGTGGCGGGATGGAAAGAAAGCGCGTTTGGTTATTGCCATTGCGGCTTGTCCAGATCGTTATAGAGAGATTTGCAGACAATTGGCGCCTCTTTTATATGATAAGGAACTGCTTGAAGCACTTTCAACAACTACAGATAAACAACAGATTGTTACAAATTTATTTGGTCAGGATATGCAGATGGGAAAGACTTCTATTGGCGATCTTTCGGTTTGCCAAGAATGGACTTTAGATTATCCAAGTGGCCTTCATGCGCGACCAGCCTCTCTTTGGGTTGATTTTGCAAAAAAAGCTCAGAGTTCTATCAGAATTCGCCATGGTCGGTATGCTGTTGAAATGAAAAATTTGGTTGGTTTATTGCAATTAGGAGCAAAAAACGGTGATGTTCTTGTTTTTTCGACGGATGCTGTAGAAGGTGTGCAACTTCTTAAAGATGCAATTTCTGTTGCGAAGAAAGTGAGTATAAGTGAAAAGTGTATGATGAGAGAAATGGAGTCTCAAACCAAGACTTTTCATGGTTGGTATCCGTGTTCTGGGCAAAAAGGTATTTCTGGTGTTGGTGCAAGTTCAGGATTAGCTATGGGAAAGATTTTTGTGTTAAAGCAAAATAATATTTCCATAACGGATAAGCCTGTTGATTTTGCAATTGGGACAGCATGTCTTGAAAATGCTCTTACAAAAACAAAGCATAAAATGGCATCAGTTATTTCTGATATCACAGCGCGTATGGGAGCAGATTCTGCTGCGATTTTTTCTGCACAAATGGTTTTGCTTGAAGATGAAAATCTGATAGCTCAAGCTTATCGTTTTATAGCAGAAGGTCATGGTGTCGCTTGGTCTTGGGATAGAGCGATTCAGCAATTTGTAGATATGTTTTCTCAGGTAGATAATCCTTTGTTAGCGGCGCGTGCTGTTAACTTAGTTGATGTTGGTCGTCGTGTTTTAGGCGAAATAAATCCATCATATAGACCATTCTTTTTAAACGATCTCCCGCGCGGTATTATTCTTGTTACAGATGATCTATCTCCTTCTGATATAGCTCAGCTTGATTGTACAAAAGTGCAAGGGTTAGTAACGGCATGGGGAGGTCCACTGTCTCATACGGCAATTTTAGCGCGTACTCTGGGTATCCCAATGGTTGTTGCTACAGGTGATGATGTTTTGGCAGTTGAGGGTGATGTTCAAGCTATTATTGATGGTGATAATGGATTCATTTATTTTGATCCTTCTCCTGAAGATGTTGAAGATGCTGAAAGGCAGATGAGCATTTTTGCGCAAAAGCATGAGAGTGAGATACGCGTATGTAGATTACCGGTGCAAACGACGGATGGTCAAAAGATTCGTATCATGGCTAATGTCAGCTACACAAATCAGGTTTCTGTTGCGTTAGATTTGGGGGCTGAAGGTATTGGCCTTATGCGGACAGAATTTTTGTTTTTAGAAAGTCCCTATGTTCCAGATGAGGAAGCACAATTTAATGTGTACCGAGCGATGATGACAGCGGTGGGGGATAAGCCATTGATTATTCGTGCCCTCGATATTGGTGGCGATAAACAGGTTACACATTTACATTTATCTAAAGAGGACAATCCTTTTTTAGGAATTCGGGGAACGCGGCTTTTATTGCGGCGACGTGATCTTTTAGTTCCTCAGTTACGTGCTTTGTATAGAGTGGCAAAAGAGGGTGGAGATTTATGGCTTCTATTTCCGATGGTTATGTCCGTTTCAGAGGTTTTTGCTATAAAAAAGATCACAGAAGAAATACGTCATAATCTTGGTGCGCCCAAATTAAAGATTGGTATTATGATCGAAGTTCCGGCAGCAGCCATAATGGCAGATGTTTTGAGTGCCTATGTTGATTTTTTCTCCATTGGAACAAACGATTTAATGCAGTATACAATGGCAGTTGATAGACAGAATCCTTACCTTGTATCTGAAGCTGATAGTCTTGATCCAGCGGTTTTGCGTATGATACATCAGACTGTACAAGGTGCAGAAAAACATAATTGTTGGGTTAGTGTGTGTGGTGGTATGGCGGGAGATCCTTTTGCAGCGATGATTTTGACTGGACTGGGAATTAATGAACTTTCTATGATATCCAATGATATTTCTTCAGTAAAAGCATGTTTGCAGACTCATAGTTTTGAAGACATGAAAATTTTAGCAAGAAAGGCATTACAATGTGAAACTGCACGAGATGTACGCGCCCTTAGCAATGATATAAAGTGATACAGGGAAGTTAAGGGAACGGAGAATTCATTAATCTTGCAATTTGGTAAAGCAAAAGCACATGCATCAAGCATTTGTATTAGAATAAATTTTATTATTCTCACGAAGCACGTTTTCGTGTTGGTGATGATTCATGAGGACGCTTATTTTGCTGATTTCTGGGTATAGGTAGTGATAATAGGGGGAGTACTATCTATTCACAGAAAAAAGTTGCTTGTTGAAAAAGAGAAAATGTATTTATCCTTCCATAAGGCTCTCCTCTTATTTTGATAAATAAAGTTATTTTTTGAGTTTTGAGCATGAGTTTAAGCTTGCACGTTATTTCTTTCTGGGTATAGTGCAAACCTCTGGAGAGGTGGCCGAGTGGTTGAAGGCGCACGCCTGGAACGCGTGTATATGGGAAACCATATCGAGGGTTCGAATCCCTCTCTCTCCGCCATTCTCAATAAAATCAAGAGATTATACAAAGGTTCGGAAATTTTGTGTTCTTTGTTTCTTTTAACTTAGTTTTTTGTCTACCCCGAACTTTTTTGAAGTTTTTTTATCGCTTCCATTGCGAGTCGTTTTCTATCTGCCGTTTTTGTATAGAGTGAAGCCATTTTACCTGTGGTCCACCCAAAGTATAAATTGATTGAGGTTTTTGTATCTCTGGCGCATTATTGAGAGCAAAAAACTTCCCCTTTAATTGCGCAAAGTTCATGGACAGCGTCTAATAATTCTTCCGCTTACGTAAATTTTTTCCGTAATAATCCTCAATATTTCCTGTAAGGCGGATCAAGGTAAAATAAGCAGACAATAAAGATCGATGCAACGAGGTATCAGTTTGAAAGCTGAGGGAAAAACTATTCAAATGTTTCTCAAATCCGCATTTTAATATGCGTGAATTTTCCGCACCACGCTTATTTTTGTGGAATGAAAGGCAGAAGAGGCAACCATAGATATGGGATTATCTTACATACATATAGAGTTCACTTCGATATAAAATCTCTAAATTTCCTTGTACTTCATATTGTTTTATCAATGCAACCAATTGCTGCAAATATTCTTCTTTGTGGCTAGCAATAGCGCGTTGTGCTTGCGTTGAGGAGCGGCTCATACCAATAAAGGCTTCGGATGGGATCGTCATTGTCCAATTGTGCGTACGTAAAACAATCTTTTCTGGATTGACTCTAAAGCCATCGCTCATTTCCTGTAAAAAATCAAAATTACGATAATAACGGGAATAGTTAGGACTCATTTCTTCTAGTAATGTCTCATAAGCGGCTAGAAATTTACTCTGTTTAAAATTGCGATTGTTTTGAATGACTGCCATGACACCCTTGGTTCGAAGTTGGTTTGAGACAGTGCAAAGCAATTGAGAGCGATCCATCCATTGAAACGCTTGCGCCACAATGACAAGATCAAGCTTGCCGATTTTGGGCAATAGGCTTTCGGCTTGGCCTTGATACCACTGTACAGTAGGAAATTTTTTCTGCCCTTGTTTAATCATGTCTGACGATATATCGATAGCATGATATTGGTGTTTGTTCCCCAAAAGTTCGACAATTCCCTCTAATGCGATACCGGTTCCAGCTCCTACATCCACGATGGATAAATGTTTTTTGTCCTTCAAAGGCAGTAGCATGGTTTTCAATAAGGTGAGGGGATAGCGCGGACGATAGCGATCATAATCATCAGCCAATCCATCAAATTTTTCACTTTTGGGTTGAATATTTTGTGTCATAGAATGCCCCCTTACAATGGCTGACATATATAATTGAGAAGCCCTCCTTTATTCAATGTGTTAAGCATAAGTTCCTAAGGAGAGCTGAATGGGAATGGCTGTTTGTTACCTTCTTCTTTTTCCTTCTATAAGATCGGTGATTTACACTGAATATGAATATATTGTTTTAAGGGTAGTGAGCGAATGCCAAGGCTGGTATTTGTGAAGAGTGGCAAGCAATAAGACAATCTCACACCATATAAGGAGTGTGTTGCGTTATTTGTGTTCTTCAAAATCCATATGAATAACAGTCTCTTCTTCATTTTCATTGGAAAGAGGCATTCTACGACGGCGCAGGGTTTCTACAATTTCCTTTTTAAAAACCATATCTGCTTCGCTTAAGCGACAAATACTTAATTCTAATTCAAGAGATAAAGCCAAATCCACACATGATTTAAGCTGTTCTCCAATATCAAAACCGCGTTGATAATCGTCATAAAGACCAACAAGCGTATCGGATAATTCTTTATCGCGTAAAGAGGTCATGTTCATGTCTCCACATCATGGTTTTTCAGTGCAGTTTTAATATATTTAAGCGTTATTTCATCATGATCGCCAAAAGCTTTCATGCATATCACTATCATAGTTTTGTCAATTTGGCGCAAAACATCAACTTTTAAGTCACTATCTGTCAGATTTTTTTTGTTCCAAGAATTTTAGTTTCTCAATTGTGCATGCATATTGCAATATCTTTATTATAGGACTTATGGTATTTAAAATACATGACTGGCAAGCGACTTTTGATTTACGTAGAAGATGTATCATTTTGATAAAAATGTTCTGAGATTTCATCATTGTCAACGAAATTCAAACCAGAGTTATTGATATCACTAAAGTGGTATCATTGATAAATTGCTTCATCGGTTAGATTTTGAACCTCATCAATAATGAACAGTTTATCATTTCCGATCTGCTTTCATTTTTTGCAAAACACCAATTTATTCTACCCATTTCGACTTGATTTTTAGATATTGAGAAATCTTTTTCCTTATGTAATTGAAAAACTCTGTCCAAATGTTTTTGACATTGGATAACGGTATTTGGTAAGATTTTGTGAGTTTTGCCACGCTTGTGTTTTGCGGCATAACTCGAAATAATGCTATGGCGCTACCATCTTTGTGTGGTTGTCATAATTTTCGCTCCTACTTAAATGGATGCGGCAACGTCCATTTTGTGGGGTTATGTGTGTAATAACCGCTCATCTTAAGGAGCGGTAATGAGAGATGTAAATCAATATAATTATTTAGTCAACAATTATATTGATTTTGGAGTAGTTTTTTTGGCACGTCCAGAAACAGAACCTAAAACTGATTTGGCAAAACGTTTTCGTGAAGTGCGTCGCACCCTTGGCTTTAAGGAACGTAAACAATTTGCTGAACATCTTGGTATAACTGTTGGCTCCATAGGAACGTATGAAACTGGTATAAGTGAACCTACTGCTTCTGCTCTCTCTAAATATCAAGAAATTTGTGGTGTTTCATTAGATTGGCTTATTACTGGCAATGGTGAAATGTTCACAGATATGGCAAAGGCGAAAGCAGCGGGTTTTAAACCGCAAGCTATTCCCGCTGGATTGATGAAAAAACTTGGGCGTTTGGTTTATACGACTTATCATGATGCAAAGATAACAGTTTCTCCTGAAGATGTGGCGGAATTAGCGGCGGAGCTTTATGGAAAATTGCAAGAGCTTGTTCAAGACATCAATGATAAGGAAGAAGTTGAAGCAACTTTTCCGCTTTTGAAATTGCACTTAACACGTCAAATAGAAGCTGAGAAAACACAACCAGCAATCACACAAGATTAACAAATCTCTGACTGATTTTTTAGAGTTTCTACTATAAAAATCCAATTACAAAAAGATCAATATTTTGCACGTATTTTAGCTTTTGAAAACAATATCACGCATTTTATCTGCTAAAGAAGAATGAACAATACAAATTTCTATGTAGTGTTCACGCGTTTCGTGAAAATATACCGTAGGATTATCTTTATATCACACTATATTATACAATTTATAAAGGTTAATTTTTTCAAAACAATAAAAAATTATTCCCTCTACTCTTGCCATTTTGTTGATGCGCTTTATCTGAAAATGAAAGACTGTTTTATTAAGAAGCAGATTATACTGTTCATGATGGAGGTTATAGCATAGTTTGCAAGTAAATTACCTATTTTTCATTTAAGTCCCTTTATTGATGGGGGGGGCATCTAATGTTTTTTAGAAGTTTTAGGACGATGCTGAGAGAAGTCTGAGCGTTGAAAGGGTACCTTTTGTCTTTTTTAAAATTTTTCTAGTGCGCAAACGTGATTTTGCGAAGTGTTTTTTGTTGCCTGTTGTGGCGAAGCTAAACTGTGTTTTGGCTTTCGCTATGCTCTATATTGAGGGATTTATCATGAAAAAATATTCAACACCAAATTTGGTTAAAGCGGTTTCATTGGGAACTGTTATCGCAACACTCTTATCAAGTGTTTCACCTATTTTAGCTGCGAATCTTGCGATAACAGGTGGAAAAGTTGAAAGCACAAATGAAGCCAATGTATCTTATCAACATGCTAGCCATGGCAGTATTGTCTTCGCTGGCGATGATAATTACTGTGGTGTGGATAATGCTGTTGGTCGTGGTGGCAAACAACAGCAGGGAATGCAGGATGGTAGCCGAATAACTGCCGAGGAGCAATATAACAGATTTGTAAATGATCAAGAATTTGAAGGTTATCAACCTGATGGTGTGTATCCTTTTGTAACCGGTTGTGTGGATTCTGCAACAGCGAACTATTCGGCAGCATTGAGTGCAGGAGCAACCACAAAAGCTGGTACAGCACAAGCCCTTAGGGTTTCCGCACGTTCCAGTAGAGCAGCAGGTATTACTGTGGGCGAGGGATCGGTAGCATCGGGAACATCTGCGATTGCTATTGGTGAAAATGCAAAAGCCTCTGGTAAAAAGAGCATTTCTATAGGTGAGAGTTCTCAAGCTACAATGGACGATGCGATTGCGATTGGTTCAAATACAGATGGGAGTGGTATAAATAGTGTTGCCATTGGTAAGTTCGCATCTGCATCCGGTTACAATAGTGTTGCATTAGGGCTCAGAACCAATGCAAGTGCTGAGTATACAGTTGCTATAGGATCGAAAGCTCAAGCTCAAGCTCTTGGTTCTATTGCAATAGGTGGTGGGGAGCCTGCAGACAATGGACAGGAAAGAGAAGTAATAGCGAAAGGTAAAAATTCGATTGCTATAGGTTCGCATACTTATGCTGAGATGGCTCATTCAGTTGCGATTGGTATAAATGCACAGGTACGTGTTATAGACGGTGTTGCTGTGGGAGGAGGGTCTGTTTCTCGCGTTGGTCGTGATACTTTTGGTTATGATCCTGTAACAAATAATCAGACAACAAAGAGTGATCTTGCATGGAAAAGCACTGGAGGTGATTTTAGTGTTGGTAATACTAATCAGCAGTTAACGCGACAGATTACAAATGTTGCAGCTGGTACTCAAGATACCGATGCCGTCAATGTGGCACAGTTAAAAGCTCTGAGAAATGTCATTGCAGGAGGAGGAGCAGGAGGAAGCTGGAATATTTCTGTTAACGATAGCGATTCTACAGCTGTTAATGAAGGCAATACAGTAGATTTTTCAGTGAAGAATGCTAGCGAAGCTGGAAAAGACAACTTAAAGATAGAGAGGGAAGGGGAAAATAATAATAAGCATAACATCAAATTTGCTTTGAGTGATACCCTTAAGTTGACGAGTGTCACTACAGGAAACAGCTCTATGAGTAAAGATGGTTTTGTTATTACTGGTGGACCAAGTATGGCTGTGGGGGGTATTAAGGCTGGCAGTAAAAAGATTACAGAAGTAGCAGAAGGAACTGTTGACACTGATGCAGTGAATTATAAACAGCTGAAAGATTTTACAACGAAAATTAAAACAGGTTGGAAACTTGCTGTTGAAAATAACGAGGCTACAGATATTGGAGCAGGGAGTACAGTAAAGTTTGTAGCTGCTGCGGATGAGGATAGCCACAAAAATATCAACATTGAAAAAGACGAAAACAATAATGTCACATTTGGTCTAGCTGATGATATTCAGGTAATGACTGTTACAGCAGGAGAAAGCATTATGAGTGCTTCTGGCTTTAGGTTTACTGATGATGATGGGCCGAGCATAACTGTTAAGGGCATTCATGCTGGTAATAAAACGATTAAAGGAGTAGCGGCGGGGGAAGAAGATACCGATGCAGTCAATTTTGGACAGCTAAAAGCTATGAAAGATTTGGTAGCAGGAGGCTGGAAACTTTCTGTTAATGGTGCAAATCCTGCAGATGTTAAGGGAGGTAGTGTTGTAGATTTTTCAGTGAAAAATGATAACGGAGTAGGACAAGACAACTTAAAGATTGAAAAAGACAATGAAAACAAGATCAAATTTGCTTTGAGTGATACCCTTAAGTTGACGAGTGTCACTACAGGAAACAGCTCTATGAGTAGTGATGGTTTCATGATTACTGATGGACCAAGCGTAAAGAGTGAAGGTATTTCTGCTGGCGATAAAAAGATTACAGGAGTGATGGCAGGAACTAACAATACCGATGCAGTAAATTATTCACAGCTGAAAGAAATAGAGAATCAAATAGCAGGAAATAACCTTGTTGAATGGGATGAGGAGAAACAACGTATCACTATTGGTGCCAAAAAAAATGGTACAAAAATTGATATTACAAGCACTGATGGGGTACGGACTATCGCAGGTGTGAAAGCCGCAGTGAACGGTAATGAAGCTGTTAACAAAGACCAACTTGATGAAAGCATAGAAAAGATTTCTAAAGACGCTTTATTGTGGAGCGACGAAGACCAAGCGTTTGTTGCACAACATAAAGAAGGAGAGGCGTTAAAAGATAGCAAAATTATGTTTCTTTTAGATGGTGAAGTTTCTGCTGGTTCAACTGAGGCTATCAATGGTGGCCAGCTTTATTCTATGGGTAGCAACATTGCTAATTATTTTGGTGGTGGCGCTGGATATAATTCTGGGAAATGGAACGGTCCCACTTTCGAAGTTTATCAAATCGACAGCAATGGAACAGGTTCTAGTCATCGCTATCAAAATGTTGCAGATGCTTTTGAAGGTGTGAATACCACTTTCACCAAGATCCACAATCAAATTTCTAATATAGCAGGAAATAACCTTGTTGAATGGGATGAAGACCAGAAGCTTATCACTATTGGTGCTAAAAAAGATGGTACAAAAATTGATATTACAAGCACTGATGGAGCACGGACTATTGCTGGTGTGAAAGCAGCAGAAAAGGGTAATGAAGCTGTTAACAAAGATCAACTTGATGGTCAGATTGCAGAGATTACTAATACTATTAATAATATTAACAAGGGAAGTGATTTTGCAGTTCTCTATGATAAAAATGGTGATAATTCTGTCAATTATAACAGTGTGACTTTAGGGGGAGGGAAAGCCAACGGACAAGTCGCTCTGCGCAATGTTAAAGATGGTGAAATTTCTGAGCAATCTCACGATGCGGTGAATGGTAGCCAGATTGAAAAAATATCCAAAGATGTGGCGAAATTTTTCGGTGGTAATGCTTCATTCGAGAAAGGCACCTTTACAAAACCAAGATATAATTTAACCATTATTGATGAAAATAGTAAGGTAAAACAGAAGGAATATAATGATGTTGGTTCAGCTTTGAGTGGTCTTGATATGAATATCAGGCATGTTAATCAACATTTAGTCCATGCAATAAATGATGTTGCTACTTATTTCGGTGGTGGCGCGGGATATGATGAAAAAGAAGAATGGCATGCTCCTATTTTCAATGTTATCCAATTCAGGGATGATGGAACTTCCTCTAAGCAGCCCTATGATAACGTTGCTGATGCTTTTGAAGGTGTGAATAGTTCTTTCACCAACATTCACAATCAAATCTCTAATATAAAAGAAAATAATCTTGTTAAATGGGACGAAAACCAGAAGCTTATCACCATTGGTAAAGAAAAAGGTGGTGCAAAAATTGATATTAAAGGTAGTGAGGGAGACCGGACTATCGCTGGTGTCAAAGCTGGTACAATTTCTGCCAATTCAACCGAAGCGATCAATGGTAGTCAAATTAATACAATATCCGGAAATATAGCACAATACTTTGGTGGAGGTGCTAAATTTGAAAATGGAGCTTATGTAGGACCAAAATATAGTTTATCTGTTGTTTGTGAAGATGGAACGGTAGGAATAGCTAATTATCGAGATGTTGGTACAGCTTTGACAGGGCTTGATGCAAATGTCAAAAGTGTCAATACACGCATAACAAACGTAGTCAATAACTTTACTGAAGAAATTCAGGGTCTTTCTAAAGATGCTTTACTTTGGAGTGAAGAGGATAAAGCGTTTGTTGCACGTCACGAAAAAGACGGAAAGAAGACAAACAGCAAGCTTACATCCCTTTTAAATGGTGAGATTTCTGAAAATTCAACGGATGCTATCACGGGTAAACAACTCTATTTCACGACTATCCAGTTGGCTAATTATTTTGGTGGTGGCGCTGGATATGATCAAGATGGTAATTGGAACGGTCCTAATTTCATGATTTCTCAGATCAATGCTAATGGTACTGTTGGTGAAAAGAAAAGCTACAATAATGTTGCTGATGCGCTTGATGGTGTTAATAGCGGTATGGTCAACATAAACAATCGTATTGATGATGTCATCAACAAGGTGGATTCCGATGCTTTAAAGTGGAATAAGGAAAAAGGAGCTTATGACGCTAGCCATAATGGTCAGCCAAGTAAAATCATTAATGTAGCTGATGGTACAATTGCAGAAGGTTCAAAAGATGCAGTCAATGGTGGACAGCTTTGGAAGACCAATGAACGTGTCGCAGGTGTTGAAAAAGATATAAAGCATATTGAAAACAAAGTTGATAATATTGAGAATACGGTTGGTGAACTTGCAGATGGAGTTGTTCTCTATGACAAAGATAACAATGGTAAGAAAACCAATAAAATCACTCTAAAAGGTGGTGATGCCAGTGAACCTGTTTTGATTGATAATGTAGCTGATGGTAAGATTGAGAAAGGCTCGAAAGAAGCTGTAAATGGTGGGCAGCTCCGTGATTATACTGAGCAACAAATGAAAATCATTCTTGATGAATCGAAGCATTATACGGATCAACGGGTAAATAATATTGTTGTCGATGCGATTGATAATGCTGTTGAACGCGCGAACCAGTACACCAATATGAAATTTGAGGCTTTAAACTATAGCATTGAGAATGTACGTAAAGAAGCAAAGCAAGCGGCAGCTATTGGGCTAGCAGTGTCTAACTTACGGTACAACGATACACCTGGAAAATTAAGTGTCGCATTTGGTAGCGGTTTATGGCGTAGCCAATCTGCCTTTGCTTTTGGTGCTGGTTATACATCTGAAAAAGGAAATATTCGTTCTAATTTATCAGTTACGAGTTCAGGTGGGCATTGGGGTGTCGGTGCAGGACTTAACATGACACTGAATTGATGCGAAAATAGTTTTCTTAAATACATCTTTTGCCCTTGCTTTGATGAAGCAGGGGCATTTTAGTAAAAAGCGTTACATAAATCTTGTCTGAGAAAAATAACCGCTCTCCTAAAATCAAGAGACGCAAAAATTATACCAATTTCAAAGAGTTTAAAGCGAAAAGCTGAACACTCTTTTTAAGAGAAAAAGCCAACATTATTCTCGTAATAAGATATATTTTTTTTGATGTTCCTCAACTTGACTTTCACAAGCTGCCCTCTAATTGCTCTTTAAAGGTGCTGTAGCAATAACAGCTTATATCTTGTTTTATTTTCAGTGCAAAAGCACGGGGACACAAAAAAGAATAAAGAGACCTTGCAACTGATGGGGCGTCTTTTTTGTGTCTTAAATATGTTATTATAGGGAGGGGAATTATGAAAAAATATTCAACACCAAATTTGATTAAAGCTGTTTCATTGGGAACTGTTATAGCCACACTCTTGTCGAGTGTTTCTCCTGTCGTTGCTTCTAATCTTGCGATAACAGGAGATAAAAATCTGAGCTCGAGTGGTGCTGATGTGCCTTATAAACAAGGCAGTCATGGCAGTATTGTCTTTGCTGGCGATGATAATTACTGTGGGGTGGACAATGTTATTGGCCGTGGTGGCAAAGGTCAAAGTACTAATAATCAAATAACTGCAGAAGAACAATACAACAGAATTGCTATGAATAAAGATTTTTC
This sequence comes from Bartonella vinsonii subsp. vinsonii, assembly GCF_902825235.1. Lineage (GTDB taxonomy): Bacteria > Pseudomonadota > Alphaproteobacteria > Rhizobiales > Rhizobiaceae > Bartonella > Bartonella vinsonii. The sequence continues at coordinate 156,041 of NZ_CADEAJ010000001.1, read as the reverse complement.
TGGCCGTTATCCATATGGTGAAACAACTAGTCAGGTTATTTGGGCTGGTGATAGTAATACGAGTAACGGTGGTGCTTATATGGGAAGTACAACCGGTGGTCTTGCGAGTGTTATGCCTGAAGCTTTTGGTGTTTATTCTTTTGCAACTGGGTGTGGATCTTCCGCAATGGGAAATTATTCAACAGCATTTGGAGCGGGGGCAACTACAAAGGGTGGGGGGGCACAAGCTTTTGGTGTTTCTGCACTTGCGGGTGGACGAGCAAGTATTGCTATAGGAGTTGGGTCAGAAACAACAGCAAGAAGTACGATTGCTATTGGTGGGCTTGCAAAAGCAGAAAGCATTGATAGCATTGCATTAGGTACCAAAGCACATACAAGTGATCAAGATGCGATTGCTGTGGGTTATAATGCTCAAGCTCAAACAAGATTTTCAATTGCCATTGGTTCTGATGCAATAGCGTCTAAGGGGGATGGTGTTGCTTTGGGTGCAGCTTCTGTTGCTAGCGTTGACAGAAATATTGCTGGTTATGATCCTGTAAGTAATTCTGTTTCAGAAAACACCAGTGGCGTATGGAAAAGTAAAAAAAGCGCAGTCAGTGTTGGGAAAGCCGATGGGAGTATGACACGCCAGATCACTGGATTGGCGGCTGGTACTGCAGACTCTGATGCAGTAAATATTGCTCAGTTGAAAGCGTTAAGGGAAGTTGCGACAAAAGGGTGGAAGCTTTCTGTTAATGGTGCAAATGCTACCGATGTTTTGGCAGAGAACACTGTCGATTTAGTTGCAGATGGAAATAACAGCAATATTAAGATTGTAAAAAACAATAATAAAGTCACATTTGATCTAGCTGATAATATTCATGTGACGAGTGTCACTGCAGGAAGAAGCGTTTTGAGTGATGATGGTTTAGTACTTGCTGGGGGGCCAACAATAACTCCTGACGGTATAATGGCTGGTAAAAAAACGATTACAGATGTTGCAGCGGGGATTAAAGATACCGATGCAGTGAATGTTGCACAGCTAAACGCAGTGAAAGAGTCATCTAAAACAAGTTGGCAGCTTTCTGTCAATAGTGGAGATGCTACGGCCATTGGTCAAAATGGCATAGTGAATTTACAAGCAGCTGGCAATGAAAATAAACAGAATATCAAGATTGAAAAAGATAATAATCACAATGTAACATTTGATCTAGCTGATGATCTTCATGTGATGAGTGTCACAGCAGGAGAAAGTATTATGGATGCTGTTGGCTTTAGGTTTACTGATGCTGGGCCGAGCATAACCGTTACTGGCATTCATGCTGGTAATAAAACGATTAAAGGAGTGTCGGCAGGGCAAGAAGATACCGATGCAGTGAATGTTGGACAGCTGAAAAAAATAGAAAGCCAAATAGCAGAAAATAGTCTTGTTAAATGGGACGAGCAGCAGAAGCGTATCACTATTGGTGCTGAAAAAGATGGTATTGAAATTAATATTGCAAACAATAAAAATGAAACGCGAATTATCTCTGGTGTTGCGGTTGGGAAAGTTAGTGTTGATTCAACAGAAGCAGTAAATGGTGAACAGCTTTTCAATATTGATAAAAATATATCGGATTTTTTTGGTGGTGAAACAGAAGTGATTAATGGTGTAGCACCAACTTTTACTATTCAGGATAATAAATATAAGAGTGTGGCTGATGCTTTCACGGGTGTGAGTAATTCTATCACGGAGATTACTAATCAAATTACCAATGCAACAAAAAATAGCCTAGTGAAGCAGGAAGAAAATGAGGACACTATCACCATTGGGAAGGCAACAGGTGGGGATCTGATTAATATTGCCAATAAAGATGGTGAAGTTCGTAGAATTTCCGGTGTGAAAGCCGCACAGGAAGATAATGATGCTGTTAATAAAAAACAACTCGATGATACTATAGCAGATATTACTGATAGTATTAAGAATAATATCCTTGTTAAACAAGATAAAGAAGAAGGCGCTCGTATCACCGTTGGTAAGGACACAGGTGGTTCTGAAATCAATATTGCAAATAATGATGGTGACGCTCGTACAATTTCTGGTGTGAAAGCAGCAGTTAATAACGATGAAGCTGTTAATAAAGAACAACTTGAGGGTAGTATAGCAGATGTTGTTGATAGCATCAAAAGTAATAGCCTTGTTAAATGGAATGGGGAGCAAAGTCTTATTACCATTGGGAATGAAAAAGATGGTTCTAAAATCAGTATTGCTAACAAATCTGGTGAAGCTCGTACAATTTCCGGCGTGAAAGCAGCGGAGGCAGATGATGAGGCTGTTAATAAAAAACAACTCGATGGCCGTATTGCAGAGATTAATAATAATATTAAGAATGTGAATGATTTTGCAGTTCTCTATGATAAAGATGAAGATGACAGTGTTAATTATAATAGTATCACTTTAGGGGGTGATAAGACTAGAGCACCGGTTGCTCTCCATAATGTACAAGCTGGTACAATTGCTAAAAATTCGCTTGATGCGATCAATGGCAGTCAGATTAATAAAATATCTGAAGATGTAGCGTACATTTTTGGTGGAGGTGCGGAATTTAAGGATGGTATCTTGTTCGGTCCGCTCTATCATTTATCGCGCATTTCTGAAGATGGAACACCGGAAAATCGTGACTTTAATAATGTGGGAGATGCTTTGGTAGGGCTTGATAAAAATATCAACAATGTGAATGACCATCTCACAAATGTAGCAAATGACTTTACACAACAAATCAATAATATTTCACAAGTGGTAAAAGGTGATGCCTTGTTGTGGAGTGAGGATGAACAGGCATTTGTAGCACAGCATGGACAAAATGGAGAAAAAGACAACAGCAAACTTAAGTTTCTTGCGAATGGAGACATTTCTAGCGATTCAACCGATGCCATCAATGGTTCGCAGCTTTTCCAAATTTCTCAAAAGATATCGGATATTTTTGGTGGTGACGTAGATATAATTAATGGTATTGGACCATCTTATACGATTCAAGGAAAAGAACATAATACTGTTATATCTGCATTTGAGGGTGTTAATAATTCTATCACGGAGATTTCTAATCAGATTGCCAATGCGGCAAAAAATAGCCTTGTCAAGCAAGAAGGAGAGAATTCTCTTATCACCGTTGGTAAGGCAACGGGTGGTACTGAAATCAATATTGCAAATAATGATGGTGAAGCTCGTACAATTTCCGGCGTGAAAGCAGCGGAGGCAGATGATGAGGCTGTTAATAAAAAACAACTCGATGGCCGTATTGCAGAGATTAATAATAATATTAAGAATGTGAATGATTTTGCAGTTCTCTATGATAAAGATGAAGATGACAGTGTTAATTATAATAGTATCACTTTAGGGGGTGATAAGACTAGAGCACCGGTTGCTCTCCATAATGTACAAGCTGGTACAATTGCTAAAAATTCGCTTGATGCGATCAATGGCAGTCAGATTAATAAAATATCTGAAGGTGTAGCATACATTTTTGGTGGAGGTGCGGAATTTAAGGATGGTATCTTGTTCGGTCCGCTCTATCATTTATCGCGCATTTCTGAAGATGGAACACCGGAAAATCGTGACTTTAATAATGTGGGAGATGCTTTGGTAGGGCTTGATAAAAATATCAACAATGTGAATGACCATCTCACAAATGTAGCAAATGACTTTACACAACAAATCAATAATATTTCACAAGTGGTAAAAGGTGATGCCTTGTTGTGGAGTGAGGATGAACAGGCATTTGTAGCACAGCATGGACAAAATGGAGAAAAAGACAACAGCAAACTTAAGTTTCTTGCGAATGGAGACATTGCTAGAGATTCAACCGATGCCATCAATGGTTCGCAGCTCTATCAAACCAATCAAAAGCTTAATGAGTTGGGTGATAGTGTTCATGATATAAGTACAAATATATCGAACTATTTTGGTGGCAGTACAGATGTAGTGAATGGTATTAAACCAACCTTCGTTATTAAGGATCAGACATATCGTAATGTTACGGATGCTTTCACTGGCGTGAATATTTCCATTGCAAATCTTGATGGTAAGATTTCCGAAATGGGAAAGAATAATCTTGTGCAACAACAGGGAGGGGCATCAGGGATTATCACGATTGGTAAGGCAACAGCTGGGACTGAGATCAATATTGCAGGTGTTGGTGGTGTAGGACGCACTATTTCTGGTGTGAAAGAAGCAGAAAAGGGTGATGAAGCTGTTAACAAAGATCAACTTGATAAAAGCATAGAGAAGATTTCTAAAAATATTGAAACAGCAAGTGCGGCAGCAGTTCTCTATGATAAAGAAGATGGTGTTGTTGATTATAATCGTGTGACCTTGGGAGGTAAGAACAGCACTGGACCAGTAGCTCTTCTGAATGTCAAAGATGGTAGAATTGCTGCTAACTCAACCGATGCCATTACAGGTAATCAACTCTATGTCATGAGTAACCAATTGGCTGCGTATTTCGGCGGTGGTGCTGGCTATAAGGATGGAAATTGGACTGCTCCCAATTTCAAAGTTGCACAACTCAATGCTGATGGTACGACTGTTGAGAAAAGCTACAATAATGTTGCTGAAGCGCTTGATGGTGTTAATAGCGGTATGATCAACATGAACAATCGTATTGATCATGTCATCGACAAGGTAGCTTCCGATGCTTTAAAGTGGGATGATTGGAAGGGAGCTTATGATGCTAGCCATAGCGGTCAGCCAAGTAAGATTGTCAATGTAGCTGATGGTAAGATTGTAGAAGGTTCAAAAGATGCGGTCAATGGTGGACAACTTTGGCAGACCAACGAACGTGTCGCAGGTGTTGAAAAAGATATTGAGCATATCGGAAAAAGAGTTGACAATATTTCCGCTACGGTTACCAATATTGGTGAGACAGTTACCAATATTGAAAACAGAGTTGATAATATTGAAAATACGGTTAATAATCTTTCTGATGGGGCTGTTAATTATGACAAAACTGAAGACGGAAAGAAAACCAATAAGATCACTCTAAAAGGTGGAAATGAAAGTGAACCTGTTATGATTGATAATCTTGCTGATGGGCGCATTGAGAAAGGCTCGAAAGAGGCAATTAATGGTGGGCAACTGCATGATTATACTGAGCAGCAGATGAAGATTGTTCTTGATGAATCGAAGCACTACACAGATCAACGGGTGAAAAATATCGTTGTTGATGCGATTGATAATGCCGTTGACCAAGCTAAGCAATATACAGACGTAAAGTTTAATATTTTAAGTTACGACATTAAGAGTGTACGCAAAGAGGCAAGACAAGCGGCAGCCGTTGGTTTAGCAGTATCCAACCTACGTTACTTCGACGAACCAGGATCTTTGAGTGTTTCATTTGGTAGCGGTGCATGGCGTGGACAATCTGCTTTTGCTTTTGGTGCTGGTTATACATCTGAAAATGGAAAAATCCGCTCTAATCTCTCTGCAACAAGTGCTGGCGGTCATTGGGGAGTAGGTGGAGCAATAACTCTGAAAATAAAATAATACGAAAAACAGGAACTTAACAGATTTTCGCCCTTGTCTGATGAGGCAAGGGCGAAAATTTTATAAATGACAATTATACTTAAAGTCAAAATTTCCCAGAAGAAAATTCCATAATTTTACGGATAAAAAGCACACTCTAAGATTTGCTGGAGTGTGCTTTTTATGAGCAGAGCTAAGGAAGTTCATTTTCTGGCTATTTTTCTATTATTCTGTAGCTGGTATATCGCTTGATAAGACTCATTATATTGAAAGCACAAGCAAATTACCTTCCAAGAGAGCACACAATCACTTAAGATCATTTCATTCTTTTAAATGAGCAGCTAAATTAAAGCAATATTAACCATTTTTACAAAAAGATTACAATTAACTTTAAAAAATAAGAAAGCGACTAATACAGGCGTTTTTCGCTTTAAAACTTTCTAGAAAAGAAGTCCTTTTTCAAACTCAGTATCTTTTACCTTTCAAATACACAAAACGAGTCTTCTAAATTTTACAAATTATAAACCTTTTATCGGATAATAACCTTCAAATATATTTTACCAGTCTCATACTCTTTAGGTGCTGATGATATATCTAAAAGAGCATTTTTTTTGGTAGATTTAATTTATGGAGGTCAGGAGATTTTGGGGATTTATGTGCATGGATTTCATATAGCATTGAGATGATGCTAAAAAGCCAAAGGTTTTAATGAAAGTCTTGAACACCATCACTTTTGTTAAACAATATTTAAGTTACACATAAACAAGTACAACACTTAACGAGGATGGAAATTCTGAGGTTTCAGAGAAATAATATGTGATTTTGTTGAAAAAATAACACACTAGAATCCATAATGATAGAATTTATACAACAAACCCATTTTTTTCTTGCTATTTCATTTGAGACCTTGCAACTATACAAATAGTATATTAGTAAGATTCATTTTGTTTAAAATAAACACTTCTTGATGGGGTGAGCGATATCAGAAGGGGGACAAAAGTAATGAATTTAAAGAGAAAAAATAACACCAAGATTCGACGCAGCTTTAATATTCATTTTAGTAGAAAGAAATATAGCTAAAGAAATCAAATTCCACTTAGATTTCAGAGTATTTCACTTTAATATCACAAAGAAATACTCTCTTTTAACAAAAAAGTAATTCATTAACACGTAAAAATCACTTTTTATATTTGTTAAAAGCTTAATCATTCTAAAATGAAAGGCATTCAATCTTTCAACGAAACACAAACAATAAACCACACCACAAACACTCATTAGAATCTAAACGGATCATTTGCATATTTATTAAATTCAATTTTTCTACTTAGATCTTCTTAAATACACACAACACGAGACTCAAAATGACACCTCACCACAAAAACGATAATCTAAAATCTCACACTTCCTTGATAGATAACGTAGAAATGTGTCTTTTTCATGTCTTGATTTCTTTCGTTGGGGAATTTTTCATGAAAAAATTATATGCCATACAAACAGCAATGAGGAATTTAAAGAATTCTCGTTTTTCTTTCGTTAAAGTGATGCTATCGTTGGCTATAATGATTGCATTCTTATCGAATGTTTTTTCTGTAAATGCTGGAGATGTACAACCCAAGAATGTTAAGGCAAATGAGAAAGCCAAATCTTCTGAAGTTTCTTCGTCTGTACCTGTAAATGAGCAAGCAGCAACATCTGGTTCAGCAGATGCTGGTGTGATGAATGTGGATGTGACAGCAAATGCTGAAGGTCTACAGGCAAATAATGTGAGTGAGGACTCTCGATTTAGTGGGAGGGTTACCCCTGTAACTGATCTCTCACGGAGTTTTTCAACTAATGGCATGCAACGTGCTGGAAGCGCCAATAGTATTTGGGGCGATGGGATTTCTGTGGGCACTAGTAGTGGGTCTGTTTTTATTGGTGACAATGTGACTGTTGCGGGTGGGAAAGGCGTAGTCGGTGTTGTTGTTATCGGGAATGGTGCAAAAGTTGGTGACGGTTGGAATGTTGTTATCGGTGTTAAGGCAGAAGCAGCGATAGGATCGTATAATGCTGTTGCTTTAGGGCGGGGGGCAAAAACGGAAGGTGCATATAGCATTGCAATCGGTGGTATTGGAACTACTGGTAATAATGGTCAGGATGTTGATGAAAAAAATAGAGTATTGGCAGTTGGTGATTATGCAATAGCTTTTGGTTACAGCTCGAAGAGTTATGAAGAAAAGGGGATTGCTATTGGTGCTAATGCAATAGTATCAGCTAGCTCTGCTATTGCTATAGGCCCTTCTGCAAAGGCGGAAAAGAATAACGGTATTGTTATAGGTAAAAATTCTTCAGTAAGTGGGGTAGATTCGATTGCTATTGGCAATAGTGCTGAGACATTGCATCAAGATAGCATTTCTATAGGATACATGGCTCACGCTATGGGGCGAAGCAGTGTCGCAATCGGTGGTGAATATAATGATGTGAGCACGCATGGAGAGGGTGATTATACAACCGCGAAGAGTGATTATACAACAGCTGTTGGTGCTGTTTCTAAAGCTCTAGGGTATGGCGCGACTGCTCTTGGTCACCGTGCATATGCATTTGCTGAAAAAGCTATTTCTATAGGCTTCTATTCAAAAGCAAATGAGGTTGGAAGTATCGCTTTAGGTGTCGATTCTAAGGCGACGGTTAAAGATGGTATTGCACTAGGAAGGGATTCTGTAGCTAACAGGGCTGCTGGTGCTTTTGGGTATGCTTCTAGTCTGAAGGGATCTACAACAAACACCAATGCGCAATGGAAAAGTACGTATGGTGTAGTGAGTGTTGGTGATTTTGATAATAATATAACGCGCCAAATTACAGGCGTAGCAGCGGGCTCTGAGCCTTCCGATGCAGTAAATGTTGGACAATTAAAAGATTTAGAAGATGTTGTAAGAAAAAACGGTTGGAAATTATCTGTTGATAATGCAAATGGTACAACTGTGCTTATGAATAGTGGTGTAGATTTTTCCGTTGGAAGTAAAAATCTTACTATTACAAAGGGCGATAAAGACAATAAATTAAAATTCGATCTTGCCAAGAATGTTACACTGAATAGTGCAAAAATGGGGGGTGGTACCACCTTAGATGCAACAGGCTTAGTGATTGTCAATGGTCCCAAAATAACCACGACTGGTATTTCTGCTGGAAATAAAGAGATAAAAGACGTTAAGGCTGGGGACCTCTCTGCAACTTCAAATCAAGCAGTAAATGGTTCACAGCTTTTTGAAACCAATAAGAATGTTACTACTTTTAGCAATGATTTGAAAACAGTTGCTCAGCATGCGGCACAATATTTTGGTGGCGGAGCTGAATATACGAATGGCAAATGGACAGCTCCTACATTCATGGTTAAGTCCTTCACATCTGATGGTAGTGTTTCTGATTCGACCTATAATAATGTAGCCGCTGCCTTTGCTGGTGTTAGTTCTTCTTTCGAGAATATTAAGGATGAGATTACCAATCAGATTAATATTGCACAACACGATGCTTTGTTATGGAGCGATGAAAAAAAAGCCTTTGTAGCAAGACGTAGAGATATCCCTGGCGTGAAGACAGAAGAGGAGGGACTCACTCAAAGGCTTACTTCTCTTACGAATGGAGATATTTCTGCTGGTTCGACGGATGCTATTACAGGTGGTCAGCTTTTTGAAACAAATAATAAGGTTGCGACATATTTAGGCGGTGGCGCTAGCTATGAGAAAGGCTTATGGACTGCTCCTACATTCATGGTTAAGTCCTTCACATCTGATGGTAGTGTTTCTGATTCGACCTATAATAATGTAGCCGCTGCCTTTGCTGGTGTTAGTTCTTCTTTCGAGAATATTAAGAATGAGATTACCAATCAGATTAATATTGCACAACACGATGCTTTGTTATGGAGCGATGAAAAAAAAGCCTTTGTAGCGGAACGTAAAAATATCCCTGGCATGAAGCCAGAAGGGGAGGGGATCACTCAAAGGCTTACTTCTCTTACAAATGGAGGTATTTTTTCTGGTTCGACGGATGCTATTACAGGTGATCAGCTTTATTCCTTGGGTGACAAAGTTGCGCAGTCACTTGGCGGTAATGCGAGCTATGAGAAAGGCAGTTGGACAGCTCCTACATTCAAGGTTAAGTCCTTCACATCTGATGGCGGCGTTTCTGATTCAACCTATAATGATGTAGCCGCTGCCTTTGAAGGTGTTGGTACTTCTTTCGAGAAGGTTAAAGATTCTATCACAAATGTTAAGAATGAAATTACCCAAGAGATTAAAAATGAAATTACCAATGTGAAAGGTGATAGTCTTGTTAAACAGGAACCTGGAACGAACCACATCACCATTGGTGCAGATACAGATGGTGATAAAATCGATATTGCCGACAAAAATAGTAATAAGCGCACTCTTACCGGTATAAAGAGTGGAGTGCTCTCAGCAGACTCAAATGAAGCAGTGATAGGTTCGCAGCTTTTTGAGACAAATAATAAGGTTGCGACATATTTAGGCGGTGGCGCTAGCTATGCAGAAGGCAAATGGACCGATCCTACATTCAAGATTAAGACTGTCAAGGAAGATGGCAAAACAGAAGATAAAGACTATCACAATGTAGCATCTGCTTTTGAAGGTATAGGTACTTCTATCACGAATGTTAAGAATGAAATTACCAAAGAGATTAAAAATGAAATTACCAATGTGAAAGGTGATAGCCTTGTTAAGTGGGATGAAGGGCATCAAATCATCAAGATTGGTGCAGAAAAATATGGTAATACAATCACTATCGCCGACAAGGATGGTAAAGGTCGAACACTTTCTGGCCTAAAGGCGGCAGAACATAATGATGAAGCTGTTAACAAGGGACAGCTTGATGAAAGTTTAAAGAAGCTTTCTAACAGTCTTCAGTCTGATGAATCAGCTGTTGTTCATTATGATAAAGCAGGTGATGAAAATGGCACAATTAATTATGCGAGTGTGACCTTTGGTGGTAAAGAGAAGCCTTCTGTAGGTCTTCATAATGTTGCAGATGGTAAGGTTGCTGAGGGATCACACGATGCAATCACAGGTGGTCAGCTTTATTCGCTGAGCAGCGAGGTTGCTAAGTATTTTGGTGGTGGCGCTAGCTATGCAGAAGGTAAATGGACCGCTCCTAGTTTCAAGGTTAAGACTGTCAATGAGGATGGTACTAAAGTTGAAGAGAAGGTTTATACTGACGTTGCTAGTGCATTGTCTGGAGTTGGTAGTTCTATCACGAATGTTCAGAATAAGGTGACTGAACAAGTTAATAATGTGATTAAAAAAGTGGAGAGTGAAAGCTTTGTTCAGCAAGATAAAACAACATATCGTCTCACTATTGGTGCTGCAGTAGAAGGCACAGAAATTAATATAGCTAACAAGGATAAAGAAGATAGGATCCTTTCTGGCCTAAAGGCTGCGACAAAGGATAATGAAGCTGTTAACAAAGGACAGCTTGATAAGAGTTTACAAGATCTTTCCAACAATCTTCAGTCTGATGAATCGGCTGTTGTTCATTACGATAAGACAGATGATAAAAATGGCTCCATTAATTACACAAGTGTGACTTTTGGAAAAGGTAAAAGTTCTACGCCTGTAGGTCTTCATAATGTTGCAGATGGTAAGATTGTCAAAGGTTCACATGATGCAATCACAGGTAGTCAGGTTAACAAAATTGGTGAGGATATTGCTCAGTTCTTAGGTGGTAATGCAACATTTAATAATGGAGCTCTTACACAGCCAACGTATAAATTATCGTACGTTGATAAAGATGGCGTTGTAACAGAAACTTCTTTCCAAGGTGTTGGGACGGCTTTTTCAGGTCTTGATATAAATATTCAGAATGTGAATCAACGTATTAAAGAAGTATCTCAAGGTGTAGCGCAAGATTCTTTATCGTGGGATAAAGAGACGTTAGCCTTCGTTGCAAAACATGGAGAGGAAAAAACCAATAGCAAGATTACGTCTCTTCAGAATGGAACTATTAGTGAAAACTCGACTGATGCAGTGAATGGTTCCCAGCTTTATTCAATGGGTGATACCGTTGCAAAGTATTTTGGTGGTAATACGACATTTAAAGATGGTGTTTTTACAGCTCCGACTTATAAAATCTCTAATGTTAGTGAAGATGGTAAGGTAACGGCTCATTCATATAGCGATGTTGGTTCAGCCTTTGAAGAACTTGATACGAATGTCAAGAATGTGAACAATCATCTAACGAATGAGGTTAAAAAGTTTGAAGAAAAAATTACGAATATTACGCAAGAAGTTCAAGGCGATGCCTTGTTGTGGGATAAAACTAAAGGCGCGTTTGTAGCGACGCATGGAAAAGACAAAACCAACAGCAAAATTACATCCCTTCAGAATGGAACTATTAGTGAAAACTCGACTGATGCAGTGAATGGTTCCCAGCTTTATTCAATGGGTGATACCATTGCGAAGTATTTTGGTGGTGGTGCCAGCTATGCAGAAGGTCAATGGATAGCACCTACATTCACGATTAAGACTGTCAAGGAAGATGGTAAAACAGAAGATAAGAACTATAATGATGTAGCATCTGCTTTTGCTGGAGTTGGTAGTTCTATCACGAATGTTAAGAATGAGATTACGAAACAAATTAACAATGAAATTGCCAATGTGAAGGGCGATAGTCTTGTTAAGAAGGATTCCGAAACAAATCTTATCACTATTGGTAAAGAAGTAGAAGGCACAGAAATTAATATAGTCAATAAGGACCAAGGGGATAGAACACTTTCTGGCCTAAAGGCTGCGACAAAGGATAATGAAGCTGTTAACAAGGGACAGCTTGATGAAAGTTTAAAGAAGCTTTCTACCAGTCTTCAGTCTGATGAATCAGCTGTTGTTCATTACGATAAGACAGATGATAAAAATGGCTCCATTAATTACACAAGTGTGACTTTTGGAAAAGGTAAAAGTTCTACGCCTGTAGGTCTTCATAATGTTGCAGATGGTAAGATTTCTGATAAATCCTATGATGTTATCAATGGTAGCCAGATTAACAAGATTTCTCAGGATGTAGCCAAGTTTTTAGGTGGAGATGCAAAGTTTAGCGATGGAGCATTTACAGAACCAACTTATAAATTATCTAAAGTTTCTACAGAGGGTAAGGTAGAAGAAGCTGAATTTAAAAATGTTGGTAGTGCATTTTCAGGACTTGATGAGAATATCAAGAATGTGAACCAGCGTATTAAGGATGTTTCTGAAAGTGTAGCTCAGGATTCATTGAATTGGAGCAAGGATGCAGGAGCTTTTGTAGCGACGCATGGCGAAAAGGATAGCAAAACCAATAGCAAGCTTACGTCTCTTTTAGATGGAGCGATTAATGATAGTTCTACGGATGCCGTTACGGGTAAACAGCTTTATACCTTGGGTAGCAATGTTGCGAAGTCTCTTGGTGGTGGCGCTAGCTATGCAGAAGGTAAATGGACCGCTCCAAGTTTTACAGTTAAAACTGTCAAGGATGATGGTGTTACACTTGAAGAGAAGAAGTATAATACTGTTGCTGAAGCTTTGGCTGATGTTGGTGCATCTTTCACGAATATTAAAAACGATATTACTAATGTGGTAAGTGATAGTCTTGTTAAGCAAGAGAAAAAGGGCGATCCTATTACCATTGGTAAGGAAACAGACGGCACTATAATTAATCTTCAAAATAAGAATAATGAGGGACGAAGCATATCCGGTGTGATAGGTGGAACAATCTCTAAAGATTCAAATGAGGCGGTAAATGGTTCACAACTGTTTACTACCAATCAAAATATGACAACTGTAGCCACGAATATAGCCAAGACTTTTGGCGGTGGCGCTAGCTATGCCGAAGGCAAATGGATTGCTCCCAAGTTTACGGTTAAGACTGTCAAGGAAGATGGGAGTGATGTTGAAGAGCATAGCTATGAGAGTGTAGCAGAAGCCTTTGCTGGAGTTGGTACCTCTTTCACGAATATTCAGACTGAATTTAAGAATGAGATTAACAAAGTTGTAGGTGATAGCCTTGTTAAACAAGATGAAAAGACACAGGTTATTAAGATTGGTGGAGAGAAAGCAGGTAGTGAAATTACCATTGTAAACAGTGATGGGGTGGCACGTAGTTTGTCAGGTGTTAAGGCGGCAAGTCTTTCTGAAACATCGACAGAAGCGGTCAATGGTTCACAGCTTTATAGTTTGAATACGACGCTAGCGAAGTATTTTGGCGGTAGCGCTGAATATAAGGATGGTCAATGGACAGCTCCTAGCTTCAAGCTTACGACATATGATGATGATGGCACGTCTCATGAGGAGAGCTATGAGAGTGTGGCAGCAGCGTTTGCTGGTGTAAGCAGTTCCTTCACGAAGCTTCATAATGAAATCTCTAACAATCTCGAGCAGAATGCTTTGTTGTGGAGTAATGAAGAGAAAGCTTTTGTGGCGCTTCATGGAGAAGGCTCTAAAAAGGAGAAAAGCAAACTTAAGTCTCTTTTAGATGGAGATATTGCTGAAGGTTCGAGTGAAGCAGTAACGGGTAACCAGCTCTACTCACTGAATCAGACATTAGCGCAGTATTTTGGCGGAGGAGCAGGCTATAAAGAAGGCCAATGGACCTCTCCGGAATTCAAGGTTGCGCAGTTCAAGAGCGACGGTAGTTCAGATGAGAAGAAGATTTACCATGATGTTGCGAGCGCATTTGATGGCGTTAGTGATGGCATGACGAAAATAAATGATCGCATTCAAGATGTTGAGAAGAATGTTGCGTCGAATGGTTTAAATTGGAATGAAGACAAAGGTGCTTATGATGCGAAGCATAATGGAAATTCGAGTAAGATCATCAATGTAGCAGGCGGTAAGATTGAAAAAGGATCACAAGAAGTTGTGAATGGAGGACAGCTTTGGGAGACGAATAAAAAAGTCAAAGCTGTTGAAGACAAGGTAGATACGATAGATCAGCAAGTGAAGGATATTGCACACACCGTGACGGATGGAGTTGTTAGTTATGATAAAGATGCGTCTGGCAAGAAAACGAATAAAGTTACATTAGTAGGTGGCACAGAAAGTGATCCCGTTTTGATTGATAATGTAGCGGATGGCACCATTGAAAAAGGCTCTCATCAAGCAGTGAACGGTGGTCAGTTGCATGATTATACTGAAAAGCAGATGAAGCTCGTTCTTGATGATGCAAAGAAGTACACGGATGAACAGGTTGGTAGTGTTGTTAATAATGCTATTAACGAGGCGAAATCTTACACAGATATGAAGTTTGAGACGTTGAGTTATGCAGTTGAGGATGTTCGAAAAGAGGCAAGACAAGCAGCGGCTATTGGCTTGGCTGTATCTAGCTTACGCTACTATGATATAGCTGGATCTTTAAGTGTTTCATTTGGTAGCGGCACATGGCGTAGTCAATCTGCAATTGCTTTTGGTGCTGGTTACACCTCTGAAGATGGAAATATCCGTTCTAATATATCTGTCACGAGTGCTGGTGGTCATTGGGGAGTAGGCGCTGGAGTTACTTTGAGGCTGAGATAATAATGAAAAAGATTGATATCATCATAAAAAAGCAAAATATTTTTGTAAGCATTCTGTTTGTCCTTGCCTTAATAGGCAAGGGCGAAAGTTTTGCTGATGAGAAAGATAATGTTTATACGGTGCATCCACCACAGTTATCTATTCCTAAAGGAGAGCCTGGCGAAACACGTCGAATTATTATGCAATTTGATTATTGGACTTTGATTTGTGATGAAAAACAAAAACTTAAGAAAGGTATATGTAATGTAACGCAGACGGTTCATGATCAGGAAGATAATACTATTTTTAGTTGGTCTCTTGTTTCTACTAAAAATGGTCAAGCAGTGATGCTTTTTCGGACATTACCAAATACTGATATAAATGTTCCTATTCGGATGTTTGTGGAGGGTGTTAAAAAGCCTATCCTCATCAATTATACGCAATGTAATGAAACTGTCTGCTTGGCACAATCACCTGTAGGACCAATTTTTAGCAAACAAATAGAACAAAACAAAAAAGTACGTATTTCCTATAAAATTAAAGAAGGAAAAACATTTTCTTTTACTGTGCCATTTAAAGGGTTGAGTGCAGCACTTTATTCGTTACAACGATAAATTGTATAGAGTGTTTTTAGAAGAGATTATTTTCTCGTAACTCATTGTTATATTTTCAAATTTCAATGACACGGTGCAATGTGGTGAAAGTTTTCATACAAAATAGAGATATCTTATTCAAACATACAATACATTTTACAAACGTAAAATCACAAGAAATCATTTCTATGTAAGAGAAAAACAAGTTAGAATTTTTTGCAAGGCTTATGGAACGCATTACATGAGTCATTACTAGTAAAGACCGCTCAAAATAGCGAGTTTAAAAGAGAGCACAACAAATAAAAATACGATTCCTTGGAACAAGGGATGGATTGGTTTTATTTTTATAAAAACTTCATATAGATTTTTAGAGTAGTCTTATTGACATCAATAACTCCTGATTGAAGTGCTGGAGTGATTTTGATGTTGATGGCATAAGAGCGTAGCCATTCTGCAAAATATAATTACAGTGCTATTATTTCGTGGATACACAGGAGAATTCTAATTCAAAAAACTCTTGAGGAGTATAAATTCATCTTTTTACAAGTGAGGCACGTTCTATGTCTATGTGAATTCTGTAGAGAAAGTCTAAGCAAGTTAAAAAATGGATGCGAACGTAAACGATTATAGTTTTGATTTATGGTTTTATGAGAATAACCAAAGGATTATGCAGATATCTGAAAATTTTGATGATAGAAAAAGAGATAATGTTTTCTTGATATTTGTAATTGAATGCTGCATTGTTACTTTAGTTTTAGTAATGAAAAGAGCTCTCGCGTTTGTTTATTGGGGAAAAATGCTCAAGGAATAAGAAAAGATGATCCCATTAGATTATGGTTCAAAAGAATCAAAGCAAGGAAGAGCATATGATACCAGAGCAGAAAAATTGTATGATCACTCTGATGACAATCGAAATAATCGTTCTGCATTATTACAGACAGGTAGGCGCTCTATTTCTGTTGATATAAAGCAATATCCGCGAAAAAGACATTGTAAACAGAAATTGATTCAAACGGATACAGCTTTTGAATTGCATGGTCGGGCAATTATAGGTGCCAACAAAACAAAACAAAACAAAACGCCTTTTTTTTCAAGGATCTCTCAATTAAAGTCTCCGCCTCTTTATGCGGCACTTGATTTGGGAACAAATAATTGTCGTCTTCTTATTGCGTCTCCCAGTAAACTTGGACATTTTCGTGTTGTTGATGCTTTTTCTCGTATCGTGCGATTGGGAGAAGGTTTGGTCAAGAATGGTGTTCTGAATACACAAGCAATGGATCGCACGATTGAAGCATTAAAGATTTGTCATTTAAAACTAAAACAAAGGCGTATTAAGCGCTATCGCTTGGTTGCAACGGAAGCTTGCCGTTCAGCGCAGAATGGTAGATATTTTATTCAACGCGTTTTGGATGAAACTGGCCTTGAATTGGAAATTGTTGATCGGAAAACAGAAGCGCGTTTTGCTGTTTCCGGTTGTGGTACACTTGTTGAACCTAATATTGATGCAATTGTGCTTTTTGATATTGGAGGAGGGTCATCGGAAATAGTGCTCCTTGATGTTTCCAAAAAGCGTTCTTTACGTTTAACTGAACAGATTACGGCGTGGACTTCACTTCCTGTTGGTGTTGTTACGCTTGCTGAGCGTTTTGGAGGAAATGAGGTTAGTTTAGACGGTTTTGAAAAGATGAAAGGTTATGTACGAAGTTTGTTAAATAATTTTTCAGGCCGTCATAAATTAGGGGCTCTAGCTCAAGGCTCAAAGTTTCATCTTTTGGGAACTTCTGGAACGATTACGACTTTAGCAGGAATGCACCTTAATTTAGAGCGTTATGACCGGAGGCAAGTTGATGGCATTTGGATGAATGATGCAGACATTACTCTTATGATGAAGCGTTTATTGACATGGGATATAAAAAAACGCGTAACTAATCCTTGTATTGGGCAAGAGAGAGCAGATTTAATCTTAGCTGGTTGTGCAATTCTAGACGTTATTCGAGAAGCTTGGCCCAGTCAACGATTACGAGTGGCTGATCGTGGATTGAGAGAAGGAATTTTGATAGAGTTAATGTTACGTGATGGTGTATGGTGTCGACATAGGAAGGAAAAAAACTTCAAGCGCTAGCCAGTTATTAGAATACGGAGCAATGAATAATAATGAAAAAGACGATAAAAACACCGGCTGGTGGATATGGTGGTTCTGGATCGCATGAATTATATCAGCGTGTAAAGAAGAAAGCAGGAACCATTAAAGCATCGTCACGGCGGTGGTTAGAGAGGCATCTGAATGATCCTTATGTCCATCAGTCGAAAGTGGATGGTTATCGTTCGCGTGCGGCCTATAAGTTAATCGAAATTAATGAGCGTTATAAATTTCTCAAGAAAGGCCAAAAGATTATTGATTTAGGAGCGGCGCCAGGGGGGTGGTGTCAGGTTGCTGTGCGTGTAGTAGGATCAAATGATCAAAAACCTAGTGTAGTTGGTATTGATTATTTGCATGTTAATCCACTGCCTGGAGTTGTGATGTTAAAAATGGATTTTTTACATGCAGATGCACCGCAGAAATTAATTGATGCTTTAGGGGAAAAGCCGGATGTGGTTCTTTCTGATATGGCTGCACCAACAACAGGGCACCGTCAGACGGATCATTTAAGAACAGTTTATTTATGTGAAGTGGCTGCGGATTTTGCTCTTTCAGTTCTCAAACCTGGAGGGCATTTTTTAGCAAAAGCCTTTCAAGGTGGAGCAGAGAACACTCTTCTCACGACATTAAAACAGAATTTTAAAACAGTTCATCATGTAAAACCACCTGCAAGTCGATCAGAATCCGTAGAACTTTATCTTCTAGCACTCGGATTTAAGGGAAAAGCAGAAATATAATAATAGTTTCTTCTTTTCAAAAAGCAGTAAGTTTATTTGCATGGGTTTTAATGTTAAGGGTATTTTTAAACGACTATTGGCGATAGTGTTAAGAGTTTTTTTATTGTCAATAATGAAAAACTGGTAAAACTGATGCATTGCCTATAGGGGTAGAGGGATTGATTCCTCAGTGAGTGTTTCCAATGAAATTTCTTGATCAAGCTAAAGTTTATATTCGTTCTGGTGATGGAGGGGCAGGGGCCGTATCTTTTCGTCGTGAAAAATTCATTGAATTTGGCGGACCTGACGGGGGGAATGGGGGACGTGGTGGTGATGTTTGGGCTGTTGTTGTGGATGGGCTCAACACGTTAATTGATTATCGTTATCAGCAGCATTTTAGAGCAAAAACAGGGGAACATGGTAAGGGGCGTAACATGTCAGGTGCAAAGGGTGATGATATCATCCTTAAAGTACCGATTGGCACGCAAATTTTTGAAGAAGATAATGAAACGTTAATCTGTGATTTAACAGAAGTAGGACAACGTTATCTTCTTGCAAAAGGAGGAAATGGTGGTTTTGGGAATCTTCATTTTACAACATCTACGAATCGAGCACCGCGTCGTGCGAATCCAGGACTTTCTGGAGAAGAGCGCTCACTTTGGCTTCGTTTGAAGTTAATTGCTGATGGGGGGCTTGTTGGTTTACCGAATGCTGGAAAGTCAACCTTTTTAGCGTCAGTAACGGCTGCAAAACCAAAAGTTGCAGATTATCCTTTTACCACTCTTCATCCTCATCTTGGTGTTGCACGTATTGATGCCCGTGAATTTGTTTTGGCTGATATTCCTGGTCTAATTGAAGGGGCACATGAGGGTGTTGGGATTGGGGACCGTTTTTTAGGTCATGTGGAACGTTGTCGTGTTTTACTTCATTTGATTTCTGCTCAAGAAGAAGATGTTGCAAAAGCATACAAAATTGTGCGTAAGGAATTAGAGGCATATGGGAACAAACTGAGTGATAAGCCTGAAATTATCGCTTTAAGCCAGATAGATACTCTCACTCTTGAGGAACGTAAAGCAAAACAAGAGGTCTTGCAAAGAGTAACGGGTAAACCTGTTATGATGTTTTCTGCAGTTAGTCGTGAGGGCTTAGAAAATGTGCTCCGTTCTGTTGCGCATGTTATCGAAATGGCACGTAAAGAGGATAATGGGAGCGAAGAGTAGGATTGATGAAGATGGCCGTTGGATTGCAAAAACTTGAGCACTATAAACGCATTGTGATCAAAGTTGGATCTGCTCTTTTGGTTGACCCTCAGACAGGTTTACGTGCCGAATGGCTTAACAGTTTGATAAGTGATATTGCTCAGTTGCATCAAAAAGGCGTTGAGATTTTATTGGTGTCTTCAGGTGCTATTGCTTTAGGAAGGACATTGCTACAGCTTCCTAAGGGAGCTTTGAAATTAGAAGAGAGTCAGGCATGTGCTGCGTTGGGACAAATTGAATTAGCTAAAACATATGGGGATGTGCTTGCTCAATACGGATTAAAAACGGGTCAAATTCTACTTACTCTCTTCGACACCGAAGAACGACGACGTTATCTTAATGCACGTGCTACAATTAATGTACTTTTGCGTTTTGGAGCTGTCCCCGTTATTAATGAAAATGATACTGTTGCAACAAGTGAAATTCGCTATGGGGATAATGATCGTTTAGCAGCACGAGTAGCAACAATGATGGGGTCCGATCTTTTAATACTTTTATCAGATATTGATGGGCTTTATACAAAATCTCCCCATCGTGATCCAACAGCTGAATTTATTCCTTTTATTTCCTCAATCACGAGTGATATCGAAAAAATGGCAGATGTGGCTGCTTCAGAGCTTTCTCGTGGAGGAATGAAGACCAAGCTAGATGCCGGAAAAATAGCGAATTCCGCTGGAACGGCGATGGTTATTACTTCAGGCAAGCGTATGAATCCTCTTGCGGCGCTTGATAGAGGAGAGCGCAGAAGTTTTTTTGCTGCTGGTGAAAAGCCTGTTAATGCTTGGAAAACGTGGATTTCTGGTCATTTAGATCCATCTGGTATTTTGACGATTGATCAAGGAGCGGTTAAAGCTCTTGAATCTGGAAAATCCTTATTAGCTGCAGGAGTTGTTGCTGTTGAGGGAAGGTTTAATCGTGGAGATACAGTTGCCATTGTTGATACAAATGGGGTTGAGGTTGCTCGTGGACTTGTGAGTTATGGAAAAGATGAAGTGATACGTATTATGGGTTGTAAAAGCGAAGAGATTGAAGCTATACTTGGATATGAAGCACGTTCTGCTATGGTCCATCGTAATGATATGGTTTTACGCTGTATGACCGATTCTGCTTAAAAAATTATTTTTATTTTTTATTATTTTAGCAGACTGGATGGGTAATAGTATGGTGTTAAAAGAACAAATGAAGGATATGGGGCGAAAAGCACGTCATGCCGCGACG
This sequence comes from Bartonella vinsonii subsp. vinsonii, assembly GCF_902825235.1. Classification (GTDB taxonomy): domain Bacteria; phylum Pseudomonadota; class Alphaproteobacteria; order Rhizobiales; family Rhizobiaceae; genus Bartonella; species Bartonella vinsonii. The sequence goes on along the minus strand of NZ_CADEAJ010000001.1, from coordinate 135,130 downwards.
GTATTAGCTGTTATGTCTTCTGAACAAAAGACCAAAGCATTAGAAATGATAGCTTTAAGTTTAGAAGCGCATTCAGTTGAAATCTTACGAGCTAATTGTCAAGATTTAGAGAATGCTGTTAATAATAATTTAAAGGCAGCGATGGTTGATCGGCTCAAATTAGATGAATTGCGTTTGTGTGCAATCATAGAGAGTGTACGCCAAATTGCTGGTTTTCCTGATCCTATTGGACAAGTGATGAGTGAATGGACCCGTCCAAATGGGCTTCATATTAGCCGTGTCCGTACACCTCTTGGTGTTATTGGCATCATTTATGAAAGTCGACCAAATGTTACAATTGATGCAAGTGCTTTATGTTTGAAGTCCGGAAATGCTGCAATTTTACGGGGTGGTTCAGATAGTTTTCATTCTGCTCACGCTCTTCATTCAGCGTTAGTGAAGGGATTGGAGGAAGCTGGTTTTCCTAAAGATGCTGTTCAAATGGTTGGAACGACAGATCGTGGTGCTGTTGGAGAAATGCTCAAGGGTTTGGATGGTACGATTGATGTTATTATCCCCCGTGGTGGGAAAAGCCTCGTTGCACGTGTTCAGTCTGATGCACGTGTTCCAACTTTTGCGCATTTAGAGGGGCTCTGTCATATTTATATTGATCAATCAGCAGATTTAGATATGGCGCGTAATATTGTTTTAAATGCAAAGTTGCGTCGAACAGGTATATGCGGTGCTGTTGAGACAGTTCTTATTGACCGCAAAGCATTAAAAAAGTTTCTTCCTGTTCTGACTGCATTACAGGAAAAGGGGTGTGAAATTCGTGCAACAGAGGATATTGTTTTTTTTATGCCAGATGCTAAATTGGCTACGGAAGAAGATTGGTCGCACGAATATCTTGATGCCATTCTTTCTGTAAAAACAGTTGAAGGTATTGAGGGGGCTATTGCGCATATTCAACGTTATTCATCGGGGCATACGGAGTCAATTATAGCTGAAGATATGAAGGTGGTGAAAATGTTTTTTAACCGTTTGGATTCAGCTATTTTGCTTCATAATGCATCTACACAATTTGCTGATGGAGGTGAATTTGGTTTTGGGGCGGAAATTGGTATCGCAACAGGAAAAATGCATGCGCGTGGCCCGATAGGTGTTGAACAACTAACATCATTTCAGTACCACATCAAAGGAAATGGACAGGTTAGACCTTGAAAAATCCATTTTTTCCTTGGAAAAATCGCATGCCCTATGTTGAAAGGTCCAATATTGTGGGTCTTTTTGGTGGATCTTTTAATCCACCGCATGATGGGCATCTTCTTGTTGCGAAGATCGCAATTCGGCGTTTATGTCTTGATCAATTATGGTGGATGGTTACTCTAGGAAACCCTTTAAAAGACCATACACATTTACCGTCTTTAGATGAAAGGATGCGTTTAAGTATTGAACGCATTAATCATCCGAAGATTCGCATAACGGGTTTTGAACAGGCGATAGGCAGTAAAGTCTCAGTAGATACAATTTCTTATATTCTTGCACATCACCGTGGAGTACGTTTTGTATGGGTTATGGGTGCAGATAGTCTTGCAACGTTTCATCATTGGTATCGATGGCATGATATCATATCTATGCTTCCTGTTGCGATTATTGATCGTCCTTTTGTGCATATGCCAGCACTTTCTTCTCCCATGGCACACATTTACCGTTCTTTTCGTTTAGATGAGAGAGAAAGTATACGATTACCTTTTATGAAACCACCAGCTTGGACTTATTTACATGGACCTTTGTCTTTTCAGTCTTCAACGAGTCTTCGTTTAAAGGAGAATGATTTTTCTTGAACATTTTATAAGATTCTGCTTCTCTTTTTTCTATATTTCAAATGATAAGAAAGGATATTAGTCTGGAAAACGTCGCACAAAAACACACTTACGGTATTGCCTCTGCAACAGAAAAAAAAATCTTTTCTGCCAGTGATGGTCTTGAAATTATTCTCAAGAGTTTAGAGGATATGAAGGCAGAAGATATCCTCTCTATTGATATTCAAGGTAAGTCATCTTTGGCTGATTACATGGTAATAGCTTCAGTACACTCACAACGTCATGTAACTGCTGTTGCTGACCATTTATTACGCACTTGGAAAGACAGTGGGTACGGTCTTGCAAAGGTAGAAGGGCTTGTGGGAGGTGATTGGGTATTGATTGATACAGGTGATGTTATCGTCCATCTTTTTCGTCCAGAAATTCGTCTCTTTTACAATTTAGAAAAAATGTGGCTTGTTCCAGATTTAAACAATACAAAGTCGGTTCTCTTTGGAGATCATTAATATGCAAATTTCTATTTTTGCTGTTGGTCGCATGAAGAAGGGAGCAGAACACAAATTGGTTCACCATTATTTGGATCGTTTTTCTAAAAGTTCTGGAAGTGTAGGATTTCATTTAAAAAAAATACAGGAGATATCAGAAAGTCGTGCTCAGACAGCATGTCAGCGTATGGAAGAAGAGGGAAAAAAGCTTATTGACTTTTTGCCTGAGAAGTGTCAATTAATCGTATTGGATGAACGTGGAAAGTCGATTTCATCATCTGCTTTTGCTGAAAAATTGGGTTTTTATCGTGATGAAGGTGTCCGTGATCTTATCATTGCTTTAGGAGGTCCTGATGGGCATAATGATCAGATAAGGAAACGTGCTGATTTTCTTTTGTCTTTTGGTTTGATGACGTGGCCGCATCAAATTGCGCGCATACTTCTTACAGAACAGCTTTATCGTGCTGTAACAATTGCAAGCAATCATCCGTATCATCGTTATTAATATTTTTGTGCAATTTTTAGCACCTATTGATATATTTATTAATATTGTTTTAGCGGACATCATTTAAAGCATCGTTAGTTTATGCGATGATGCTGAATGATTGGACAAATGAAGAAGCTTCTTCATAGAAAGATGCGACATTTATATGAGGAATGCGTGGTATTTGTTGTGCTATTTTTGAGCATTATGGGGGGATGCTTTTCTGTATCGCATGCTGAAGATACAATAAATAATGTAGAAGCAGCACATAAAGCATTGATAGAAACTCACCAAAATATTTCACTCTCGCGTGAGCGTGTTCTTTTTCTTACGCGTCAAGTTGAGCGTTTAAAGAAAGATCAGCATGCATTAAGCGATGCACTCATAAAAGCTGCTAAAGCAGAACGTGCAGCAGCAAATGATATTGCTGAAAGGGAAGAAAAGCTAAAAAAAATGATAGAACAGCGGGTACAAGTTCATAAAAATTTGAAAAATAGGCGTGCTGAATTTGCCGAAGCTCTTGCTATTTTAGAACGTATGGGATTAAATCCACCTCCTGCTCTTCTGCTGCGGCCCGAGGATGTGTCAGCTTCTATACGAAGTTCTGTTTTATTAGGGGGTGTTGTATCTCAAATGCAAGAAAAAACACAGGCTTTAACAGAAACTCTGAAGGCGTTGACCAATTTGACCAATTCAATTGCTACAGAATACACAGCGTTAAAAACGAATATGCAAAATCAAGCAGAACAGCGAAAGCGTTTAGAGCTTTTATTAGATAAAAAAGCACAGTTACAAAAAAAATCAGAAAAAGAACTTACAGAGCAGAAACAACAAAACATTATTCTTGCTAAAAAAGCGAAATCTTTGGAGGAATTGATTTTAGAGCTTGATCGTCAATCAAAACTTAATTCTGATACATCAATACAGGTAAAGAAAAATTTACAATTATTGGAGCAGTCCAATTTTGAAAGCCGAAAAGGCTCTTTGCTTTTACCTGTTTTGGGAAAAAGAGTGCAACATGTTCATAATAATTCGCAGTTGACACGCTTTGGTGAAATGATTGAAACAGAAGCATCCGCTATTGTTATATCACCTGCTGATGCTTTTGTTGCTTTTGCTGGAGCATTTCGTTCTTATGGACAATTAATTATTCTCAATGTTGGAAATGGTTATCATATCGTTCTTATTGGAATGTCGAGAATCAATGTTACTCAAGGGCAGTTTGTTCTTGCAGGTGAACCTCTTGGAACAATGGGAATGCAATTTATTGCGAACAGTGTTGCATTGGATATAGGCAAAACTGCTCCAATGCTTTACATTGAGTTTAGAAAACAGGGGAAGCCTGTAAATCCAACTCCTTGGTGGCGTACTGAAAAAACAAGAAGGAACCAAAATGATTCGTAAAGTTATTCTTTTGGTCGCTGGGGTATTTCTCGGCGCCTGTTCAATGATTATGGTGCAGTCTGTTGCTGCCAATAATGAAGGTGATGTGTACAAAGATCTAGCCATATTTGGCGATATCTTTGAACGCGTACGTATGCAATATGTGACGGTTCCAGATGATAAAAAACTTATTGAAAATGCTATCAATGGGATGCTGACATCACTTGATCCCCATTCTTCTTATATGAATGCGCAAGAAGCCAAGGAGATGCGCGATTCTACAAAGGGAGAATTCGGAGGTCTTGGTATTGAAGTAACCATGGAAAAGAACTTAATTAAAGTTGTTTCTCCAATGGACGATACACCTGCTTCAAAAGCAGGTATTTTGGCAGGGGATCTCATTTCAAAAATTGATGGCGTACAGACGAATGGTCTAACATTGAATGAAGCTGTTAGTAAGATGCGGGGTGCTCCTGGAACACCAATTATGTTGACAATCATTCGTTCTGGTGTTGATAAGACACTCGAAATTAAGGTTGTTCGTGATATCATCAAAGTAAAGGCGGTGAAATATCGCGTTGAGGATGATATTGGCTATGTAAGAATTATTCAGTTTTCTGAGCAGACTTTTGGCAATCTGCAGGCTGCGATTAAAGATGTTCAGTCGAAAATTCCTCAAGATAAGTTGAAGGGATATGTTCTGGATTTACGGCTTAATCCTGGTGGTCTTTTAGACCAAGCTGTAAGTGTTTCGAGTGCCTTTCTTGATAAAGGTGAGATTGTATCGACCCGTGGGCGTAAGAAGAGTGATGTAACGAGATTTGATGCTAAGCCAGGGGATATCATCAATGGAAAACCTCTTATTGTGCTCATTAATGGTGGTTCGGCAAGTGCTTCTGAAATTGTTGCAGGTGCTTTACAAGATCATCGCCGTGCTACAATTTTAGGGACGCAATCTTTTGGTAAGGGATCTGTTCAAACGATTATCCCCTTAGGTGAAAATGGTGCTTTACGTTTAACAACAGCACTTTATTACACGCCGTCTGGCACTTCAATTCAAGGAACTGGGATCACACCTGATATTATTGTAGAGCAACCACTCCCTGAAAAATATAAAGGCTATGATGTAAAGATTGGTGAATCTACATTAAAAGGACATATTAAAGGGAAGCGGGAAAACAATAAAGGTTCCGGATCAGCCGCTTTTGTTCCGCAGGACCCTAAGGATGATGTGCAATTGCATGAGGCTTATAAGTTGTTACGGGGTGAGATGGCACATGCAGCATTTCCACCAGATCCTCATAAAGATATTTTAAAGTAAGAAAAAATATGTGCAGCTTATGCTGGGGATAATTGAATGAATGATACAGAGATTAATTTAAAAACCCTTCCTTATCGGAAAGGCGTTGGAATTGTTGTCTTTAATCATGCAAGTAAAGTTTGGGTAGGGCGTCGTTTAATAACGTGCGCTCATGCCGATACTGAGATGTCTCACCGTTGGCAACTTCCTCAAGGAGGGATAGATGGGGATGAAGAGCCATTAAATGCTGCACGTCGTGAACTTTACGAAGAAACAGGTATCCTCTCGGTAGAGTTGATTAAGGAAGCAAAGGATTGGTTTCATTATGATTTTCCACAAGAACTTGTTGGGTGCACATTAAACAATAAATATCGTGGACAAATGCAAAAATGGTTCGCTTTTCAATTTACAGGGGATCTCTCTGAAATCGCAACTAATCCCCCACCAGATGGTAATAAAGCGGAATTTGACCAGTGGAAATGGGTTGATTTGGAAACCCTTCCTTCGATTGTTATTTCGTTTAAAAAGCATGTTTATAGGAAAGTCGTCAACGAATTTCGAGGTAGCCTTAAACGATTATAAAGGCTATATAATTATGGAAAGCTCTTTTTTATTAAGAATGCTTTATGTTATGTGTATTATTTAAAGATAATAAGCGTGTTTCTCTTTTATGTAAAGAACTGGAATATAAAATGAAAAAGTTATTTAATTTACTTATAGCCTTTACTCTTTTGAGTATTTCTTCTGTAGCATTTGCATCAGGTCCAAAAGCTGCTGAAACAAAAAATGCAGCGGCTACATTGCCAAATGGTGCTTCTTCTTTGGCTGAAACCTATGGCTTGTGGACTATTAATTGTGGTATACAAGAGGGAAAGAAAGTTTGTTTCATGCACCGTCAAGAGGTAAATGATCAGGGGCGTGTTGTTGTAGCTATGAATGTTATTCTCAATGCTGATGGTGTGGTATCTGGTAATTTAACGGTTCCTTTTGGCATTTTGGTTTCTAAGCCTGTTCGTTTACAAGTTGATGAAGGAAAAGCTGCTATCGAAACCGGTATTCGGACTTGTGTACCAGCAGGTTGCGTTGTTCCTATAGTGTTTGATAAAAATCACGTGGCGGCTTTACGTTCTGGAAAGCATTTGAAGTTAGCTATGACAATTGCTGCTCCAGGTGAGCCACCTTTGAATGATTTGTTCGTTCAGCTCAATGGTTTTAGCAATGCCCTTAACCGTTTGACTACTTTGCAGAAATAATTTTGAAAATACAATAAAGGCGGCCTTTAAAGGCCGTTTTTAGTTTAAACGTTTTTTATAACATGCTTACGGTTAAAGACGTAATTATTGTGTAAAGAATGTTGAGGGTCTTTTTTGAAAGTTTTCAGATTATTCGCTGTTGCTTTTATTTTGATAAGCTATTCCTTGTTTTTCATATTTGTTTATAAGGTTCATCATCATTATAATATAGAGATGATGAATAGGGATGTTTGGTTTTCTATTCATAGAAAAAAGAACGCTGGGGTATAAAACTATTATTTGATAAACAGATTTATTTTAATGATAGCTCTTACGCTTTTCTGTTTCTTTGATTGAAAGAGGAATAATAAAGCATGGTTTATGCATTGCTTCGAGTGATTGATCTCATTTTCAATATTTATATAGATGTTTTAATTGCAAGTGTCATTTTTTCTTGGCTTTATGTATTTAATATCATAAATGCACGCAATCGTTTTGTTGTTTTGATAGGGAAATTTCTGCATCAGCTTACGGAGCCAGTTTTAAGTCGTATCCGGCAGTTTTTGCCAAATCTTGGAACAATTGATATTTCACCTATTGTAGTGTTTATAATTATTTATTTTCTTCGTACTTTCATGTGGCACGCTTATGCAGGCATGTATCTATAGAAAGACGAGATGAGATGAATGAAGATGTTTTATCAAGATGACACGCGTGGCTTGATTTTATTTGTCCATCTCACTCCAAAGGCTTGTGTTGATCGAATAATGGGGGTTGAGTGCAGAGATGATGGAAAGCAGTATTTGGCTATACGCCTTCGTGCTATACCTGAAGATGGAAAGGCAAATAGGACTCTCATTAAATTTTTAGCAAAGCAATGGAAAATTCCATCTTCTTGTATTTCTCTGAAATGTGGCGCCGCATCCCGTTACAAGCAGCTTTATTTTTCAACACACTTGGAAGAATTAAAGCAGATATGGCAATCTTTAGAAGATAAGACTTCAAAATAAAAGCCTATCTAAAAAAATAGGCTTTATTCTTTGGAAAAGTTATATTTCTTTATTACGCTCAATAGCTTGCTTAATCAATTCACATGCGAAATCTTTATCACGCCAACCTTCAATTTTAGCCCATTTCCCAGGTTCAAGATCTTTATAATGCTCAAAGAAATGTTCAATTTGCTTTAGTGTGATTTCGGGAAGATCTGTATAGTTATGAATATTGATATAACGTTTTGTTAATTTTGGAGTAGGGATAGCAATAATTTTTTCATCTTTACCACCGTCATCTTCCATAATCAGAGCACCGATGGGGCAAACATTAATAACACAACCTGGAATAAGTGGACGGGTGTTACAGATAAGAACATCAATAGGATCACCATCATCTGAAAGTGTATGGGGGACAAAGCCATAATTTCCTGGATACACCATTGATGTATGAAGAAAACGATCAACAAATAACGCTTCTGATTTTTTGTCCATCTCATATTTTATTGGTTGTCCGCCAAGAGAGACTTCTACAATGACATTGATATCTTCTGGTGGATTTTTGCCAACGCGGATTTCCTTAATATTCATGTAAATATCCTTTCCGGAATATGATTAAGCGAATATAATGACATATTTAACTGAGGCAGTCACAAAATTAGTTTGAGATGGTGGCGCGTGTTTTTTCAAAACGTTTGCGTTCATTGGGATCCAGATACAATTTGCGTAAACGAATATTTTTAGGGGTGACTTCTACCAGCTCATCATCTTGTATCCACGCTAGAGCCCGTTCTAATGTCATTTTAAGGGGAGGGGTTAATTTTACGGCTTCATCTTTTCCAGAAGCGCGCATGTTGGTTAACTTCTTTCCTTTTAAAACATTGACTTCTAAGTCGTTATCACGTGAGTGGATGCCAATAATCATACCTTGATAGACTTTAACACCGGCATCAATTATCATAGGTCCACGGTCTTCAAGATTAAAAAGAGCATAAGCAACAGATTCCCCGTTATCATTTGAAATCATCACGCCATTGACACGGCCATTAATGTCCCCTTTATAAGGTTCATAAGCATGAAAAAGACGATTCATAATGGCTGTACCACGTGTATCAGTTAAAAGCTCGGATTGGTAGCCAATGAGTCCTCGTGTTGGCGCATAAAAAACAAGACGGACACGATTTCCTCCAGAAGGGCGCAATTCAATCATTTCACCTTTACGTTCAGACATTTTTTGCACAACGGTTCCAGAATATTCTTCGTCTACATCGATAACAACCTCTTCGATTGGCTCAAGAGTTGTGCCGTTTTCGTCTTTTTGCATAACAACCCGTGGACGTGAAACACTCAGTTCAAATCCTTCACGGCGCATATTTTCAATGAGGACTGCAAGTTGCAATTCTCCTCGTCCTGAAACATAGAAAGAATCCTTATCAGCCGATTCCTCAATTTTAAGAGCTACATTGCCTTCTGCTTCTTTGAACAAACGATCACGGATGACACGGCTTGTTACTTTATCACCTTCCGTTCCTGCAAGGGGGCTATCATTGACAAGAAAGCTCATAGTAACAGTGGGAGGATCAATTGGTTGAGCGGTGAGAGGTTCATTGACCGTGGGATCACAGAAAGTATCAGCAACGGTGCCTTTTTGTAGACCTGCGATTGCTACAATATCACCAGCAACACTTTCTTCAATAGGTTGCCGCTCCAACCCACGAAATGCCAAAATTTTCGAAATACGCCCAGTTTCTAAAAGCTTTCCATCCTGTCCAAGAACCTTGATAGTTTGATTGGATTTTATAGAACCCGAATGAATACGCCCTGTAATAATCCGCCCAAGAAATGGATCTGCTTCAAGAATCGTTCCGATCATACGAAATGGTCCCTCTGCTACACTAGGAGAAGGGACATGGCGGGTTACAAGATCGAACAAAGGGCTCAGTCCTTGATCTTTTGGCCCTTCAGGGGTTTCAGCCATCCATCCGTCACGTCCTGATCCATAAAGAATAGGAAAATCAAGTTGTTCATCGGTTGCATCAAGAGCAGCAAAAAGGTCAAAAACCTCATTGATAACTTCATCAGCGCGTGCATCAGTACGGTCAATTTTATTAATAGCAACAATGGGACGTAAACCCACTTTCAATGCTTTTCCAACAACAAATTTTGTTTGCGGCATTGGGCCTTCAGCGGCATCAACAAGCACAATTGCTCCGTCAACCATGTTCAAAATACGTTCAACTTCTCCACCAAAGTCAGCGTGACCCGGTGTATCAACAATGTTAATTCGGGTATCTTTCCAAACCACGGACGTTACTTTTGCTAGAATTGTAATTCCGCGTTCTTTTTCAATGTCGTTTGAATCCATCATACGCTCACTGGTACGTTGGTTATCGCGAAAGTTCCCTGATTGTTTGAGAAGCTCGTCGACGAGTGTTGTTTTGCCATGGTCAACGTGGGCAATGATGGCGATATTGCGCAATTGCATAAATTTTCTTCTTTTCGTTTAATGAAATTTCATTTGAAGCAACGCTTTTGCGTTCCTTACCTTAACTATTACAAAACCTTTTACATGTTTTTTTATAATTTTGGAAGGGGGGAGAAAATAATTAAATCGATTACTGTTTCTTAGAAATAAAGGATTTCACGATTATTGTGTCCGTTACATTTTTTGAAGCATTATTCTTGATTTTGGCGACCTTTTCTATGATCTGCGTTTTTGTATAAAAGGTTTTTGATATTCTGTTGGCTTGAGAAAAATTCCCATTTTTTTGAATGTGGGAGTATTTCATATGAGGTCTGTACTAGAAAAAACAAAGAATGTAATTTGCTTGTTTATAACAAAATTTCTCTCCTAACGATTGCCTGTAAATTAACATCAAAATTTAATGAATCAAGTGTTTCAAGGTATTGATTTATAATCATAAAGTTATCATTTTCACTATTGAAGTTAGAGTTCTAAATACAGAGAATAGTTCCCCATTGATACCCCTTTTGTTATGAAGCAAAAGAAATCACTTCTTTGCAGGTTATAAGAGAGATTGGTGCGTGAATAAAATTCGTTTGAGAAAAGACGGATATACTTCATCAAGAACCACTCTGAATGCATGAGCAATTGTAATACTGGAATCTGGTAAATAGAGTGATGGTGTTTGTTGATATTTATTTCTTTTTTGACTTGTCATTGAACAGCCTTTATTTATTCATAATTAAGAGCTTCTAAAAGAATGCACTATGACAATATCACAGGACTTTCTTTAAAGTGTGTGATGCTGCTTTATGTTTTTAGGAAATTAATGTGCTGTTCAACAGTTGTTTACATAAAAAAGATTTTAGATGCATGAGATGTGTTTTTTTCTTCCCATGTTAAAGTAGAGTACCAGACAAGATAAGGGAAGCTACAGAAAAGTAGATAACAATTCCCATGACATCCACTAAAGTTGCGACAAGGGGAGCTGAAGCACTTGCTGGATCAAATCCCAGACGTTTCAGAATAAAAGGAAGCATGGAACCAGACAATGAACCAAATGTAACAATTCCAACTAAAGCTGTGCCTACTGTTATGGCAATGAAAATCCAATGTTCACCATAATTGTAAATACCGAGTTCTTGCCAAATAGCAATACGCATCATTCCAATAACCCCGAGTAAAAGGCCAAGAGATATCCCTGCTGGGATTTCACGGAGGATAATTTTCCACCAGTCCTTGAGTGTGAGTTCACGTAATGCCAGTGCACGAATAATGAGGGATGTTGCTTGTGAGCCGGAGTTTCCTCCCGAGCTCATGATAAGAGGAATAAAGAGTGTGAGAGTGATGACTTTTTCAAGCTCTGTTTCGAAATATTGCATAGCGCTTGCTGTCAACATTTCGCCAAGGAAAAGTAAAGCAAGCCAACCACCACGTTTTTTCATCATCCCTAGAAAGTTGATTTGCATATAGGGTTTATCGAGAGCTTCCATGCCTCCAAATTTATAGGCATCTTCACTCATTTCATCAACCATTGTATCAAGTACGTCGTCAACCGTCACAATACCAATAACATGGTTACAGTCATCGATAACTGGTACAGAGAGAAGATCATGACGCTGAAAAAGACGTGCAATGTCTTCGTGATGCGTAAAGGGAGATATTGTAATGGGTGTGTCATGTGTAGAGACGTTTAGAATTTGATCATCAGGAGAGGCAAGGATAAGGTTACGCAGTGAAACAGCTTTAAGAAGAGTGCCTGTTTGGGGGTCAATAACATAGCTTGTATAAACTGTTTCCCGTGTTCGCTCAACTTCACGAATGTGATTCAAAGTTTTTTTTACGGTCCAGTTTGCAGGGACAGCTATAAACTCTGTTGTCATGAGTGCACCCGCTGTATGATCAGGGTAACTCGTAAGTTTTTTCAGTTCAGCCCGTGTTAAAGGCTTGAGCAATGCATAAAGCTGTTTGCGGGTTTTTTCATCTATTTCCTGAAAAACATCAGCGGCAGCGTCAGCAGACATGCCATCAAGAATTTCAACGGAACGATTCACAGGGAGAAGTTCAAGAATAGCGGCTGGTTGTTCAAGTTCTGGTTTATCAAACAGTTCAATGGCATAATCAAGAGGTAACAGACTAAGAACCGCTACACGTTCCATGATATCGAGATCATTGATGATATCAATCGAGTCAGCAAAATGGTGATTTTTTAATTCTTCGGCGAGAACTTCAGGAGAAGAATTTTTGAAGTCGAAGGTCGTTTTAATTTCAGTCATAATAAAGTACCTTCCGAAGGATTGGAGAATTATAAATTCAAATTATGGATTAGGATAAAACAAAAGTTATGGAAGATTTAAAAAAAGTCCTCCCCGATTGCACTTCTCCAATTGTTAATATTTGAAATAAAGTCAAGGATAGATTGCAGGTTATAAACAATTTCATGAATCGGACATATAAAGCTTCTCATTTTTGTTTATCTCCTAATGATAAAGATATTCTTTATTTCTGTTCTTAAGAGAGAGGTTTGAAAGGCATTTTTGAAATTCACTAAATAGTTTTAGTATATTATCAATTTGTGTCGTAAAGGTAATGATTATACATTAAATTTATAATGGAGATAGAGAGTATTATGACAAAAGCAGCAGTGCTGGACTGGAGAGGATTTTCAGGACTTCCTGATTTTTCTTTAATAAGTGATGAGGATTTTAGACCTGCCTTTGAACAGGCTCTTCAGGAAGCAGAAGAAGAGCTCGAGACGGTTGCAATGGTGCAAGAACTACCAACGTTTGAGAATTTTTTGCAACCTTTTGAGCTTTCTGGCAAAGCGCTTGATCGTATATGTTCAATATTTTTCTTGCGTTCAGGTGCGCATAGTAATCCGTTAATTCAGCAGTTAGAACAAGAATTTGTTGTAAAGCTTTCTCATTATTCTTCGAAAATTATGATGGATGCACGGATATTTGCGAAAATAGATATGCTTTATAAACAGTCGCAGCAAGATATGTATGATAGTGAGACAAAACGTGTACTTGAATTGTGGTGGAAAAAGTTCGTTTGTAATGGTGCAAAACTTGATGAAGATGGTAAAAAACGGCTTGTAGAGATTAATGAGAAGCTTGCTTTTTTAAATGCTACTTTTGGCCAGCATGTCTTAAGAGATGAATCTGAATGGATTTTATTGTTAGAAAAAACAGATTTGTCTGGTTTGCCTGATAATCTTATTGCTTCAATGAAGGAAATTGCGCGCGAAAGGGGGCATGAAGGAGCCTATGCATTAACATTGGCACGTTCAATTGTTGATCCTTTTTTGAAATTTTCTCATCGCCGTGATTTACGTGAAGTCGCATTTCAAGCTTGGTCCAAACGTGGTGAAAATGGTAACGAGAATGATAATCGGTCGATTATTTTAGAGATTGTTGCACTTCGTGATGAAAAGGCTAAATTGCTAGGATATAAATCCTTTGCAGATTTAAAACTTGATAACACTATGGCTAAAACTGTTGATACAGTTATGAATTTGCTCACACCTGTATGGGAACGGGCAAGATCTAAAGCTTTGAGTGAACAAAGTGAATTACAAAATTTTGCACACAATCAAGGAAGCAATGAAACTTTAGAAGCTTGGGATTGGCGTTACTACGCTGAAAAGCTTCGTGCTGAAAAATTTTCTTTCGATGGATCTGAAATTAAATATTATTTTCAACTTGACCGCATGATTGAAGCGGCTTTTGGTGTAGCAAAAAAACTCTTTGGCATTACATTTGAAGAAAAAAGCACTGTGACACTTTGGCATCCTGATGCACGTTTGTGGGAAGTAAAAAAATCCGATGGAAGCTTACTTGGGCATTTTATTGGTGATTATTTTGCGCGTCCTTCAAAACGTTCTGGTGCGTGGATGAGTAGTTTACAATCGCAACATAAATTGAATGGTGGACAGAAGCCCATTATCTACAATGTTTGTAATTTTGCTAAGCCACCAAAAGGGGAGGTTGCTCTTTTATCACTTGATGATGCGCATACGCTTTTCCACGAATTTGGCCATGCATTACATGGTTTGCTTTCTGATGTAACATGGCCTTCTGTCGCGGGAACATCGGTTTCGCGTGATTTTGTTGAACTTCCTTCTCAACTTTATGAACATTGGTTAACTGTACCAGAGGTTTTAAAAACTTATGCTACACATACAAAAACAGGGCTTCCTATGCCACAAGCATTGATGGATAAAGTGATATCGTCACAGACATTTAATGCTGGTTTTTCTGCGGTTGAATTCACCTCGTCTGCTCTAGTAGATATGGCTTTTCATCAGGGAGAAACGATAACGGATTCAACACTCTTTGAGCATCAAGAATTAGAAAAGTTGCAAATGCCCAACACAATTATCATGCGGCATCGTCCTCCACATTTTACGCATATATTTTCAGGAGATGGTTATGCCGCTGGTTACTATTCGTATATGTGGTCAGAAGTACTTGATGCCGATGCTTTTCGGGCTTTTGAAGAAACAGGTGATGTTTTTAATTCAGAACTTGCTAATCGTTTAAAGTGTTTCATTTATTCCGCTGGAGGCAGCCGCGATCCAGAAGAGCTTTATAAAGCATTTCGGGGGCGTTTGCCTTTACCAGAAGCAATGATGAAAAAACGTGGATTGTAATTAAGGGACAACGGTATGGTGTGCGCTATACCGTTGTTATAGTCTTTTCTGCGGGTAAAATTTACGCAATTTTCAACCTATCATGACCTATGAACAAAGGCTTATCATTAGTTTTTAATTTATGAAAAAAATAATGAAGACTCTGTGTTTGAAAAGACATCAGGGAAAAGAAAAATTATCGGCTCGGTCTTTTTGATAACCATTGAGCGGAACCCATGAACTTTTAATGAAGCTTTGATCTATTTTGTTGAGTAAGCCGGTATTTTGTTGTGCGATGTCATCGAGGCTCATTGCGGGTTGGCGTTCAAGAGGATGTGATTTTTGTGTAAGTTTTAGAGTATTGACATTCATTAAAAATGAACTCTCGTCAGAAGATGTCTGAGTATTTAAAATATTTTCCAATTTTTTTTCTAAATAAAAGGCGATTTTTTTCTTTCCTTCAGAGGTAAAATTGATACCATCATGGGTGCGTAATCTAACGACTTTTCCATTTGCATCATAGCTTGAAAAAGAAAATTGGCCTTGTCCGTCAGTAAAACCGTCCAAAATATCGACAAAATATCCTCCTACTCCTTCTATTTCTTGTTTATAGAGTTCATTAAAAATTTTCATTTTTTGTGTCAAATTTTCATTTTTAAAAGCAGGTTGTCCCATCCATATCCATGGTTTTCCAGAAGCATGAAGTATTTCAGCAATTTCGGTAATTCTTTGCTTGTAGTTATTTAACCATTCTGGCTCATTCGTATTAAATATACCCTGAGGTGTTATGATTGGTTGATTATCATTTGCACCTATTACCATGATAATCACATCGGGTTTGTTTTTCTCAATGATTTCAGAAATATTGCTTTTCCAAGAAGTATGATCAGTCCGGACTAAGCCAGAATCTGGGATCGTACTATTTATGATGGTGATATTGCTCTTATCGGTAAAAAACTTCTTAAGTGCATCGGCAACAGCAGAAGCTACAAAATCTCCTAGGATGAGAATGCGTTGTGCATTTTCTTCTTTTAGTTTTTGTACGGATTTTTGTGTTACAGTTTTTTTTTGTGGTTTATATCTCTTTTGTTCTATAATTTGTGGGTGTTGTTGTGTTTTCTCTTGTTTGTTATGTTCTAACAACCATTTAAAAAAGTTCGTTGCTTTGCTTGAAGAAGGTTGCATAACGCTTACAGCGAAGAGAGAAAAAAACAGGAAGATGAAGCGTATCGAGCGGAAATAAGACAAACACTTTGCTCCAGATTATTGTTTGCGCAGAACAGAAAGAACTGCAGGGCTTGGATATCCATCTGCCTCTAAACCATGGCGGAGCTGAAAGGCTTTAAGTGCTTTTCGAGAGACTTTACCGATTTTGCCATCAACTTCTCCTTTATAATAGCCAAGTGCCTTTAAGCGAGATTGCAGTTCTTTACGCTCATGGAAAGTAAGGGGCGGAAAGGGGCGTTGCCAATCTTGAACCAATTTAGGATGTCCAGAAATACGGTTTGCGAGAAGGGCAACAGCGAGAGCATAGCGATCTGCATTATTGTACCGTTTAAGCACAAAGAAATTTTTTGTTACTAAGAATATGGGGCCTTTTGGGCCATCTGGATATTTCAATATTGCTTGTTCAGATGATGAAGGCAAAGGCTGTCCATTTGCCTGTTTTATACCTAGCCTTGTCCATTCTTTAAAGGAATACCAATCTTCAGGAAGATCTTTTCCTTGTGGCAATTTAATCTCTACTCCCCAAAGGAGGTTGGGTTGCCAACCATTCATGTGGAGAAGATTAGCAGCAGTTGCGAGAGCATCTGGAACAGAGGTCCAGATATCACACCGTCCATCCCCATCCATGTCAATGGCATAAGTGAGATAACTGCTTGGAATAAATTGCGTATGTCCCATTGCACCAGCCCAAGATCCAGTAAGTTGTGCGCGTGTAATTTCACCACGTTGGAGAATTTTCATGGCAGCAATAAGTTGCGTCTGTGCGTATTTTGAACGTTTTTGATCAGCATAGGCTAGGGTTGCAAGTGAGCGAATGGTATCACGCATCACACCTTTATGTGCTAAAATTTTTCCATAATTGCTTTCTATTGACCAAATAGCTAAGAGAATATTATGGTCTACACCAAAACGTTTTTCAATTTGAAGAAGCCAGTTTTTCCATTTTTGAGCTTGGTGTTGTCCTTCCAAAATTGCAATATCGTGAACACGATTATCGAAATAGTTCCATGGATGATCGATAAATTCTGGCTGGTAGGCAGCTTTTTCTAAAACTTCTGGATCAATTGCCTTGACGGTTTTAAAAGCCATGTCAAACGTAGAAGGTGAAATATTGTGAGCGAGAGCTGTTTTTTTAAATTCTTTAATCCAATGTTTAAAACCACTATCTGCCTGTAAAAATGATGCAAAAAACATTAAAAAAGCAGAAAGAAAAGCGGCTAAACCTATGATAAGAGTTTTTTGATTTATCAATTTTTTAAAAGAGGAAAAAGTTTTAGATTTTGTTTTTTGCATTTTAAATTCCCCTCAATATTCGAGTATTTTGATGTGCAAGAACTTCACTTTTTTATTTGGTGTTATCGATGATATTATCAAATGAATAAGAAAGGCTGAAACGGATTGTTTATTTTGAAGGAATACTCACAATAAACTATCGTACTCTTGCATCTCTTTCCTGTCCATTATATTAGCAATCAAAAAAATAAGATACCTTTTTTACTATTTAATAAAAAATATGTTAACTGAAATCAGTAAGTTATATGCCTCATGAGGAGCGAGAGGGTGAGAGTGCGTAAAATCCGGAAAGCAGTATTTCCTGTGACTGGTCTTGGTACACGCTTTCTTCCTGCAACAAAAACAATTCTTAAAGAAATGCTAACAGTTGTTGATAAGCCTATTATCCAATATGTTGTTGATGAGGCTCGTGAAGCTGGCATTGAGCATTTTATTTTTGGTACGGGACGCAATAAAGCAGTTATTGAGAATTATTTTGATGCACAAGTTGAGCTATATATAACTCTTGCCGAACGTGGCAAAAGAGAAGAGCTTGAACATTTACACGCTTTACAACCTCTGCCGGGTACAACTTCTTTTACGCGGCAACAGCAGCCTTTAGGGCTCGGTCATGCTCTTTGGTGCGCGTGTGAATTAGTAGGAAAGGAGCCTTTTACTTTGTTGTTACCAGATATGCTTATACAAGCTAAAAAGGGTTGCCTTTCTGAGATAATCAATCTTTATGAAGAAACCGGTGGGAGGAATATTATCGCGGTTCAAGAGTGTGATCTTAGAGAAACGCATAAATATGGTATTGTTGGAAAAGGCAAGCAGATTGCAAATGGTTTTAAAATCACAAAAATAGTAGAAAAACCAACAAAAGGAACAGCGCCATCGAATTTGTATATTAATGGACGTTATATATTGCAACCAGAAATTTTAATATTCTTTCCAATCAAGAACGAGGAGCAGGAAATTCAATTAACAGATGCAATGGTGCAGCTTTCAAATGAACAGGATTTTTTTGGGTTTCCAGTTGGAAGGTCATACCTTTGATTGTGGCTCTAAAGTTGGTTTTATTGAAGCCAACGTTGCATTTTCTTTAGCACGTACTGATATGTATAACCAAGTTTCTCTCTCATTAAAAAATTTACTAGAAACCATTAAAGTTGAAAAATGATGTAGATCTCTTGTTTAATTTCATTTATCAAATTCGATTATGACAATACAAGCTTCTCATATGGCTTTACGAGGTGCCATTTCATCGGCGCTTAAAACACTTGCGAGTGAAAAGCAAGGGCTTGAAGCTCTTGAAGCAGCTCTACTTGGAAATCTCTCTTCATCTTTTGAAACTGCTGTCCAAACAATCAGAAATGCTCGTGGACATGTGGTGATTACTGGTCTTGGGAAGAGTGGTCATATAGGGACAAAAATTGCTGCAACTTTAGCTTCGACGGGGACACCTGCTTTTTTTGTTCACGCTGCAGAAGCCAATCATGGTGATCTTGGTATGATTGGATCTGAGGACGTTATTCTTGCTTTGTCATGGTCAGGTGAAACTTTAGAATTAAGTGGTATTATTAATCATGCTGCGCGTTTTCGTACACCTCTTATTGCCATGACATCGGGTAAGAATTCTGTATTAGGGCGACAAGCTGATATTGTGCTCTTGTTGCCAAAGATAGAAGAGGCTTGTCCCCATGGGCTTGCTCCTACTACTTCAACAGTAATGCAATTGGCAATGGGAGATGCATTAGCTGTTGCTCTTTTAGAAATGCGTGGCTTTACTGCAACGGATTTTAAAATTTATCATCCCGGTGGTTCTCTTGGTGCAAGCCTGAGATATGTACGTGACATTATGCATGAAGGTGATCGTATTCCTTTGGTTGTCCAAGGAACAATGATGATTGAAGCGATGAATGTTTTGGTTGAAAAACATTTTGGTTGTGTTGGTGTTGTGAATCAAAAAGGTGAATTAATTGGGATTGTGACTGATGGAGACCTTGCACGTAACATTCACTTTAATTTATCAAAATTTAGTGTTGATGAGGTAATGACGAAAAATCCTAAAATTGTTGAGCCAAATACACTCGTTGGTGCTGCGACAGCTTTTATTAATGATCATCATATTGGCGCTTTTTTCGTGGTTGAGGATAAGAAACCGGTGGGAATTGTTCATTTTCATGATCTTTTGCGCATTGGTGCTGCGTAATTTGAAGAGTCTATAAAAATAAAATTTTATTTTAGGGTAAAATAAATTCAACAATAAAAAAAGCAAGATTTCATTGGAGTAAGAAGTTGATTTGTTATGATAAACTAATACGTTTCGTTTTAAAACATAACTCCGAATATTGTAGGATTATCTCCTCATAACTCCTCTCATATTGAATCCAAGTAAAATCACTTGTGTGCACGTTATAAGCGGAGTTGGCATGTGGCAAAACTATTTAGAAAGGAATAAATATGCCTCTCATGAATCGCTTTAAGTAAAGACTATCGCAATATTGGGAGCAGGTAAATACAATGATGACGCTGGTCTGTACAGCCATTTTATGAATGTTTCTTAGAAAAGATGGTTATCTTATGTATTCCATGGTATCTACAAGTTTTTCCAGCAAAGGACTGTAGCAGTGTCTTTGCTTAGTTTAAGCAAAACTTCCCTCAAGAGAACAGATTATCACCTCCTGATATGCGTGCACTCACCATTCTAAAAGCAGTTATAGTTTTTCTTTTATTTAAAATTTTCTCGTAAGAGAAAATTGAGTCCCGATATGTGATGTGCAGAGAAGGTGTGTTGCATCACGTGATATCATACAATTTACTCGAGAGATTGTTCCACGGAGAATGGAGCGTATTTCAATTTCTATATGTTGGGCACTGACATAATTATATGTGCCTTCAGATAGTTTTTCTTCTGTATCTGCTGCACGTGTTTCAAAAACTCCATCGCGGAAAGAAGAAATAATACCATTTTCATCAACCCATTTACCATCAATGCCAGTTGGTGTATTTGGGCTATAATATTGCGAAAGACCACAGGCACCTAATACTAAAGCAGTAATTGTAAGACATAAAATACGGTAGGTATGTTTCATTTATTTACTCTATATTTATATTATATTACTTTCTAGCCTTTATAACATTGTGAAATTATTCTCTGAGTCAATATAAAAAATTTGATGAGAATCAATGAAAAAGCAAAAAAATGGAAAAAAATGCCTTAATGTTGTATTTAATTAACAGCTTGGTAAAATTCGTCGATGAGCAAGAGGCAAAATATTTTTTATGATTTACAACAATTTTTACATTAAGCCGTTTAGTAGTTTCAAAGGAGATTATTAAATTATGGTTGGTCCCATTCTTGTTGCGAGTGAAGATTATGGAAGACGTATAGAACTTTCTGCTATGCTCCGAGGTTTTGGTCACCGTGTTATTGAAGCAGAAAATGGTCTCCGTACGATTGATCTTTTACACAGACGTAAAAATATTGTGCTTGCACTCCTTGATGTTGCCATGAGCGATTTGAGTGTAGGTGATTTGATTAAAATGATTAGAGTCGCTGGTGTTTCTGTTCCTATTGTTGTGATAGCACAACAAGAGAACCAACCTTTACTCCAGAAAGCTTTAACAGCTGGAGCTATTGATTATTGGATTCATCCAGTGACATCACTACGGTTGAGAGTGACGTTGGATACTCTTTCTCTTATTTCTGCATTAGAGCGTGAGGTTGGTTATATTCGGCGAAAAAATGAGAATCATTTGCGATTTTCTGACCTCTGTATAAAAAGTAGGGCAATGCAGATAGTTTTGGAACAATCTAGAAAAGCGGCTTCTTCTTTACAGAATCTTTTGATAGAAGGTGAAAGCGGAACTGGTCGTGAAACATTAGCCCGCATTATTCATCATGAGGGTTTATTATCGGAGGGGGATTTTGTTCGCTTTCAATGTTCAGCTATTGTTGATCCAGAGGAAGAAAATCGCCAGTGGTTTCAAGAATTTCTGCCGTTGGTCTCTTCTCTTGAGAAGGGGACACTTTGTCTTTGCGATGTTGATCGGCTTGAGCCCGTACAGCAAAAGCGTTTCGCAAATTATCTTCAAGAGAGGGCAAAAGCAACAAAGAACAATACTCCCTCTTTTCGCATCATGGCCATTTCGACATCGCGGCTTTCAGATCTTGTTAAAGAAGATGGTTTTGCGCGGAATTTATTTGAACAGCTTTCTCAATTATCGATTAGTGTTCCTGCTTTGCGGGAATTGAGGGATGATTTCCCAGAGCTTACACAACGTTTGATTGACCGCATTATTATGGAAACAGGGCGATCACATGTCCATGGTTTAGCTGGATCAGCTCTTTCATTGCTTGTGCAATATGATTGGCCTGGTAACCGTGATGAACTTGAGAATTTTCTCTTTCGAGCGGTTTTACTGAGCGAAGGACCATTGTTAACTGTTCGGGATTTCCCCCAATTAATGGGGAATCCGCTCATAAGTGTTCCCAATATTATTGAGAATAATGTTCAAGAAGATTATGATCAAGAAACGATACAATTTTTAAATGCTGATGGGCATGTGCGCACTTTTGCAGAAATGGAACATGATATTATTGAGAAAGCAGTTCAACATTATAAAGGACATATGAGTGAAATTGCTCGTCGTCTGCATATCGGACGTTCTACGCTTTATCGAAAAACAGAGGCATTAAAAGTACTAAAAAGCCAAGAACGGAAGTAAAATCCACGATAAAGTTTTATTTATAAGAAGCATGAATTGAAAAAGTAGAGTGGTTTTGCCTTTAAAAAGAAATATTATTTATTGCAAGCTTGAATATTAGGGATGATTTTGAAAATGCTTTTATTTGATGGAATTATTTTCAACTCTCTTTTATTGGTTTAGTTTCTTCAACTTTAGCTAAGTTTACATTTACGCTAAAAGAGAGAGCTTACGCTTTTTAGCACTAAAATAAAATTCTATAATCATTTATATTAAGTTTATATTCTCTTAAGCAAGAGATGGCATACTGTCTGTGGTGTGATTAAAATAGGATTATTGATTTTAATGTTGTGTTCGTATCGATGGCGGTGCGATGGCTTAAAAATGGAAAGTTGATCCTCTTTGACTCTGTTACAGCTTGCTATTGGTTTTACCCTATTTTTTTTGGTTGCGTCTCTATTGGCGATTTACACATATGGGCGTTTTGTTAAAAACGCTAGGGGGGAATGTTCTTATGCGTTGGCTGTTAAGAAAGATGAGACCAAGTTTGACCGTATAGTGAGTCAATTAGCAGAAGAAACGGATGGATTAGGAGTTGATAAAGATGCTCTTTCACTTATCATTAGCAATTTGGATGCCTTTTGTGTTCGTGCGATAGGAGCAGCACAGGCTGGGCGTAGCCTTGATCTGATGTATTATATTTGGGATGATGATTTAACAGGGCGCTTGTTGTTAAGTGAAATAGTAGAGGCGGCTGATCGTGGTGTTCGGGTGCGCCTTCTTTTAGATGATATTAATGCTCAAGCACGTGATCCAGCTTATATTGCACTGGATAAGCATCCTCAGATTGAAGTGAGAATGTTTAATCCAGGACGATCACGTAAAGGTGGTCTACGTCGTGGTTTAGAGATTATATTACGGGCAATTACTGTCACGCGCAGAATGCATAATAAAGCCTTTATTGTGGATGGCCGGATCGCTTTTGTTGGAGGACGCAATCTTGCAGATTCTTATTTTGATGCTGGTGAAGAATCACATTTTCGAGATTTAGATCTGATGCTTATCGGTCCCTCGGTTAGAAAAGTGGAAACCATTTTTGATGATTTTTGGAATAGTGCTGTAGTTTTACCGATTCATACTTTGGTTGCTCCTAAAAGTGCAAGTGATCTTGGCTATTGGAAGGATAAATTACGCAATTTTCGTGATTCCAAGATTGCAAAAATTTATTTAGATTATGTCAAGGAGCATATTAATTTTGACTGTTTTATTCAGACAGGCAAGCGATTATTTTTAGCAGATAAAGTTATAGTGCTTTCTGATCCCCCAGAAAAAGCATTGCGCAAAAAAGCAGGCAATTGGCTCATGAAAGTACTCTCACAGGTTATTAGGGATGCCAAAGAAACAGTTCAGATTACATCACCTTATTTTGTTCCTGGTAAGGTTGGTACGCAGAATTTGAGCAATTTGGTTTCAAGGGGAGTTGATGTCAAAATTCTTACGAATTCCTTAGCAGCTACTGATGTGGCATTGGTGCATGGTGGTTATGTACCGTATCGTAAAGCATTATTAAAAAGTGGTGTTAAACTTTATGAGTTAAAACCGGATGGAAACACTTATGGATTGCGGCTCTTTCGATCAAGTAGGGCAAGTTTGCACACCAAAGCTTTTTTAGTTGATCGTAAAACTGCTTTTATCGGATCTTTAAACTTTGATCCGAGATCAGCAGCACTGAATACGGAGATGGGCATTCTTTTTGAGTGTGCACCGATTACAGCGAGGTTAGATTTGCTTTTTTCTGAAGAAACGACGGGTGAAATGAGTTATCATCTTCGTCTTGGTGATAATAACCGTATTTATTGGGATTTTATTGAAAACGAAAAACAGCATAGCATTGATTATGAGCCAGAAAGCAATTTTTGGCGTCGCACATTTGCCAAAATAATAAGTTGGTTACCTATTGAATCACAATTGTAGATTTTATAAACTATAATTGAAAAATTATTTTTCTTTTCATTTTTTTTGTAGCATGGCATAATTCTTTGCCAATCCGCAACTATGAGAACCGCAGTTGTTTTTACAACACCGTGCGGTGTTTTTTTATAAAAGGAATTTGGCTATGGCAAAGATTGTTGAAACAGGGACAGGTGCATTGGCACTGACTTTTGATGATGTGCTTTTACTGCCTGGACATTCTCTTGTTATGCCTAGCCAAGTAGATCTGAGAACGCGTATTGCAGCTGATATTAAGCTAAATTTGCCATTGCTTTCTGCTGCGATGGATACTGTGACAGAATCGCGTTTGGCAATTGCTATGGCTCAAGCTGGTGGTCTTGGTGTTATTCACCGTAATATGTCTCCTGCAGAGCAAGCTGAAGAAGTTCGCCAAGTTAAAAAATTTGAATCTGGTATGGTTGTTAATCCAGTAACAATTGGACCAAATGCAACACTTGAAGAAGCAAAAGCTTTGATGCGCTCTCATGGTATTTCAGGTATTCCAGTTGTTGAAAGTGGTGCCAAAGGCGAGACTGTAGGACGGCTTGTTGGCATTTTGACGAATAGGGATGTGCGTTTTGCATCGGATCCAAAACAAAAAATTTATGAATTAATGACGCATGAAAATCTGATTACAGTGCGTGAAAATGTTCAACTCAATGAAGCAAAATATCTTTTACATCATCACCGTATTGAAAAATTATTGGTTGTGGATGAACAAAATCGCTGTGTTGGCTTGATAACAGTTAAAGATATTGAAAAAGCACAATTGAATCCTAATGCTGCCAAGGATTCCCAAGGGCGTTTGCGTGTTGCAGCTGCCAGCAGTGTGGGGAATGATGGGATGGAGCGGGCTGAACGACTCATTGATGCAGGTGTTGATGTGCTGGTGATTGATACAGCACATGGACATTCTCAACGTGTGCTAGAAACCGTTGAACGAATTAAGAAAATGGCGTTCTCTCCAGCTGTTATTGCTGGTAATGTAGCGACTGCTCAAGCAACACAGGCGTTAATTGATAGTGGTGCAGATGGGGTAAAGGTTGGTATTGGTCCTGGTTCTATTTGCACAACACGAATTGTTGCAGGAGTTGGTGTACCTCAACTTGCAGCTATTATGAATGCAGCAGAAGTTGCTGAAAAAGCGGGTATTCCGGTCATTGCTGATGGCGGGATCAAAGCTTCGGGTGATTTTGCTAAAGCTTTGGCAGGTGGGGCTTGTGCTGCTATGATTGGTTCTCTTTTAGCAGGTACAGATGAAAGTCCGGGTGAAGTATACTTGTATAAAGGGCGGTCTTTTAAAGCCTATCGCGGCATGGGATCAGTGGGAGCTATGGCGAGAGGGTCAGCAGATCGTTATTTTCAGGATGAAGTGCGTGATGAGCTTAAATTGGTCCCTGAAGGAGTAGAGGGGCAAGTGGCTTATAAAGGTCCCATAGCATCGGTTTTACATCAACTTGCTGGTGGACTGCGGGCTTCGATGGGATATGTGGGGGCGGAAAATCTAGTAGAGTTTCGTGAAAAAGCAACATTTGTTCGCATTACCAATGCGGGGCTCCATGAAAGCCATACACATGATGTTGCTATCACAAGGGAGAGTCCAAACTACCGAGGTCCTGTTTGATGCATAAAAGCTTAGAACCATTGTGTATGGTATAAAAGCTTTTGAAAAAATGGAGAGAGACTACCATTTTTCTCTTTGTAATTTGGTTTCATAATTTTAGAAGAAGAGAAAAAGAATTGGAGATTTATACTCCAATTCTTCTCTTGAGTTATATGAAATGAAGTGAATTAGCTTTTTGTAGCCTTCCGCCCCGTCTTTGACGCGCGTTGGCGAGTGTTAGCCTGATCACTTTGGATGGATTTCTTTCCATTGTTTGAGGGTGATGTATTGTTACGGCTTTTAGATGAAGTTGTTTTCTCATTATTATAAGTGTTCATTATTTTCTCCTTTTAAATTACCTAGCTTGAAATGCCAGTACAGTAAAAACGGTCATGCCAAATAGTGGTTCCAAGCGTTTTCTAAAAAGTTAATATTTTGTAGAGGATAAGATGGATGTTCTAGCCTTAGGAGAAGTATTTTTCACCTTTTTAGAAAGAGAATCTTTTCAAGATGTGAAATATTTGTTGGCGCCTGCTGTTTATAGAGAGCTATGAAAACTTAATTTACCAAAGAATAAGGGGATGATGATTTTTACGGACACATATTGAAAGAGAACTTTAAGGATACAAGCTGTTTTGTAGTATCAAATAAGGCATATGTATTTTGGAATGATGGGAATGTAAGTGGAGAGACCATGCAATAATGAATTTGAAATGTTATAAAAAAGTGAGGCCAGAATCATTCAACTTCCAATGAAAGTTTTGCATGATTTTAAAAAAATTCATTAACATGGAGAAAGATAATTTTGTTTTTGCTTATATTGCTTAGAGTCTTGTAAAACTTCAATGGGAGAAATGAATGCGCTTAGGTGGGCGTTTGTGCGCAGCGATAGATATTCTACAAGAGATAGAAACACGGCGTTGCTCAGCAGGTGAAGTTTTAAAATCTTGGGGGCTTTCTCATCGCTTTGCGGGAGCAAGTGATCGTGCAGCAATTGGTACAATTGTTTATGATGTCTTGAGAAGGCGTTATTCTTTACAATGGCGGATGGAGAGTGATGATGTGCGGGATATTGTTTTCGGGACTTTATTAGATACTGGAAAAATGACAATTGCACAAATTGATGGTGAGTTAGAGGGGGATCGATTTGCTCCACAGCCATTAGGAGATAGGCAGCGTCAATCATGGCAAAAGCAGCAATTAATTGATGCACCAGATTATATTCGTGGTGATATTCCCCAATGGTGTCAAGCGCATCTTATGCCTTTATTTGCTGATAATTGGGTCATTGAGGCTGCTGCATTAGCAACACGCCCTTCTTTAGATTTACGTGTGAATAGCTTGAAGGCAACGCCAGAGCAGGTGCTTAAAGAACTCGTAAAAACTAAAGCTCAACCGTTTTTATGGTTTCAGCAAGCTTTAAGAATTGCGCCACTTGAAAAGTTTGAGCGTCATCCCAATGTTCAGAAGGAGTTTTCTTTTCAAAAGGGATACTTTGAAATACAGGATTTGGGGTCTCAGATTGTTGCTGATCTTGTTGAGGCAAAAGCAAATATGCAGGTCTTGGATTATTGTGCTGGGGCTGGTGGAAAAACGTTGGCGTTAGCTGCTAGTATGAAGAATCAGGGGCAAATTTATGCTTATGATTCAGATAAAGCGCGTTTGGCTCCTCTTTTTGACCGTCTTCGACGTGCTGGTGTTCGTAATGTAGCGCTACGATGGCATGGAGCAGAATTAAAGCCGTTAATAGGTCAGATGGATATCGTTTTACTAGACGCACCATGCAGTGGTACAGGAACATGGCGGCGGCGACCAGATACGAAGTGGCGTTTGACATTAGAACAGGTAAGACAACGCCAAACAGAACAGAAGGCGATTTTGAATGAAGCTATAGATTATCTTAAACCAAATGGGCGTGTAGTCTATATTACATGCTCTCTTTTTGTGGATGAAAATGAGGAACAAATTTCCCATTTTCTTCAACAACATTCGAATTTTTGTCCCATAAATATGCGTGCACTTTGGCAGAAACATTTTAGTTTTTCGCCTGTGCAGCCGATTTTTTCAAATTATGGACTTACCTTATCGCCAGCAACAACAAAAACAGATGGTTTCTTTTTGTCTGTGTTGCAAAAAAAACATTAATACATATTTTTCGCGTTTTTTATCTTAAATTTTACGAGAAAAATATTTTTCTCAAGTGAACAGGCTTGTGAAAAGAGAAAGATTGAATAATAAATCATATTAGTTCTTTTTTACAATTATTGATTGGTTTTCTATGAACATCTCACATCCAGACACTGTTCTTATCATTGATTTTGGTTCACAAGTTACACAACTTATTGCACGGCGGGTGCGAGTAATGGGCATCTATTGTGAAATTGTTCCTTTTCAATTGGCTTTAGAAGGCATAAAAAGAACAAGGCCTAAAGCTATTATTTTATCAGGGAGTCCTCATTCAGTTATTGATGATGGTTCGCCGCGTGCTCCGATGGAAGTTTTTGAAATTGGTATGCCAGTGCTTGGTATTTGTTATGGTGAACAAGTCATGTGTGTTCAGCTTGGGGGAAAAGTTGAAGCTGGATATGAGCGTGAATTTGGGCGCGCTTTTTTGGAAGTGCAAGAAGAGAGTGCACTTTTTGATGGTGTGTGGGAAAAAGGCTCGTCTTATCAAGTATGGATGAGTCACGGTGACCGTGTGACCGTTTTACCAGAAGGATTTCATGTAATAGGAACCTCACAAGGTGCTCCCTATGCTGCTATTGCCGATGAAAAAAGACGCCTTTACGCAGTGCAGTTTCATCCTGAAGTTGTTCATACACCAGATGGTGCAAAGCTTTTGCAAAATTTTGTTTTTAAAATCTCTGGTCTTAAAGGTGATTGGTCAATGGCTTCTTATCGTGAGCAGGCAATTGCTACAATACGACAAAAAGTAGGAAAAAACCGTGTAATCTGTGGTCTTTCAGGTGGTGTGGACTCATCAGTCGTGGCGGTGCTCCTGCATGAAGCAATAGGAGATCAACTCACATGTATTTTAGTAGACCATGGGTTGATGCGCAAAAATGAGGCCGAAGAAGTTCTTACATTATTCCGAGATCACTACAACATAGAGCTTATTCATGTAAATGCCGCCAATATGTTTATCGATGCTCTAGAAGGGGAAACAGATCCAGAGAAAAAGCGCAAAACGATTGGTCGCCTTTTTATTGAAGTTTTTGAAGAGGAGACCAAAAAGATCGGAGGCGCAGAATTTTTAGCACAGGGCACACTTTATCCAGATGTTATTGAGAGTATTTCAGCGATTGGCGAATCGGTAACAATTAAAAGTCATCATAATGTAGGCGGATTACCGGAACGGATGAATATGAAACTTGTAGAGCCGTTGCGTGAACTCTTTAAGGATGAGGTTCGCTTGCTAGGGCGAGAATTAGGATTACCTGAGCAGTTTATTGGCCGTCATCCTTTCCCAGGTCCCGGTCTTGCAATTCGGTGTCCAGGTGCAGTGACACGTGAAAAATTAGAAATTTTACGTGAGGCAGATGCCATTTACCTTGATGAAATCCGTAAAGCTGGTCTTTATGATGAAATTTGGCAAGCTTTTGCCGTTCTTCTTCCTGTTCAGACTGTCGGTGTGATGGGTGATGGGCGCACTTATGAATTTGTTTGTGCTCTTCGTGCGGTCACATCTGTAGACGGAATGACCGCTGACTTTTATCCCTATAATATGGAGTTTTTAGGCAAAACAGCGGCACGCATCATTAATGAAGTAAGGGGGATTAATCGTGTCGTGTATGATGTAACTTCAAAACCTCCTGGTACGATTGAATGGGAATAATTGAAATAAAGTTCAAACCTTTTAAAGAGAGTATTGTTTAAAATTTGATATTCGAGCAAATATGCAGGAGAAGAATTTTTTTTAAAAAATTATTGTTTAGTGTGATTTTTAGAAATCATGATCTGATTTTGTATAAGCCAATATTGTTTAAAAGTAACAAGTGTGAAGTTTTATATGTCTGAGAAAAAAATTGTTGCACATCGTGGTGGAGCCCATCTTTATCCTGAGAATACACTTTCAGCATTTCGTCATGCAATTGCATTGGGAGTTGATGAGATTGAATGTGATGTTCATCTGCTTAAAAGTGGTGAAGTGGTTGTCTTTCATGATTTTCGTCTAGAACAATTGGTTGGCAAACCAGGATATATTCATGATATTGATAACGAAACACGCAAACAACTTTGCATCAAAGGAAGTAGAGAAGCTCCTCCTTTATTAGAAGAGTTGCTTGATCTTTTAGTACCAACCAATGTTGCATTGCATCTTGAAATCAAAACATGTGGTGAAATTGAGCGTGAAACGATTTTATCCCAAAAAGCGCTTGCGTTGATAAAAAGTCGAAATTTAGCAAAACGGGTTTCTGCAATTAGTTTTGATCCTGCAAGTCTTCATCCCTTTATTGAAGCAGGAATCACATCTGGCCCATGTATTGATAGCTTTGAAGGTGATATGTACCATCATTTTTCTGAGTGGAAAAAAAGGGGGTATTCTGACCTGAGTTTAGATGGCTCCATTGTCTCACGGGACTTTATTGAAGCTGCGCTTGATGTTGGTTTTACTGTGGGGGTATGGACAATCAATGGGAAGGCTCGGTTATCGCATTGGCTTGATATGCCTGTACATTATATTACAACAGATCAACCCGATTTGGCTTTACAATTGCGTACACAACGATAAAAGGCATGCCTCTTATAGTTTGTCACCGACTCTTGGGTCTCAAAATCCATTTTGACGAAATTCTCACTGAATGGTAAAAATGTGTATAAAAACAATAAATTATTGCGTATTTCTTCTTAATCCCTCTTCTTCTCACTGAGTACAAATCTTTCTATCAAAATACACCTCTATCATACAAAAGAGCTCTTCTTCCTAACAAATGAGGTTAAGAGGAGAACAGCAGTATTTACTGAATGTGGCTTATAAGATCAAAGCTTTCATTATATTTACTGATCATTTGTGCGTTTTCCAGTGGTTTTATTAAAAGTATGAAAGTTTTGATAAGCAACAGTGAAGTTTAGCTTGTTACCGTAGTCATTTGTAAGACGCTCTTTTATTTCAGTGGTAAAAATGTTGCCATTCCATCGCGTTACAACATGGCATCCTGTTCCTACAGGCTTGATAAGTTCAATTTGTGTGTGAAAGACAGGTCCTTTATCTGGATATTCTCCCAGCAAGATGATTTCTGGTCTGAAGGCCAAAAGATCAGTTTCTTTACTATAAGATAATGAATGACCTAAGTGCTGTTCTAAGATGTGGCGATCAAGAAAGTTCATAGGAGGAGAACCAATAAAATCAGCAACAAATGTTGTTGCTGGACAGTCATAAATCTCCATTGGCGTTCCAATTTGCTCGATAGCTCCTTTATTCATAACAACGATTCTATCGGCCA
Source organism: Bartonella vinsonii subsp. vinsonii (assembly GCF_902825235.1). Classification (GTDB taxonomy): domain Bacteria; phylum Pseudomonadota; class Alphaproteobacteria; order Rhizobiales; family Rhizobiaceae; genus Bartonella; species Bartonella vinsonii. The sequence continues at coordinate 104,110 of NZ_CADEAJ010000001.1, read as the reverse complement.
GTGTCATCGCTTCTAGTTGATCATGGGTAACATAGAGGCTCGTTGTACCCAATGAACGTTGAAGTGTTTTAATCTCAATGCACATTTGTGCACGCAATTTTGCATCAAGATTTGAGAGAGGTTCATCAAAAAGAAAGACACGTGGTTGACGAACAATCACACGCCCCATAGCAACACGCTGTCTTTGCCCTCCTGATAATTGTCGTGGTTTACGATCAAGAAATGGCTCTATTTGCAAAAGTTTTGCAGCGTGTGTGATACGTCTACTAATTTCATCTTTAGGTGTTTTACGATTTTTAAGACCATATTCTAAGTTTCCACGAACTGTCATATGGGGATAAAGTGCATAATTTTGAAAAACCATAGCAATGTCGCGATCGGCTGGCTCACGTCCATTAATACACTCGTTATCAATAGAGAGTTCACCTGAAGTGACTTGCTCAAGCCCTGCAATGATGCGTAACAGAGTTGATTTTCCACATCCTGAAGGACCAACAAGGACAAGGAGCTCACTATCGGCAACAGTTAAGTTTAAATCGTCAATGACCAGAATGCCGTTTTCATACTGTTTTTTTATATTTGATAACCGGATTGTGGCCACAATTATTTCTCCGTTTCAATAAGGCCTTTGATAAAAAGCCGCTGCATGCAGATGACGACAAGGACAGGCGGCACCATGGCAACGACCGATACTGCCATGAGGATATTCCATTGAGGATTATGTTGAAGTGATTCTACGATCAGTTGTTTTAGAATAATAAGGATAGTTTGATGATTCTGATCAGTTGTAACGATAAGAGGCCAGAGATACTGTATCCATCCATAAATAAACATAATGATAAATAAAGCGGCGATATTGCTTTTGCTGAGAGGGAGAAGAATATCTTTAAAAAATTTAAATGGTCCTGCACCATCAACACGAGCAGCTTCTAAGAGTTCATCAGGGACAGTTAAAAAAAACTGGCGAAATAAAAATGTAGCAGTTGCAGATGCAATAAGTGGAATAATCATTCCACCATAGGTGTTTATCATACCTAATTGTGCGACGACTGCATATGTTGGAATAATACGAACTTCAACGGGGAGCATCAGAGTGATAAAGATGAGGGCAAAAGCAGTTTTTCGGAAAGGGAAACGCATATAAACAATTGCATAAGCAGAGAAGAGGGAAATAATAATTTTTCCAATACTAATACCAAGCGCCATAATGAGCGAATTCATTAAAAGAGGCCAGAGATTGGGAAGTCCGCGCTGCACAAGCCCATCACCAAAGATTGTTTTATAATTTTCTAGAGCATATTTTCCCGGTAAAAGAGGAAGTGTTCCAGAGCTAAATGCTGCCGAACTATGGGTTGATGCAATAATAGCAACATAAACTGGAAAGCAAATAATAATAATACCAACAATAAGAACGAGGTGGGTTAGAAATTTTAAAATAGGGCGATTTTCAACCATAATTCGCTTCCTAATATTGTACGCGACGTTCAATCCAGCGAAACTGAATAAACGTTAAAACAATAACCATCAACATCAACATTGTTGATTGTGCTGCTGATGCACCGATTATTTGATTTTTAAAACCATCATCATACACTTTGTAAACAAGAGTGCTTGTTGCACGCGCAGGACCTCCAGAGGTGATATTATCAATAATACCGAATGTATCAAACATAACATAATGAATATTGACGATGAGAAGAAAAAATGTAGTCGGTGAAATTTGCGGAAAAACCACGGTCCAAAATCGTTTAAAAGGACCAGCACCATCAATCGCTGCTGCTTCTATTTGGGAACGTGGAACAGATTGGAGGCCCGCGAGAAAAAAGAGAAAATTATAGGAGATCTGTTTCCAACTGGCTGCAATCACGATAAGGATCATTGCTTGAATGCCATTAATACGATAATTCCATATAATACCTATTTTCTCTAAAAGAAACGGGATAACGCCAATGGTTGGATGAAAAATAAACAACCATAAAATACCCGCCAATACTGGAGCAATAGCATAAGGCCAAAGTAAAAGTGTTGTGTAGGCTTTTTTGGCACGGATGACGCGATCAACACAGACCGCTAAAAGAAGTGATATTGACATGGAAACGACAGTGACAGAAATAGAAAAGACTGCAGTTGTGAGAAGTGATTTCAAATAAGCAGGATCAGAGAGAATTGTCACATAATTTTCAAAACCAATAAAAGTTGTCGTAAATCCAAAAGGATCTTCACGCTCGAAAGAGGATTTTATTGCTTGGGCAGCAGGCCAAAAGAAAAACAAAAAAGTCACAAGGAGCTGAGGAAAAAGCAGCCCATAAGGGAGCAGAGTATTTTTGAAATATGCGTGTTTTTCTTGCATTCGTTTGGCTCTTTAAATACAGAGACTTTAGGAAGGCGAACAAAAAAGAACTAAAAGGACTTAACTGTTTGGTTAAAATTTTGATATTTAATAATAATAGTGAAACCTTAACGATTGGCTTTTTCAAATTCACGTAAAAGTTTGTTACCACGTTCAACGGTTGCATCTAATCCATCTTTTGGTGTTTTTGATCCGCTAAGGACAGCTTCTAATTCTTGATCAAGAATAGAACGAATTTGTGGTAAATTACCAAATCTTATACCCTTTGAGTTAACAGTTGGTGGGTTGAGAGTGATCTGTTTAATAGCAATATCCGCACCAGCATTTTTATCATAATAATGCTGTTTTTTGCTTAATTCATAAGCAGCCTTTGTTGTGGGAAGATAACCTGTCATTTGGTGCCATTTAGCTTGATTATCTGCTCTCGAGAGATATTTAAGGAAAGCGGCTGCACCAGCATATTCTTCAGGGGTATGACCTCTCAAAACCCAAATAGAAGCACCACCAATAATTGAATTCTGTGGAGCACCTTCTACATCATCATAATAAGGGAGCTGACCAAATCCAACATTGAATTGTGCTTCGGAAAGGATTCCTGCACGAGATCCTGAAGATTCCATAAAGATAGCGCAATTTTGCGTCATAAACATTGGTGTTGCATCTAATGCTCCAGCTGGACCTCCATAGCGAAAAACGCCTTGATCAGACCATTTTTTAAGGTCTGTCCACATACGCACTTGGAGAGGCCCGTTAAAGGTGAGTTTTGAATCAAGCCCATTAAAACCATTTTCTTTTGTTCCAAAAGGCACATTGTGCAATGCTGAAAAATTTTCTATACCAATCCATTGAGATGCATAAGACATTGTAAAGCCACAACTCGCCGCTTTAGTTTCAAGAATTTTCTTGGAGAAGTCTTCTATATCTTGCCATGTTTTAGGTGGTTGGTCTGGGTTAAGTCCTGCTTTTTTAAAGATATCTTTATTATAATAAAGGATTGGTGTTGAAGCGTTGAATGGCATAGAAAGCATCTGCCCCTGCACATCAGAATAATAACCACTGATAGCAGGCAAATAATCAGCGGAATCAAATTCTTGTTTTGTATCAGCCATAAGTTGATAAATCGGATAAACGGCACCTTTGGCAGCCATCATAGTTCCAGTACCAATTTCATAGATTTGGGCAAGGACTGGTTGTTGCTTGCCACGAAATGCTGAAATGAGCGCAACCATACCTTCTTCATACTCACCACGAAATGAAGGAACAACTTTGTAATCAGACTGACTGGCATTAAAGTCGTTAATGAGACGCTCTGTTTGTTTTCCTAACTCACCGCTCATAGAATGCCAAAAGCTAATTTTTGTTTGCGCAAAACTCGCTGTTGTCATGCTGATAGCAGCCATAAATGCTGTTATAGAAAGATAAAAACGACTCATGGTCCCCCCTTTCTGAAGTGATGGAACACAGCTTTCACCTAGATTTATAGTATTACACATGAACACGCCACGACAGTTTTATTTCAAAAATATGTTGATCCATTTAAACAGGAACCATCAAAAGGTCAAACGAATTTGTTGAAAGCTGCATATTTCCTTTGTAAGGTTGTACTGAGTTAACGGGATCTGTCTTGTAAATATCTGATAAAAAACCAAAATGTCTCCAATGAGCAAAACAGAAGAGAAGAGTGAAGGATACAGACAATAAATGTCATTCAGTTATAGCTAGTGCGGTATTTGAATTTACTCCTTTCTTTAGAGTTTTTTACCCACACACCAGCCCCGCTTATGACGTGCAAATAAATGATTATGATTGATACAAAATGAGAGGATTTAAGATGAGAGAATCTTACAATATTCGGGGATCTAATTCAACATGCAAAACGATGAATTGTCGTTATAAATCAATATCTTATATTTATAACGCGATAATTTTGAGGGATTTGTTTGTATTCCAATTGTGTGAATGTTTCCTAAAGCAGATTTTTCATTTATTGAAAAATTATTGTGTTCTTACACTCTTTATAGGATTCACAAAATTATCCTTTGAATTTATGTTTTAGAAGCTGCCTAGCAAGTTTATCCTTGGTCTATAATCAAAGTGACTTTCACGATTTATGAAGAGTTTCTATAGGCATCAAAATGGAGAAATTATTCATGCAGGTGACGTTAGTTTTAGGGATAAAAACAATTTTAAAATAGAATCTATCATTACGCTAATTTTTTTGTTAGCGCTTGTTTGACGGATAATTCATAAATTTTTCAAATCAAGATGAGAAGTTAAAATAACAGACGTTTTATGATGATATCATTTCAATTATTTTCCATTAATACTGCCATAGCATGTTGAACTGTTATGTTTTTCCGACTTCATTATAAGTACAACAGCGCGACAAAATCGTCCATAATCTCGTTTATTTGATTATTTCTTTTGTAGCTTTATCTTAATGTTTTATGATTGCCTCAATAATGGTATTTACATTATGTTCCATCATATTGAGATAAGTTGCAGCAGGTCCATTTTCGTCCGACAATGCATCAGAATACAGTGTTCCGCCAATTTTCAAACCTGTTTCTTTTGAAATTTGTTTTATAAGACGAGAATTAGAAATGTTTTCCACAAACAGTGCGGCTGCTTTATTCGCTTTAATTTGTTTAATAAGTTTGGCAACATCAGTTGCTGTGGCTTCAGTTTCTGTTGAAGCACTTTGAGGTGCAAGTATAATGAAGCCGTATTCTTGAGCAAAATAGCCAAAGGCATCATGAGACGTGATAATAACACGCTTATCTTTGGGGATAGTGGCAATCTTTGCTTTAAGTATTTTTTGTGTTGCTTTTAACTTTTTGATGTAGGCTTCAGAATTCTTTCTATAGCTCGTACAGGATTGTTGATCGATTGTACAAAAAGCAGTAGCAATATTTTTGATATAGATTTCAACATTAGGGATAGTTTGCCAAGCATGTGGATCTATATCGCTGTGGTGGTGATGTTGTTGGTCACTTTGTTCTTGATTTTTAATTTCGAGGGCAGAAATGTTATCACTCACTTCGATAAGAAGTGCTTTTGTATCACTTGCTGTGATGAGACGGTTGATGAAACCTTCTAAATGAAGCCCATTGATGAAAATAATATGGGCATTTTTAAGAATTTTTGCATCATGGGGGGTAGGTTCATAAGTATGGGTGTTCGCATTAGGGCCGATAAGAGTGGTCATAGAAATATGATCACCTCCTACATTTTTCACCAAATCTGCAAGAATAGAAAAACTCACGACAACTTTAATCTTATTATGGGCGGAAGCAGAAAATGGAAAAATGGTAAATACGAAGAGAGTTTCGAGAAGGACCAATTTTTGAATAAATTTAAGCACGTTATTTCCTTAAGGTGAAGAGAGATGTATGAAAGAGATGGGGAAACCATGCTACAATAAAACCGCGTGGACTTACTAAGCAGGAAAGAAGGTACATAAACCCTGCGGCAATAATGATAGAAGGACCAGAGGGAAGCGACAGGTGAAAAGAAAGCAGTAGTCCACAGATGCTCGCCAGGATTCCTAAGAAAATAGAGAGTATGCAGATGGCCCCCAGACGGGAAAGCCAAAAACGAGCTGTAATAGCGGGAATCATCATAATGCCAACAGAAAGTAATGTTCCTAGTGATTGGAAACCGCCAACCAAATTCAATACGACAAGTCCGAGCAGTAATATATGAACATATTTACTCAGTGGAGAAAGTGACTTAAAAAAGAGAGGGTCAAAGCTTTCTAATACAAATGCGCGCCAGAAAATACACAGACTGCACATTGTAATGAGCATTATAACGGTGATGAGCAAAAGAGCTTGTGTATCAAGTGCAAGCACTGAACCAAATAAGAGGTGGAGCAGATCAATCGCTGAATTTTTTAGTGAAACAAGAATGACGCCTGCTGCGAGTGCAATAAGATAAAAGACAGTCATCGATGCGTCTTCTTTTTGAAAGCTATTTCGTGAAATTAAGGCGGTTGCTAAAGCAACAATAATGCCAGCTAAGATACCGCCAAGTGTCATAGATATGAGCGAGAAACCACAAATGAGAAAAGCAGCTGCAACACCAGGAAGAATGGCATGGGATATAGCATCTCCTATTAAACTCATTCCGCGTAACATCAAAAATACACCAACAGGACAAGCACTGGTAGATAGCAGGACAGAACCAAGAAGGGCGCTTTGCATAAAATGAAAATCAACGAAGGGAGCAAGAAAAAATTCGTACACGTCTTATACCCTAACAGAGCAAGAATCATTGAAAGGAAAATGTGGCTTTAGAGCGCTAAGACGTAAAGAGCTGGATGTGAGAGAGGGTATAACGTGATGAATGTTGTCATCGAAAAACTGTGTTGTCTCTCCATAAAAGGCGTTTTGTCTGTTAATTTGAATCATTTGTGGAAAATATTCTTGCACAACGAGGGGGTCATGGAGTGCTGTAAGAACTGTCCGCCCTTGTTTTTGCCAATGTGTGATCAAGGTAAGAAGGTCTTTTTGGGTATTACGATCTACACCATTGAAAGGTTCATCAAGCAATATAATATCAGCATCTTGAATAATAATACGTGCAAAAAGGGCACGTTGTAATTGTCCACTTGAGAGTGTATCCAGTGAACGGGATGCAAGTGTCTTGAGTCCAACCATTTCAAGTGCATTCTGAATTTTAGCGTAATAAGGGCGCTGGTTTTTCCATAATCCACAAAAAGACCATAATCCCGTTTTGATAAGTGCTTCTACATCAATTGGAAATGTTTGATCTATATCACATTGTTGTGCAAGATAAGCAATCTGGCTTTTCTTCTGTTTTGTGATTTTACCTTTGAGAGGTTTAATCAATCCGGCGATGGCTTTCAGTAATGTAGATTTTCCGGCACCGTTATCACCCATTATTGCTACCAACGAGCCAGCTTTTAACTTTGCGGAAAAGTTTTTTATAGCTATCCTGCTCCCATAACCTAATGTTGCACTATCGAAATACAGCCCCATAATTTATACCACCTTTGATTATTGATCTTCGAAAGTTATGTAATAATATAACGTCTGTCAACAAAATGTTATATTATTACATATATTTTTTAGAGTCGAAAATTTCAGTGGGAAGATCGTGGAAAATTCAAAATAATGATTGAATTTTCCTTGACGAAAGAGAGAGTGTGTATACTACATATAGTATCAAAATGATTGGTGATTCTAAATAAGCACAAGTGAGGGTATAGTGTTTCGTTTGGTGTCTAAGTTATTTCCATAATGTGATTGTAAAGAGTTTATTGACCAAGAAGAGGGTTGTGTTTCTGTGGGCATGTCTCTCTCGGGGGAATTTCCTTTCGTTTTTGTAATTGATTTTTGTCGTGAAAGAGTAAAGCTGAGCTATGAGGAAATGGCTGCTGGGGCTTTATTTTTTGAGGCATTAGGAGGGAATTGTAATGCAAGCAAAAGATTGTTTTATAACTGAGGGGGGGTACCATTTAAGTTGTAGAATAATCATTTATTTTCATCATAATTTTTTGAATGTTTGATGGGAATTTTCGTTATGTTCAGGAAGCTATGTGTTATTGAACAAGAGTCGAGTCCTATATGTTTGTGTACAATTTCTGTTTTTTATTATTCTTGAGTTATCTATAAAATTGCCAGAATTAACCCTTTGAGGGGTGATTTTTTTGAAATTGTGAAAGTTGAAGAAAATGCCTATCACTATTTATAGTAAACCATCTTGCGTCCAATGTGATGCTACGCGCCGTGCCCTTGATGCTAAAGGCATTCATTATCGGGTTGTAGATATTTCCCGTGATGAACAAGCATATATTTTTGTTCAATCTCTAGGATATCGTCAAGTTCCTGTCGTAGTTTGTGGTGAAAATCATTGGTCTGGATTTAGACCAGATATGATTAGCGGTCTTTGTGTTTAATGGGACTTATTGTTTATTATTCGAGTGCAACGGGTAATACTGAACATTTTGTCTCTCAGCTTGGTCAACGACTTTTCAAGATTGATAAAAGAAAAACGTCTGTGTTAGTTGATGAGCCTTATGTATTAGTTGTTCCTACATATGCAGATGGTGAAGGGAGAATGGCTGTTCCAAAAGCAGTTATTCGTTTTCTCAATGAGGTAGAGAATCGCAAATTAATTCGTGGTGTTATTGGTGGTGGGAATCGCAATTTTGGTCGCTATTATAATTTAGCGAGTAAGATCATTTCTGAAAAATGTTTTGTACCTTGCCTTTATCGTTTTGAGCTACGTGGAACTGATGAAGACGTTATTTGTGTAAAGAAGGGATTGGAAAGATTTTGGAAACAATCGATATAGAACAATCGCAGAAATCAGGACAAATCATGGATTATCACGCATTGAATGCAATGCTTAATCTTTATGATGAAAATGGTCATATCCAATTTGATATGGATCGGCTTGCCGCGCGGCAATATTTTCTCCAGCATGTTAATCAAAACACGGTTTTTTTTCACAATCTTAAGGAAAAAATAGACTATTTGATAGAGGAAGGTTACTATGAAAAGGCTTTGTTTGAGCTTTATGATTTTTCTTTTATCAAAAAACTTTTCAAACGTGCTTATGCATTTAAGTTTCGTTTTCCTACTTTTTTGGGCGCATTTAAGTACTATACCAGCTACACACTGAAGACTTTTGATGGGAAGCGTTATCTTGAGCGTTATGAGGATCGTGTTTGCCTTGTTGCTTTATATTTAGCACAAGGGAATAAAGCTCTTGCTGAGATTTTTGTAGATGAGATTATTACAGGTCGGTTCCAACCAGCGACCCCGACATTTTTGAATGCAGGAAAAAAACAACGGGGCGAATTGGTTTCGTGTTTTTTATTGCGTGTTGAAGACAATATGGAATCGATAGGTCGTTCGGTCAATTCTGCTTTACAGCTTTCAAAACGTGGTGGAGGTGTGGCGCTTTGTTTAACTAATTTGCGGGAGGCGGGGGCGCCAATCAAGCAAATAGAAAATCAATCTTCAGGTGTATTACCTGTGATGAAACTTTTAGAAGATTCTTTTTCTTATGCCAATCAACTTGGTGCACGGCAAGGGGCTGGTGCTGTTTATTTACATGCACATCATTTAGATATTATGAAGTTTTTGGATACAAAGCGCGAGAACGCTGATGAAAAAGTCAGAATTAAAACTCTTTCACTTGGTGTGGTAATACCTGATATTACTTTTGAACTTGCACGTAATAATGAGGATATGTATCTGTTCTCACCTTATGATATTGAGCGTGTTACAGGGAAACCCTTTAGCGATATTTCTGTGACGGAACATTATCGCTCTTTTGTTGATAATGCAAAGATTCGTAAAAAGAAAATAAGTGCGCGTGTTTTTTTCCAGACATTAGCGGAAATTCAATTTGAATCAGGTTATCCTTATATTTTATTTGAGGATACTGCCAATCGAACGAACCCGATTGCAGGTCGCATTAGTATGAGCAATTTATGTTCAGAAATTTTGCAGGTGAGTGAGGCGAGTGAATTAGAGACGGATTTAACTTATCGCACTATCGGAAGTGATATATCCTGTAATCTTGGTTCAATGAATATTGCCAAAGCAATGGAAAGTCATGATTTTGGGCGGACAGTGGAAGCTGCTGTTCGTGCTCTTACGGCTGTTTCTGATATGAGTGATATTGCGTGTGTGCCTTCTATTGCGAAAGGCAATGCCGAAAGTCATGCGATTGGTTTAGGACAGATGAATTTGCATGGTTTTTTAGCGCGTGAACAGATTTATTATGGCTCTCCAGAAGCGATTGATTTCACCAATATCTATTTTTATATTGTGACGTATCATGCAATACGTTCCTCCAATTTAATTGCACGCGAACGTCAGCAGGTATTTGCGGGATTTGAGAAGTCGGCTTATGCAGATGGCCGTTTTTTTGCAAAATATCTTGAGAAAGAATGGAAACCGCAATTTGCGATTGTACAGGAGCTTTTTGCGCGTAATAATATTGTTATACCAGACCAAAAGGATTGGCAGGAACTCAAGAATTTAGTGGTTGAATATGGGCTTTATAATCGCAATTTGCAGGCTGTTCCTCCCACGGGCTCGATTTCTTATATTAATCATGCGACATCTTCTATTCATCCGATTGCTTCAAAGATTGAGATTCGTAAAGAGGGAAAAATTGGGCGCGTTTATTATCCTGCTCCTTATATGGATAATACGAATTTGAATTTCTATCAGGATGCTTATGAGATTGGTCCTGAAAAAATTATTGATACCTATGCTGCTGCCACACAGCATGTGGATCAAGGTCTTTCGTTAACGTTGTTTTTTCCTGATACTGCCACCACGCGTGATATTAATCGTGCACAAATTTATGCTTGGAAAAAAGGCATAAAAAGTATTTATTATGTACGATTACGGCAAGTGGCGTTGAGTGGAACGCAAGTGGATGGCTGTGTTTCATGTAGTCTATAGGGAGATAATCATATGACAAAGATTACAACAAAAAATCCTGTTGTTTGTGCTGTCAATTGGAATAGATTGCATGATGAGAAAGATCTTGAAGTATGGAATCGCTTAACTGGAAATTTTTGGTTGCCTGAAAAAGTTCCACTTTCTAATGATATTCCCTCGTGGTCAAGTTTGACGGAGGAAGAACGCAAGCTAACGATTCGTGTTTTTACAGGGTTAACGCTCTTAGATACGATTCAAAATACTGTAGGAGCCATTTCACTGCTGGCTGATGCGATAACAGAGCATGAGGAGGCTGTTTTAACGAATATTGCCTTCATGGAAGCAGTTCATGCGCGTTCTTATTCTTCTATTTTTTCAACCCTCTGTTCGACAGTAGAAGTTGATGATGCGTTTAGGTGGTCAGAAGAAAATGTTCATTTGCAGAAAAAAGCAAGATTAGTACTTGAGCGTTATGAAGCAAATGATCCACTCAAGAAAAAAATTGCTTCGACTTTATTGGAAAGCTTTTTATTTTATTCTGGTTTTTATTTACCCATGTATTGGGCAAGTCGCGCTAAATTAACAAATACAGCGGATCTTATTCGGCTTATCATTCGTGATGAAGCTGTCCATGGTTATTATATAGGCTATAAATTCCAGTTAGGATTTGCAAAACTTGATGAAGCCAAAAAGCAAGAAATTAAAGATTTTGCTTTTAATTTACTCTTTGATCTTTACAATATTGAATGCAAATATACTGAAGATCTTTATGATGCACTTGGATTGACAGAAGACGTTAAAGTTTTTCTTCATTATAATGCAAACAAAGCCTTAATGAATTTAGGTTTTGAAGCTCTTTTTCCCCCTGAGGTTTGTCGTGTTAATCCTGCTATTTTAGCAGCTTTATCACCAAGCTCTGACGAAAATCATGATTTTTTTTCAGGAGCTGGCTCTTCTTATGTTATTGGCAAGGCGGTTGCTACCACGGATGACGATTGGGAGTTTTAAGGATTGCGTGTAAAAAGAAGTGCGCGGGGTATATCATTGAGATCTCTACGCATTTCTAAACACTGAAAGCCATTTTGTTTAAATAAATTGCAAACTTCTTTTTCTTGAGAATGACCAATTTCGACAGCAACAAAACCCTTTGCGTTTAAGTAATTTGCGGCTTCATGAGAAAGTTTTCGATAAAAATCAAGACCATCTTTTCCACCAATCAAAGCGCGCAATGGATCATAAAGACGCACTTCCTTTGCAAGGTATTGAATATCTGCTTCTGGAATATAAGGTGGGTTAGAAATAATAAGATCAAATTGATCTGTGACAGAATGAAACCAATCGCTGAGTAGGGGGGTAAAGCGGTTTATCACTTCTGCATTTTTTGCGTTGTTTGTGGCTGTTTTGAGCGCATCTTCAGAAATATCGACGGCTGTCGCATAGGATTGGGGAATTTGTTTAAGAATCGCAATGGCAATGGCACCACTGCCTGTTCCCATATCAAGGAGTGTTATTTTTTTTGATTTTTCTCCCTGTTTTTTGAGAAGTGGTAAAACGAGATCCACGAGTGTTTCTGTATCGGGGCGTGGTTCTAATGTATCTTGGGATAATGCAAAAGATATGCCATAAAATTCGCGTTTTCCGATAATACGATGAACAGGTTCTCCAGCAATACGTCGTTGTACAGCGCTCTCTAAGTGTATTCTTTGCTCAAAAGAGAGAGAGAGATCTGGTTGGGAAATTCTATCAAATGCATTTGTGCCTGTCACCCATTCAACAAGTATTTTGGCATCAAGATCGGCTTCAGAGATTCCTTGAGTGCGCAATTTTTCTTGAGTTTTCCGGATGATATTGTGGAGAGAATGATCCTTCATTCATGATTATCCATTTCCGCTAGGAGCGCTGTTTGATGATTGGATATAAGTGCATGAATAAGTTCATCGAGATCTCCTTCCAAAATACGATCAAGTTTATACAAAGTCAGATTAATACGATGATCAGTGACACGCCCTTGAGGGAAATTATAGGTACGGATACGTTCTGATCTGTCACCAGAGCCAACTTGGTTTTTACGGGATGCTGATCGCTCACTTTCCGCTTTTTGTCGTTCGATATCGAATAAGCGCGCACGTAAAATTTGCAGTGCCCGTGCACGGTTTTGGTGCTGAGATTTTTCTGCTTGTACAACCATGATTCCTGTTGGAATATGTGTGATACGAACAGCTGAATCGGTTGTATTGACGTGTTGTCCTCCTGCCCCAGATGCGCGCATTGTATCAATACGAAGATCTTCCGAACGAATTTCAATATCAATTTCTTCAGCCTCTGGAAGCACTGCAACAGTAGCAGCAGATGTATGGATACGTCCACTTGTTTCTGTTTCAGGGATGCGTTGCACACGATGAACACCTGATTCAAATTTCAATTTAGAAAAGACACCTTTTCCTGAAATGGTTGCAATAATTTCTTTATATCCACCAACTTCTCCCTCACTAAGTGAAACGACTTCAACTTTCCAGTTATGAGAAGCAGCATACCGTTCATACATGCGAAAAAGATCACCAGCAAAAAGCGCTGCTTCTGATCCTCCTGTTCCTGCTCGAATTTCAACAATGGCACTTTTTTCATCAGCAACATCTTTAGGTAAAAGAAGAATCTGGAGTTCTTGCTCAAATTGTTCCATTTTCTGATATAATAATGGTATCTCTTCTTGGGCGAGGTTACGCATTTCTATATCTGTTAGCTTATCACTGATGAGAGTCTCCAATTCTGTAATCTCTCTGTAAAGGGCATTTAATGCGCGTATGGAATGAACAATTGGCTGTAATTCTGCATATTCAGAAGCTAATTTTACATATGTCTCAGCATTTGGGCTTTGGGCCATTTGGCTTTCAATTATTTCAAAGCGCTTTTCAAGCTGTGTCATACGATCTTTTGGCAGAGAAACCATGATAATATTGGCCTAATTTGTTATAATATTGGTAATTGATGACTTTATAGCATCAGCTAAAAGAGGGTAATAAAGCAGAAAAACTTTCTTGCCAATGAAAACTAGATAAACTTGTATAAAATCCCATTTGTATGAAGTGCTTTTTAATGACACATACGAAATTAGCTCTTTAAGAGTTGCGTTTTTTCCCATAAAGTTCAAGACGATGGTGAATAATATCATAGCCAAGGGATTTGGCGATTTCTTCTTGCAGCTTTTCAATGATATCAGAGTGAAATTCGATAACTTGCCCTGTTTCTACATCAATGAGATGATCATGATGATGCCCATCTGCTTGTTCAAAACGAGACGGTCCGCCACTAAAGGTATGGCGATGAATAGCACCATTTCCTTCTAATGTTTTCATGGTTCGGTAAACAGTCGATAGCGAAATACTCGAATCGATTTTGTGAGCGCGCTGAAAAATTTCAAACGCGTTCGGATGGTCATTTGTATCAGTCAAAATATCCAGAATAATACGCCTTTGACGTGTTACTCTTAGACCCGCAGTACGTAATTCCTGTTCATAATTTCGCTTCTCATTCATCTTCTTCATTGTATTGGTTGTTCAAACAAAAGCTCCATGACAGTGTTTGTATTTTTTCTCTGAACCACAAGGACAACGTTCATTACGTCCAACTTTTCCCCATGTCGTAAAATCGTTAGGGTCACGGTCTTTCGGATCAACAAACCTATTTTCTTGTGATCGCGTCCACAAAGTTGAGCCACTTTCCTTACCTTGTTCGTTAAAAACAGAAGAATCAGTATTGCTTTGTTCCTCTATGAATGGTTCTGTGGGTTGTTGAACGATTTCGAAACGCATGAGTTTAGAAGTCACGACTCTGCGCAAATTCCTAAGCATGGTCTGAAAGAGTTCAAATGACTCTGTTTTATACTCATTGAGTGGATCTCGTTGTGCATAACCTCGAAAACCAACAGCGGAACGCAAATGATCTAAATTTACCAGATGTTCACGCCATAACGTATCAATAGTTTCAAGTAACATGGCTTTGTGAAAGTAAGCCATCACTTCTGGAGTGTAGCGTTCAGTACGTTCATTTTCAAGTTTGGTGACAGCATCTGATATGCGTTCTAAAATTTGTTCCTCAGCAATTCCATCTTCCTTTGCCCATTCTTCTACTGGAAGCTCAAGATTGAAGAGTTGGTGAATTTCCTCTTGGAGGGCGTTCACATTCCATTTTTCAGAATATGTTCCAGATGGGATATAGGCTTCTACGAGATCATCAATCACTTCATTGCGCATTTCAAGGATCATATCTGTTAAATTATCTGCATTCATGACTTCCATACGCTGTTCAAAAATAACTTTGCGTTGGTCATTCATGACATCATCATATTTTAACAAATTTTTACGGATTTCAAAATTGCGTGCCTCGACTTTTTTTTGCGCTTTTTCGAGGGCTTTATTAATCCACGGATGGGTAATGGCTTCATTTTCTTTCAATCCAAGTTTCTGCAGCATGCCATCCATACGGTTTGAGCCGAAGATACGCATAAGATCATCTTGAAGAGAGAGAAAGAATTTTGAGCGACCAGGATCACCTTGGCGACCAGAACGGCCACGCAGCTGATTATCAATACGGCGGCTTTCGTGGCGTTCAGTAGCAATGACGTAAAGACCACCAGCAGCGAGTGCTTTTTCTTTGAGCTGCTTAACATCTTTTTTAATTTCTTCAATTTTAGCCGTCCGCTCTGCTCCATCAGGCATATCCTGTAATTCTTGTCGGATACGCATTTCGACATTACCACCAAGTTGTATATCAGTACCACGACCAGCCATGTTGGTTGCAATTGTTAAAGCTCCAGGAACACCTGCTTGCGCAATGATGTATGCTTCTTGCTCATGATAGCGGGCGTTTAAGACTCTAAAATCAGAAATACCTTCTTTTCGCAAACGCTCTGCTAATTGTTCTGACTTTTCAATAGAAGTTGTACCAACAAGAATAGGTTGCCCTTTTTCGTGTGCTTGACGGATATCACGCACAATAGCACGATATTTTTCTTCTTCTGTTCGATAAATTTCATCATCTTCGTCAAGACGCTGTACTGGTAAGTTGGTGGGAACTTCTACAACTTCAAGACCATAAATATTACTGAATTCTTCGGCTTCTGTTATGGCAGTTCCCGTCATTCCAGACAGTTTTCTGTACATACGAAAATAATTTTGAAAAGTGATGGAAGCCAATGTCTGATTTTCTGGTTGAATAGCAACATGCTCTTTAGCTTCTAGGGCTTGATGAAGTCCTTCAGAATAACGCCGTCCTGGCATCATACGACCTGTAAATTCGTCGATAATAACAATTTCATTATTGCGAACAATGTAATCCTTATCACGAACAAACAGCTTATGGGCTTTTAGCGCGTTATTGACATGGTGGACGATAGCAACATTTTCTATATCGTAAAGACTTTCACCTTTAAGATGCCCAGCTTGTTCAAGCATTTTTTCAATTTTTTCAGTACCAACTTCAGTAAAAGTTGTTGTTTTTTGTTTTTCATCTATTTCATAGTCTTCTGGAGTTAAGTCTGGAATAAATGTATCAATAAGATTGTAAAAGTCGGTGCGATCTTCTAGAGGACCAGAAATGATAAGGGGAGTACGCGCTTCATCAATAAGGATTGAATCAACTTCATCAACAATTGCGTAATGATGACCACGCTGAACCATTTGATTACGATCAAAGGCCATATTATCACGCAGATAATCAAAGCCCAATTCGTTATTTGTTGCATAGGTAATGTCACATGCATAGGCTGCTCGGCGGGCATCATTATCGAGATCATGCAGAATCACGCCCGTTGTTAATCCTAGAAAACTGAAAATTTCCCCCATTGTTTCTGCATCACGACTAGCAAGATAATCATTTACCGTGACGACATGGACACCTTTTCCTTCCAAGGCATTGAGATAAATTGGCAGAGTTGCCATTAATGTTTTACCTTCACCTGTGCGCATTTCAGCAATGCCACAATCATGGAGCACCATTCCACCAATGAGCTGTACATCAAAAGGACGCATATCATAAACACGTTTTGCTGCTTCACGGGCAGTTGCAAAAGCTTCTGGTAGGAGCTGGTCAATGCTTTCATTTTCGGCAAGGCGTTTACGAAACGCGTCAGTTTTTTGACGCAGTTGTGCGTCGCTTAATTTCACGAATTGTTCTTCCAAAACATTAATTTGTACAACTTTTTGGCGAAGAACCTTGAGACGTCTCTCCTGAGCTGAACCAAAAAATTTACGTGCAAAGACACCTAAACCGACCATCTCTGGTCCTTTCTTTTAATTGTTATTACTCTCATTGGGTTATTCATATACCATCCCCGTGTTTGCAACCCACAAGACATTTCATATAACTGGATGTAAATGGTACCATTATACTTGTTGGTGTGCAATTTTTCACTTTAATTGTCAAAGTAGAGATAAGAGGCGAAGCGCACCGTGTCAACTTCAGTAATGCTGTTTATTTGACACAATACAAAGTAATTTAGGATACAATACGTCATTTCTTTTATATTATCATATTTTGCATGCGCATGAGATGGGGTAGGATAAACTGAGATAAAAGGGCAAGTTTATGCTTTTTAAAATAAAATTACTCATTTATTTATCTGTATTTAGAGGTTAAAATGTTACAGTAAAAAAAATGAGAATCTTAATCTACCTTCATTCCTAAGGAGTCTATTTATGAAATTCAACTTTATCACGCTGTTTTTGACATCAACTTTATTGACGAGTACGAGTTTAGGGGTGGTAGCCCAAGAAAGTTCGAATTCATCGTCAAGTGATTTAAAGACTTTGGAGAAAGCTTCTGAAAAAACAGTTTCTCCCTCTCATGTTATGGCGGTTGTTGATGGGAAGAATATTACAGTAGGGCAATTGGATGAATTAGCATTTGAGATAAATCCTAATTTAGCGCGTTTTTCTGATGAACAACGCCGTATAATGGTTTTAAAAGCTTACTTGGATATGCAGGCGCTTGCTAAAGCAGCAATAAGCAAGGGTATTGATAAGACTGAAGCTTACGATAAACGTATGGCAGTTATGCGTGACAATGTTCTTCAACAGCTTTATTTTAAACAGACAGTTGTTGACCAGATTTCGGATACTGATTTGGAAACCCTTTATAATAAAGAAGTGGCTGCTTTACCCAAAGAGGATGAAGTGAAAGCGCGTCATATTTTAGTGAAAACAAAAAAAGAAGCAGAAACTGTTATTAAGCGTTTAAATAAAGGGGAAAATTTTGAAGAGATAGCTAAAAAGAGTTCAACAGATGGTTCCGCCGCTGTTGGGGGTGACCTTGGTTATTTCAGCCATGGTCAAATGGTCAAGCCTTTTGAAGATGCTGCGTTTGCCTTGAAAGTTGGCGAATACACTAAAAATCCTGTTGAAAGCCCTTTTGGTTGGCATGTTATTAAGGTGGAAGATCGTCGTTTGAAACAGCCTCCTGTATTTGATGATGTTAAAGAAATGTTGCGTACACAGTTAATAAAAGAGCGCTACCAAAAACTGATTGTTGATTTGCGCAGTAAGATAGATGTGAAATATCCTGATCCTAATGTTATAAAACTTATGCAATCGCTTAATCAGAATGGGACACCGTTTCCAAATGAAACATCTGATGAGGAAGACACGGAATAGCGAGGAAGAAGAAGCAGATAGTATCTTTGCTGGGTGATTTAATAGATTTGTTCCATTCAAAAGCTTAGCAGTTTTTTGTGAGAGATCATTATCTGTTTTTATGGAAAGCGTACTGTGATTTTTAAAATATCTCCTTTGTCTCCCCAAAACATACAGGAGCTTCCGCCGTTATCTGGTGTTCGAATAGCAACAGCTGAAGCTGGGATTAAATATAAAGGTCGTGCAGATCTTCTTTTTATCATATTCGATGAGCCAGCAAGTGTGGCAGGTGTTTTTACACGTTCAAAATGCCCGTCTGCCCCTGTGGAACATTGCCGCGCATCGCTTCCTCATGGCGTTGCTAGGGGGGTTGTTGTTAATGCGGGGAATGCAAATGCCTTTACCGGACGCAAAGGAAGGCATACCACAAATGAAATCATGTATGCAGCCGCAAGCGCTTTGAAGGCTAAAGAAAATGAAATTTTTATAGCTTCTACAGGTGTTATCGGTGAGCCCATGGATGCATCGGCGATTGTAAATCTTTTACCAAGTATGACGGAGACAGCAGAAAAAGGGAACTGGTTGGCAGCTGCAAAAGCGATTATGACAACCGATACATTTCCAAAACTTGCTACACGCAGATTTGATTGTGGAGGAGAGACCGTTACTCTTAATGGGATTGCAAAAGGTGCTGGTATGATTGCACCAGATATGGCAACAATGCTCTCGTTTGTTGTAACTGATGCAGGTATTTCCTCAGATATACTTCAATCGATGTTATCAGAGGCAGTTCAGGACTCTTTCAATTCGATCACTGTCGATAGTGATACCTCAACATCAGATACACTCATGATGTTTGCAACAGGAAAAGGAAATTTTCCCTCCCTTATATGTAAAACCGATCCACGTTATGGTCTCTTTATGAGACAATTAAGTGCACTGTTGCATGAGCTCGCATTACAAGTTGTTTGTGATGGTGAAGGTGCTCGTCATTTAATTGAAGTTAATGTGATTGGTGCTACAACAGATAATGCTGCGAAGACGATTGCCTTCTCAATTGCAAATTCACCACTTGTAAAAACGGCTATTGCCGGTGAAGATGCTAATTGGGGAAGGGTGGTTATGGCTGTTGGTAAAGCAGGTGTTGAAGCCGATCGTGATCTCTTAACAATTTGGTTTGGTGAACATCGTTTAGCTGTCAATGGCGAACGTGATCCTGAGTATTGTGAAGAGACAATAGGTGCTTATATGCAAGGCAAACACATTACAATTCGTGTTGATATTGGCTTGGGTAGAGGTAAAGCGACAGTTTGGTCTTGTGATTTGACAAAAGAGTACGTTATGATTAATGGCGATTACAGAAGTTAACGGATGCACCATAAATTTGACATTGGATATTTGTATATTTCTTCAGAGAGAATTAGGTATTGAAATTCTTCCATCTTGGAGTAGAAGGCGTTATAGAAAAGATGGTTATCCTTACTATTCCTAGTGGAGAGTGATATGCATATAAAAAGTTCACTTCTTCTTGTCGTTGCATGCGCATTATTGGATCAAGATAAGCGTGTTTTGCTTACAGAACGCCCTCAAGGAAAATCATTAGCTGGTTTATGGGAGTTTCCTGGTGGAAAGGTTGAAAAAGGTGAAACTCCAGAAGAGTCATTGATCCGTGAGTTAAAAGAAGAACTTGGTATTTATGTTCAGGAAAATAACTTATTACCCTTAACATTTGCAAGTCATACTTATGAGACATTTCATCTCTTAATGCCATTGTATCTCTGTTATCATTATGAAGGCCTTGCGCAAGGACGAGAAGGGCAAAACTTACAATGGGTTTTTATTGGTGAACTTGATCAATATCCTATGCCGGCTGCTGACAAACCATTGATTCAGCTCTTGAAAAAATTTCTTCTTTAATGGAGCAGTGAGAAGACAATACTGCTTAATCAAATCCTTATCTATAATATACGGTAATTTCATGAAAGTTAGTAAGCCGGCTGATAATCTTTTACAATATCTCCAAAACGCATGAATAATGTTAATAAAGATTTTTAAATGAGTTCTGATGAGCTTTAGGAAAAGAGTAAATAATGAGCTCTTCGATATAAATAAACTTGTGAAAGTGTTTATTTATTGAGGGGTTAGTAAATCACTCCAATCTACAGGATGATTTTCAGGTTCGAAGTAGAATCATGGGGGAATGTAACAATGTAAGTATTATTTTTTGATTGGGGTTATAAGAGCACATATTATGTTTTCTGCATTGGGCGGCGCTTTTCTATGGGATATTGATGTTTTTGAGCGATACGCATAATAGCTTTTTCCAGAGGTTCAATCATAACATCCATAGAGAAACCATTTGCATGAATAATATTTTCCTGATCAATCATAATGGCGACATGACCTTTCCAAAAAATCAAATCACCTCGTTGAAGTTTATCATGATCTGTAAGTTGTTTGCCTATCGTTTTCTGCTGCATGTCAGTATCGCGTAAAACCATTTGGCCGGACATTATCATGGAGAGTTGGACGAGTCCCGAGCAATCAATTCCAAAACCACTAACACCACCCCAAAGATAAGGTGTACGTATAAAAGTTTCGGCAACCGTAACATAATCTTCATACACGCGCCCAATGGGACTGAGATGATGGGTAAAGATTGCTTTTCCATTTTCAAGTATAGAATACATTGTGCCATGGACTTCAATTTCATCAACAACACTTACTTTGCTGCCCATGGATAAAGAACACTCCATTGGTCCACGTAAATCAGCCTGTAAATATTGGAAAGTGCGTGGTACTGAAACGATATGTGTTTGTTTTATGTCTGATGTACAAAGAACTGTTGTGTCAATATAACCGACATAACCATCTTTGAGAGATTGTCCCCATGACATGTTTTCTCCTTGTTCAAAGATAAGGAGCTCTTCTCCTAATAAGCACTCTGTTTGTCTTTCGCTTTTTTTATTGTTTTCTTTAAAAAGTCCAGCGACAGCTGTATTAACACGTTTTTTTTCACCTTGAACGAAACGCTGTGCTGTAATTTCTGTTTCAAGACGTTTATCTGCTAAATCATCTCTGAATGCATATAATCGGGGATCTTTAAGAACCATCTGTTGACCTTTCATTTTTCTTTAAAGGTAAGATCATGACAACTATATTGGTAGGATTTTTCATCCTCAAATAAAGCACAAACGTAATCTAAAGCAATAAATAAAGAGCTCCTAAATTTCCAGAATTATTCAACTTTGTGAATATTTTGTGTCAATTTTTAAAGAGGTTATAAAGAGCACGAATAACTTGTGCAGAACCGCCGACAGGGAAACCTGGTTTTTCTTTTGAAACCCACCCATAAAGATCAAAATGCGCAAAATATTTAGCTTTTTCAACAAAAGAGTTCAGAAATAAAGCGGCAACTGTGGAACCTGCAAAGTTATTTCCACTTATATTATTAAGATCAGCAATTGGTGATGATAACATTTCCTGATAAGGTTTCCAAAGTGGCATTTGCCAAACAGGATCTGAAACAGAATAAGCAGATTGAGCAATTTGTTGGGCCCATTCTGAATCATTGCAATAAAATGCGGCAAGATCTGGTCCTAATGCTATATGTGCAGCTCCTGTTAAAGTTGCCATACAAAGCATGAATTGTGGACTTTCTTCATCACCATAGGTAAGCGCATCAGCAAGGACAAGCCGGCCTTCTGCATCTGTATTACCAACTTCTACACTTAAACCCTTACGACTTTGGAGGATATCGCTTGGTCTGTAAGCATTGGCAGAAATTGCATTTTCAACGGCCGGAATCAAAACACGTAGACGAAAAGGTAATTTGGCATCCATAATAAGTTGAGCCAATCCCAAAACATGTGCCCCCCCTCCCATGTCTTTTTTCATGAGTGACATGTTATTGGCTGATTTAATATTGAGACCTCCAGTATCGAAGGTTACACCTTTACCAACCAACGTTATTTTAGGATGTTTTTCTTGTCCCCAGTGTAGATCAATGAGTCGTGGTGCAGTGCTGCTGGCTCGTCCTACGGCATGGATCATTGGAAAATTATGTGTTAAAAGCGCATCTCCACAAATGCTTTGAACATTCGCACCATAAGTTTTCCCCAATTGGCGTGCTTCTTTCTCGAGGGTGTCAGGATTCATATCATTGGCTGGAATATTGATGAGATCACGCACAAAAAAGACGGTTTTATAAATCCGTTGAAGTTCATCAAAATCAACCCTATCGCTGACATAGAACGATAACATTTTGGAGAAAGAGTTTTGACGATAGCGGTTGAATTGATAACTTCCAAATGCCAATCCAAGATAGCTCTTTATTTCATGGGAGGCTGTTCCTTCTAAATGCCAATGTCCAGCAGGAAGATTTTTAACAAGAAGCCCTGTGATAAAAGGTTCATCACCGTTGCCAAGTCCAAATAAAACTTTTTTTAACTGCCCATTTTCGTGAGGAATGAAGAGTATTTGTCCTGCTTTGCCAGTAAAATCATTAACTTTCATCCATGTTGTTGTTGATGCATCAAGCGATAATTCAGCAAGATCTTTTTGGTTTACCAAAAGTATGGGACAGCTATTATCAACACGTGTTGCGCTAAAATGAATGTGATGTAAGTCCATATTGATGAAATCCTCATAATCGTCGAAGTGCGACATATTCAACCAAATGGTCTTTTCCTTTACGGAGAATGAGATTAGACCGTGGTCGTGTTGGCAATATATTTTCTTGTAAATTTTTCAAATTAATGGTTTTCCAAAGGTCTTCAGCGATTTTTAAAGCTTCTTTTTCGGTAAGATGTGCATACCGATGAAAGTAGGATTCAGGATTTTGAAAAGTTGTTTTACGCAAACGTTTGAAACGTTCCAAGTACCAGTGACGAATGATTTCTGTTTCAGCATCTACATAGATTGAAAAATCAAAAAAGTCTGAAACAAAAGGAATGATTTTCCCATCTTTAGGAAGATCACTGACCTGTAGCACATTAATTCCTTCAACAATTAAAATATCGGGGCGATCAATGATAATTGTTTGATTTTTCAGAACATCATAGGTCATATGTGAATAAAGTGGGGCGCTAACATTACCTATACCGGCTTTTATAGCAGAAAGAAAGCAGAGTAATTTTTTAATGTCATAGGAATCAGGAAATCCTTTACGATTCATACGATTTTTTTGCTGTAAAACAGCATTAGGGTAGAGAAAACCATCCGTTGTAATCAAATCAACTTTAAGACTAGATGTCCAACGTTTCAAAAGTTCCTGAAGAATGCGAGCGGTGGTTGATTTTCCTACCGCAACAGAGCCAGCAATCCCAATGATAAAAGGCGTTTTTTTTGTTCCTTTTTGATGTAGAAATTGTTGACGCTTATGAAAAAGTTGCTGTACTGCTTCAACATGGCATAAGAGCAGACGTGATAAGGAAAGATAAATACGTTGTACTTCTTCAAGATCAATGGGATCATCGATTGAGCGCAAACGTTTAATTTCATCAAAAGTCAAGGTTAGCGGTGTATCTGCACGAAATTGGGACCACTCCTGTGCAGTAAAGACACGGTAAGGCGAATATTGATCAGAAATAGATTTGACCAAGTTATCTTCTTGATCAATTTTTGAGAGAAGCGTATCAATCATTTGTGTTGGTCGAGAATTCTTTTGCTTAGTAATTAATGAGAGATAAACAGGTAAATTATTTCCTATTCAAATGCGCTTTATTGTGCATGTTCTCTTCTTTAAAATAACAGATAGTCTTTCGTTAGCTTATAGTCCAGTTATTCCATTGTGCATTGATTTGTGCCAATGAGTATCCTTGTGCCAAAAAAGTCCACAAAAGTAAACGTGCTTTTACTGCTGATAAATAACCAGACATAAGGGCACCAGAAGCAATCATATCAACTTCTGAACCTTTATAGCCATAAGTTTTGCGGGTTGTTGATCCAGTGCAGGTACGGCTAGCGATAATGATTGGCATTTTTGGTGTATATTGTCGTATGATGTCTGCTTCTTCAAAACTGCAGTGTCCTGATCCAAAACCGGCAATGACAAGTCCAGCATAATGCCCACTTTCAAGGCAGAATTTCATTAATTGTGTGTCAGAGGATAACGAGGAGTATAAGAGTGCAACTTGATGATCATAGTTTTGTGGAAGATCAAATGTTTTTGGAAAAAATTTTTGATCATTAAAATAAACTAGGTTTCCTTCTAAAATAGTGCCTAAAATACCAACGAGGCCTGACTGAAATGTCTCAATTTTGACGGTATGGCTTTTTTGGACCCAATAAGGTGAATGAATGGTATCATTGATAACAACGAGAACGCCTCTGTTTCGACTTTGTGGATGAGCAGCAACGCGGGTTGCTGCTAAAAGATTAGCTGGTCCATCAGCGCCTGCTTCACAGGGTATACGCATAGCACCAGTTATAACGAGCGGTTCCGCTTTATCCCAATAAAGGGAAAGAAAAAAAGCAGTTTCCTCCAGTGTATCGGTACCTTGGGTTAAAACAATACCTTCTGCACCAGCTTTTATTTGTTGTGTTGCCCACTCTATGATTTCAAAAAGAATCTTAAAAGATAAAGATCCGCTCGGTAATTGTGTTAATGTTTGCGCGTGAATATGAGCAACTTTATTTAAATCGGGAACACTTTTGATAAGAATATCTGAGGTTAATGTTGGTTGCATTTGGCCAAAATTGTCCGCCGCCATTGCAATTGTTCCTCCCAATGTTCCTATGGCTATTTTTTTCATCATTTTTCCTTTAAAAGACGCAAACTATTTACAAAAACTATTTAGCAACAATTTGCATTGATAACAATGATATCATTTTTTTTATTCCAATAAATTGAATTGTGCTGAAACATTGTGTTTTGCAGTGTATGTTCTTAAATAAAGGCAATAGTGATTGGATTTTACATTTGATGAAAAGAAAACAATATTAAGAATAGAGGTCAATATTAATGAGTTTCCTTATGGAAGAACATAAACCAGACATAATGTATGGTACGACTATTATTACTGTGCGAAAAGGTGGCAAAGTTGTGATGGCTGGTGATGGACAGGTGTCACTTGGGCAAACGATTATGAAAGGTAATGCACGCAAAGTTCGTCGTATTGGGAAGGGCGGAACAGTTATTGCTGGTTTTGCAGGTGCTACAGCGGATGCTTTCACTTTATTGGAAAGATTGGAAACGAAGCTTGAGCAATATCCTGATCAGCTTATGCGTGCATGTGTAGAACTTGCAAAAGATTGGCGAACAGACCGCTATTTGCGTCGTCTCGAAGCAATGATGCTGGTAGCTGATAAGAAAATAACTTTAGCTTTAACAGGGCTGGGCGATGTTTTAGAGCCAGAAGATGGCGTTATGGCAATTGGTTCTGGAGGCAATTTTGCTTTTTCGGCTGCTCGAGTACTCATGGATATGGACTTGGATGCAGAAACCATTGCTCGTAAAGCTATGGATATTGCCGCTAAAATTTGTGTTTACACCAATGATCATTTTACGATTGAAACATTGGATGCAGAATTATCATCTTTAGAGAAAGCTATTTGAATGTGTGTTGTATTTTCCCCTCGTGAGACTGTTTCTGAACTTGATCGTTTTATTATTGGCCAAGATGATGCCAAACGTTCTGTTGCTATTGCATTGCGTAATCGGTGGCGTAGACAGCAGCTTGATGGTCCTATGCGTGAAGAGGTTATGCCAAAAAATATCTTGATGATAGGGCCAACAGGTGTTGGTAAAACAGGTATAGCGCGTCGATTAGCAAAACTTTCTGGAGCGCCTTTTGTTAAAGTAGAAGCGACTAAATTTACTGAAGTTGGTTATGTAGGACGTGATGTTGAGCAAATTATTCGCGACCTTGTTGAGATTGCCATTTCTCTTGTACGTGAAAAAAAACGAGAGGAAGTCAAAGTAAAGGCGCACGTTAATGCTGAAGAGCGCGTTTTAGATGCCCTTGTTGGAAAGACAGCAAGTCCCGCTACCCGTGATAGTTTTCGCAAAAAATTGCGTGAAGGTGAATTAGATGAGAAAGAGATTGAAATTGAAGTAGCCGATAATAACAGCAATAGCGCTTCGACTTTTGATATTCCGGGGATTCCTGGTGCGCAAATGGGAATTATGAATTTGTCAGATATTTTTGGCAAAATGGGAGGGCGTACAAAGGTCCGCAAAACGACAGTAAAGGATGCTTTTAAACCCCTCATGGATGATGAATCTGAAAAGCTTCTTGATCAAGATCAAATTATACAAGAAGCACTCCGTGTTACGGAAAATGATGGAATTGTTTTTATCGATGAGATTGATAAAATCGCAACCAGAGATGGTGGGGCAAGTGCTGCCATTTCACGTGAGGGTGTTCAACGGGACCTTTTGCCTCTGGTTGAAGGAACAACAATTGCTACAAAGTATGGTCAAGTCAAAACAGATCATATTCTTTTTATTGCATCAGGCGCGTTTCATGTTTCTAAGCCATCTGATTTATTGCCAGAACTTCAAGGGCGTTTGCCCATTCGCGTAGAGTTAAATGCTCTCACAAGGGAAGATTTACGACGTATTCTAACCGAACCTGAAGCTAGTCTGATTAAGCAATATATTGCTTTAATGGCAACGGAAGAGGTTCATTTAGAAATTACCGATGATGCGATTGATGCTTTAGCGGATATTGCTGTAGATTTAAATGCAAGGATTGAAAATATCGGGGCACGCCGTTTGCAAACGGTGATGGAACGTGTTTTGGATGAGATTTCCTTTACAGCGCCAGATAAAGCTGGAACATCCTTTACAGTTGACGCTGCTTATGTGAGACAATCTATAGGTGAGCTTGCTGCTGATATAGATCTTTCACGTTTTATTCTTTAGAGTTATTGCTTGTTTTCGTCTAGCGGCGTGCTTCTATAACTTTGAAACCATGGGCTTTTTCATGTATCAATACTGTGCGAAAAATATCTTTTAACAATGTCTCATAAGGCAGGTGGCGGTTAGCAACAAGAAGCAGATTGCCACCTGGCTTTAGGTATTTTGCTGCCTTTATAATAAAATGCTGTCCTAATGAAATGTCTGTTGTTTGCTGCGTGTGAAATGGTGGATTTGAAATGATGGTATCATACAAATCTGTGATCGGTTCGTGCACGAGATCATGCCAATAAAAATGAATCGGACAAGACGCTGTTTTGTGTTTAAGGTGTTGTTTGGCTGCTCTCAAAGCGTTGTAGTCGGCTTCATAGAGGTCAAGAGCTGTTAGTTTTTCACTTTGTTCAAGAGCCGCGAAAGAAAGAAAACCCCAACCAGCACCAAAATCAGCAGTTTTTCCGCAAATAATTGTGCGCATATGGAAAGCAAGAGCGGCAGATCCCGGATCAATACGACCGTGTGAAAACATGCCCGAAGTGGTCTGAAACTTATTTTCAAAAGTCAGCGGTGGTGAGCGCAATTGAGCAATATTCTGTCTTTCTATTTGTTGTGGAACTTGAAGCCAGAATACCAGTCCATGATTTTTAGACAATTTATCAGTAACGGGAACAAATGTTTTGATCCATTTCATCATTGAGGCAGCGCCTACAGTTTTATTTCCAGCGATAACAATCCACCCACCAGGCTTAACGCATTCTAATAAATCAAGAAAACTATTTTGGTTAAAACCACGATATTTGCTCAAACGTAAAAGTGCACCATCATAGGTGAAAGTTTTATCTATTTGAGGAGTGCAGTGAAACTGAGCATTGGCAAATTTTAAAAAATCTGGTCGCCAAGGCGTTATAACTTTTAAATTTTGTGCCCATTCTGGATCAGGAACTTCTGTTAAACCAAAACCCAACCAAGATTGACTTGGACTGGGAAGAGGGAGGCTATGGTTTTTAAAAGGTAAAAACAGCAACACATATGGCTCTTTCAAAGAAAAAATGCCATTCTGATATGAGAATGGCATTTTATTTTATGACAAGAAGGCAAATTACCCTTCTTTTACTGGCCGATCATTTGTAATTTCTTTACCGGTTTGTTGATCGATGATTTTCATTGATAACCGAACTTTACCACGTTCATCAAAGCCCATTAATTTAACCCAAACTTTATCACCCTCTTTAACAACATCTGTTGTTTTTGTAACACGTTCTGATGCGAGTTGAGAGATGTGAACGAGTCCATCACGTGAACCAAAGAAGTTTACAAATGCACCGAATTCTGCAGTTTTCACAACTGTTCCTTGGTAGATAGCACCAACTTCAGGTTCATCAACAATGGAATGAATCCAGCGTTTTGCTGCTTCAATGGTTTTAGCGTCGGCAGAAGCAATTTTAATTGTTCCATCATCTTCAATATTGATTTTTGCTCCAGTTTGTTCAACGATTTCTCGAATAACTTTACCACCAGAGCCTATGACATCCCGAATTTTATCAACAGGAATGTTCATAACTTCAATACGTGGAGAAAATTCGCTGAGTTCAGCACGTGCACTGGTTAAAGCTTTAGCCATTTCGTTAAGGATATGGATTCGACCCTCCTTGGCTTGTTCAAGTGCGATTTTCATAATTTCTTCGGTAATACCATCAATCTTGATATCCATTTGTAAAGCAGTAATACCATTTTCTGTTCCTGCTACTTTAAAATCCATATCCCCAAGATGATCTTCATCTCCTAAAATATCGGACAGAACAGCAAAGCGTTCCCCTTCTTTAATCAAGCCCATAGCAATACCTGCAACAGGGCGTGCCAGAGGAACACCAGCATCCATGAGAGCGAGTGAAGTTCCGCAAACAGTTGCCATGGAAGATGATCCATTGGACTCAGTAATTTCTGAGACAGCACGAATGGTATAGGGGAAGGATTCCTTAGATGGCAACATAGGATGAAGAGCACGCCACGCTAATTTACCATGTCCAATTTCACGGCGACCAGGAGAGCCAAGCCGTCCTGTTTCACCTACTGAAAATGGCGGGAAATTATAATGAAGAAGGAACGTCTCCTTATACATTCCCGTTAAGGAGTCAACATATTGTTCATCTTCACCAGTTCCGAGTGTTGCAACGACAATAGCTTGTGTTTCTCCGCGGGTAAAGAGTGCTGATCCATGTGTACGGGGTAAAATACTCACTTCTGATTGAATGGGACGTACTTTTGAAAGGTTTCGCCCATCAATACGCTTTTGGGTATCAAGAATGTTCCAGCGGACAATTTTTGCTTGTAACTGTTTAAAAACGGTTGCGATTTGATCTGTGCTAAATTTACATTCCTCGTCCGTCTCTGGCATAAATTTGTTGGTAATTTCCGTTTTTATGGCATCAATTGCAGCATAACGTTCTTGTTTATCTGTAATAGTGTAAGCCTTTCGTATATCTTGTTCAGCCATTTCCCGCATGGCTTTTTCAAGATCAGAAAGATCTTCGGGAACAAAATCGCGTGGGTCTTTTGCAGCAACTTCGGCAAGCTTGATGATCGCATCAAGAACAGGTTGAAGGCCTTTATGCCCAAACATAACAGCACCCAACATGATGTCTTCCGGCAATTCATGCGCTTCCGATTCAACCATCAACACAGCACTTTCTGTTCCGGCTACAACAAGATCAAGTTTTGATTCCGGCATTTCATCGATATGAGGATTGAGAACATATTGTCCGTTACAATATCCGACACGGGCACCAGCAATGGGGCCCATGAAAGGAACACCTGATAAGGTTAATGCGGCAGAAGATGCAATCATCGCGAGGATATCGGGATTATTCTCGAGATCATGTTGTATAACGGAAACAATGACTTGTGTATCATTTTTATATCCATCGGCGAAGAGGGGGCGAATTGGACGATCAATCAAGCGTGAAACCAAAGTTTCATTTTCAGTTGGTCTGCTTTCCCGTTTTAAATAACCGCCGGGGATTTTTCCAACAGCATAAGATTTTTCTTGATAATTAACGGTGAGTGGAAAAAAGTCTTGGTCTGGTTTTGGACTTTTTGCTGATACAACGGTTGCTAAGACAATAGTTTCTCCGTAGGTAGCAATCACGGCACCATCAGCTTGACGGGCTATTTTTCCTGTTTCGATGGTGAGTGGCCGCCCAGCCCATTCAATTTCTATCTTGT
Organism: Bartonella vinsonii subsp. vinsonii; assembly: GCF_902825235.1. GTDB lineage: Bacteria > Pseudomonadota > Alphaproteobacteria > Rhizobiales > Rhizobiaceae > Bartonella > Bartonella vinsonii. Next base: position 73,621 of record NZ_CADEAJ010000001.1, on the reverse strand, counting down.
GCGTTTTGAACATTTTTTATCCTTAATGACCAGTGTTCATATTTTTAAGTGCTCACATTCTGGTTTTGCGGAGCATATTTTAAAGCTATGGGTAGCATAACAAGACACTTCTGTTTATTCGCGAGAAGAGAGAAGTAAATCGCAATTTAAAGACGAAGCAACGAGCAATCCTGCCCCATGATGATTATTCGCCAGTTTTTAAGTTTTTAACTAAAAGCAGCAAGCTGAAAAAATGGGCGGCTTTTTAGAAAGACCACCCACCCATTTTTCTTTTAGCGGCGCAAACCTAACTTTTTGATAAGTGTCTGATAACGATTTTGGTCAATTCCTTTCAGGTAATCAAGAAGACGACGACGTTGAGAGACCATCTTCAAAAGACCACGACGAGAATGGTTATCCTTTTTATGAGATTTAAAATGGTTAGTTAAATTAGAAATGCGTTCAGAAAGTACAGCAACCTGTACTTCTGGTGATCCTGTATCACCGGCTTTATTGGCGTATTCTGCAACAAGAGCTTGTTTACGTTCAGCTGTAATCGACATCGTATTATCCTTTCAAAAAATAAAGAAACAAAAGTCACCCATAGCCGAGATGTCGTTCAGCAAGGGTCTATGAAAAAACAAGAAGAGTTGAAAACTCTCACCTGCTTTAGCATTTATATAGGAAAGGAGGTTAAAATACTAGTCCTTAAAAGCATCTTGAAGACCTTCTTTAGAGGAAAGGATTTTGTTTTGAAATATTGATTTTAAGAGGGTTTTATGAGAATTTTTAAAGAATTATGCATCCTTTTGATACAAAGATGACTGCTTTACAGAGTGCGTGTGTGGTAAGAAAAGCGATAAATATCGATTGGGAGGCAAAAGATGCAAAGCATTTCAACATTAAAACTTTTTCGTAATTCGGTATTTCGAAATTTGTGGTCATCCACTCTTATTTCTAATTTAGGGGGGCTTATCCAAGCTGTAGGAGCAGGGTGGTTAATGGCGTTGATAAGTTCTTCGCACTCCATGGTCGGACTTGTTCAAAGCGCTACCACATTACCACTTGTGGTATTTTCTCTGATGGCAGGGGCATTAGCTGACAATTTTAATCGGCGCCAAATTATGTTGTGTGCCCAGATTATAATGATGGTTATATCCATGAGTTTAGCTATTTTATCCTATATTGGCTTTTTAACACCAGGGATTCTTTTATGCTTTACGTTTTTGATTGGATGTGGAACAGCCTTTTATAATCCTTCTTGGCAGGCAACAATAGGAGACATTGTGAGCAGGGAAAATATTCCTGCTGCTGTGAGTTTAAACAGTGTTGGCTTTAATTTGATGCGTAGTGTTGGTCCTGCTATTGGTGGTGCTATTATTGCAACTCTGGGGGCAGCCGCAGCCTTCTTATTTAATGCAATAAGTTACATTCCTTTAATTGGTGCTTTGTTTTTCTGGAAACCGAGCTATGAAAATAACAGATTGCCACGCGAAAGGCTTTTAGGAGCTGTTTCAGATGGTTTGCGTTATGTTGCGATGTCGCCTAATCTTCTCAGTATTATGGTTAGGGCATTCCTTTTTGGTATTGGAGCGATTTCGATTTTGGCGCTCTTACCAATTGTTGTACATAAAATTCTCGGAGGAAGTGCTCTTCTTTATGGGACATTACTTGGGTGTTTTGGTCTTGGAGCTATGACGGCTGGTATGATTAATTCATCTGTACGACGTTTTTTTCGTTTAGAGACGATTATTGCAAGTTCATTTATTGGTTTTGCCTTTTCTTGCTTTTTTTTAGCAATGAGCCGTTCATTAATTGTAAGCCATATTGCTTTGTTTCCTGCAGGCTTATGTTGGGTTTTGGCATTATCTTTATTTAATACATCTGTACAGCTTTCTACACCACGTTGGGTTGTTGCACGTGCTTTAGCGCTTTATCAAACAGCATCTTATGGAGGAATGGCAATTGGAAGCGTAATTTGGGGTGTTTTGGCTGATGGTTATTCCCCTACCGTTGCTTTGAGTGTTTGTTCTCTTTTCTTGGTTTTTGGAGCCCTTGCGGGGATAAAGTTTAGAATTCAGGAAATACCCCAAATAGATTTGGATCCGCTTGATCATTTCAGAGAACCAGAGCTTTTACTTGATTTAAAAGCACAAAGTGGTCCGATTATGATTATGATCGATTATCAAATTCATGAAAATGATCTCGAAGAATTTCTCAAAGTGATGACACGTCGTCGTCATATTCGTTTACGTGATGGCGCTCGCCAATGGGTTCTCTTACGAGACCTTGAAAGACCTGAATATTGGACAGAAGTTTATCATATGCCAACATGGGTAGATTATTTACGCCATAATCACCGTCGCATAAAAGCAGACGCAGAGGTGAATAAGCTTCTGCGTCATTTAAATCGTGCACCTGACGGTATAAGAGTTCACCGCATGATTGAACGGCAGACAATACCACAAGCCAATGAGATGCTTTTAAAATCCTCTGCTGATCAATTACCTTAAAGATAAGAGGAGGATTATACAGCTTTTTATAAACTATTATGCAGGCAATTTATTTTTATGGAATGAATTTGTTAGTATGAATAGAACAGCAGAAAAATGAGATATTGCAATGAGCACTTATGCTGTTGGTAAATTGAGGATAGATTTCTACTGAATAAACAGTGAGAGATTATAAGTATTGTACTTTTTTTAAGCTCAAGCCTTTCTCATTCTACAAAATTTTCTGAACACTAAGGATATGTGCGTATATCCAGTAATGATCAGAAATGATGTAAAACAACAAAGACAAATTATTGTGCTTTTTTATTTATACCAGAGAAGGTTGGATTTATGAAAGCCTCGCTCATTGAGGTTCTGATATGAATGATCATAAAAGGGTAAAGCAATGAAAAAAACCTTCTTCTCTTTAATTGATATAAAAAATATCTTTTTTAAGAGACTATTATGAATCAAATTGTGAAAATCCGCTTTGGTTTGAACAATCTTTTATCGAGGGAGCCTATAGCAAGAAGTTGGCCTTTGTAGATGACACAAACCTCATCTTCATCAAGAGGTACCTCGTGATTACAAAGAGGTACAGGAATACCCATCATGACCCGCTGTGCTTGGGTTTCACTAAGGGTATAATGAGAGAGGCAATCCAGTGCAGCGCCTGTTTCAATTAAAAGTGCATCAAGTGTTGAAAAGTTTATTTTGGAAGAAGTATCATTCTCATTTGTTGCATTTTTATCCAGTGCGCCCGCTTTTAATTCGTCCCATGTGATAAGATCATCTTCGCCAAAGGGAGCCACTGCGATACGCCTTAAATCAGCAATATATCCATAACAACCAAGATCACGTCCCATATCACGCGCTAAGGAACGCACATAGGTTCCTTTTCCACAGGTTATTTCAAAGAGTGAACAATCTTTGCTAAGAGTTTCTATTAATTTAAAAGTTTCTATTTCCACTTGGCGCGGTGGAATGTCAACAATCTCACCTTCTCGGGCTAGATCATAGGCGCGGTTACCAGAAATTTTAATTGCCGAAAATTGTGGAGGTGTTTGCAAAATAACACCTGTATATTGAGGAAGAAGGGCGAGTATCTCTTCTTGTGTTGGACGTTTGAGAGATGTTTTTGTTATTTCCCCCTCGAGATCGTCTGTTGAACGCTCTTCTCCCCAAGCGATTTGAAAACGGTAGGTTTTGGTACCTTGCATCACATAAGGTACGGTTTTGGTTGCTTCCCCCAATGCAACTGGTAGGAGACCAGAAGCAAGAGGATCCAGTGTCCCCGCATGTCCTGCTTTTTGTGCATGAAAGAGCCATTTGATTTGTGAAACAGCTTCTGTTGATCTCATTCCTTTTGGTTTATCAAATATGACCCAGCCAGAAACAGAACGGCCTTTTCTTTTATGTTGCCGTGCCATATTTCTAATCCTCAAGCTTATTACTATGGTGAAGATCGCGGGCTACTTCAGGTGAGCGAAGCAGGGTATCAATTTTTAAAAAATTATCAAAACTACTATCAAGTCGAAAACGCAGTTCAGGCATATATTTCATTTGACGCAACGCATGACTAATTTCTCCACGGATAAAACGGCTATGTTTATTAAGGATATCAACGACACAATCATAAGACGCATTTTTGAGAGTGCTGAGAGGAGAAATAAAGCAGGTAGCAATTTTTAAATCTGGTGACATGCGTACTTCAGAGACAGAAATCACCATATTTTTCAAGACATCATCAAGTAAAACACCGCGCTGTAGTACATGGGATACTGCGTGGCGCACTTGTTCTCCTACTCTGAGTTGCCGTTGTGATGGTCCTGCATTTTTCATCGAAATTTTATCCTTGTTACAATTACTTTTCTTTTGATCATCTTAAAAGATTTAAAAAGAACAAAGCATTTGCACATAACCTCCAATAACTTTTTTCACTTTTAGGAATAAAGCCATTGGATTATTTTATAATGTGCGATTAATATGTTCGATGCGGAAAGTTTCAATGATGTCTCCTGCGCGCATGTCCTCATAGTTTTCAAATGCTATTCCACATTCTTGACCACTTTGCACTTCATTGACTTCATCTTTAAAGCGTTTGAGTGTTTTCAGTTTCCCTTCGTGAATAACAATATTATCACGGATAAGGCGAACACCAGCACCCCGTTCTATTTTACCTTCTGTAACACGACAACCAGCAACTTTTCCGATTTTGGTGATATTAAAGACTTCTAGAATTTCAGCATTACCAAGGAAAGTCTCACGCTGTTCTGGTGAGAGTAACCCTGACATAGCGGCTTTTATATCGTCAACAAGATCGTAGATGATGTTGTAATAGCGGATTTCAATTCCTTGTGTTTTAGCACAATCACGCGCTTGTTTATTGGCACGAACATTAAAGCCAATCACAGCTGAGTGAGAGGCTTCTGCAAGAGAAATATCACTTTCAGTGATACCTCCAGCACCAGAATGCACAATGCGTGCACGGACTTCTTCATTTCCTAGCTTTTCTAATGCTGAAGCAATCGCTTCAATTGACCCTTGTACATCGCCTTTAATAATAAGAGGAAACTCTTTAACACCAGTGGTTTGTAACCTCGTCATCATCTGTTCAAGAGAACCGCGAGAACCCGTTTGTCGAGCTACAGCTTTATCACGTGCTAACCGCTGACGGTATTCCGCAATTTCGCGTGCTTTTGCTTCATGCGTGACAACAGCAAACCTGTCACCAGCTTGTGGTGTTCCCTGCATACCTAGAATCTCAATGGGTGTAGAGGGAACTGCTTCTTTAATATGACGTCCATGGTCATCAATCAGAGCGCGCACGCGTCCCCATTCATTGCCGGCAACAATAATATCAGAAGGATGCAACGTTCCTTTTTGAACGAGAACCGTTGCAACAGATCCACGTCCTCGATCCAGTTTAGCTTCAATGACGACGCCCTCTGCTGTTCGTTGAGGATCTGCTTTTAAATCAAGAATTTCAGCTTGAAGAAGAATAGCTTCGAGAAGTTTATCAAGATTTTGACCGGTTTTAGCAGAAACTTCGACTTCTAAAGTTTCTCCACCCATGGTTTCAACAAACACTTCATGTTGTAGAAGTTCTGTACGTACTTTTTGAGCATCAGCAGCGGGTTTATCAATTTTGTTGATAGCAACAATAATGGGCACACCAGCTGCTTTAGCATGATTGATTGATTCAATTGTTTGCGGCATGACACTATCGTCAGCAGCTACAACGAGAACAGCAATATCTGTAACACGCGCTCCACGAGCACGCATCGCTGTGAAGGCGGCATGTCCAGGTGTATCAATAAAGGTAATTTTTTGACCATTTTGTTCCACCTGATAAGCACCGATATGCTGTGTGATTCCACCTGCTTCACCAGAAACAACATTTGCTTTTCGAATAGCATCAAGAAGAGAAGTTTTTCCGTGGTCGACATGGCCCATAATTGTTACGACAGGCGGACGCTGCTGCATTTTCTGAGGATTATCAGCTATATTAAAGATGCCTTCTTCTACGTCAGATTCTAAAACACGTTTGACAGTATGTCCGAATTCAACAGCGATGAGCTCAGCAACATCGGCATCAATAACATCGCCCGGTTTCATCATTTGTCCCTGTTTCATGAGGAATTTAATCACATCAACAGAGCGTTCAGTCATACGCTGTGCAAGTTCTTGAATCGTAATAGTTTCAGGAAGAACAACCTCACGAGAAATTTTTTCCCTCGGTTCTTGGTTTTGCGCACGTTTAAATTTCTCCTGTCTGCGACGCATTGCAGCCATTGAACGCCCACGCGCGCTCCCTTCTTCGTCCAGAGCACTATTAAGGGTTAGCTTTCCACGGCGTCGTTCATCAGCACCTTTTACAACTTTAGGTGCACGCACTTCTAATTTAGCAGGGTTCGCACGTCGGTTATGTCGATCCTCTTCTTTGTTTTCATCTATTTTACGTTTTTCGATGACAGTTGTATTTTTAGGTGGAATAGGGATATCAATTGGCTCTACCAAAGAGAGAGTAGAAGGAGGAGGTGGAGTCTGTTCTTGTAGACTTTCTTCTTCTTGATGTATTTCTGTTTCTTGAATTGACTGTTGCAAACTTTCTTCACGTTCTTTTGCTCGTCTTGCTTCTTCTTCGGCTTGTTCACGTGTTATTTTTTCTTGGATATGCGCTTCTTCTAATGCACGAAGTCTCGCTTGCATTTCAGCAGATGAGAGATTGCTTTTAGCGATGGGCTCTTGGGGTTTTGCTTCTTCGAATCGTGGTTTAGAACGTTGAGAAGCCACATGAGGTTTGGTAATTGGCTGTTGTATTTCAACTTTTTCATCAGGACGCGTGATTTTGCGCCGTTTGGTTTCGACAACCACAGCTTTTGTACGGCCATGGCTGAAATTTTGTTTGACCGTACCTGTTTCTAGAACTGACCGCTTTAAGGTTAGTGTCCTCTTGACTGTTATCTTGTCGTTATTCTTTTCACTCATTGTACTTCCTTCACGGCTTGTGCCGTTCTTTCACCAGGCTTGCTGTGCGTGTCATCACGATAGGCGAGTAGTTTATGTATCGTTTTGAGAAATCCTTCAGCAGCTTTGGTATCCAATAAGGCCGCATGCATGACAGGATTAGCACCAAAAGCCACCCGCATTTCATCACTTGTAAATAAAGATATGTTTTTTATATTCCGACCTGTTTGTTGTTGTATTGTATAGATGGCTTGTGCAATTTTGCGTTTTCCATCTTCTGTAGCTTCTTTAGCATGAAGTACAAGAATAACTTGACCAGAACGGATAGCTGCATCAACTTTTGTTGCCCCCATGACAATGGCACCTGCTTTTCGCGCCATGGAAAGGCTTGAAAGAGCGGCCTTTAGCAAAAGTGTATCAACAATATGTGCAAGATTTTGTGCAACCTCAACATCTGTTTTAAATTTTTTCTTAAAAGCGTTTTGTTTGATTGCTGTTTCAATGGCAGAATGGCGAGCAGAAACCCAAACGCCACGCCCAGGCAAATTGGATTTAAGATCAGGGACAATTTGATTATTGGGACCAATAACAAAACGGATCAGCGTTTCTGCTGAAGCATTTTTTCTTGTCACAATGCAGGTCCGTTCATTCATTTAAACTGTATCCACGTTCAAATTATCACTTTTTTCATCTTTTACAGAACTTTCATTTTCTGCAGGAGTTTCTGTAACAAGATCAGCTTGGTCTATCCAACCTGCTTGCACACGTGCAGCTAAAATCATAGCTTCTGCATCAGCACGTGTAATATCAAATGGGGTCAGGATACCAGAAAAACTCTGTGTTTGACCTTCTTTACGTTCTCTCCAGCCAACCAAATCATCGACTGCATAACCAGCAAAATCTTCGATTGTTTTTACACCATCTTCGCCAATAGCAACCAACATAGCACTTGTCAGACCAGGAATTGTTCGCAATTCATTAGAAACACCGAGTTCTTTGCGTTTTTCATCAAGTTCTTTTTCTTTATGTTCAAGATATTCACGTGCACGGCTTTGGATTTCAGCAGCAGTCTCATGATCAAAACCATCAATGGAGGCAATTTCTTCGAGATCAATATAGGCGATTTCCTCAATGGAAGAAAAACCCTCTGATGCCATAACCTGCCCAATCATCTCATCAACGTCTAAGGATTCCATAAACAGTTTACTGCGTTCGGTAAATTCTTTTTGACGGTTTTCAGATTCTTCCTGTTCCGTTAAAATATCAATATTCCATCCTGTTAATTGAGAAGCTAAGCGAACATTTTGTCCACGACGACCAATGGCAAGACTAAGTTGATCATCAGGTACGACGACTTCAATACGTTCTGCATCTTCATCGAGAACAACTTTCGAAACTTCAGCGGGTTGTAGTGCATTGACAATAAATGTTGCAGCATCAGGAGACCAAGGAATAATATCAATTTTTTCACCTTGTAATTCTGCAACAACAGCCTGAACACGGCTTCCTCGCATTCCAACACATGCTCCAACAGGATCAATGGAACCATCGCGTGAGACAACAGCAATTTTAGCACGTGAACCTG
>NZ_CADEAJ010000001.1:0-64996 GCF_902825235.1 Bartonella vinsonii subsp. vinsonii | reverse complement strand
ATCAATTTTTTCACCTTGTAATTCTGCAACAACAGCCTGAACACGGCTTCCTCGCATTCCAACACATGCTCCAACAGGATCAATGGAACCATCGCGTGAGACAACAGCAATTTTAGCACGTGAACCTAGATCGCGGGCAACGGATTTAATTTCTATAATACCATCATAGATTTCTGGCACTTCCATAGTGAAAAGTTTCACCATAAATTGAGGATGTGTACGTGAAAGGAAAATTTGTGGACCACGCGATTCACGATGCACATCATTGACAAAGGCCCGAATACGATCTCCATAGCGGAAAGATTCACGTGGAATTAATTCATCACGGCGCACGATAGCTTCACCACGACCTAAATCAACGATAACATTACCATATTCCACACGTTTTACTGTACCAGAAATAATTTCACCAATTTTATTTTTAAATTCTTCGTATTGCTGATCACGCTCTGCATCACGTACCTTTTGGACAATAACTTGTTTAGCGGATTGCGCAGCGATACGTCCAAAATCCATAGGAGGTAAAAGATCAGCAAAAAAATCACCAATTTTTGCATCCTCTTGGCGTTTGAGTGCATCGGTCAAAGTAATTTCAGTTGTATAATCTTCAATAACATCAACAATTTTAAGCAGGCGTTGTAATTTAATTTCACCTGTTTTGGAGTTTATTTCAGCACGGATATTGGTTTCTTGACCATAACGAGAACGTGCTGCTTTCTGAATAGCATCAGCCATTGCAGAAATGACAATTTCACGATCAATTGACTTTTCACGTGCAACAGCATCTGCAATTTGCAGAATTTCAAGCCTGTTAGCGCTTGTAGCCATCAATTTTCTCCTTCTCTGTGCCACTCGACGGGCATTTCCCAATGATATTAATTCTTGTACTTTGATGTCTTTTTCGAGACATGAGAATTATCTTCGGGAATTAATTGTTGACTTAAATCTTTATTTTTTTTCAATGCGTCGCGAATAAGTTCATCGGTAAGTACCAAATGTGCGTTTGTAATATCACAAAAGGGGATAGAGGTATACATGGCTTCTCCATCCGCGGCTTTATCAGTATTTAAAATAAATCCGTCTTCTGTGATATTTGTAAGTGTTCCACGAAATTTTCGGCGCCCATCAATTGTTGTTTTGGTTTCAATTTTTGCAAGATGCCCCTGCCAATGAAAAAAGTCAGATTTTCTTACCAGTGGACGATCAATACCAGGAGATGAAATTTCTAAGTGATATTTGCGTTCAATAACATTTTGCACATCAAGGAGAGGAGAAACAGTTCGACTAACAGTTTCACAATCTTCCACGGTCATAGAGCCGTCTGCGCGTTCAACCATAATCTGAAGAGTTAAACCATTTAGACCAAGCAGTTTAATACGAACTAAACGAAAACCTAAAGGTTTAAGCAATGGCAAGATAAGAGCAGCAACACGTGCCTCAACACCATCTTCTTCAAAAAGACGTGGTTCGTCAAGATCGCTTATTTTTTCAGTTTCGTTCATACATTTTGTCCAAGTTATTTTCATCAGTTTCATGACATTAAAAAAGAGCGGGTCCAACGGCCCACTCCTCATCATAAGACCAAGAATTTAGGTATTGATACTCTTAAATTCAAAACTTTTCAAGTTGTTTATAAGAAAGGCGTTTTATCATTTATTTTTTGATAAAGGTAAGATAGGCAGGTGTCCGCCCTTCGCGGAGAGCTTTTGCTTCATAGCGGGTCCCTAACCATAACGGATAAGGAGTTTTCCAATCCTTAGAGGTTTCTGCTTCCCACTCAAAATGATTATGCTGTGCACAATGGTAGAGGGTCCAGTTTACATAATCATCTATGTCGCTAGCAAAGCGAAATTTTTTACCTGTTTTTAGAACACGAGCGAAACGATTCAGATTTTTTATGTTAATGAAACGTCGTTTCCAATGCTTTTTTTTAGGCCATGGATCAGGATAGAAAAGATCTATTCCATCAAGTGATGCATTGGGAAGCCAATCAAGAAGATGTGTAGCATCGTCATCATAAAGGCGAATGTGGCTTTGATACTGTTTATGTTGTTCAAGAGACAGTAACATTTTTGCCATGCCATTGATAAAAGGCTCGATGCCAATAAAACCAGTTTGTGGAAAATGGTTCATTTCATGAAGCAAATGTTCACCTCCACCAAAACCAATTTCAAGTCGGACTTCTGTTACTTTACTGGGAAATAGGGATGTTAAGTCGAGAGGTGAAGGGGTATTTAAATTAATCTTAAAAGTTGGAAGAAGCGTGCTTATACGTGCAAGTTGACTGTTTCTTAGTCGCTTTCCTTGTCGGCGACCAAAGAAGGCTTCACGCGTACGTATATTATGCTCAATCATGGTACTTTAATCATTTTTTGAAGGGTTTCAATAAGATCAGTTTTTTCCCATGAAAATGAACCATCAAGTTGTGGCTTACGTCCAAAATGACCATAGGCGGCTGTTTTTGTATAAATAGGTTTATTGAGGTCAAGATGTTTTCTAATGCCAGTGGGGGAAAGGTCCATTATTTTGCGAATAGCTGCTTCGAGAATTTTCTCATCAACTTTTCCTGTTCCATGGAGATTAAGATAAATAGATAAGGGTTGTGCAATGCCAATTGCATAAGAGAGTTGAATGGTGCATCGATCTGCTAAATGAGCGGCAACAATATTCTTAGCGAGATAGCGTGCAGCATAAGCTGCAGAACGATCGACTTTTGTCGTATCTTTGCCCGAAAAAGCACCTCCACCATGGGGAGCAGCGCCTCCATAAGTATCAACAATAATTTTGCGCCCCGTTAATCCGGCATCGCTTTGAGGACCGCCGATAACAAATTTCCCTGTTGGATTAATGTACCAACTGCATTGATCAGAAATGGGGATATCATGCAAAGCTTGACGAATATAGGGCTCAACTACTGTACGTACTTTATTGGAATCCCAACTTTCATCTAAATGTTGTGTTGAAAGAACGATAGAGGTTACCTCTATAGGTTTTCCATTTTTATACCGTATTGTTATTTGGCTTTTGGCATCTGGTCCTAATTTTCCAGTTTCTCCTTCCTTTTTATGGCGTGCAGCCGCGAGAAGTTTAAGAATTCTATGCGCATAATAAATGGGTGCAGGCATAAGTTCAGGTGTTTCACGGCAAGCATATCCAAACATAATACCTTGATCACCTGCACCTTCTTCACCATGCCGGTCCATGGCGTTATCAACTCCGCGTGCAATATCGGTTGATTGAGGGCGCAGAAGAACATCAATTTTAACAGTTTTCCAATGGAATCCTGCTTGTTCATATCCAATTGCACGGATAGCACGACGCGCTACTGCACGAAAACGAGTGGGATTAATGAGTGGGCAACCAGTTTCATCGTAGATGAGTTCTTTATTTTTATCTCTTTTTAAAAGTGTATCAGGAACACGCACTTCACCGGCAATAACAACGCGGTTTACACTTACTAAAGTTTCACAAGCAATTCGCACGATCCATGGATCTGTACCGGTTTTTTGTGCTTCTTTATAAACCATATCAACGATTTCGTCAGAAATACGATCACAGATTTTGTCAGGATGCCCTTCCGATACCGATTCACTTGTAAAAAGATAATCTTGATGCGGCATAGGAACTCCATCAAAAAAGAAAACCAACAGTTATGAATGTCTATTAAAGTTGCCCCTATTTGCCCAATACAACGGCAAATCGTCAATGCTGATTTATAAGATAAGTGAGAGAAAAGATATAATTTTTATTTTATAACTTACTTGTCATATCTTCTTCAGAAAGTGCTTTTGCCAAATCAATGATTTTTCGGCGCACTTTAGCATCGGATATATTCGTAAAAGCACGCATGAGTTGGATTCCTTCACTGCTAGAGCAAAAATCCATAAAATCATTATCGCTTTCAGCAAAGCCTTCTACATGTTGTGTATTAAGGCCTTTATCAAAAAAATAAGAAACAGGAACATCCATAATTTCTGCAATTGCTTGAAGACGACTTGCACCAATACGATTTGTACCTTTTTCATATTTTTGGATTTGCTGGAAAGTGATGCCTAATTTTTCACCTAGTTTCTCTTGAGTAAGCCCTAAAATATTACGACGTAAACGAATACGGGTTCCAACATAGACATCTATAGGATCGGGTTTTTTTCTAGTTTCGGTCATAATGCAACTCTTTATTCCCAGCACTCTGTTTCTAAACCAACATCAGCTTTATGTGAGATTGGTTTATCATATAATTAAAATAATATGTAACATTTTTTCCCAATATTACTGGTATGCGCAACACAATACTGTACTTGGGCATCTGATCACTTAAACTGTTTTGTAGAACCAAAACCAATACGGCACAATAGCATAAGAATGAATAAGATAAAAGTAGAGAATATTCTATATTCATTGCTTCCTATGGGAGTAATGGATGATGGAACTTGTGAATCAAGAATACCAACAGCATTCTGACGGAGAGCTACAACGATTCGTCCATAAGAATCAATAACAGCCGATATTCCATTATTGGCTGCTCGAATAATGGGAATTCCTAGTTCAATGGCACGCAGCTGTGCTTGTTGAAGATGTTGATATGGTCCAGGTGTTGCACCGAACCATGCATCATTTGTAACATTAATGATTGCTTGTGGAGGGGAGCCTTCAAAAGTCATTTCATTGGGAAATATTACTTCATAACAAATCAGCGGTAGATAAGAAAAACCATTTGGCAGCGTGACAGTTTTTCGCACACTGGCAGCACTATATCCACCAATATTATCAGCAAGGATCCGTAATCCAATTTTTTTCAAGAAATTCTCATAGGGAAGATATTCACCAAAAGGCACCAAGTGAAGTTTATCAGAAGTATTTAAAATATCACCTTCAGCATTGATGGCTGCAATTGTATTAAAATATTGTGTTTGTGCATGAGAAGGATCGTCGTTGATGCGTATAGCACCAATAATAGCCCATTGTTGGGGCTTGAGAAGAGAGGCAATGCGCATTGTTGTCTCAGAGTTCTCATCGAGAAGGTAAGGAATGGATGCTTCAGGCCATACGATAAAGTCTGGTTCTGGATTTTTCTCGGTTGTTGGTGTTGTACTCAAGTTCATATGAGTTTCGAATATAGCGTCCCGTGTAGTATTGTTTAATTTTATGTCTTGCGGGATAGAAGGTTGAACAATGCGCACCCAATAATTGCTTTTTTGGTAATCAGCTGTGTTTGGCATGCTGTTGAGGCGATAAAATCCAAAGCCACTGTGGATGAATATAAGCGATAAGCAGAGAGAAAGTGCGATTTTCTTTTTTTCATTCGTTAATAAAACAGTTGGTAAACTGTAGACTAAGACAGCAAGAATATTCATTCCGTAAAGTCCCACGACTGCATCGGACTGCATGAGCATTGGAGTTGGCATCGCTGTATAGCCAAGAGAATTCCATGGAAATCCTGTGAATAAGAATGCGCGCAACCACTCTGCCAATCCTAGCGCAAAAGCCAAGACAAAAAAGCGTGCTATTCCTTTTGTCCATAATAAACCGACAATAAAACCAGAAAAAAACCAATAAAGAGAAAGGTAGAGGGGAGGGCCTAAAATGGCAAATGGCACTGCCCAACCAAAAGAAACCGGATCAATTAATAAGGCACTACACAACCACCAAAGGTTACAGGTAAAATAACTAAAGCCAAAGATACCACAGCTTAGAGCGTAAGTAAGAAAGCGCTTTTTATTGTTCTGGATAGTACGGATTGAGTCAAGAAGAACAATAAAGATGGGAAAAGTTAAAAAGCACAAAGGTGTCAAATAGAAAGGAGGAAGTGCAAAAGAAGTAGCAGCCCCACAGAGAAACACCCATATTTGTCGTTTCCAGCCGGTAACAGAAAACAAAAAAAGTATAAAATTACTGAGAAAGGTTTGATTATTTTTTAGGGATGGCATTGTTTTCAAAATTTTCATTTTCTGGAATGCGAAAAATGCGTAACCGCTTAATCCGGCGTTTATCAGCTTCTAAAATACGAAATCGATAGCCGGGGACAGCTTCAACGATTTCACCTTTTTCAGGAATACGATCAAGAATAGAGACAATTAAACCACCAATGGTGTCAACGTCATCACCATATTCTCCTACGATAAAATCAGGACCAAGAGCTTCTTCTACATCTTCTAGTTCGGTTCTTGCATCAACAAGCCATTTGTTATCGGGTTCACGCACGATAGCATTGTCTACATTGTCATGTTCATCTTCAATATCACCAACGACCAATTCGACAATATCTTCCATAGAAACGAGACCATCTGTGCCACCATGTTCATCAATAACGAGAGCCATCTGTGTTCGTGTCGTTTGCATACGTGTTAATAATTTGCTTGCTAGCATGGAACTAGGAACGAAGAGAACTGTTCGAATCAAATCCAATTCACCAATTGGAGTGTGTAGATCCGTATGATTTAACTGGAGTGAATCAGACTTCTGCTCGGTTTGGGTTGAGTTAATAATAAAGCGAGTCATATAATTAAGAATATCGCGGATATGAATCATTCCTCGCGGATCATCTAAAGTTTCAGCATAAACAGGTAGGCGAGAATGTCCAATTTTCGCAAAACATTTAAGAGCTTCTCCAAGCGGGGTATTTATTTCCAATGCTTCAATTTCAGAACGTGGAATCATAACATCATCAACGCGTGCCTCACGCAAACGTAAGATATTATGTAGCATAGTACGTTCTTCAGGTGAGAAGAGAGCTGTGTCTTTTTCGTTGTCAGTATTGAGTGCAACGGTCAGATCATCGCGCAATGACTTATGATTACGGCCACGTAAAAACGAAAACAAATGATTCAGTAGGGAGTGTTTTTCTGGATGATGAGCCTGTTGAGAGGCATGTTCTTCACTATGAGAAGATATGTGATTGTTATTTGGTGTATTTATTTTGTTTGCCATAATTTTGAAATCTTCAAACTTTCTTTTTATAATAGACACATAAAAGGTTTTAAATTGTATGATGGCGATAGCGATTTAAGAAGGCTCATTTTTATCATTTTAAGACAATTCAATATAGGGGTCTTTTATGGAAAGCTTTTGAAGAATTTCTCTTTCAAGCTTTTCCATGTGATGCGCTTCGTCATCTGTTTCATGGTTATAGCCAAGCAGATGGAGGACACCATGAACAATCATATGCGCCAAATGATCCTGAAATAATTTTCCTTCTTTTTTTGCTTCAAGCGCAACAGTTTCTCGTGCAATAATAATATCACCAAGCATAGGCCCAGGAGGATCTCCAGCTTTAAGTGGAAAAGCAGGAAAGGATAACACATTCGTGGGTTTGTTTTTATTACGCCATCGCGCGTTGATCTGTGTCATATGTTTGTCATCCGTAAAAAGAAGGCTGACTTCGCTTATAACATTTTCTAATGAGACATGATGCATTGTTGTTGTTAATATTTTTTCAGTGATATGATAAAGCGTTTTCTCATCATTCCATCCAGAGCTCTCAACAGTTATATCAATAGTAATCATGACAAATCAAACTCACTTTTTTGATGAAGCGCTTGAGGATGATGTTTCTTGAATTTGTATACCAGAATCATGATCATAAGCATGGACGATAGCGGTAACAAGGGGATGGCGCACAACATCTTTTTCATTAAAGTGAATAATGACAATATTTTCTACATGTGAGAGAATGCGTATTGCTTCGATTAAACCTGATTTTTGTCCGGTAGGCAAATCAATTTGGCTTACATCGCCGGTGATGATCATACGTGTTCCTTCCCCAAGACGTGTGAGGAACATTTTCATTTGCATGGGGGTGGTATTTTGGGCCTCATCAAGAATGACAGCTGCATGGGTAAGTGTTCGCCCGCGCATGAATGCAAGAGGAGCAATTTCTATGACACCAGAAGCTAAAATGCGCTCTACTTTTTCAGCAGGCATCATATCGTAAAGGGCATCATAAAGTGGACGTAAATATGGGTCAACTTTTTCTTTTAGGTCTCCAGGAAGAAAGCCCAGATGCTCTCCAGCTTCAACGGCAGGACGTGAGAGGATAATTCGTTCAATAATACCACGCTCCAAAAGCATGGCAGCATGAGCAACCGCGAGGTATGTTTTGCCTGTTCCTGCTGGTCCTACCCCGAATACAAGCTCGCTACGTTCCATTGCACGTATATAGGCATCTTGTGTCGGAGTTCGGGCATGGATTGTTTTTTTATGGGTACTTAATCGTGCGGTGATAGTTTTTTTTGCAGGTTGGGGTGTTGTGGAGGCTTCTTGCTGTTTCTGTAGCAAATTTGCCATGGCAATCACTCCTTCTATATCTGATAAAGTGAGCTCTTGATGTGTTTTGGCGCGTTCATAAAGCTGTTGTAAGACATATTCCGCGCGTTTTATAGCAGCAACAGTTCCACGGATGAGAACTTCATTCCCACGTGGATGAATGCTAAGTCCGAGTCTTTGTTCGATATAAGCAAGATTTTCGTCGAGTTTACCAAAAACTACTTTCGCATCTCTATTATTTTCGAAAATTAAAACAACATGATTCATATCTCGTGTGCTTGCTTTTCTGAAAATACGCGTATTTTCAGGGTTAGCATTTATTTTTTCTTTAACGCGCTTTACTTTTTCGGTTGAAGCTTTCAGCCTATTATTCTCCCATATTCACATAAATTTTGCACATTTTCTTGAGAAAACTTTATAAAAAACAATCTCTCTATTCATAAAATGCAAGCTTTAGATGTAATCACTTTCTTCAAAAATAAAAGGGTTTTCTGCAACCTATGTTGTATACAAAGTATGAGAGGCATATTTACACATTTGCTATTTCACCGACAAAACTGTTTGAGCTTACATTTTTAATGTGAATTGCTATCACAGTACCCGCAGAGGCCTCTGTATCCACGACAACAGGTAAAAGCCAAGGGGAACGACCTACCATTTGTCCCGAATGACGCCCAGCTTTTTCGATGAGAACATCGGTTGTTTGACCAATTTTAGAACGTAAAAATGTATTTTGCTGTTCAAGAAGAAGCACTTGTAAATGTTGAAGCCGAGCATCTTTTACAGTTTCGTCAACATGATTTTTCATTGTTGCCCCAACTGTTCCAGGTCGCGGTGAATATTTGAAAGAATAGGCTGAACTGTATTGCACTTGTTTAATAAGTTTAATGGTTTCTTCAAAATCTTCATCTGTTTCTCCTGGAAATCCTACAATAAAGTCACCTGAAAAAGCAATATCAGGTCGCGCTGTACGAATTTTTTCGATAAGCTGAAGATAATGAATGCTTTTGTGTTGACGGTTCATTGCTTTTAAGATGCGATCTGAACCTGATTGAACAGGAAGATGCAGGTAAGGCATCAATATATCAAGGTCTCGGTGAGCGGCAATAAGACTGTCATCCATATCTCGCGGGTGGCTGGTTGTGTAACGGAGACGCTTTAAACCATCCAATTTGGCAAGGTGATAGAGAAGGTCGCCAAGGCGCCAAGTTTTACCATTAGCACTTTGTCCATGCCAGCCATTGACATTTTGACCAAGGAGCGTAATTTCTTTGACACCGGCTTCAATGAGTTGGCGCGCTTCCTCAGTAATTTGCTCTACAGATCGTGATATTTCGGCACCGCGTGTGTAAGGAACAACACAAAAAGTACAAAACTTGTCGCAGCCTTCCTGCACTGTTAAAAATGCACTAACGCCTCGTTTTCTTACAGCGCGTTTATTATGAGGTGGTAAGTGAGCAAATTTATCTTCAACAGCATAATCTGTTTCGATAACTTTTTTCCCTTGTTTGGCTTTTTCCAACAAGTCTGGCAAGCGATGATACATTTGCGGACCAATAACGAGGTCTACTGTTGGAGCACGGCGCAAAATTTCACTTCCCTCGGCTTGTGCCACACAACCAGTTACACCGACCATTAAAGGCTTATCAGGTGTTCTTTCTTGACGCATCACACGCAAACGTCCAAGATCAGAATAGAGTTTTTCTGCTGCTTTTTCACGAATATGACAGGTATTCACAAGAATAAGATCGGCATCATTGGGTGTTTGTGTTGTAACATAACCTTGTGAACTGAGACTATCAGTCATTCGCTGGCTGTCATACACATTCATTTGACACCCATAGGTTTTGATAAAAACCTTTTTAGGCGTAACAGGAGGCGTATTTTTAGGATTTACTTTATTCATAATGCATGTCTAAATGTTTTTTGCACAGATCTCAATCTGTTTGCTTAAAAGTTTTTTTGCATAATGATTGCATCTGTGCGGCTATTTTTTGATTGGTAGTAAGCAGGTCGTTTAGAAATTTTTTGAAATTCGAAATGTTGATAAAGGTTTAAAGCAGAAACATTTGTTTCTTCTACTTCTAAGAATAATTTTATAGCGCGTTCGTGGTGAAGATGGCGGAGTGTGCTGTCGATAAGCAAGGTACCAATTCCTTTTCGACGAAAATGAGGGTGAACAGCAATTGTGATAATTTCTGCTTCATCTAGAATAAGACGGCATAGACAAAAGCCTAATATTTGATTTGGTTTACCAATGAAGGAGGCTTTGTATCCGAAGATAGAGTGATCTGTTAAGAAATTCTCAAAAGCTTGTTTTTCCCAAGCAGGAACAAAACAATGCTGGTGAATTTGATGAAGGGAAGCACTATCATCAGTTTGTAGTGGAGCAATCCAAAAATGTTTTTTTATCAATGAAAATTTAAACATCATTTTTTCGTGGTAAAATAAAACCCGTTTGTTGTTTTGCGTCAGCATTGCGTAAATAGAGTGGACGGGGCGGGTTTTGTGGTTGTTTATTTGCGGCAAGGTGCGCATAGTTTACAATATCAGCTGCTTCGCAGAGAATTTTATTCCGCACGATTGTTTTGTTTACTTTATTCTTTTTTATATATAGCGCAACGATATCAGCTGCTGGACCAGTTAATGTCGTTTTTTGCGGTAAATCTTCAATGATATTTTCAATTGTTTTTAAGCCAGGTGCCCCTAAAGGTGTAAGATCTTCATTAAAGTTTTGATGATAGAACATGTCTCTTCCAGCTTCAATAACAACAGAGATTGCCGAGGTGGTATTTTTGTTGCGTGTCTGTGCTGCTAATGCTTCCATTGCACTGACTCCAACAGCCGGTATTTTAAGTGCAAGTGCCAAAGCCCTTGCTGTTGAAACACCTACACGCACACCGGTGAAGGATCCAGGTCCAATATTAACAGCGATGCGATCAACCTGATTAAGAGACATATTAGCTTGGTCAGTTACTTGTGCAATATATCCAATGAGTTTTTCAGCATGTCCTTTATTCATGCGTTCGCTGATACGGGCAATGACAGATTTATAACGAAGGAGTGCAACGGCGCAATAGATTAAAGCAGTGTCTATAGCAAGGATAAGCATAAAAATATTCTCATTAGGTAATGTGATAAAAGATTGCTGTTATTTTTTTAGTCCTGTTTGTTTTATTGGTGTGTTTTACAATATTTTTTAAAAAAATGCAGATTCAAAACATTATATGGTTCAAATCAATTAATTTTATCATGATAAGACTACAGGCAGCAAGAATGAGTATGGAGCAGATTGATGTCAAAATAACACGCCATCCTGCTTTTTTTAATGAACGGATATCAACCCCTAATCCCAATGCGGCCATGGAAATGACAGTGAATAATTGCGCAATAGTTTTGATAGGGTTAAGAGCCGTTGTAGAAATAAGCTCGCTTGAGCGGACAAGCATCATGAGAATAAAACCAATGATAAACCACGGGATAAGTGTATGTAAACGCAAGCGTGTTTGTGCTGAACGATGATAGATGATTGATAAAGTACAAATAACAGGGCCTAGCATCAAAACGCGCACCAATTTGACAATTGTTGCGATTTGAACACTCAGAAAAGATATTGGTGCTGCTGCTGCTAAAACTTGAGGGACAGCATAAACAACCATGCCTGAAAGCACACCGTATTGGCTAAATGATAAATTCAGAAGAGGGTGTAAAAAAGGTAAAAGTAGAATAATAATAATGCCTAAAAGAGCGGTAAAAGCAATTGATGCTGCTACATCTTCGTGCTTAGCGTTGATGACGGGAGCAGTTGCAACAATAGCTGAATTACCACAAATGGCGTTACCACAAGCAACGAGCATTGCTAAATGTGAAGAAAGCCCAAAAAGTCTTCCAATACCAAAACTGACGAGAATAGTTATGAATATAATGAAGACAATACCAGCAAGCAAATTCCAACCGATGGCAAGAACAGCATTAATGCTAATGCTTGCACCGAGAAGAACAATAGCAATTTCGAGAAGTGTTTTTGCGCAAAAATTGATACCTTTCTGAAAATATTTTGGAAAAGTAAAACAACTACGAGCAATAGACCCTAGTAAGATTGCCAAAACAAGGCTTTCGAGCCATGCCTCTGCAAACAGTTGCTTTTCTACAATTTCTAAACCATAAGCTAAAGTGGATACGAGCAAACACGCTAGAATGCCGGGGCCGAAGTCGTTCAGCAAAGAGAGTCTTCTTTTTTTGTGCATGTTGGTATTTCCTTATTAAAGAGAGGGAAAGGTAGCTTTAAAGATTGGTTCTTGCTTGTAAGGCAGCGGCTAAGGTTCCATCATCAAGATAATCCAATTCACCTCCTACGGGCACTCCATGAGCAAGCCGAGTAATTTTAACGGAGAAATTGGAAAGTTGGTCGGTGATATAGTGTGCTGTTGTTTGTCCTTCAACAGTGGCATTAACGGCCAGAATAATCTCTGTAATTGGGCCCTTTACAACGCGCTGTACTAAAGGAGCGATGTTAAGTTCATCTGGGCCTATTCCATCTAATGGAGAAAGACGTCCACCTAATACATGATAACGCGCTGCTAAAGTTTTTGCACGTTCAAGAGCCCAGAGGTCAGCAATATCCTCAACAACAATAATTGTTGTATCATCGCGACGGGGATCTGTACAAATTGAACAGGGATCAGTTGTATCTACATTCCCACAAACAGAACAAAGACCAACTTTTTCTACAGCTACTTGTACCGCTGCTCCTAAAGGCTCCAGTAAGGACTCCTTTTTTTTAATAAGGTGAAGTGCAGCACGACGTGCCGAACGTGGACCAAGACCTGGTATTCGTGCTAAAAGCTGAATGAGACGCTCAATTTCAGGTCCTGCAATATATTTAGACATACTTTTATCTCCCGAGATTAAATGCAATCCGGTCCATTTAGAGTGGTAGTTTTAAACCCGATGGGAGCGGCAGTCCTGCTGCTATACTTTTGGTTTTTTCTTCTATAGCTGTTTCGATTTTTATTTTAGCTTCATGGTGAGCTGCTACAATGAGATCTTCAAGAATTTCAGCTTCTTCAGGATTGAGTAATGAAGGATCAATTTGAATCGCTATTATAGCATTTTTGCCATTTAAGGTGATGTTGACGAGACCACCGCCTGCAGAACCAATGGCTTGCATATTCGCCATTTCCTCTTGAATTTGCTGCATTTTCTCTTGCATTTCCTTGGCTTTTTTCATCATGTTCATCATGTTACGCATAGGAATGGGTATCCTTATTCATCGTTGATATCATTTTCATTTTTTAAAGTATCAGTATTTTTAAAGGTATTGGGGAGCAAATCAAGATCATGTTCTTGTTTATTCGAGCGAATATCGACAATTTTTGCTTCTGGAAAATGGTTGAGTATTTTTGCGATATCGGGATCTGCTTGTGCATTAGAAAAAAGAGTCTTTTGGACCGCCACACTTTCTTCTTGTAGGGTTGGTCCTCCTCCTTCATTAACGAAGGTTAGAGTCCAGCGTTTTCCAGTCCATTGGAAAAGGTTTTTTTCTATATCACGAGCAAGTGAATGTGGAGCATCTTTAGAAAGTCTTAAGGTAATATTTTCTGGTTTAAAAGAAACAGGATGAACAAATTCTTTAACAAGGATTTTGAAAGAAAACGCATGATATTGTTCAGCTAATTTAACAATATCATGCAAGGAATTAATAACGACAGTTTGTGGTTCAAAAATTTCTTTTTCTGTTTGCGTGGAGGAATGCGGTAAATTGGCAATATTTTCAGAAAGGTCAACAGATTGAGAAGTTTCAAGAGTTTTTGTTTTTTCAGAGGCATTCGTTCTTTCAGGAGTTTGAATTTCAACTGAATCTTTTGGTTGTAAGGAGTGATCTAATTGGTTTTCCAGTGGTGTTTTTAAATCTGATTGATTTGCTAATGTGTTTGAAACGTCTGGGGCAGAAGGAGTATATAAAGCTGTTTCTTTTGTTGTATTATTTATATTTATGGCTTCTTGATGAGAAGCATTTGGAACGATTGTGAGAGGTGTTTTTTCTTGGGTAAGCTTTTTTAAAGCTTCATCAAGAGTTGGAAGATCTGCGCTGTGTGCAAGACGAATGAGTAACATTTCAGCAGCTTGAAGCGGATGTGCCGTTTGACTAACTTCCTGTAAGCCTTTAAGTAACATTTGCCAGTTTCGGGATAAAATAGGGACGGAAAGTTTTTGTGAAAAATCGAGGCTTCTTAGACGTTCATTTTCAGTAAGCGAGAGATCTTCGGCTATCTTTGGAGTAAAACGGAGACGCGTAACCAGATGATTGAAATCAGCCAATTCTGTTAATATAGTGAGAGGGTCTGCGCCTGCGTCATATTGGTTGCGTAATTCATGCAATGCATCTACAACATTGCCCTCCATAATGAATTCAAAAAGATCAATAATACGCGCTTGATCAGCTAATCCTAACATTGTGCGCACAGCAATGGCACTGACATTGCCGTTACTATGAGCAATTGCCTGATCAAAAATGGACAGTGCATCACGTACAGAGCCTTCCGCAGCACGAGCGATCATAGAGAGTGCTTGATCTTCTACTTCTACATTTTCATGTTTTGCAATTTGGCGTAAATGTGCGCTTAAAACTGCTGATTCAACACGCCGTAGATCAAAACGCTGGCAACGTGAAAGGATCGTAATAGGAACTTTGCGAATTTCTGTGGTTGCAAAAATAAATTTTACATGGGCTGGTGGTTCTTCAAGTGTTTTCAATAAGCCATTAAATGCTTGCGTTGAAAGCATATGCACTTCATCAATAATATAAACCTTATAGCGTGCAGAAACAGGACGGTAACGTATTTGTTCAATAATTTCACGAATATCGTCAATACCGGTATGTGAAGCCGCATCCATTTCTATAACATCGATATGGCGTCCTTCAATGATTTGCGTACAATGTTCACCGAGTGTATTCAAGAGAGTTGTTGGTTGGTTAATATCTTTTGTTTTGTAGTTAAGGGCACGTGCCAAAATACGCGCTGTTGTGGTTTTTCCCACTCCGCGAATTCCTGTTAGCATCCACGCTTGTGCAATGCGACCTGTTTCAAAGGCATTTGTAAGGGTGCGCACCATCGCTTCTTGACCAATGAGATCAGAGAAATTTTGAGGTCGATATTTACGAGCAAGAACACGATAGGTCGTTTCTACCGGCGTATTTTCCATAAACGATTCCAACTTTGAAGCTCTTTATGCGTACATTCCAATAATACAAAGGTACAGATAATACTGCACTTTAATATAAAAGGATTTTTTCTCAATCAATTTATTTTTTGAAAGAACGAGACAATTTGCTTAAAGAGAGCCGAGTTTCTTCTCTGCTTATGCGCAACGTTCCTTTGAAAATTCAAGATGCTTCACCAAAAAATGACAAAGATATGATTTACTTGATAATAAAGGAGGCTGGTACGATGACCCGTACCAGAACTCGTTGGGGCTGCTTCTTTCCAGACCTGACCCAGTTGGCGAGCAGTTCGTCCATCACCAACCTCCCAAAGTCATATTGTCGATTTGAAATGAAAAATCAAGCTAAGAAACAAAAATATAATAAGAATGACAAAGATTTTTTTCTTTGAGCTTCATTTTTGCATCTATGGACAACAAAAAGAGGATGAAGATACATTCATTTTCATTGAAAAGAATTTTCTCTATTTATTGGCTATAAACAAAGTGTTTATTTTCAGGAGTTTCTGGTTGGTAAAGATCTATTTTAGGATTTTAGGGGAGGGGTATTTATTTTTTTGAAGTTGTTCAACATTTATGGAAATTTGTAGCTGCAAAAAGGAGGAGATGGGGCATACATCCTATTTAATGAATTAAAATTGGAAATTTGGAAAAAGTATTGTTGCTAGAGTAATGACAACGTAATCCAGATGATATTGCTTTAAAGGACTGAAGAATTTTGAACAGTTAGAGAAAAAGTAAAGTTAATCTTTCTTTGTGTAAGTTTAGAGAAATGTGGTTTAAACACAGTGCAATCATATGATTTTAACATGATGAAAATAAAATAAGACGAGGACTTCTCGTGTGTGTTGTGACTTTATTTCTTATTAACAGGACATATCTTCTATTCTATATGTTTTTATATTTGACAAGATCTGGAACACTCTTACAGGACCAAAGCAGCTTTTTTGTTATTTTTTATGTATGTGACTTACAGTGTAGTTTATTGTAATTTAGAGATGTTTCAATTGCAAATATGAATATGGCGCTTTTATTAAAAAGTTGCTCTGATAACAAAAATATAAAACAGCCTCATTGACTGCAAAAGCTTCTTGATATTTAGTTATTGAGTTGTCTGAAATTGAGTTCCGAGCAGTTTGTTGTTAAACAAACGCAAATTTGAGTTTTTTGAAAATCGGGCATTGATAACTTCCCACACCCGATTTTGAGAAAAGGTTTACTTTAGCAATTGCATAAATTTACGCAAATTGAAGTTCTCTTAGAAATATTATTTAATCATAATCTCCTGTATCGCACTTTTTTCCAATAACTTTTTTCTTAGTAATATTTGTAAAAATATAATTTCCCGACGGAGGGAAACTTATATGAAGAGATTTTATATCTTTAAGTGTAAAGGTCTTGTGTTCTTTATCATGCGTTATTTTCTTTTCATCGTCAGCAACAATTTTTAATTTATCTAAGTCAGAAGGAGAAGAGTACGATAAAGTAAAGGACACCTTTTTGGGTTTAAATACCTCGCAAGAATATTCAACGCCTTGATGTATTGTATCGGATGGAGCAAATTTAACGCTTTCATCGGGTGCAAAACTCCATTTTTTCTCACCAAATCCAGCAAATGCAACACTAGAGTAAACGAGAATATTGGCAACTACTAACCCTTGAGTGAAAATTTTTTTCATTATTTTTCCCTTTAATTATCCCAAAGTACAGTTAATTGTAGATCAGTTTTCGTAAATATGAAAGGTCAAATTTAATACATAAAGCAGAGCTAACGGCATTTTCTCATTTTATAAAAATCAGTTTTAGCATTATTAAAATCTACTACAAGTGAAAGCATTATTGTTTGTTATATTCTGGAAGCAACTTAAATTGTTTTCTGTTCGTGCATGAATTGATGCTCTGTTATGTCATTCATAAAGGTATTGTGAATAATTTTATTCCATTAAGAGATGTTGTTTCCATTTTCTCTTCAGAGTTTATTATCAAGTTCTTTCAGAAGAAAGAAGAAAATTTTTCTAGGAGAGTTGTATTACGGGCTTTACAAAGTGTTCTTTTTTGTCCACGAAAGATTACGCAGTTTAATGATCTTTCATACATGTGGTGTTCGGTCGTTCTTAGCTGGGTAAATGCCAATAATACGAAGTTCAGCAGAAAAGAAAGAGAGTTCTTCCAAGGCGAGTTGCATCATGGGATCTTCAGGATGTCCTTCAATATCAACAAAAAATTGTGTTGCATTGAAATTTCCACCAATTTGGTAGCTTTCTAATTTTGTCATATTGATACCGTTTGTAGCAAATCCTCCCAGAGCTTTGTAAAGGGCAGCTGGTACATTGCGCACTCGAAAAAGGAGACTCGTAATAATTTTTTCGCCATT
Source organism: Bartonella vinsonii subsp. vinsonii (assembly GCF_902825235.1). Classification (GTDB taxonomy): domain Bacteria; phylum Pseudomonadota; class Alphaproteobacteria; order Rhizobiales; family Rhizobiaceae; genus Bartonella; species Bartonella vinsonii. The sequence continues at coordinate 47,136 of NZ_CADEAJ010000001.1, read as the reverse complement.
TTGGGGTTTTGGCACATGTTGTTGAGAACGCGAAAGTATAACAAAACGGGTAATATTATTAGGACTGTCTTCGACATTTCTTTCAAGAATATCAAGTCCATAGAGTTCTGCTGCAATCAAAGGAGCTAAGGCTGCTTGTGAACGCTTTGCATTTTTTTTAATAAATTTTGCAGCTCCAGCTGTATCAGCAGAAGTGACAGGTATCCAGCCATTTTTACGTATGATTTTACGGCATTGTGCAAGGGCATGCGTATGGCTGTGGACAGTTTTAATTTCGTCGTGTGTGACGCCGGGTAAAACCATGAGTTGAAAATGGATAGGCAAAAAATATTCACCAATAATATAGAGGGAAGATTGCGGTAAAAGGTGATGAATATCTGCAACACGTCCAGCAAGAGTATTTTCAATAGGAATCATTGCAAGATCAGCTTGTCCGCTTTCGACCAAGTGGAGAGCATCTTCAAAAGTAGCAGAAGGTACAGCATCCATATTGGGAAACATGTTGGAGCAAGCAATATGGGAATTTGCGCCATATTCTCCTTGGAAAGAGATTTTATTATTTTTTTTCAGTGCTTTCATGATAAAATCTTGCGTACCTTCTCAAGATCATGTTGCGTATCAACACTTAAGGGAATTGTATTGATTATTTCTACATCAATACGCATATTATGTTCTAGTGCGCGTAATTGTTCAAGTTTTTCACGTTCCTCAAGCGGAGAGGGTTTAAGCGCTACAAATTGCCCAAGTGCTTCGCGTCGATAGGCATAGATTCCAATATGATGGAAAAGGGGGCCATCCCCATAGGGCGCTGTTGCACGGGTAAAATAAAGAGCACGAAGGCGATTTTGAGAAAGCGGTGTACCAATAATTTTGACAACATTCGGATTTTTCTTTTCATGTTCCTCAATGATTTTGGCACCCAAGGTTGCAATATCAGTGAAGCTATTTTCTAGAGGGCGTAAAGTACTCATGATTTCATGAGGCGTTATTGTTGGCAGATCACCTTGTAAATTCACAATAACATTGTAGCGTTTTTCAGGATCAATACGCGTTAAAGCTTCATGAATACGATCAGATCCAGATTTATGGTCGCCATATGTTATGATGCATTCATGTCCGTAAGTTGTGACAACTTTGGCAATGTCATTGTGATCTGTTGCAACGAGGATACGTCCTATTGCAGCTTTTTTTGCTTGTTCAACGACATGAACAATCATTGGCTTTCCGGCAATATCAGCAAGAGCTTTTTTGGGTAGGCGAGTTGAGCCTATACGAGCAGGAATAAGAATAATAGGTTCAAGTGCCATTGCAAAGTTCCGAATACCATGTGTGCTGTATTTATAATGTTGTATGTTATAAAGAAACGGCTTACACTAAAAATGGTAATGAAAAGGTGAACGTTTAAGTTTTTATGAATCGCTCAACAGTCATTTATGTTATTTTTGCTTGTCTCTTTGTGCTGATGATTTTAGTGGGGATTTCCACACTCAGTGATATAATTTATGACCATTCTACACCGGTTCAACATCCTCATACAGCTACAAAAAATGATGTGTTCAAAGAGAAGCAAAAGACGTCTGGTAGTTCTTTATCACTCAATGATCGTCTTCAACAGGGTAGTGTTGAAAATGGGCGTAAAATTTTTCGCCAATGTGCTATATGCCATACTTCTGGACGCAATGAATCTAGCCGTGTTGGTCCAGTGCTTTGGGACATAGTAAACCGACCTTTGGCAGCGGCACCAGATTTTGCTTATTCACGGGCGTTACGTGCAAATTCTGATAAAAGATGGGATTTTGTAACTTTAGATCGTTATATACAATCGCCACGTACAGTATTCCTAGGAACAATTATGTCTTTTCGTGGGATCAAAAATGATCAAGATCGTTCTGATCTTTTGCTTTATTTACGCAGTTTATCGGATCACCCTGTTCCCTTGCCCATGGGTAAGAAAGAAGCTGAATTCGATCAAACCAAAGATAAACCATTTCAGAAATAAATCATGACAAAACCAAGCTTCGCTTATTTTTCCTAAGGTAAAAGAGAGGTTTAATATACGTTGGGGTATTTTCTTTTTTCTAATCATTTCCTTGTTTTAGCGGAGACATTGGACAATATCTTCAATAATCGCTATTCTAGGAATTATCTCCATTATCAAAGTGAGGTGAGTGAATTACAAATGTCGATCACGGCAAAAGAAGATATAAACAAATTGCCTAGAGCCGATTTGTGGATCATTTCTGCTGATGAACCTGATCATCTGGTACCATGGATAAACGAATGGTGTGTAAAAAATAAACAAGCTTATATTAATTCCGGCTATGTTAATGACATTGCTGTATTTGGACTCTTTTACATACTTGGAAAAACAGGTTGCTATGCATGTAGCTCATCCATAGGCAATTTCCCTGAAAAAAGCGATGGTTTAATCTATGAGGCTTGCGCTGCTATTAATAATAATTTTAAAGTTGCAACATTTCCTCCTGTGAATGCTCTTTCAGCTGCCATTTGTGTGAATGATGCTCTTAAATTTCTGGGGGGGGGGGGGATATGGTGATCTATTTTCCGCAGATCACCGCGTGGGGATATGGAGTAGCAAACTCTTTACAGAAGAGCGTTCCTTAAAAAAGAATCCTCACTACAAAGTTTGTGGAACAAAACAATGAACAGACCTCGAATACTTGCTATAACCCATGGATCTTTACCATGCGATACGGATGCTAATCGGTGTTTATCACGCTATTTTTCTAATATCTATGGGAGATACTCTTTCCCAATTGGCTTTGCTTCAAGTCGTCTTTTCGGTAACTGTTTTGCTTCTTGATTTTCCGTTTGCTATTTTCGCTGACAGATATCGACGTAAATATTCAGTTATGGCTGGAGTTTTTACGACGGGATTATTTTATCTTCTCTGTCTTCAAGCTCCCAATATGACGGTGCCTATCATTGCACAAATTCTCTATGCAGCAGGATTTGCCTCATTGCCAGTGCCATTGACGGCTGGATTTACCAGTCTCTAGGCAACAGACAAGACCACTTTTCGCATTATGTACATCTCTCTCACCAGATAAACTCTTTTGGTAGCATTATCAGTGGTGTTTTAGGAATTGCAATGATCTATTATTCTGGGCAATATTTCATCGGATATATTATCTCAAGTTTGATGATGGGAATAATTTTCTTTATATTTCTTATTGTTCCTGAAGAAAAAATATCCGTGGGTGAAGGAATAAAAACAAAGACGATCTTGCAAAATGCTAAGGAAACGCTCTGGATATTTCAAAACACCGTGGGAGGAGCATGGTGTATTTTGCTGATGTGCCTGTTCAGCGCTGGCATTCAGGTTATTTATCACTTCTGGCAGCCGATAATACTCTCAGGTGGGAAAATTGACCACCTCAACAGTTCGCAGATGTTAGTACTCATGTTCTGCCATATCGGCGCCTTCTCGGCTCAATATTTTTCCAATTCACTAATGTCAAAATATCGCGTGTGTGATCAAAAATATAAAAACTCTATAAAGTGTTTCTCGTTCTTCTCTGCCTTTATGTGTATGGCTCTTTATTTTTTCGTTCAGAGTAATCAAATTGTTGCGTCGATCATCGCATTTTCGTTAATTCATGGATTTATTTGCACTGTGCCGATAGGAGCAAAGAGTTTGTTTTTCTCAGAGCTTAACCAAAAACAAACCCAACATATTTCTGGCATTGTTGGTGCTGCATCTTTTTGCGGAAGAACATTTTCAATAGCAACATGAAGCGTTATTTTATTTCTCCCTGCAAAAATTGCACCGTCTTATTACCTTGTACTACCGACTTTAACTTTTTTCATGTGTGGTTTGGTTACCATCAAGTGGATGTCGCTTTCTGGTAAATCTATTTTGAAAAAAGCGATATAAAAATACACTTGAAAAAGTGATTGTTTTTAAAATTTCATAGCTCAGAAAAACGATTAGGATGTGTTTTACGCATGAAATAAGATAATCTCTTAACAGAAATTTTTCTATGTCGTAAATGACTGAATGAAGTGCACTGAAATCATCCAGAATTCTATACTACTAAATCTGGGTTTATTTCACCGAACATAGTTTCTAAGATTTCTTTTTTATTTTTACTCAACAGTGTAGAGAAAAGAACCTTCTCAAAAGTTGTGAGGATAAAGAAAAAGGAGAGATCATTGATATCTTAAGTTTTTCATGAAATTGATGGCTCCTGTTCCCCGCTACGTTATCTACATGAGTTTTTTGGTGGATAAAGACAACGGATTGCTCTCCTATGGGCAATCATCCTCAAACCACGCTTTATCATGCTTGATAAACCCACGTCTTCTCTTGATGCTCGGTGTCTTCTTTTGATGTAAGTATATAGGCCCAGATTATTGCTCTTTTGCATCATCTACAACAGAAATATCATTTGAGTTATCTGTTTATGAGTCATGATTTGAGAGTTTTCAAAGCGCTTGCATATAAAGTGATTGTTCTGTGCAATGGAGAAATAGTTGAATATGGTTTTGCTGATCGTATTTTTTCTGTCTCAAAAGTTCTTACACGCAAACCTAGATAGCTACTGCATTCTCGTTGGAATCTGATCGTTTATAGGTGATGATATTAAATTGTGCTAACAATCCATTATAGAGAAGAATTTTTCCCACCAATGGTTCACCAATGTTTGTGATTAGTTTAATGGCTTCCATTGCTTGTAATGTTCCAATAACTCCGGGCAAAACACCAATAATTCCAGTTTCAGCACATGTCGAAAGAGTGTCGGGAGCAGGTGGGTTGGGGAAGAGGTCACGATAATGAGGATTATTGTCTTTATAAGGCATAAGCACCGTTAGTGAACCGTTAAAACGTCCTACAGCACCACTTATTAAAGGCTTTTTGCATTGGGAAGCGTGATCAGCAAGCAGATAGCGTGTGGCAAAATTATCACTTCCATCAACAATGATATCATAGGCGTTGAGGAGTTTATCCACATTACTTTTATTCAAGCGTATGTTATGTTTTTCAACTATAACATGGGGATTTATTGCTTTTATAGAAGCTTTGGCACTATCGGTTTTGAGTTGATGAATTGTGCTGGTTTTATGAATAACTTGGCGTTGTAAATTGGAAAGTGAAACGATATCATCATCAACAATTCCAAGAGTACCAACGCCTGCGGCAGCCAAATAAGTGAGGACAGGAGCCCCAAGACCACCCGCGCCAACAACAAGAACGCGCGCTGCTTTCAGTTTTTGTTGCCCCGCACCACCAATTTCAGGAACAATGATATGACGTGCATAGCGTTCGATTTCTTCGTTACTTAATTTTGTATTTGCTTGTTGTATCATGAGCTTTCTCTTGTCATAGTTCTTTTGTTGTTTACTAAGTTTAGAGCGCATAGACTAGTCTACTTTATAGTATAGAGAGGTTTTATTCATGAAAATTGCCATTCAGATGGATCATATTTCAACACTTCGGATTCAAGGAGATACGACATTTGCACTTGCTTTAGCAGCGCAAGAGCGTGGACACTCTCTTTTTCATTATACACCAGATCGTTTATCTATGCGCGATGGTTGTGTCATTGCACGGGTAGAGCCATTGACGGTACATGATGAAGAGGGAAACCATTATAAATTAGAGAAGTCTTTTCGCACCCAGTTGATGGATATGGACGTGGTTCTTTTACGCCAAGACCCGCCCTTTGATCTCAATTATATTACCACGACGCATTTGTTAGAACGTATTCATCCTAAGACGCTTGTTGTGAATGATCCAGCATGGGTGCGCAATAGTCCAGAAAAGATTTTTGTGACTGAATTTCCTGATTTAATGCCAGAGACGTTAATTACAAAAGACATTGAAGAAATAATGGACTTTAGAGCTACGTTTGGCAATATCATTATCAAACCACTCTATGGCAATGGAGGAGCTGGTGTTTTTCACTTGAAAAAGGATGATCGTAATTTGGCATCGCTCTTGGAAATGTTTGCACAAATTTATCGTGAACCTTTTATTGTGCAGCGCTATTTAGAGGCAGTACAAAAAGGGGATAAGCGAATTATTCTCCTTGATGGCACCCCTGTTGGAGCGATTAATAGGATTGCTGCAGAAACAGAGATTCGCTCTAATATGCATGTTGGAGGTCGCGCAGAAAATATTGACTTAAAAAAACGTGATTATGAAATTTGCGAGCGTATTGCTCCAGCTTTACAGGAGCGCGGTCTTCTTTTTGTAGGAATTGATGTGATTGGAGATTATATCACCGAAATCAATGTGACATCTCCGACTGGAATTCGCGAAATTAAACGTTTTGGTGGCACGGATATTGCTCATCTTTTCTGGGATATTGTTGAATTAAAATGTTCACATTAAATTTGTTTGCACAGAGCAATATCTTTTTTTCAGAAAAATTATGAATGTTGTTTTTTTTATGTTTGTTATATTGCAAATGTGAACTACACTTTAAATTTATAGGGCAAATAAGAGACCTTAATTGACATTACTTAAGGAGTTTATGGATGAATAAACTATTATCAGTTGGAATGGGACTGGTTTTTGCAATTGTGTTGACAGATGTTGGCAATGCACGTGATCAAATTCAGATTGCTGGTTCATCTACAGTTTTACCTTATCAAAAAATCGTTTCTGAAATATTTGGAGAAACTTATCCTCATTTTAAGGTCCCAATTATTGAATCGGGTGGTTCAGGTGCTGGAATTAAGGAATTTTGCCGTGGTATTGGGGAGAACACAATTGATATTGTTAATGCTTCGCGGGCAATAAAGCCAAGTGAATTGCAATCTTGTTTTGATGCCGGTGTAAAAGATGTAGAGGAAATACGCATTGGCTATGATGGAATTGTCTTAGCGACAGATATAAATGGCCCTGATTGGAAATTGCAGCCAAAAGATGTGTATAGGGCACTTGCGGCGCGGATTATTATAGACGGAAAATTACAACCCAATAACATGTCAAAATGGAATGTGGTCAATAGCGCTCTTCCTGATTGGACAATAGCAGCTTATATTCCTGGAGAAAAGCACGGAACCCGTGAAGTTTTTGAAGAAAAATTGCTAGCTGAAGGCTGTAAGGAAAGTGGAGCAATTGAAGAAATGAGAACTTTAGGGATGGATGATAAGGCAATACACGCTGCTTGTGTTGCTGTGCGTAAAGATGGAAAAGTTATTGATATTGATGGCGATTATTCTGAAACATTGGCGCGTCTTACTTCTAATAAAACAGGGGTTGGTGTTTTTGGTTTGTCTTTTTATGAAAATAATGCTGATAAGCTAAAGGTTGCAGATATTAATGGTTTTGCGCCAACCGTTGAAACAATTACACGTGGCGAATATCCGGTTTCGCGTCCACTTTTTTTCTATATTAAGAAAGCACATTTAAGTCTCATTCCTAGTTTGCGGGAATATGTCGACTTTTTTCTTTCTGATCAGATGATTGGTCCAGATGGTCCCTTGGCTGAATATGGTTTGGTTACGGCTTCTGAAAAAGAAAGACAAGCACAGCGTTCTGCTTTTTCTTCTGGGAGAGTGATGACTTTGAAATAATTCTTTGAATCTGCAGTGTAAGGGTTTTCTATGCTACTTTTTTGTAAACATTGAAAGAGAATATGCGCATTTCCTTCCTTATTTTTCTTCTGTTTTCTCTTGGTTTTGTTGGCTTTTGTATTTCTTATATGCGGGCTCGCACTCTTGAATATGCACAACATAAGATGCATTCTCGTGCGTATTATTATGGCTGGTGGACATTTTTGATCACTGTTCTTCCAGCTGTTATTTTTTTAATTTTCTGGGATGGTGGGAGTGCAATTTATTTAGAGTATAGTGCTTCTCAAGAGGTTAGAGCATATAGTGCGTCTGCGACAGAGCATGTAAATCATGACCTTATTTTGGGGGCTCTTCGAAGTTTAGTGAAAATGTTTCATCACTTTGAAGGGAATTTGGTTACTGCTTCGTGTGAAGAGGTACGGGCACAATTATTTGCAAAGGGATTTGTTTTGCCTCCTGAAGCATCAGATGATGTGTTAAGAATAGCACAGTCATGGGTTTCTTCTTCTGAAAAGCTAAAGCTGGTCGGTCATGGTTTCTTTTTTATCATTGCCTCCTTTGGTTTCATCTGTGGAATTAGACAAATTTCTCCACGTCAGCGTGCGCGCAATAAAGTTGAATGTTTGATTGTTATTGGATTGATGTGTGCATCTATAGTTGCTGTTTTAACAACGGCAGCTATTGCGCTTTCCATGTTCTTTCAAACGATAAGTTTTTTCCAGTCTGTACCCTTTTCAAATTTCTTTTTGGGAACGGTTTGGGATCCGCGTTTTTCAGCGGGTGGTTCAGGCAATGAAGTAGGGCAATTTGGTCTCATACCACTTCTTGCAGGCACGCTTTATATTGCATTTGTAGCAATGCTTTTTGCTGTTCCTATTGGATTATTTTCAGCTCTTTATATGGCTGAATATGCTTCTACTCGCGTACGGGCAATTGTGAAACCGTTGTTAGAAGTGCTTGCTGGCATTCCAACCATTGTTTACGGCTTTTTTGCTTTGAAAGTTGTCGGACCTTTTTTACGTGACCTCTCTGTTTCTCTCTCTGGTGGTGTTGGTTTTATTATGGCCCAAAGTGTTTTAACGGCTGGAGTTGTGATGGGAATTATGTTGATTCCTTTTGTTTCCTCTTTGTCAGATGATGTTATTATGGCTGTTCCACGCATTTTACGCGAAGGATCTTATGGTTTAGGAGCAACACAATCTGAGACGATTAAAAAAGTCGTTATACCGGCAGCGCTTCCAGGGATTATGGGAGCGATTTTGTTGACAGCATCACGTGCAATTGGAGAAACGATGATTGTGGTTTTGGCAGCAGGTGTTGCTGCGAACTTAACGTTTAACCCCTTTGAAGCAATGACTACGATGACAGTTAAGATTGTTAATCAATTGACAGGTGATTTCGAGTTTAATTCCCCCCAAACTCTTGTTGCTTTTGCCTTAGGGATGACACTTTTTGTGATGACGCTTTTGATGAATATTCTTGCTCTCTACATCGTGCGTAAATATCGGGAACAATATGAATGAATGAAGATTTTCTTATTCCTCGTCGCAATATTGTTCTCAAACGCCGTTATTGGGCTGAACGTCGTTTCCGCGCCTATGGTTTGATTGCCATTTTTATTGGTCTGTTCTTTTTGTTTGCACTTTTATGGTCTGTTATCAGTCAAGGTTATACAGCTTTTTTTCAAAGTGAAATGACATTATCAATTTATTTAGATGAGAAGGTCATTGATCCAAGTGGTCAGCATGAAACAAATCCACAGCTACTCATTACTGCCAACTATCCCCTTCTTGTACGCAATGCTTTGGCAAAAAAACTTGAGATAGATCAAAATGATCGAGCATCACTTCGAGATATTAACCGTATGTTTTCAAAGAGTGTACGTGTTCAGTTGCGTGAAATGGTGACAAGGAATCCAAAGCTAATTGGGACAACACAAAAAATCAAAGTTTTGGCAGCTGCGGACATTGATTCTGCTTATAAAGGACAGATTGATTTGCATGTAGCAGAAAAAAAACGCAAAGTTTCTAATCGCCAAGTAGAATGGATGAGACGCTTGGCAGATGATGGTACGCTTTATAAAACATTTAATTTTGGTTTTTTTACATTTGGTGCTTCAAGTCGTGCTGAGACTGCGGGATTAGGGGTTGCGATAATCGGCTCTCTTTACATGATAGCTATCGTTTTAGTGGTTTCACTCCCCGTAGGAATAGCAACGGCTCTTTATCTTGAAGAATACGCACGCAAAAATAAGTTTACAGATTTTATTGAGGTTAATATCAATAATCTTGCCGCTGTTCCTTCGATTGTTTTTGGTCTATTAGGGCTTGCTGTTTTTGTTAATTTTTTGGGATTACCGCGTTCAGCTTCTTTTGTTGGTGGTCTTGTGTTGGCTCTTATGACTCTCCCCACAGTTATTATTGCAACACGCTCTGCTTTGCGCGCTGTTCCTCTCTCTATTCGCGCGGCAGCTTTAGGGTTAGGAGCATCGAAAACCCAAATGGTTTTTCATCATGTTGTTCCTTTAGCAGCCCCTGGTATTTTGACTGGTACAATTATTGGTATAGCTCAGGCTCTAGGTGAAACGGCACCTTTGCTGTTAATTGGAATGGTTGCTTTTGTTGTCAATATTCCTGCCACACCTATGGATCCAGCAACAGCTTTGCCTGTTCAGATTTTTATGTGGGCGGGTGAAGCAGAACGCGCTTTTGTTGAAAAGACTTCGGGTGCTATTATTGTATTAATGATTTTTCTTGCAATCATGAATATTTCTGCCGTTTTTTTACGTCGACGATTTGAACGACGCAAATAGCTTCAATAAAGCAGCACTTCGATAAGGTTTGTGTTTTAAAGTAAGGTGATTTTTTATAATGAAAATTAAAATGCGTGGTCAAGATGTGAAGGTTTCTTACGGAGGTAAAGCAGCACTTCATGGTATTACTCTTGACATTCCTGAACATCAGGTTACGGCTTTGATAGGTCCTTCAGGTTGCGGAAAGTCGACTTTTTTGCGTTGTTTTAATCGTATGAATGATACGATTGAAGGCGCTAAAATAACGGGTCTTATTACCTTAGATGGGGAAAATATTTATGACTCGCAAATTGATGTTGTAGAATTGCGCGCCCGTGTAGGGATGGTTTTTCAAAAGCCTAGCCCTTTTCCAAAATCTATATTTGAGAATGTTGCTTATGGGCCACGTATTCACGGTTTAGTCAGATCACGTGCTGAATTGCATGATGTGGTTGAAAAAAGTTTGAGGCAGGCAGGTTTATTTGAAGAAGTAAAAGATCGACTTCATGAGGCAGGAACAAGTTTATCAGGAGGACAACAACAGCGCTTATGTATTGCACGCGCTATTGCAGTTAGTCCTGAAGTTATTTTGATGGATGAGCCTTGTTCTGCTCTTGATCCCATTGCGACGGCACGTATTGAAGAGCTTATTGATGCATTACGACAAAATTATACAATTGTTATTGTCACACATTCCATGCAACAAGCAGCACGCGTTTCACAATATACGGCCATGTTTCATTTGGGGCATTTGGTAGAAGTTGGTGCAACTGAAATGATCTTCACCTCACCAAAAGAACAACGTACGCAAGATTATATTACGGGGCGCTTTGGATAGGTAAATTGAGGAGTATGTCAAAGATGTCTAGAAATCATACTGTCCGTTCTTATGATGCAGAATTAAAATATTTAAAAGCAAGAATTACAGAAATGGGGGAGCATGCGGAAAGGATGATTGAACGTTCTGTTGCATCAATTGTATGTAATGATCTTCAACTTGCAGCGACAGTTATTGCTGATGATTTGTTTTTAGATGAAGCAGAACGTGACATTGATGAAAAAGCAATTACCATTATTTGCAAACGTCAGCCGATGGCTGTTGATCTGCGTGAAATCATTGGTGCTATTCGTATTTCTTCAGATCTTGAACGGATTGGGGATATGGCTAAAAACATTGCTAAACGGACGGTAGCACTTTCAGAAACACGTCAATCAGCTGGTTTTTACCATGGGTTTGAAACAATTACAGCCTTAGCACTTAATCAGTTAAAGGAAGTATTGAGTGCTTACACCAACCGTTTATTGGAGCGTGTTGATGCAGTACGTGAGCGTGATGGTAAAATTGATGCTCTGTACACTTCTCTTTTTAGAGAACTTTTGACTTATATGATGGAAGACATGCGTAATATTACGGTTTGTACGCATTTACTTTTTTGTTTAAAAAATATTGAACGAATTGGAGATCATGTCACCAATATTGCAGAAATGCTCCATTATATCATAACAGGCTGTCATATGTCTTCTGATCGTCCTCGCGATGATCTTACCTATAAAGTTGGAGTAGGTGAAAAGAAAAGAGATTAAAAACTTTTCTCTCAGATGTATAAAATGAACTTTTTATTAAAGATAAAACCATTGGGCACTTTTTTGCAGTATGGTTGTAGGGGAAATATGATAGACTATAGGCAAGTGTAAAAAAACATATAGTCTGTTCAAGGTAAGATTGCGGATTTTTAAATCTTAATTTGATATATTGGGATAGAAAATGGTATCCTCATTTGTACTGTGCCAAGAAGGGAGGCTTCTTTCTGATCATTTTGTTTCACTATTGATTAAAGATGGATTTAATATTCCCATCTTTTTTATGTACAGAATTGTTTGGTTATCTTTCGAAAGCATATTACTTTATTGCGATTGAAACATGATGGATGATATTGTGTGGCTACATTTGACTATTAATAATGATAATATTGATCTGAAATTAAGAATTTTTTATTTCGCATAATACTTTTTAGTTACTCTTTGTATTAAAATTTTACTAAGTTGTAACAATTAACCGTATACTTTCTTTCAAGATGCGTTTATGACTCATTCAAATTTTGAAGATTTCAAAGACATGGAAATGTGTTGTATAAGATGAAAAAGAATTTTTGGACTGTTTTTGTTACCTGTTTTCTGGTCCCGTTTGTTATTGTGGGATGTGCTTCAGATCATTTTGGTGTTGGGAAAGTGAATGATAGTAAGAAAACAAAAACAGTGACGTATCCATTGACAGAGCGCCAATGCCTTATGCGTGTAATGTATTTTGAATCCAATCGTACAAGCCGTGAAGGAATGATTGCCGTTGGAACCGTTGTTATGAATCGTGTTAATTCATCCGCCTATCCTAAAACGATTTGTGGTGTTGTTGGCCAGTACAAACAGTTTGCTCCTGGTGTTTTAACGCGTCCTATGACAGAGCCTGCCTCTGTTGTCCGTGTTAAGGAGGCCGCTGATGCTGTTTTACGCGGTGAACGAGATAAGAAACTTAAAAACGCTAAGTTTTTTCATACCGCAGGTTTATCTTTTCCTTATAAAAATATGCACTATGTTCGTGTTGCAGGGGGAAATGCTTTTTATGAAAAGCGCTCGCGTAATGGATCTCTTCAGGTTCCTACCAATGACCGTCCTTATGATGTTGCTTATGCTTTTGCCCAAGAGCGTTCTGGCAATGCACCAAGCTTCTTAGATGCAAATATAGTAAGTCAAGAAATAAAAGTAGAGAAAAAACAAAATCCATCTCCTTCGATAGAAGTAGCCCAAGTGAATAAGGTGCGTGCTGCGTCTTTTGTTGTAGTCCAGCTTGATAAAGTTCCTATTCCCACATTTGCACCTCATCGTAGAGATCAGGAAGGGGAAAATAAATCAGTTGTAGCCTATACTATGCCCTCATCAGATCAGTTAAATGCAATTGTTGCAGTGTTAGATAAACGGTACAGAAGCCGGTAATTTTTCATAACCAAAGTAAGGATATTGGTAATGTACTTTGATACTCATGAAGCAATTTCGCCTGAAATGCTTAATCGTCTCGCAGAAATTACGGTAAAAGTTGGGCTGAATTTACAAGAGGGGCAGGATCTTATTTTGACTGCTCCAGTTACCGCATTACCTTTTGTTCGGCGTATTGCATACCACGCCTATAAGGTTGGTGCTGGTGTGATTACACCGCTTTTTAGCGATGATATGTTATCGCTTACACGTTTTGAAAATGCACATACTGCGAGTTTTGATCGTGCACCTTCTTGGCTTTATGAGGGAATGGCGAAGGCTTTTAAAAATGGGGCTGCGCGTTTAGCTATTGTTGGTGATAATCCTTTGCTCCTTTCTAATCAAGATTTTGATAAGGTTGCGCGTTTGAATAAGGCTACGTCAATGGCTTATCAACCTGCTCTCAAAGAAATATCAAATTTTGCTATAAACTGGTCGATTGTTGCCTATCCGACAGCAGGATGGGCTGAAGTGATGTTTCCTTCTTTACCTCTTCATGAAGCGATTAAGAAGTTAGCTGATGCAATTTTTTCTGCTTCACGTGTTACAGAAGAAGATGCAGTACATGCGTGGACGATGCATAATGCAACTTTGATGAAACGGTCATCTTGGCTTAATGAACAGCGCTTTTCTGCTTTACATTTTACAGGACTGGGAACTGATTTAATGGTTGGTTTGGCAGATGATCATGAATGGCATGGTGGTGCATCAGTTGCTAAAAATGGTGTAGTTTGCAATCCTAATATTCCGACAGAGGAAGTTTTCACCACTCCTCACGCTTATAAGGTTGAAGGCTTTGTTCGTTCGACAAAGCCTCTTTCCTATCAAGGAGCACTCATTGATAATATTGAGGTGCGATTTGAAGAGGGGCGTATTGTTGATGCACGTGCTTCGACGGGGCAAGAAGTTTTGCAACAGGTCTTGCAAAGTGATGAGGGGGCGAGTCGATTGGGTGAAGTTGCCCTTGTTCCACATTCTTCACCGATTTCTAAAAGCGGACTTCTTTTTTATAATACATTATTTGATGAAAATGCTGCATGTCATATTGCCTTAGGGCAATGTTATTCCAAGTGCTTTTTAGATGGAGCATCTTTGACGGCAGAGGAGATTGCAGCACGTGGTGGTAATAAAAGTGTGATTCATATTGACTGGATGATTGGTTCAGGTGAAATCGACATAGATGGCATTATGCAGGATGGCACAAAAGTTCCTGTATTCCGTAAGGGTGAGTGGGCTTAATATTTTGTTGGAAAACGCTTAATTCTTTAAGAAGAGTGATGCCTGAACTTCCTGAAGTAGAAACCGTTCGTCGTGGATTGGAGCCGGTTGTAACGGGTGCAAAGATACTATCTGTGACGCTTAATCGTAGGGATTTACGATATCCTTTCCCTGAGGCATTTTCTGAACGGCTTATGGGCAGGACGATCATAGAAGTTGGCCGGCGTGCGAAATATTTGTTGTTTCATCTTTCGCAGGATGAAACAATTTTAAGCCATTTAGGAATGTCAGGATCATGGCGCATAGAGGATGAAAGGCAAACATCTTCTCTTACAGAGAAATTTGTGAGGCATGATCACTTTGTCATGGATATTCAAGTAAAGGATGGCAAAGTTTATCATCTTACTTATAATGATGTTCGTCGCTTTGGGTTTATGCTTTTAGTGGATACAAATAGGCTGTATGAGCATCCACTTTTAAAGAAGCTAGGGCTTGAACCTACGAGTCATGCATTTTCTGGGAGCTATTTACAAAAGACTTTTGTGAATAAAAAAATATCCCTTAAAGGCGTGTTGCTTAATCAGTCTATCGTAGCAGGGCTCGGGAATATTTATGTCTGCGAGGCGCTATGGCGTAGTCGCTTATCTCCACAGCGTAGTGCATTTACATTAGCCTGTAAAACTGTACATGCACGTGAATTTGCAGATTCTTTAGCACAGAATATACGCAATGTGATTTCTGAAGCCATTGTGTCTGGCGGATCTTCTTTACGTGATTATGTCCATGTAGATGGCTCTCTTGGTTATTTTCAGCATACTTTTTCAGTTTATGGACGCGAAGGAAAAGAATGTTTGCAATGCGGAACGCCTATTATACGTATTTTGCAGTTGGGGCGTTCAAGTTTTTACTGTTCACAGTGTCAAAAATAAATAACATCTCTTGCAAAATCCTACAGGAGGCTTAAAGTCATCTCTACAATTAACAAGGCTTGAAAGGTTTTTTTATGCTTAATAAAGTACTAACACATCTTGATGAAAATATAGAAAAGAGCCTTGAACGCCTTTTTTCTCTTTTGCGTTTTCAATCGATTTCTACA
This sequence comes from Bartonella vinsonii subsp. vinsonii, assembly GCF_902825235.1. Lineage (GTDB taxonomy): Bacteria > Pseudomonadota > Alphaproteobacteria > Rhizobiales > Rhizobiaceae > Bartonella > Bartonella vinsonii. Next base: position 31,456 of record NZ_CADEAJ010000001.1, on the reverse strand, counting down.
GATTTAGCTTATAAAGATGAATGTCGTAAGGCTGCTGATTGGATTGTAGAGGATTTAAGAAGTATTGGTTTTGAGGCTTCACGCCGTGATACACCAGGTCATCCAATGGTTGTTGGGCATCATCAAGGTCCCTCAGATGATTGTCCGCATGTGTTGTTTTACGGCCATTATGATGTTCAACCTGTTGATCCGCTGAGTTTATGGGAAGATGATCCATTTACACCTTCTATAAAAGAAAAAAATGGAGAAAAAGTTATTAGTGCTCGTGGAGCTTCAGATGACAAAGGTCAATTTATGACTTTTGTTGAGGCGTGTCGTGCGTTTAAGAAAGAGTCGGGGCAGCTTCCTATTAAGGTCACTATTTTATGTGAAGGTGAAGAAGAAAGTGCTTCTCCTTCCCTTATACCTTTTTTAAAAGCAAATAGGGATGAGCTGAAAGCAGATTATGCATTGGTTTGCGATACTGGGATGTGGGATACAAATACACCGTCTGTTTCTGTTGCTCTTCGGGGGATTCTGGCAGAAGAGATCATAATTACTGCTGCTGATCGTGATTTGCATTCTGGTGCTTTTGGAGGGGCAGCAGCCAATCCCATTCGTATTTTAGCTAAGATTCTAGCAGGGCTTCATGACGAAAATAATAGGGTAACACTTCCTGGTTTTTATGATGGAATAGAAGAAGCACCTCCGCATATTTTGCAATCATGGAATGAACTTAATTGCACTGCTGAAAAATTTCTTGGTCCTATTGGGCTTTCCATCCCTACTGGTGAAAAAGGGCGGAGCATTTTAGAGCTTATATGGACGCGTCCTACAGCAGAAATTAATGGTATTAGTGGCGGCTATGAGGGAGAAGGATTTAAAACGGTTATTGCTTCTCAAGCGAGTGCAAAAGTATCTTTTCGTTTAGTGTACAAGCAAGATCCAGAGAAAATACGTCAAGCTTTACATGATTATGTGCGCAGTCTGATTCCTGCTGATTGTACAGTTGCATTTAAGAATCATGGTGCTTCTCAAGCAATTAAGCTTCCCTATGATTCTCCTTTTATTGAAGCAGCCAAGGATGCTTTATCACAAGAGTGGGGCAATAAGGCTTTATTAACGGGCATGGGTGGTTCAATTCCGATTGTTGGAGATTTTCAAACAATTCTTGGCATGGAAAGTCTTTTAGTTGGTTTTGCACTTAATGATGACCGTATTCATTCACCTAATGAAAAATATAATCTAAAATCCTTTCATAAAGGACAGCGGTCTTGGGCACGTATTCTTGCAGCTTTAGCAAATAGGGAGGGTAAATGACAGAGATTCGCGTTCATCAAGGTGATTTACCAAACTTAGAGAATTATCAAGTTGATGCCATTGCGATTGATACAGAGACTTTAGGATTGCTCCCTCATCGTGATCGATTGTGTGTTGTTCAGCTTTCTTCTGGAGATGGCACAGCTGACGTTATACAGATTGCTAAAGGACAAAAAAGTGCACCTAATTTGGTCAAATTGCTTGCGGATAAGGCAATCACCAAAATATTTCATTTTGGACGTTTTGATCTTGCTATTTTAGCACATACATTTGGCGTTATGCCAGATGTGATTTTTTGTACAAAAATTGCTTCAAAACTCACGCGTACCTACACGGATCGTCATGGATTGAAGGAAATTTGTAATGAATTGCTAAATGTCAATATTTCTAAACAGCAGCAATCTTCGGATTGGGCTGCTGAAACTTTGTCACGTGCACAAATTGAATATGCGGCATCGGATGTTTTATATTTGCATCGTTTAAAAGATATATTTGAAGAACGCTTGAGACGTGAAGAGCGCGAAAATATTGCAGAGGCATGTTTTCAATTCTTGCCTATGAGAGCGAAACTTGATCTTTTAGGATGGTCGGAGGTTGATATCTTCGCGCATAGCTGAGTTGAGGAATTGGCTTTTAACTAGAATAAGAAGAGTCATTGATGTAACAAAACAAAAGCCCGTACATTACGGGCTTTTGTTTTGTTGTCTATTTTTATAATACTAGTGTTTTATGACATCATTTCTTATTGGTTAAAAAACCGTGATTTCTAAGTTTAGAAAAATCATTTTTTTAAAATTAAACTGCAACAAATTTTCACTTTTTAGGATTCTTAACTTTTTATCTATGAAGCGTATTATTTTCTATGGAAACTTGAAATAAGAGCACTAGGTAAAACTCATTATGTATATTTACAAGGAGTTAGATCTATGAACCTGAAATATTTTATTACAGCTTTTACTACTTTTGCTTCAATTTCTGTAGCTCAAGGAGCTGGTCTTGAGGGAGTTCAAAAGATAATACAAGGAATATCTTCCGTTATTTCTTCGGAAGATTCTTTTCCTAATGAAAAGATTAGAAATAACTTTTCTGAAGCTTTTCAAGCGAATTTTTCTTGTATTGATAATAATCAATGGAGAGGAGCTGAGTTGATGCTTGTAGCCTCTTCTCCTAAACGAAGAGGTCCTAAGGGTAACAGAGGTGGGCGACCAAGTTTATTTAGAGGCCCCATGAGTTTTTGATAAGCAAAACAGTGACGTTAAGAGATATAAATTTTTTCTCTTGATAATTGATTAAAGGAGGGGAGAAAGTAGAGTTTCGGTATTGTTTATTTGCGCTTTTAGTTGTGTTGTCTGTTTGTGAGGAGAGTACATCGTTTATGTAAGATACCGTTATCCTAATTTCGGTGGAAGAGTGAGAGGTATAAAGAGTTATAGTGTTTTTAAATTTCTAGAGAGTTTTTTTCTTGGCGATTTCTTGCTGTAAGGAGAGGAGGATTGAGATTGATATAGAGCATAAGGTTATGGAGCTCTATAAAAAGATAAATACATAAAGAGTTTTAAGAGGAAAAGGAACTGGAATTATAAGACTGCATTGGGTTTTGTTGCGGTGTGTGTGGTTTTTGTGATGTTGTATGCGGAGAAGCAAGCTTTTCTTTTCAATTGAGAGAAAAGTTTAGAAGGATAAGTTATTGTATATGGTCATTATGACAGTTGAAGCTGAAGACATTGTTTATGGACATTAAGGGGAGGGGGCCGCATTTTGCAACAGCCGTCAGAGCATGGTTTTCATGGAGGATGCTGTTTAGATTTTGATAAAAATCCATAAAGAACAGCAGGTAATTTGAGTGAAAGGATGAATTGCTTACATTGGCAGAGTTTAAGAATTCTCATTTATCATAGATCAAATAGCTGAAGGGGAGAGAGGGGGAGGGCTTTTTGTTTTTTTTATGAGTGTCTCATTTTTACTACAGATATCTGTAGGACGGGCTCTATATGCAATCCTGTGTTCAAATATTCAGCTATGGAGAGAAATTATGAATATGAAATGGTTAATAACGGCTTCTGCTTTCGCTTTTGTTTCAGCTTCAGCGGCGCAGGCAGCAGATATTATTGTTCCCCCTAATCCTACGCCTGTTGCACCGGTTGTTGTTGCTCCCACTTTTTCTTGGACAGGTTTTTATATTGGTGGTCAGATTGGTGGTTTTTCAAGTAAAACGAAGATGGATATTCTCAGCAATGGAAAAAACATTCCTGTAGATAACGACTTTTTGCCTAAATTGTCAGGTTTTATGGGCGGTCTTTATGCGGGATCCAATATTGATCTCGGCAATGGCCTTATTTTAGGTGTTGATACAGATATCATGTGGTCTGATAAAAGTGACACAAAAACGGGGAAAGTATATCTGATTGCTCCAAATCACAAAGATTATGTTACTAAGCTAGTGAAGGACGCTGGTATTAATATTAATGGAGAGATCCAAGTTGGTGATAAACGCTCTAACAGTTTCACTTTTAAGGAGAAGTGGGCTGGTGCTACGCGGGTACGGATTGGTTTTGCAGCTGAGCGCATTATGCCTTATATCGCTGGTGGTATTGCCTATACGCAGCTTCAAGATATCACATCGATATCAATAACAGGAAAGGATTCAAGCAAAGTAATAGCTTCTGGTAACCTATCTGATGAAACAAAGACATTTGTTGGTTACACCCTTGGTGCTGGTGTTGACTTGGCAATGAGCAATAATGTTATTGTTCGTGCTGAATATCGTTACTCTGATTTTGGTAAAAAGAAATACTCAAACGATAAATATGAAACTTCTTACAAAACCAATGATTTCCGTGTTGGTGTAGCTTACAAATTTTAATGTATTTGTAAAATAAATCATTCAGAAGTTCCGTCTTTGGCGGAGCTTCTGTCATTTTGTATCTACATTATTACATATGCTCAATAACGGTGCTCATGTATTGTGGTAAAGAGAATTTTTAAAGGATAAAGATGAAAGCTCTTATAACATTAATAATTTCTGTATCCGTGATTGAAAAACTTGAGTGCACACCTAGTTTATTAAGCAGCTCTCTCTTTGAATAGAGACTCCATTCTGTATGGCTGTACCATTTTTACCTACAGATATTTGGCGTGATTGCGCAGCATTGTACTATATGAATTAGGAGCGAAATTTATGAATATAAAATATTTAATGATGACCTCTGTTATCGCTTTGATTTCAACATCTGTGGCACAAGCTGCAGATATTGTAGCTCCACATGAGGTTACATCTCATCGGGGAACATCTATTGTGTCTCCCTCTGCATTTTCTTGGACAGGATTTTATCTGGGTGGTCAAGTTGGGAATTTTTCAAGTAAAGTTGAAATAACGGATTCTGGTAAGAAAGATGAGTTTTTTGGTAAAGATAAGACCCCTAAACCTTCAGGTTTCATGGGGGGCATTTATGCTGGTTCCAATATAGATCTTGGAAATAGTCTCATACTAGGGGTCGAAACCGGTGCAGTTTGGGCTGATAAAGGAGATACAAAAACGCTCTCTACAAAAGAGCTTGAGGATGGTGACATTGGGGATTTTAACATGGCCTTTACAGATGCTGGCATTAAGTTAGGTGACGCTGAAAAATTTGTAAAAGGTGATACAGGATCATATAGCTTTACTTATAAAGAAAAATGGGCTGGTGCTACGCGAGCACGGATTGGTTTTGCAGCCGCGAATTGCATTATGCCTTATATAGCTGGTGGTATTGCTTATGCACAAATGCAAGGTATTTCTACGATTTCTGGAACAAAAAAATCGGTAGATAATAAACCAAGTAAAACAGTTACCGGTACTGTGGGTGATAAAACAAAAATGATGGTTGGCTTTACCCTTGGGGGTGGTGTCGATTTTGCCATGACTGACAATATTTTGTTGCGTGCGGAATATCGTTACTCAGATTTTGGTAAAAAGAAATTCAAAGATGATGAAGCTGAATTTAATTATAAGACCAACGATTTTCGTGTTGGAGTAGCTTATAAGTTTTAGCTTATTTGTAAGCAAAATGATTCAGGAGTTCTATTTTATCCAAGCTTTAGTTGTTTTCTGTGGCAATAGTGCCACAGAAAACATATTATTGCATATGTAAAAAGTTGTTAAGTATTGATTTTGGTAAAAAGGAATTTGTAGATAGTAAGTTTGAATTTAACTGTAAGATCAATGAGTTGCGAATTTTTATAACTTAAAAAGCTTTTCTATAAACGAAATGGCTAAGAGGTTCTTCTTCTGAAAAGGGCCTTTATTTCTATGACAGTGTTATTTTTGCTACAGATTTTCTTTACCTAGTCCTGTAGGATATGTTTCATAAATAAATTAGGAGCAAAATTTATGAATATAAAATCTTTAATAATGACTTCTGTTATCGCTTTGGCTTCAGCTTCTGCGGTACAGGCTGCTGATGTTGTCATCCCTCATGAAGTAGCACCAGTTATTGCTGCCCCTACCTTTTCTTGGACAGGCTTTTATCTTGGAGCTCAGATTGGTGGGCGTTCAATGAAATCTGACAAGAATTCAGGTCCTTTTTCAAAAAACAATCTTAAGCTTTCCGGTATGCTTGGTGGCCTATACACAGGTTACAATGTTGATCTCGGCAGTGGTGTGATCTTCGGCTTGGATACAGATGTCACTTTTGTTGGTAAAAAAGACACAATTGATGGCGATACAAAGCTTATTGGAATAACACCTAATGCTAAAACTGTTGCAGATATTAATAAAATCCTTACAGAAGCTAAGATCAAAAAGAACGATAATCTAGATGTTCAAGCAAGAGATGCATACACCGAAAGTATTACTATGAAAGAAAAGTGGTCTGGTGCTACACGCGTTCGCATTGGTTTTGCTACTGATCGTGTTATGCCTTATATCGCAGGTGGTGTTGCTTATACGCAGATGCAGGGCATCTCCGCAATTGAAGTGAAAAAATCTGGTGAAGCTGCTGCTGGTGCTGATGCTAATAAGGTTATTGCTTCTGGTACCGTACATGATGAAACAAAGACCCTTGTTGGTTACACCCTTGGTGCTGGTGTTGACTTTGCAATGACAGACAATGTTCTGTTGCGTGCAGAGTACCGTTACTCTGACTATGGTAAAAAGAAATACTTCAAAGACACAGCTGAACTTCAATACAGAATTAATGATTTCCGTGTTGGTGTAGCTTACAAATTCTAATCTCGTAAAAAACGAAGTTATTAACACTAAAGATTGCTGAGAGGCTCCGTCAAAGACGGGGCCTCTATTTTTTTGTGAATGTGACATTTTTGCTACAGATATTTTAAGGCAGATGCACTATATACGCTCCGTTTTGGATATTTGGAGATATTTTATGAATACGAAACGTTTAATAACAGCATCTATTTTCGCATTGATTTCAGCTTCTGCAGCACAAGCTGCTGATGTCACAGTTCCTCATCAGTCAACACCAGTTGCGTCGTCAGCTTTTGTGGTTCCTAATTTTACATGGGCGGGTTTTTACTTGGGTGGCCAAGTTGGTGGTTTATCCAGTAAAACTGATATTAGCATTGTTGGTAAGGACAAGAGTATACCGCTAAGTAAGGATTTTTCCCCTAAACTTTCGGGGTTTGAAGGTGGTCTTTACGTAGGTTCTAATATCGATCTCGGCGATAACTTCATTTTTGGTATCGATACGGATTTAATTTGGTCTGGACAAAAACACACAAAGACTATCACTATAGGTGAGTCTAATAATGCTGAGATAGACAATCTAGTAGCAAGATCTCGTAGATCAGCACGGTCAGCATCAGGCGTATCGGGAGGCGTAGGAGGCGTACCAAGAAGCGTGTCACTATCCCCACAAAAAGCAGCAACAGACGCAGCTCAAGCTTCAACAAAACCAGAAGTGCCAGCAAAACCGGCAGCGGCAAAACCGGCAACTCCAGAACAAACGGCAGCAGCAAAACTAGCAGCTCCAGCAAAATCAGCTCCAGAACAAACGGCAGCTTCAGAGGGGTCAGTGCGGGGAACAGCAGTTTTACCAGTAAAGTCGACACCAGCGCCAGCTACAGAACAGCGGGCAGCTCCAAAACAAATGGGCGCTTCAGAAGCATCAGTGGGTAAAATAACGCATTTAGCAGGAAAATCAACATCAGTAGAGGCAGGAGTTTCAACGGGGACTTCATTGGGGAGATCTGCATCAGTATCAAGTTTAGCGCAAACACCTCCAACAAAGCCGGCGGCAGCGAAACCAGCAGATTCAGCAGCACCAGTATCAGGGGGAGCAGAAAGATCCCCATTAACACTGGCGAGATCCGCACCAGTAGAAAATTCAACGCAAACATCTTTAGAAAAGCCAGCTCAAGCAGAACATGCTAACAGTGGAGGAAACAGGGTTTCCCATAGTCTGTCTCGTGGCGCATCTAATGGAGCAGGACACAGTTCTCATCCGCATGGTGCACCTCACAGAGTTGGACATGGGGCTGGGACTAATTCCCATGGCGCTAATCCACACAGCGTTGGTGCTAATCCACGCGCTTCTAATCCTCATGGTAACTCCCATGGCACAAACAGCGCGGCTGGACGTAGTGCACAAGCTTCGGATAAAAACGCCAACAGTGTATATGGTGTAGAGCAAATGAGAAAAGTGGTCTCTGAACTTGGTTTGGAGAGAGACAGTGAAGTTGAAACTTTAAGTCATACTTTAAAACAGAATTGGTCTGGTGCGACACGGGTGCGTATCGGTTTTGCTGCTGATCGCTTTATGCCTTATGTTGCTGGTGGTATTGCTTATGTGCAGCTCCAAGATACTGTCTCAATATCATTAAAGAAAGAAGATGGAAGAGTCGTTTCTTCTAAGAACTTAACTGATGAAACAAAGACTATGATTGGTTATACTGTTGGTGGCGGTGTTGATTTTGCAATGTTGGATAATGTAATTGTGCGGGCGGAATATCGTTACTCCGATTTTGGCAAGAAGAAATTTGCAAAAGAAAAAATTGAGATGAAATATACGACCAATGATTTCCGCGTTGGTGTAGCTTACAAATTCTAATTTGTTGTAAGAATAGATTACTAAGAGGCTCCACCAATGGTGGAGCCTTTATTTTTTGAGAAGATCATTTTTGGGTTTTCTTTCTTGGTGATTTCATGATAAACCCCGTAAAATATGATGATATATCTTCCTGATTACTGCTTAATGCGAATGATTCATTCGACTTTCCCTATAAGATTAAAAAAACAGAATTGCAGGTTTCAGGAAAGTTATGCAAAAATGAAATCGTAAAAGTGGACGGGAATATTTCACAATGACTGTGAAAAGTGAAACAATAGATTATTCGAAAACTCTTTATCTACCACAAACAAATTTTCCTATGCGTGCGGGATTGCCGCAAAAAGAGCTTGAATTGATGGAACGGTGGGAAGATATGGGACTTTATGCGCAATTGCGTCAGCAAGCAAAAGATCGCCCATTGTATATTCTTCATGATGGTCCACCTTATGCAAATGGGCATATTCATATTGGTCATGCTTTAAACAAAGTTCTAAAGGATGTGATTGTTCGTTCATTCCAAATGCGGGGTTTTAATGCAAATTATGTTCCTGGTTGGGACTGCCATGGTCTTCCGATTGAATGGAAGATTGAAGAAAAATATCGTGCACAAGGGAAGAATAAGGATGATGTACCCCTTAACGAATTTCGTCAAGAATGCCGTGAATTTGCACAACATTGGATAACTGTTCAAAGTGAGGAATTTAAACGCCTTGGTGTTGTTGGAGATTTTAAGTTACCCTATACCACAATGGCTTTTCATGCAGAAGCGCGCATTGCCGGTGAATTAATGAAATTTGCTCTGTCAGATCAGATTTATCGCGGTTCAAAGCCTGTGATGTGGTCTGTTGTGGAGCGTACGGCTCTGGCAGAGGCTGAGATTGAATATCATGATCATGAGTCAGAGGTTATTTGGGTTAAGTTTCCTGTTTTAAAAACAGATTCTAGCGATTTGTATGACGCCTATGTCGTGATTTGGACTACGACTCCGTGGACAATTCCTGGTAATCGTGCCGTGAGTTATTCGTCGCAGATTTCTTACGGTGTTTATGAAGTTGAAAGCGCAGAAAATGATTTTGGTCCTCAAGCTGGAGAAAAACTTCTTTTTGCTGATGCGTTAGCTATGGGTTGTGCGGAAAAAGCAAAACTTGTTTTGAAGCGTTTACGTGTTGTTTCTGCTGATGAGCTTAAAACGCTTATTCTTTCTCATCCACTCAAAGGTTTGGCTGGAGGGTATAATTATCAGATTCCACTGCTTGATGGTTCGCACGTAACAGAGAGTGCTGGTACAGGTTTTGTGCATACAGCGCCAAGCCATGGGCGTGAGGATTTTGAAGTTTGGAATGTTTATAAGCCTTTCTTGGAGCAGGCGGGGATTGATTCGTCTATACCATTTCCTGTTGATGATGCTGGTTTTTACACAAAGGATGTTCCTGGTTTGGGACCAGATCGTAAAGAGGGACCTGCACGCGTTATTGATGATAATGGAAAAATGGGTGATGCCAATAGAGAGGTTATTAATGCTTTAATTAATGCGGATCGGTTGTTTGCACGTGGTCGTTTAAAGCATTCCTACCCTCACAGTTGGCGTTCAAAAAAGCCGGTTATTTTCCGTAATACACCGCAATGGTTTATTTCAATGGATAAAGTTCTTGGAGATGGTTCAACTTTACGCAGTCGTGCTTTGGAAGCTGTTTCGATGACACGTTTTGTTCCTTCTTCTGGGCAAAACCGTTTAGCTTCTATGATAGCAGATCGTCCTGATTGGGTTCTTTCTCGCCAGCGGTCTTGGGGGGTCCCTATTTGTATTTTTGCCAATGAGGATGGTGTTGTTCTGAAAGATGAGTGCGTGAATGCGCGTATTTTGCAGGCTTTTGAAGAAGAAGGGGCAGATGCATGGTTTGCTGAGGGAGCGCGTGAGCGTTTTTTAGGTGATCGTGCACAGGAGTCTTGGGTTCAGGTTTTTGATATCCTTGATGTTTGGTTTGATTCTGGAGCAAGCCATAGTTTTGTATTAGAAGATCGAGTTGATTTAAAATGGCCTGCCGATGTTTATTTTGAAGGGTCTGATCAACATCGTGGATGGTTTCAGTCCTCTCTTTTGGAAAGCTGTGGTACGCGCGCTTGTTCTCCTTATAAGACAGTAATTACACACGGTTTTACTTTAGATGAAAATGGCAAGAAAATGTCTAAATCTTTGGGAAACACGGTTGTCCCACAAGAGATCATTAAAACATCTGGTGCCGATATTTTTCGTCTTTGGGTCATGACAACGGATTATTGGGAAGATCAACGTTTAGGCAGAAAAATTCTTCAAACAAATGTGGATTCATATCGTAAACTACGGAATGCAATTCGTTGGATGCTTGGGACGTTAGCACATGATGAAGGAGAGGAAATATCTTATTGCGAGTTACCAGATCTTGAAAAACTTATCTTGCATCGGCTTTTTGAACTCGATCAATTGATTAATCGAGCCTATGATGAATTTGATTTCAAAAAGATTATGCGTGCATTGTTGGATTTTTCGATCATTGAATTATCGGCATTTTATTTTGATATCCGCAAAGATTCTCTTTATTGTGATGCTCCTTCATCAAAAAAGCGTAAAGCTTCTTTGCAGGTTGTTCGTGAGGTTTTTAAACGAATGGTCACATGGCTTGCTCCCATGTTGCCTTTTACAATGGAAGAGGCTTGGTTGGAACGTTATCCAGAAAGCCAATCTGTGCATCTGGAACAATTTTGCTCTGTGCAAAAGGAATGGCAGAACGAATCTTTGGCTGAACGTTGGAAAAAAGTTAAACAGGTTCGTAAGGTTGTGACGGGTGCTTTAGAGCTTGAACGCGCTGATAAGCGTATTGGGTCATCTTTAGAAGCTGCACCTATTGTTTTTATTTCTAATCCAGCTTTATTGGAGGCGTTGGAGAACTTAGATATGGCGGAAATTTGTATCACCAGTGCTCTAACAATTAAGCCGCATGCATTACCTGGGGATGCTTTTACTCTGAGTGATGTTGAAGGTGTTGGTGTGTATCCGGAGAAGGCATTGGGAAAAAAATGTGCTAGATCATGGCGTTATACACAAGATGTTGGGAGCGATCCAGCTTATCCTGATGTATCTGCTCGTGATGCGGAAGCTTTGCGTGAACTACAGATGCTTGGCAAGATTTCAAATTGAGATTAAGGGATAGAAATGCGGAGTTGTAAAGAACATTATTATGATTTGAATTCTGTCATTGATGCAGAGAGCCTTTTATGATAATGATGAGGTCCGTTGTTTTTCCGTGGGGGGTAAGTTTGTGTGTAAGCCAGGTCTCCAATAAATTGCGGGAAGATCAAGCAACCATATACTTAGGAAAATAGGGATAAGCAGTGAAGAAGCGTGAAGTAAAAAGATTGCCAATAAGCATTTTAGGCATGTGCTTTATTTTAACAGGATGTGGTTTATCCGCTCCTACCTATGGTACAGATAAGCCGGTTTCATTACAGTTTTTTGAAGATGTTGCTAACATTGCTTCGCTAACACCAACAAATGACAATAGTCAGCTTGTGATGAAAGCGCATCCAAAACTTGTGATACCCGAGCCCAATGCCCGCAGAGTTTTGCCATTGCCGCAGCAGGATAACACTTTTAGGAGAACAGCAACATCAAAGCAGCATCTTGATCGAAGTAGGGGGGCTGTTTTTTCTCAAAAAGCATCATCAGTTAATGAGCATGCTCGTGCTGGTTCGGAAAGCGTTTCACAGTTGAATGAGAAGCAACGGCAGGAATATTTACGTCGTCAGAGAGCGCGAGTTGGAAGTGCGAATTATCGCCGGTATCTCACGGAACCTCCTTTAAGTTATCGTCAACCAGCAAGGACTGCACCTGTTGGTCCGGAAGTAAAAACGAAGCGTTAAAAGAGTGCGAGAAAAAAGGTATTCTAAAAACGGGTTTTGGTAACAGGAAGAGCAATTGCCAGAGAGTTCTCATATTTTGAGAGATGAACTGCTGTTAAGAAGATGAATTATTTTTCATGCCGCTTTTGTGCAAAAAAGTCTTTCAGAAGTTGAGCAGCTTCTTTTTCTTTGAAACCAGAATAGATCTCAGGTCTGTGATGACAGGTTAGTTGCCGATAAAAGCGTGGGCCATGTTCAATAGCGCCTCCTTTTGCGTCATTTGTTGCATAATAAAGACGCCGTACACGTGCAAATGAAATGGCTGCAGCACACATAGCACAAGGTTCGAGTGTTACATAAAGGTCGCAATCAGGAAGTCTTTCGCTTTGGAATATTTCACAAGCCATACGGATTACACGCATTTCTGCATGTCCGGTAGGGTCATGTGAGGCTTTTATCGAGTTACCAGCGCGTGCAATAATTGTATTTCCGCGTGTGATAACAGCACCTACGGGGATTTCGTCTTTTTTTCTTGCTTCTTGCGCTTCTAAAAGGGCTATTTCCATGGGAGTCAAAGTCATACTGTTCTTTCTACTGAAATAGAGGAAATCAAAAAGGCTTCATCATAAGAAGACTGTTGCAAAATGAATGTGCTATGATCCTTTGAGAGGGAGCATTATTTTTTTAATGTTTAAAATCAACTTGCAAGCAAACAAGTGTATTATTGTTGCTAAAGGATAGCAAATGATAAATGATTATGTTACTTCCCCTTTTAAGATAAGAGCTATAGTGCAGACAGGCGGTTTTCTGAACGTACTGAAAGAGATTGGTGTAAAGAACAAATGAAGGAAAACGGTGAGAGTGAACGGATTGCTAAAAGGTTAGCGCGTGCTGGTGTTGCCTCGCGTCGTGATGCAGAAATGATGATTTCTGCGGGTCGTGTTGTTGTTAATGGTAAAGTTGTGACGACTCCTGCTTTTAATGTTACCCGCTCTGATGTGATTAAAGTTGATGGCAAACCTTTATCTCCTATAGAGCGAACACGGTTATGGCTTTACCACAAGCCAGCGGGACTGGTCACCACGAACCGTGATCCTGAAGGGAGACCAACAGTTTTTAGCAATTTGCCGCAAGGGATGCCTCGTGTTCTTTCTGTGGGTAGGCTTGACATTAATACGGAAGGGCTTTTGTTGTTAACCAATGATGGTGGTTTAGCACGTGTATTAGAGCTTCCTGTAACGGGATGGGTCCGCAAATATCGGGTTCGTGCTCATGGAAGAGTTAAACAAAATGCTCTTGATAATCTTAAAAATGGCATTGCGATTGATGGTATTTTTTATGGTTCGATTGAAGCATCGATTGAACGTGAACAAGGATCAAATCTATGGCTTTCTGTAGCTTTACGTGAAGGAAAAAATCGTGAAATAAAAAATGTTCTTGGTGCATTGGGATTATCGGTTAATCGTCTCATTCGTGTATCTTATGGTCCATTTCAGCTTTCTGATTTGGAAGAGGGAGCAGTTCGCGAGATAAAAGGACGAATGTTGCGTGATCAATTGGGCGAGCGTTTAATTATGCAAGCCAATGCAGATTTTGATTCTCCTATTCTGAAGCCTTTTTCAAATTCTGCAGTTGTTGCAGAAAAACAAAGTGATAAAGATCTTGTTGTCACCAAGGGGAGTTGGATTTTTTCGAGTGTAAGAGATGTGCAACGTAGGCAGCGAAGCAGTTCTGTGAAGCACAATCAAACACGATTGGGAACAAAATCTGATGAGAAATTTATTCGTAAGGATAAGAGCGAGGAAGGAAAAACAGAGCGTATTTTGCCTCGTTCGCGCCGTTCTAATGTTTGGATGGCTCCTGGTGCACGCCCAAACAGTGGGCGTAAGAAGCCTTTTTACAGTGAAAATACCTCTCATGATCATAAAAGCAATTTAGTCGGTCAAAGAGCTTTCCATAAAGGTAAGGAAAAACCACCAGAGGTTCAGCTGCACAAAGAGAAGAGCGTTCGTTTCGATCAAAGGCGTGGTAAAAAACCTTATGGTGAGGAGCGTGTTGGTGGCAAGAAGGAGCGTTTTTTAAAGAAAGAAGAAAAGGTTGTGAAAGGCAATTATGATGAGCGTTCTTTTGAGAATAAGCGTAAGGCTAAAATATTTGATGGTTCTATGAAAAAATCTAAAGTGTATAACGGTGGTGCAAAAACAGCCAAAAGATTTGGAGGATCACGTGCGGATCGTCGGCGGTAAATTTGCCGGACGTATTTTGTTTACACCTGTGGGGCAGTCAATTCGCCCAACGAGTGATCGTACACGCGAAAGTCTTTTCAATATTCTTGCTAGTCGAGAAGAACAATTTTGGACCAATAAACGCATTCTGGATCTTTTTGCTGGTACAGGTGCTTTAGGTATAGAGGCTTTATCGCGTGGTGCAAAAGCTGCAGTTTTTGTTGAAAATTCCGTTGATGGGCGGGGGATTCTTCAAAAAAATATTGAAACTTTTGAATTGCAATCGATTGGGCGTATCTTGCGCCGTGATGCAACAAAACTAGGCAATATTGGGACAATGCTTCCGTTTGATGTTATCTGCGCGGACCCTCCCTATGGGCATTGTTTAGGCGAGCGTGCTTTTGTAGAGGCTCTGAGAGGCGGATGGGCAAAAGCTGAGACACTCTTTGTGCTTGAAGAAAAGAGAGATGCAATTATTCATTTACCTGATATCTTTTATCTCGATGATGAGCGTTTTTATGGTGAGACAGCAATACGTCTCTATAAACTGCGATCATAGCTTCGAGCTTGAAAAACTCTTGTTTTTATCCGATAGAATAATCAGATTTAAAGATTCTTTTTATGATGGAAATGGTATTACGCGTATAAAAATTAAGAAATACGTACTGTATAAAATGATGATTTAAGATTATTTTTAAAATCTTTCGCGGGGGATAATATATGGTTTATGCAACCAATAAAACGGATATTGATGATGCGATTTATGCTCTTCGTTTACGTCTTAAAATACTCAACCTCATTAGAAAAGTGAAATCTGGACATACAGCTGGTAGCCTTTCCTGTATTGATTTTATTTATATCTTATACAAATATATCCTTCAAATAGCTCCAACCCGTATTCATGATAACAATCGCGACCGATATATTCAAAGTAAGGGGCATGCAGTTGAAGCGCTGTATATTATATTATCAGAAATGGGATATTTTGATCCTCAACTTCTCGAGACTTATCTAAAATTTGGTTCTAATTTTATTGGCCATGTAAGCAAAAAAATTCCAGGCATCGAGCAAAGTACAGGTTCTCTTGGCCATGGCTTATCTCTTGGGGCAGGTATGGCTCTTGCTGGGCAGCTTAATTCTCAATACTATCGCGTTTTTGTACTTCTTGGTGATGGCGAAATGGCAGAGGGATCTGTCTGGGAGGCTGTAATCTTTGCCGCACACTATAAACTCAGCAATCTTATCGCAGTTATAGATAGAAATCGGCTACAAATTACTGATACGACTGATGTTTTAATGAAAGCAGAGCCCTTAGCAGATAAATTTACAAGTTTTGGGTGGCATGTTATGGAAATGGATGGTCACGATATAACACAATTGAAGAAGTCGTTAGGATCACTTTCATCTCATAAAGAAAAACCAACAGCAATACTGATGAACACAATAAAGGGATGTGGTATTTCCTACATGGAAAACGACATATGCTGGCATCATAAAGTTCCAACAGATGAAGAATACAATATTGCTGTTAATGAAATTCAAACAAAAATTCGATTAATGGAAGAATAAGCGTGGACATTCCTCATCAAGAAACGCAAAAAGCTGTAAAATTTTCAAACCTCGAGATTGTAAATAAAACGCTTATAAATATAGCGCAATTTGATCAAGACATTGTTATTTTAACAGCTGATTCACGCATATCTGGAAAGATTGATCAATTCGCAAAGCTCTATCCGGAACGTATTGTAGAAGTTGGTATTGCTGAACAAAATTTGGTAGGCGTTGCTGCTGGACTTGCCTCATGTGGAAAAAAGCCATTTGTTGTTTCACAAGCTTGTTTTTTGACGACGCGTGCACTTGAACAAATAAAGGTAGATGTTGCTTATTGCGAAAATCCTGTTCGATTGATTGGGATTAGTGCTGGGATTAGCTATGGACCACTCGGAGCAACACATCATGCCATTTCTGATTTTGCTTCGCTTCGGGCTATTCCTAACATACGCATTATTGCTCCTGCTGATAATAAAGAAACAGAAGCTGCCATACTCTCTACTCTAAACGATCCTATGCCGGTTTATATACGTTTAGGAAAGCGTGCAGTGGAAAATATTCATGATGGTGCTTCAAAAATCGATATACATAAAGCTTCTATTGTAAAAAAGGGAAAAGATATTCTTTTGCTTGCAACTGGAGAAACTGTCCAGATTTGTCTCGATGCTGCTGAAGAACTCCCAAAATATGAAGTTATCCCAACAGTTGTAAGTGTTCCAACAATTCGGCCTTTAGATGAGGCATTTGTGCTAAAATTATGCAAATCCCACAAATCCGTTGTTGTCTGTGAAGAGCATAGTATCAATGGGGGGCTTGGAGAAGCAATTGCGAGATTACTTATGGAGCAGAGCATTGCATGCAAATTTATATCATTAGGAATACCAGATGAGCCAATTTGTAATGGAAGCCAATTAGAGGTTTTAGCAAATTATGGAATGAGTCGAGTTGGGATAGCGAAAGCTGTGTTAGCAATGAGATAATCAAAATATTAAATTACATCCGAATATATTCTCTAGCTCAAAATATCATAAATTATTGAGGATACGGAGAGATAAGACATATAAGTCCATTAAATTCTTGCATTTCCTGTTTCTCAGGAAACAAGCTTTTCTTTTTCTAAAGATGATGTATCTGTATTCTCTCTATTGCTCAAAAGCATCGGTGTGCACTAGATTTTCGCGTGAAATGTCTTTGACTGCCTGTACACCAGTTAATGTCATAGCAACCCGCATTTCATTAGCAAAAAGATCAAGGAGTTGCGTAATACCTTTCTCACCTGCGGCTGCAAGAGCATAAACAAAAGCACGACCAATCATAACAGCGTCTGCACCTTGTGCTATCATGCGTACAGCATCCAGGCCAGAACGAACACCGGAATCCGCTAAAATGGTCAAATTGCCCTTTACAGCTTCGGCAATTGCTGGCAATGCGTGTACAGTTGATAAGACACCATCAAGTTGACGCCCACCATGATTGGAAACAACAATACCATCAGCACCAAATTGCACGGCTTCTCGTGCATCTTCTGGATCAAGAATACCTTTCAGAACCATTTTTCCTTTCCAAAAGTCTCGAATCCATTGTAGATCACGCCAACCAATTGAGGGATCAAAATTAGCTCCAAGCCAACCAACATAATCATCTAATGCAATCTTTTTTTGCAAATAGGTAGAAACATTTCCAAGGTCATGTGGACGCCCCATAATACCAACATTCCATGCCCAATGCGGATGAGTAAAAGCTTGTAAAATACGACGTAATCCAGCATAAGGTCCAGACATTCCTGAATGTGCATCGCGATAACGTGCCCCAGGAACCGGCATATCAACTGTAAAAACTAAGGTGCGTATACCAGATGCCCAAGCCCGCTCTAATGCATCACGCATGAATCCGCGATCTTTGAGAACATAAAGTTGAAACCAAAATGCACTTCCAACGGCTTTCTGCACTTCTGCAATGGGGCACACTGAAACTGACGATAGGGTAAAAGGAATACCTTTTGCAACGGCCGCACGCGCTGCTTGTACTTCACCACGGCGTGCATACATGCCTGTTAATCCAACGGGTGCAAGTATAATGGGCAAATTAAGTGTTTGATCAAAAAGCTTTGTTGAAAGATCAACATCACCAATCTGTTTCAGAATTCTTTGACGTAATGCAATTGCCTGAAGATCTGTACAATTTCGTCGCATTGTTTCCTCAGCATAAGCTCCGCCATCAATATAGTGAAAAAGAAAAGGAGGAAGCCGACGTTTTGCTGCTTTGCGGTAATCAAATGTTGAGGAAATAATCATGAATGGCACCATTGTTTCTGAATGAAAAGCGAAAACACCTTAAAATCAATAAAGATGAGCCCGCGCATCTCCTCTTAAATGTTCTCACAGAACACAAAACTAAGTAAATATAAGTAACAGAGATTGCAATTCAAAAAATCAATTGATAACGAAAATGTCTTTATTTACTCTCTCTAGGTTTATGAAAATTTCATCATGTTTATCTCCAATGCGCAATCTATGAAACCGGTAAACAGCCTAACTTAGGGAGAATATAAAGTTGTAAAGGTAGAAACCAGTTTCTATCCTTACCATCCCTTTTAGTCCAGCTTTGCGTTTTTGCTTCTCACGTTCTTTAATGGGGGCACGACCCTCACGTAAAACAGAACGCCATTGTATTGCAGTTACTCTGTAATGACATTAAAATACGTAGTATCTTCATTTAAAATGCTTAGATAGCTTTAATCCCTGTGCTTGGTAATGAGATCCAGCATTTTGCCCATAAAGTTTTAGCGGTCGATGAAGCATATGTTCATATACTAAACGGCCAATAATTTGGCCATGCTCCAAAATAAACGGAACTTCACGGCTGCGCACTTCCAAAACCGCTTTTGCTCCTTTTCCTCCCACTTCCATATGTCCAAATCCTGGATCAAAAAAACCGGCATAATGCACCCGAAATTCACCAACTAAGGGATCAAACGGGGTCATTTCAGCTGCATAAAGTGGAGGAACATGGACCGCTTCTCGCGAAACTAAAATATAAAACTCATCAGGATCGAGAATGAGTTCTCTTTGACCACGGTCAAAAAGAGGTTCCCAAAAATCTAGAACGTGAGCAACAGCACGTTTATCAATATCAATAACACTTGTATGGCGTTTACCACGATAGCCCACAAGCCCATTTTCATCCCCCTTTAAATTAATAGAAAGCCCAATACCACCCGCACTAATATTAGGCAGATCATCTGATATCAGCGTTTCATTCTTATGCAAAGCATGGAGTTCACTTTCATTTAAGTAACTGTGTCCTTTGCGAAATCGAAGCTGAGATAAACGTGAACCGGTACGCACCAAAATTGGGAATGTGCGTGGGCTAATTTCAAGATAAAGTGGGCCATAATAACCGGCACAAATTTTATCAAACTCTTGTGCATTATCTGTAATAACACGTGTAAAAATATCTAATCGTCCAGTGGAACTTTTAGGATTGGCAACAGCTGATAAAATTTCAGGTAAAGCCAAACTTTCCAAAAGAGGAACAATATAAACACAACCTGTTTCTAAGACTGCTCCGTCTTGCAAATCGAATTCGTGCAATTTTAATCGTTCGAGTTTATCTAAAACTTTTACATTGAACCCAGGCATAAAGGAAGCACGTATACGATAGGCTTTGTTTCCTAAACGAAGATCAAGACTTGCAGGTTGTATTTGGGCTGGATCAAATGGCCAAAGAGCTTTAAGAAAGTCATTATCAATTAAAGCTTGTATATCATTATCTGCCAAAATACCGCTTACATGCGCCATATGTTTCGCCTTCCATTCTTACTCACTTTCTTTTTGGCGTAGATAATGAAGGAGTGCAAGATATTTTAGAGTGATAAAAACACTTCTCCTTTGATTTTTCTTATCAATTATTCATATGAGAATGTTATGAACAATAAAATAGCATTTGATACATGATTCTTTGAAAGTCAATGAAGAGTATTATTTTGAGAAAATACTTTTCATGCACTCTCATTCTTGAATGTTGCACAAATAATGCTATCATACCTCAAAGCTTGCTAAAGAATCCGCAGGAATCCTGTTAGAATTTATGATGATTATACGCCATCTCAGCGAAAATATTATTAATCAAATTGCCGCCGGCGAAGTTATTGAACGGCCAGCAAATGTTGTCAAAGAACTTGTTGAAAATGCCATTGACGCGGGAGCAACGCGAATTGAAATTGTTACAGCAAATGGGGGAAAAAATTTTATAAAGGTGAGTGATAATGGCTGTGGTATTCCTGCAGATCAGTTAACCTTAGCAGTTTCTCGCCATTGTACCTCAAAGATTACTGATGATGTGCACAATATCTGCTTTCTTGGGTTTAGAGGAGAAGCTTTACCCTCTATTGGTTCTGTTGCTAAACTTAAATTAACCTCACGAACGCAAGATGCTGAGAATGCTACTGAAATTATTGTTACAGCAGGGAAGGTTTTTGGCCCCAAACCAGCTGCTGCAAATCCTGGAACAATTGTTGAAGTTCGTGACCTTTTCTTTGTCACGCCAGCACGGCTAAAATTTATGAAAACTGACCGCGCTGAAACGAATGCTATTACCGATATGATTAAACGAATTGCTATCGCATTTCCACATATTCGTTTTTCTCTTTCAGGTCCAGATAGAACTTCTATGGAGCTTCCTGCTACGGAAAATAACATTCAAGGACAATTACAACGTATTACGCAGATTATGGGTAAAGAATTTGCTCCCAACAGTATTGCACTGAATGCTGAACGCGAATCAGTCCGTTTAACTGGGTTTGCTTGTTTGCCATCCTTTAACCGTAGTAATAGCCTTCATCAATTTGCTTATGTTAATGGGCGCCCAGTGCGTGATAAATTTCTTTGGGGAGCAGTTCGAGGAGCTTATGCTGATGTGATGACGCGGGATCGTTATCCTGTATCCATTCTTTTTATTGATTTACCACCTGCTGATGTAGATGTTAACGTCCACCCAACAAAAGCGGATGTTCGCTTCCGTGATCCGGGATTTATTCGCGGTTTAGTCGTCGGAGCAATTCGTGAAGCATTGCATCAAATGGGTGTTCGTCCTACTTCAACGCGTTCTGAAGCAATGTTGGCTGCATTTCAGATACAACAGCCATTGAAGACTTTTAAAAGCACTCACCCGCCTTTTTCTTACAACCCTCAGCATTACCCTTTGGCATCTGCATCAATGGTGCATAAGCCATTGGATATTACCAACTCTGTTGGTTTAGAAGAAGATGTTACTCCTCTTATAGAGGGGTTAGATACGCCAAGCGGTGATGCTTACATTCCAAGTACTGAAACATCATCAGAAGAACTATCTTATCCGCTAGGAGCAGCCCGAGCACAAATCCATAAAAACTACATTATTTCTCAAACTCAAGAGAGCTTGATCATTGTCGATCAACATGCTGCTCACGAAAGATTGGTTTATGAAGCACTCAAGAATGCACTTTATTCCAAGCCGCTTGCTTCACAATTGTTGCTTATCCCTGAAATTGTAGAGCTCTCTGAAGAAGATGCAACATGTCTTTTAGCGCACAAAGATGCTTTGCAAAAGTTTGGCTTGGGCATAGAACCATTTGGACCTGGAGCAATTGTTGTGCGTGAAACACCCTCTATGTTAGGAGAGATCAATGTACAAGCTCTCATTAAAGACCTTGCAGATGAAGCTGCTGAATATGATACGACAGACAATTTAAAAGCAATGCTTGATTATGTTGCAGCAACGATGGCTTGTCATGGCTCAATACGGTCAGGACGTGTTTTACGCCCCGAAGAAATGAATGCACTGCTACGACAAATAGAAGCAACCCCTCATACAGGCACGTGTAATCACGGGCGTCCTACTTATATTGAACTCAAATTGGCTGATATAGAGAGGCTTTTTGGTAGAAAATAAGTTTCCACGCATTGTTTTGGTAAGAAAAAATTAAATTCACTCTCGACTTTATAGGGCATTTTATGGCACTTTTCTTGAGTTATCTCTCATACTAATAAGAAGGGATTATAAAGTATGTTTTCCAAGGATGAACGTGAAGCAAAAATTCATTATTCCAATAATGGATATAAAATCATAGAATATGGAACCTATACTCTTTGTGCGGTTAGCGGACAAAAAATCCCGATAGATGATTTAAAATATTGGAATCATCACCGCCAAGAAGCATATGCGAGTTGTGAAATTTCCTATCATCGTGAACTTGAATGCAATCCGTATCTCAGTGAGTTGTTAAAAGCACAGAAAAAATAACAAATTTGAAGGCTATAAATTTCGCTTTTTAAAGAGGATGTTTGCGTTCTCTAAAACGGGTTATGACTTGCTCAAGCAGCTTATGGCAAAAATCTTCTTGAGCAAAATTAACGTGAACATCAAATACAATAAGATTTTTTAAATCTTTTTGCACATGGTTTGTTTTTATACGTGCGTAATCCTTAGCAGTTGTAGCGAGCCATAAGCTTTGAGTTTTAGCTTTTTGTGCAAGATTTTTTAAATCTATGTCAGTAAAAAAATAGTGGTCAGGATAAGAGTAAGTTTGCACCACATGACCAGAGAGTTCTTTAATGGATTTAAAAAATTTATCTGGATTGCCAATACCTGCAAATGCTAAGAATGATTTTCCTGCAACCTTATCGGACGCCAATGATTTAAAATGAGCGTGATGCAAAGGTTTTCCAGTATGCATGAGAAGAAAAGCCATTTTATCATTTGCGTCCAAATGACCAATCAATAAAATACTATCTGTGAAAGAAAGTTGTGTTTTTAGTGATACACGCAAAGGTCCTGCTGGAAAAACAGCTCCATTACCAAAACCACGCATTGCATCGACAACGAGCAGTGCATAATCCATATAAAGACGGCGGCTTTGAAACCCATCATCCATTAAAATAAGAGTACATCCTTCTTGCTTGAGCCGTTGTGCTGCCGCATAACGATCAACTGATATGGCAACAAAAGCATGCCGTACAAGTAAAAGCGCTTCATCTCCAACGTCGCGTGCATTATCATATTTCTCATTTACAAGATGCACTCCCTTAAATGCTCCACCATAACCACGTGATACAACACCAGGCACGAAACCAAGTTCTTTAGCAGCTTTTGCAAAAGCAATGACAACAGGTGTTTTACCGGTACCGCCACATGTAAAATTGCCAATACATAAAACTGGAAGATCAATAATAGGGGGTTCTTTTGCCATACGGCGGTTTGAAAAATAACCATATATCCAAGAAACTGGAGCTAGTAAAAAACGTAAAAAACTTCTCTCCTTCCACCAAAAATGAGGTGTACTAATATGCATACTGACTCCGATGTTGACTCAAACCTGTTTGTATCACGAGAGGTTGCAAAAATGGTTCAAGAAGTTTTAATGTGCGCTCGAGTGCACCTGCCATACCGGTTGCTACGTCATAGGCTTTATCAACCATTTCTTGTCGTAATGCTTCATTTGTTAAAAGCCTATACACTTGTATAGCAAGTTGTTTTGTGTTTTGAATCACAAATGCTGCATCACGCGTTAAAAATTTGTCAAAAATTTCTTGAAAATTAGAAACATGAGGCCCCGTTAAAATAGCTGATCTAAGCAAAGCTAACTCCAATGGATTGTGTCCACCATCTCCACATAAAGACTTCCCAATGAAAGAAACTTTCGATAAGCGAAGGAAAAGTCCCATTTCTCCAATTGTATCGCCCCACAAAATGTCGGTATTTGCATCTGGAACAGCATTGTTACTTCTACGGATAAAGCGCAAATTCTTTTTGTCGCATTTTCTCATAAGGTCTTCTAAACGTTCAGGATGGCGAGGCACAATGATTGTTAATATATCCGGCAAATAATTTTTGAGAATTTTATGAACTTCAAAAGCAATTTCCTCTTCCCCTTCATGGGTTGAAACAGCTGCCCAAACTGGGCGGTTGCCAATAGCACTATGATAATACGTAAGCAAATCTTGATCTTCAATCGGCAAAACATCAGCCTTGAGATTGCCAGAAAGTGCAACAGATTTTACCCCAAGGGCGTTATAATAAGATACATCTTTTTCGTTTTGCCCAATAGCCAAGTCAATATGCTTAAAGATATGTTTGGCAAGAACACGCCGTTTTTGCCAAGCTTTAAAAGATCGTTCAGACATATGAGCATTAACAAGAATCTGTGGAATATGCATCTTTGCAAGTTCTTTAATACGAAGAGGCCAAATCTCTGATTCACAAATCAATGCTAAATCCGGTTTCCAATGACTGATAAAACGATGTACAGCCAGATCTAAATCTAACGGAGCATATTGATGAATGAGACGATTACCAAACTGCTTTTTTACAAGAGAAGAAGATGTTACAGTGCAGGTTGTTAATAATATATTGATTTTTAATGATAAAATATAATTAATAAGTGGGACAAGAGCAAGTGTTTCTCCAACACTTGCCGCGTGCAACCAAATTAATGGGCTTTGAGGACGGACTTTATGGCTTTTACCCAAACGCTCTTTTTGGCGACCCCACTCTTCTTTTCCACGGACAGCACGAAGAAACAAATAAAAGGGTATAACGGGACGCAAGCAAAAACCCATCATCCGATAGATTAAAAGAGCCGCACATGCCTTTAGTTCCATCATTAAAACCACCTTATTCACTTGTTTTAAGACGCCTGCAAGCTTTTTCTATTAAACGATTCATCACCCTTGTTCATTGCATCAATTTTTCAGAGCGAGGAGCGAAATATTTTCCGCATTTTAAGCAACAAAAAACGCTTTATTCATGAGAATGCTTTGGAAAAACGATATCACAATTTTTCCTGTATTTTTTCAAGAACTTTCTCCCATGAGAATGTATGTACATACAGTATGACATAGTACAGGTAAATAAAAGATAATCCTTTTTCTAGTTTTATGCACTTTATATCCATAATTATGGAGTTTCTTGTCAGGATTAAGAGCATTTTTATCATGAACACTCTCATAACTAACTTATGAACATAAGGAATTTTACTTTTTCTTCTTAAACTATGAACAAATTTAAACTCTCGTTTTTTAATGCTCCATTTATTTCTGAATTAACAAAACAAAAAAGTCATAAGAAATAGATTATGATCGCTTTAGACCTTAGCAACATTCTTTAAGTTTTTTAAGAGGAGATTCGTTCAATAAACAAAGGGTACACAATCCATTCACACACTAAAAAACTGTATAAACCACATCTTTATCACAAAAAGCACTTTACAAAATACACTTAATTTTCATTCATCCTAATAGTATATCGAAAAAATTTATTTTTTTAGCATTTGCATAATGAGGAAAGTAACAGTCTAAAATTCAAGTTTTATGATGCATCATCCATTTCACTATCAAGAAGGCGATGCAAGTCTACGATGTAATAACGTTGTAATGCATTATCTACACTGCTTTGTGCTTTCGCTTGCCACGCTTCTTGAGCTGATTGATAATCTGGAAAAATACCAACCACATCTAAATCATCAAGATTCTTAAATTGATTACTTTTAAGATTTTTCAATTCCCCACCAAATACAAGATGCAAATGTTGTTTTTTTTCATTGGTATCGGTCATGGAGCCTCCATATCGTTAAGAAATTTTAGCGCATTTTTTATGTGATTAAACTAACTTTGCTTGGCGAACAACATCTATCATATCTTGACAGCAATTATTTTTACCCGCAATCAAAAGTCCATATTGATAAGGTTCAATTCCGTAAGATATAAAAGGTGCATCAAGTGATAAAAAACATCCTCCACATTCCTGTAAAATAAGATCAGCCGCTGCGATATCCCATGCATGACAATTTGGACGAACAAACACAATATCAATCTCATTTTGGGCAACAAGGACAATACGATATGCAAGAGAGGGAATATGGCGATACAAACTAATTTGATTGAGAAAATCATCTGGCAATTTTTGAGCGAGCGATTTATCGAGTGAAACTTTATATTTGCGTTTAATCTGAGATGCCAAAAAAGGAAGTTCTCTGCCATTTAATGTCGCCCCTCCACCAATAAGAGCCGCATAAACATCACCCTGAGCTGGACATTGCACAACACCCACGATAGGGCGCCCATTCTCAATAATAGCTATCGAAATACACCAATAGGTATTGCCAGAAAGAAAACCACGCGTTCCATCGATAGGATCAACCACAAAGTAGCGTTCATAATTTTGTTGTTTCCGATGATCTTTCGTTTCTTCTGAAATCCATCCATAATTCGGACGCGCCTCAAGGAGCTTTTCTTTCAAAAAATGATCAACTGCAAAATCCGCCTCACTAACTGGTGAATTTCCATCTTTTATCCAAACGTCTAAAGCACATCCAAAATACTTCATTGCTAAATCCCCAGCCTCTCGGCTAACATCAAGCAAAAGATTTAAATCAGAAGAAAGATGTGTGTTATTTTCCTGCAAGTGTCATCCCTTCAATTAATAATGTTGGCGCCGCTGTACTATAACGCCGATCAATATCGTTGGCAGGTGTTAAATGTGCTAACATATGGAGCAGATCAGAACCCAGTGTTACTTCGCTTACTGGATAAGCAATTTCGCCATTTTCAATCCAAAAACCAGAAGCACCACGACTGTACTGTCCCGTAACGAAATCAATGCCATGCCCGAATAATTCTGTAACATAGAATCCGGTACGCAAATTTTTTATCATATCGTTAGGTGATATTAAACTCGGTTCAATAGCAAAATTGGTACTTGCTGGTTGAACCAATGAAGCTGAACGTACACCATGACCATTGGTTTCAAGCCCCAATTCACGCGCTGAAGATGATGAAAGAAGCCAGTTTTTTAAAATACCATTTTCAATAATATTCAATGTTTGCCCTTCCACACCTTCTCCATCGAAAGGACGAGAAGCATTCCCACGCAATCGCAAAGGTTGATCTGTCACATGAACATCCGACTTCATCACTGTTTTTCCTAAGAAGTTTTGTAAAAGACTCGTTTTACGAGCTACAGATGCTCCATTCACCATACATGCGATATGCCCAGCAATTCCGCGAGCTGTACGCGGATCAAAAATAACATCCAAAACCTTTGTGGTAGCACGAACTGCTCCCAAACGTCGAACTGCTCTAATTCCTGCATTTTTTCCCACAATTTCTGCTGCTTCCAAATCAGAAAAATGGAGGGCAGCTGTATAATCATAATCCCGTTCCATTGCGGTACCTTCACCAGCTACAGCACTGCAAGAACGTGAAAAATAACTGGAATGATAAGTCCCACAAAAACCATCACTCGTTACAAGAACAAACCCACTACGGCCATAAGCTGTTGTGGCTCCACCAGAATTGCTCACTCCTTTAATATCGAGGGCTGCTGCCTCCGTTTTTAAAGCATCTTCTGTTAAAAAATGACTATGTGGAACAAAATCATCAAAAAGATCAAGATCTTTAGGGTGTGTAACCAAATAGTCTTTATTTGCCAAACCTTCAAATAAACTGTCAGGAGAAGCTTTTGCCATTGCAACAACACGCTCTGCTAGTTTTTGCGGATAAGTCGTTAAATTAGCAGAAACACTTGCTACTTTTTTGCCAACAAAAACCCTTAATGTAAAGTCATTGCTCTTTGAAGCTTCTGTCGATTCGACTTTTCCGCAACGAACTGATACGCTGGTAGAATGTGAACGGACAATAACAGCATCAGCAGCATCTGCTCCAGAACGCTTTGCTGCTTCAACCAACGAAGCGGCTTTATCAATCTGGTTTTTGTCAGTCATTATTAGACTCCCTTAAATATTTTATTATTTATACGGATAAGCAATCTGGCGAATTCATATAAAATGTCATTTTGTATGCTTATCAATATAAATACTCGCATACACACATTCTTTTAATAAAGTGAACGATTTTTTTCAGCTTCTTTCAAAAAAATGCAAGTAAAATCTCTTTGGCTTCAAGCTTTCTAATTCGCTCATTGTCGTCAGTGAGTCAAATACATATTTCCATAAAACCAATGGGAAATTGTGCGATGACACTTCATTTTAAACGCTAAAACTGCAAAATGGACTAAATTACATACCCCATGAGCAATTGGTTAGTTAAACACTCACGGTTCAAAGACTCAACTCTAATGTGGGCTATAACTTCTGCGTCGTCTTTTTTTAACAAATTCAATTTCCTTAAGTGAGTAAGTATAGTTATGAAAACGATTTATTCCCAGTAAGAGCACGGCGGTTCATTTCGATCATTGCATCACGAAGATGTAATTTAATCTTTGATCCAATAAGCACTCCAAATAAAGGGGAAAGTAAACCAGTCATAGTTACTGTATGACGAATTTTATTTTTTGAAGAACCAGATTTTGTTGAGCTAATATATTCATGATCAAAAATTATGCGTGTAAAAGGAAGTTTAGTATAATCAGAAAAACAAACGTTTTTTATAACTTTATCAAGTGTAAAGGTTACTTTCGGTCCTTTTTTTGGTTTCATTTGTCCTATAGCTTCTGCTTTGAAAGCATTAGGAAGTTCTACCCATTCAAGTTCATGGTCCCAACAAGGCCATGTTGCTACGTCTTCCCACATAGCCCAAATTTGTTCAGCACTTGCTTGTGTATAAATCTCTTCGCTATGTGTCCATTTAAACATGAGGGTCCCCTTTTTCATAAAAAAATCCTTTTAATAGAATAGGCTATATAGGATTCAAGCCAAAAGAAAGTTTTAAATTTAAGATGTTTATTCCTATTGCAGTCCAGTTTTCAACAGCAGTGTCATGACACATAATGCATTGATACCAATCTCTTTAGACTATGCTTTAATTAAAAGAAAACCCTTCAGTTTCTAAGAAAGATTTTCTTTATATACTTGAAATAACAAAAATAGATAAATAATTAGCTATCATAAATTCCCATTGCTTTGCGAATTTGGGTTGCATCATGAGTCGTAATTTCGAAAAAACCTCGCCTTGCTAACATCCCCCAATGAGGATTAGATAGAAATTCTAGACTTTGAACTTCTTTTAAAACAACAGGTTTTGCTTGTTTATTAAAAACAGCATCTTTTCGAAAAGGTTTGAAATCAGGAACTTGCTCTACTTGATAAATGTGGTTGTCTTTAAACACACACTGAAACTCTATAGTTTGAAGAATTTTTCCAGTGCCCATTTCACTCCGTGGACAGTAAATGAAGACTTCATCTCCCTTAGATGTTTTTTGAAGTGGGGCAGCCTTACCGTGACAGATTTGAAGGAAACCTAATTTGGCTGCAAGGCGAGCGTGATCTTGAGAAATTACAGCTATCCAATGTTTCATTTTATATTTATTCTTTCGCAAAGTAAGCAATATTTTCTGCATGAAGTGAAATATCTCTTTTAAAGTCATAACACAGAGGGGGGGGGAGACATCGTTTAAGGTATAGATGCAACCTGAGTAAATTAAATCTGTAAATTGCTTATAGGCCGTTAATAATATTTTATAGACAAAAAAAATCATAATGCCTGTTGTTGAATGCAATCTCGCAATGAAGATCACTAAATAGTTATTGAATTAAAAGCAGATTTCAGGATTATTAAAATCTCACAAATGCATTACATACCAGTGCATTTATTTAAAGGGGATATATCCCATTGTTGCTATCCTCTAGCTCATACTATACTTCTTATATCTTTAAAGCATGAAGACATAGCAAAGTACGATGCGTGTAGCTTGACACTAGGTTTTATACTAAGTGGGAAAGAGGTAGGATCAGTTAGGAATACGTGGTAATTTGTTGTTTTTATGGATATTTTTTACCATTAAATGCGCATTTTGTCAAAATGGATTTTGACACCTAAAATTGCGAAAAAGAGCGAAAATCAGAAAAAAGTGCATTTTCATGGTAAAAATGAGAGAAGGCTTTGAAAGGTCTTTGAAAACCCTTTGAAGATTTTTAAAAAGTCTGTGAAAGCCCAGAAAACCGCCTTTGAAGCCCCTTTGAAAAAAATGAAAAAAAAGTGCAACCAGATTCAAAATCAGCCAAAAATGACAAAAAAAGCAAAAAAGATTTTCATATCGATTTTTCATATTAAAGGGGCATTAAGCCGTATCTTGTGTAGCTTCTAGATGTACTCTTTCAGCTTCTATTTGACGCTTTAAATGCAATTTTAGAAGAGGCAAAGTAAGCTCTACTTCTTCACTATCATTGATGTTTTGAACAAGCTCTTGCAACTTTTTATAAAGCTCTGCTGCTAATTCCGCTATATCTTCAGGGGGAGTTTTATTTTTGCATCGCGATAGGTTGTATAAGCTATGCGACCGAGCTTTTTCATGAGCCCAGCAGGGATGGTAGGTGGAGAGATATTGAAAGCCCGAGTCATCATCATGTCTATAAACATCGCATCTTCACCAGTCAAAAGCCAATTCAGGTTCACTCCAAATTTTTCCTTATATGCTGATAAAACTGTTGCGTCTGGAGTTCTGTCACCGCGTTCGTAATTTCCGAGTCCCTGAATACTGATACCAATTTTAAGAGAAAATATATCACGAGATAAGCCCACAAGCTTTCTAACTTCTGTGAGTCGTTTTGCTAATGCGGTTTTGGGCTCATTTTTTTGTCGTTTCATATTACAAATGTTTACAAATGAGGTTTAATAATATCCTATTTGTAGATATACCTCATATTACCGTCTGTAAAAAAGACGGTTATTACACAAAGAACCCCACAAAAAACGGATGTTGGAGCATCCGTTTGAAGTAGGAGCGAAGTTTATGACTCTCACACAAGTATGGGATCGCCATAGTATTTTAGCCGAGCTACGCCGCCGTAATATGACCTTGGCGGAGCTCGCGAAAGCTTATCAACTACCGTCATCCAGCGTTCAACACATCTGGACACGGTCTAATGAGAAAGCTGAACGTGCTATTGCCGATTTTATCGGTTTGCCCGTCGAGCAAGTTTTTAGTGACCGCTACCCCAAAAGTCGCCGTCGCATTTTTAAAGCAGCAAAACATGCCAACACAGATTCGCGTGCGCATTCTGCTTTGCGCGGTAATGCTGCTTGAACTTCGTTACACGGCTTTGCGTTTTTGCGCATTTGCCATGAGTTTAAATACCATAAGATAAAAAGGTTTATCAATGTCTAAAGATCAATACGAAATGGGCAAGATAAATTGCATAGAGTTGTGTCGTCAGGCAGCCGTTTGGAAGGGTTGGTTCTGGCGATTAGGGGGTGGTCATATTGTTTTTATAGGGGGTGGTTATGGTTGCTGCTTGTAATTTATGGACCCCAGATGTCAGAAGCGATATCGTTAATCCTTATTCAGAAGTTGAACGTTTACAGGTGATGCTTTCCTGTTCTTTAAAAGCCGTGAGTGGGGGATTTAAGCATCTGCCGATCCGGTATATTATTGACCCTCCGCATGGCTTATTTGATGCGGCGTTAGCACGGCAGATTGTTATTCATATCTTGCATTATCAGTTTGAGGTGCCACGGCGGCGTATTG